>NZ_JBVOOL010000001.1:0-677294 GCF_055664045.1 Kitasatospora sp. NPDC023385 | reverse complement strand
CGGCTCGGGATCTCCCGCGAGGAGCACGAGCGCTACTTCGCCGGGCTGCTCGGCGACGTCACCGAGACCACCGCGCCGTACGGGCTGCTGGACGTGTACGGCGACGGCGCCGGGACGGTCCGGGAGTCGGTGTGGCTGACGGACGAGCTGTCCGCGCGGGTGCGCGAGGTGTCCCGGGCGGTCGGCGTGAGCCCGGCGACGGTGCTGCACCTGGCCTGGGCGCGCGTTCTGGCGTCGCTCTCCGGGCGGGACGACGTGGTCTTCGGCACGGTGCTGTTCGGGCGGATGAACGCCGGCGCCGGTGCGGACCGGGTGGCGGGGCTGTTCATCAACACCCTGCCGGTCCGGGTCCGGGTCGACGGCACCGGGGCGCTGGAGACGCTCGGCGGGGTGCGCCGTCAGCTGGCCGAGCTGCTCGTCCACGAGCACGCGCCGCTGGCGGTGGCCCAGCAGGCCAGTGGCCTGTCCGGGACGGCGCCGCTCTTCACCTCGATCTTCAACTACCGGCACAGCGGCGAGGGCGGTGCCCCCGCCGGCGCCGCCGCCGGCCGGACCGCTGCGGACGTCCCGTCCGAGCGGCCCGCCGGCGAGATCCGGACGGTCTTCACCCGGGAGCGGACCAACTACCCGCTGTCGGTGTCGATCGAGGATGTCGGCGACGGCTTCGGGCTGACGGTGGACGCCGTTGCCCCGGTCGACGCCCGGGCGGTGGGCCTGCTGCTGCACACGGCGGTCGAGAACCTGGTGCCCTCGCTGGAGACGGCGCTGGCCGGCGGTCCGGACCTGCCGCTGAACGCGGTGGACGTCCTCGACGCCGCCGCGTCCCGGAAGGTCCTCACCGAGTGGAACGACACGGCGGCGACCGTCCCGAACCTGACCATGCCGGAGCTGTTCGCCGCGCACGTCGCCCGGGCCCCCGAGGCGCCGGCGATCCTGACGGACTCGGGCGACCTCTCCTACGCCGAGCTGGACGCCCGGGCCAACCGGCTCGCCCGGCTGCTGGTGGGCCGCGGGGTGGGCCCGGAGTCGCTGGTCGCGGTCTGCATGGAGCGCGGCGCCGAGCTGATGGTCGCGCTGCTCGCCGTCCTGAAGGCAGGCGGGGCCTATCTGCCGCTCGACCCGGAGTACCCGGTGGAGCGGGTCGCCTACATGCTGGCCGACTCCGGCGCGGTGACGGTGCTGGCGTCCGCGGACTGCGTGCCCAGGCTGCCGGAGCAGCCCGGTGCGCCCGTCCTGGTGGTCGATGAGCCGGCGACGGTGGCCGAGCTGGCGGCCCTGTCGCCGGCCGGCCTGGTCGACGCGGACCGGCTGGCGCCGCTGGCGCTCGCCCACCCGGCGTACGTGATCTACACCTCCGGATCGACCGGGCGGCCGAAGGGCGTCGCCGTCTCGCACGTCGGCGTCTCCAGCATGATCGAGGGCCACGCCCGCTGGCTGGGCGTGGGGCCGGGGGACCGGGTCGCTCAGTTCGCCTCGGCGAGCTTCGACACCTTCGGCTGGGAGTGGTGCATGTCCCTGCTGCTGGGGGCGGCGATGGTGGTGGTGGAGGCCGGGCGGAGGTTCGGCGAGGACCTCACCGGCCTTCTCGCCGAGCGGGAGGTCACCCATGCGACCCTGCCGCCCGCCGTTCTGGCGACCCTGCCCGAGGGGTCGATCGCTCCGGAGACGGTGCTGATCGTGGCGGGCGAGGCGTGCCCGTCCGAGCTGATGGCGCGCTGGGCGCAGGACCGTCCGATGTTCAACTCCTACGGGCCGACCGAGACCACCGTCGATGCGACGCTCTGGCGCTGGCGCCCCGGCGCCGGCGAGGTGGCGATCGGCGCGCCGGTGGTCAACACCCGGGTGTTCGTGCTGGACGCCAGGCTGCGCCCGGTGCCGGCCGGGGTGGTCGGCGAGCTCTACGTGGCCGGGGCGGGTCTGGCCCGCGGCTATGTCGGCCGGGCCGCCCTGACGGCCGAGCGGTTCGTGGCCTGCCCGTTCGGCGCGCCGGGGACACGGATGTACCGGACGGGTGACCGGGCCCGCTGGAACGCGGACGGCCAGCTGGAGTTCCTGGGCCGGGCCGACGACCAGGTGAAGATCCGCGGCTTCCGGATCGAGCCGGGCGAGATCCAGACGGTGCTGAACGCCCACCCGGCGCTCCGGCAGGCGGCGGTGGTGGTGCGTGAGGACGTGCCGGGTGACAAGCGCCTGATCGCCTACGTCGTCGCGGACCGGCCGGGTACCGACGCCGACGCCCTCGCGGACGACGTGCGCCGGTTCGCTGAGGAGCGGCTGCCCCGCTACATGCTGCCGTCGGCGGTGGTGGTGCTCGCGGACGGCCTGCCGATCACCGTCAACGGCAAGCTCGACCGGCAGGCCCTGCCGGCGCCCGGCTACGTCACAGGAACGGCCGAGAGCGTCGAGGGCGAGTCCGCGAGCGCGCTGCAGAGCCTGATGTGCGAGGCGTTCGCCGAGGTCCTCGGCGTGGCCGGGGTGGGCGTGGACGACGACTTCTTCCGGCTCGGCGGGCACTCGCTGCTGGCCCTGTCGTTGGTCGAACGGCTGCGCGCCCAGGGCGTGTCGGTCACGGTCCGGACCCTGCTGGCGGCGCCGACGGTGCGAGGGCTGATGGAGCGGATGAGCCTGTCCTCCGTCGACGACGCGCTCGGCGTCCTGCTGCCGATCCGGACCGGGGGCGACCGCCCGCCGTTCTTCTGCGTGCATCCCGGCGGCGGCCTGAGCTGGCCCTACATGCCGCTGGCCCGACACGTGCCGAAGGACGTCCCGCTCTACGGGCTGCAGGCCCGCGGTATCGACGGGACGGGTGAACTCGCTGGGTCCGTCCCGGAGATGGCGGCGGACTACGTGGAGCAGATCCGTGCCGTCCAGCCGTCCGGCCCGTACCACCTACTCGGGTGGTCGTTCGGCGGTGTCGTGGTACAGGAGATCGCCGTGCGGCTGGAGGAGGCCGGCGAGAAGGTCGGTGCCCTGGTCATCCTGGACGCCTACCCGGCGGCCCACGACGCCGAGCCGAACGCGGACGGTGCAGTTCCGTCCGAGGAAGCGGCCGGTGCCAACCGGGACGCGGGCCTCAGCCGCCTGATGGACCGCCTCCGCCGCGAGTCCGGTCGCGTCCTCGGCGCGATCTCGGACGAGGAGCTCGAACTCCTAGCCCGTGTGTTCCGGAATAACGCCACCCTCCAGGACGAGCACCAGCCCCGGCAGTACGACGGCGACGCCCTGCTGGTGGTGGCCGCCGAGGGCCGCCCGCTGGACACGCCGACCGTCCAGCGCTGGAAGCCGTACGTTTCCGGCGAGATCACCGAGACCCGCCTCACATGCGGGCACCTGGAGATGCTCCACACCGAGAACCTGAGCCAGGTGTGGGCTTCGGTGGAGGCGTGGCTGGATCGCGCGATGTGATTCCCAGCCACAGAACGACGGTCGTCGGGCCAGGGAAGGGCTCCCTGGCCCGACGACCGCACGTGCGGTCATTCAAGTTTACTCTCCGGGTTGGGAGTTGCCTGACGATGTGTATCGCGATCGACATGGCGGTGGTCGCTACCGACGTACCGCTGCCGAACAGGTCTCCCGGCCTCGCCGAGGGCGCGGCCCTCGTGGTGTTCGGCTTCCTCGCCATGGGGCTCGGCATACTGTGGGCTACCGACTTCCGAGCCATGGTGACCCACCGTCACTCGCGCCAGGAAGCGGACAGAGCGCAGCTGCCGTCGCTGCTTCGCCGGATATCGCCGCCACCGGTGCGGCCTGCCATTCAGCGCCTGACGGGAGTGCTCCTCGCTGTCACCGGATGCGTCTTCATCCTCAGTGGCGCCTACACGTTCGTGTCGTAGGTTCGGCGGATCCGAGCAAGAAGGTCGTCACCACCGTCCAAGACGAGGACAGGCACGTCGAGCGGGCCGGCCGTCTGGTCTGGGCCGCACCGGGCCGGGACAAGGAGACGCTGCGGGGCGTCTTCGACCTCCTTCCACATCGTGCAGTGGGCCACCGACGCGCTCGACAGCGTACGCCGCGAAGTACGGAACGCCCGAGCGCGGCGGCAAGGGCCGCGCCACCCCGGCCGCGATCGTTTCGCTGCTCGTGGGGATCGGGCAGACTCCCGCGAACGCCTCGTCGAGCGCGATCAGGCGCGGGGCGTGCGGATGGCCGGAGGAGTAGTGCGAGGAGGCGGCCGCGAACAGCGGGACGGAGGCGGCGAGCACCCGTTCACCGCCGGACGCGGGACCGGTGGCGGGCTTCCACTGGCCGTCCTGGCGGCGCTGGATGGTGAAGGAGTGCCAGCCGCGGTAGTCCAGGGCGCGGGTGAGCTGGTCGGCCCAGGAGTCGGCGGGGTGGTCCTCGCGGTCCTGGGCGATCCGGGCCTGGAGGAACTCGCCGACCTGCGCGCGGTCGGCCGGTGTCCAGGCGTCCGAGGACTGGCGCAGCAGGCGGGTGCGGACGGCTTCGAGGCCGGCCGGCGCGTCCTCGGCGGGCTGCCACTGCAGGCGCAGGGACATGCCGGTCGAGGTGGGGCGGGCCGCCAGGTCCTCGTTCATCGCTGCGACCTGCTCCTCGGCGCCGGTGATCAGCTCTTGGAGCGCTCCGGCCACCTCGCCCACCAGGTGGTTCTCCAGCAGTTCGCGTTCCTTGGCGGAGAGCAGCAGGCCGCGCTGCTCGACCTCCTCGCGCAGCGAGTCGGCGAGGGCGGGCACGTCGTGGGTGCGGCCTTGGAACACCACGTCGACGATCATGATGCCGTCGTGCAGGGTCATGCCCACCGAGTGGCCGTGGCGGCCGAGGGCGTCGGTGAGCACCTTGTGCTCGGCGGAGATCCGCTGCTGGATCAGCTCCCAGCGGCGGTCGGAGTCGTCCGTGCCGTCGAGTTCCTGGTTGATGGTGCGGGCCAGTGCCACGGCCGGGGTCGGCGCCCAGGGCTCGTCGGGTGCCGGGACGGCGATCCCGGGCAGTGCGGCGGCGAGCAGGCCGGTGGCGAGCAGGCCGGTGGCGGCGAAGGAACGCAGGGCGGCCACGGCCCGGTCGCGTTCGGCGGCAGCCTCCTCGATCCGGGCGCAGGTAGTGACATGGCGGTCGTGCAGGCCGGTCAGGGGGAGTGCGCCGAAGGCCGGTATGAGGTCGTGGTGGACGTGGTGGTGGTAGCCGGCGTAGGTGGGGGCCTTGAGGATCTCGCGCATGGAGAGCGGCCACTCCCTCAGGTAGTCGGCGACGGTCAGGGTCTCGTCCGCCGTGATGTCGATGCGCTCGGCCGTCAGGTAGCTCCGTAGTGCGGTGAGGGCTGTGTGCTGGTCCGGGAAGCCGCTGCGGCGGAGGGTTCCACGCTTGCCGGAGAGCGAGGACCTGTCCACCGCGTAGGCCCAACTGCCGTGGTCAGAAGATGCGTTCATGCTGCCACCGGTCGCGGAAGGATTCGGTGGCCGGGAGGTCGGGTTCCAGACCGCCACGCTCGGGCGGTCGGTCACTGCTGAGCGCCTGACAAGCGTTCCGGAGAGCCGGCACGCGGTCGCCGCCGGAGTGCGCGGAGCCTCGTCCGCCCCACCATCGGTGAAGCCCGGCGTGTGCCCCGGCCCGCTCGGGCGTCACGCGGTGGTGTCGAGCTTCACCGTGGGGCTGACCCGCCAGTCCGGGACGCCTTCGTCCGTCGCGGACGCGGGGTAGCCGGCCGAGCGCAGCCGTCGTGCGGCCCCGCGAGCGAACGCTCCGGCCCGGAGCCGAAGGCGAGGCCGCCGACCGTCCCGGCCCAGTGCGGCGGCCTCGGGGTTTCACACGGCAGGTGACTGCTTTCACTGAATGACTTTTTGGGATTCCGTTATGAGATTCCCCTTCACGCAGTGCCATTGCACGGGCCAGGCTTCGGTCTGACTCGCCGAGGGGTGCGACCGCACGCGCGGGGCCGGGGAGGAGGGGCGCGTCTCCTCGCCCCGGCCGCCCCGGCCCACGGCGACCGCGACATCGGCGACCGGCAGCCGTCACGCGCACGTGGCGAGCAGTCACCCTCCCTCCGCGGCGCCCACCAGGACGTGACCGGCCCGGCGGGCGCTTCGAGCTGCGCGCCGTGCAACCCATAAGGAGAGCCAGTGAGTTCAGGCAAGCGGCGGGTAACCCGCCTTGCCGTCAGCGCCGTCGTTCCGGCGCTGCTCCTGATCAATGCCATACCCGGCAACGCGGCACCGACGGACGGCACTTCCGTCGTCACCGACGGCTCGGCCCTTCCGCCGTTCGGCCCCGAGATGTTCGGAGACGAAAACGAAGCCGGTGGCGAGAGCGCCGACATCCTCGGGGCGAGCGCCGAGTACAACGCCGTCCGCACCGCCCCCGGCACGACCGTCAGCTCCGAGGCGTTCGCCGTCGGCCGCCAGAGCGCCAACGGCCTCCCCGGCACGGGCGGCCGCTGGAGCGAGCTGTCCAGCACGCCGTACGACACCGCGGACCACTCGTACGACCTCGGCCCGCACATGGCGGGCCACGGAGTCGTCTCCGGCCGGATCACCTCGCTGGCCGTCGACGGCGGGTACGTGTACGCGGGCGCCGCGGGCGGCGGCGTCTGGCGCTCCACCGACAAGGGCGCGCACTGGACCCCGGTCTTCGACCAGCAGGACACCCTGGCCGTCGGCGCGGTGGCGGTCAACCCGGCCGACCACTCGCTGTGGGTCGGCACCGGCGAGGCCAACAGCAACGCGGACGGCATCGCGGGCGGCGGCATCTACCGCTCCACCGACCACGGCCAGACCTTCCAGCCGGTCGGCAGCCGGATCCCCAACAGCATGGTGTTCCGGATCTCCTTCGCCGAGAACAACCAGGTCTACGTCGCCACCAACCAGGGCCTGCTCAAGCACCCGTCCAAGCAGATCCGCAGCCCCTGGCAGACCGTACTCAAGCCGGACGCCAACCCGGCGAACTCGCCGTACCGGACGTCCTTCATCACCGACGTCCAGGTCAAGCCGGGCAGCCACGGCCAGACGGTGGCGGCGGTGCTCGGCTGGCGTGGCGGCACCACGCCGGAGGACCTGCAGTCCAACGGCCTGTACCTGTCCGGCGACGCCGGCACCACCTGGACCAGGGTCGCGGCCTCCGGTGACCTCCAGGACGGCCACATCGGCCGCACCTCCTTCGGCTGGACCCCGGACGGCGGCAAGCTCTACGCGGTCGTCGAGGACCCGACCACGGTCGGCCTGGCCGGCGTCTTCTCCCAGGCCTCCGGCGATCCCGCCGGCCCGTGGACGAGGCTCGCCGACGCGCCCAGGCTCAAGGCCGCCGGTGGCCGCGCCGGCACCCCCGGCTCGCAGGCCTGGTACGACCAGCACATCACCATCGACCCGAAGGACCCGCAGCACGTCTACGTCGGCCTGGAGGACATCTACGAGACCTCCGACGGCGGCGCGAGCTGGGACACCATCGGGCCGTACTGGAACTTCGACCTGCCCTGCTACGACGACGACCCGGCCAAGAACACCTGCCCGGACACCACCCACCCCGACCAGCACGCCGCCGTGGTGGCCCCGGACGGCACCGCGTACTTCGGCAACGACGGCGGTGTCTGGTCCCGTCCGGCGAGCCTGCGCAAGGTCGTCCAGTGGACCGACCTGAACGCCACCCTGCGCACCCTGCAGTACTTCTACGGCGGCCTCGGCGCCTCGCCGGACGGCAAGGGCGACGTCGCCTGGGGCGGCCTGCAGGACAACGGCTACTCGGTGCTCACCCCGGGCTCCGGCCACATGGCCGAGCCCAAGGGCGGCGACGGCTTCGACGTCGTCGTGGACCCGAAGAACGGCAACCGGGTCGTCGGCGAGTACACCAACCTGGCGATGGCCAAGTCCGATGACGGCGGCCACAGCTGGTACTACGTGACGCCGAACTGCAAGCAGAACAAGACCAGCCCGTGCGAGACCGACGGCCGCTTCAACGCGCCGTTCTCCGCCGACCCCGCCGACGCGAACCACTGGGTCGCCGGCGGCCGCTACGTCTGGGACAACCAGGGCAAGGGCTGGGACACCACCTGCTGGCAGCAGGTCTGCGACTGGAAGGCCGTCCGCGACCTCGGCGCGGGCAACGCCTCCACCGCCGTCGCCGTCTCCGGGCGGACCACGTACGTCGGCTGGTGCGGCACCGGCAACGGCTGCAACCCCGGCGCCGCCACGCCGTTCACCTCGGGCATCGACACCGACTTCGGCGGCAGCTGGCACCGGATCAGCGCTCCCGAACTGCCGAACCGCTTCGTCACCGGCCTCACCGTCGACCCGGCGGACGCGGGCCACGTCTACGCGGTCTACGGCTCGTACAGCCGGCACTGGATCGACGGCGCGGGCGTGGGGCACGTCTTCGAGTCCCGCGACGGCGGGGCCCACTGGACGGACCTCAGCGGCAACCTGCCGGACGCGCCGTTCAGCGTGGTGAAGATCTGGAAGGGCCAGGTGGTCGTCGGCGGTGACGTCGGCGTGTTCTCCTCCACCGGGTCCGGCTCGTGGACCCGGCTGGGCAGCGGACTGCCGAACACCCCGGTGTCCGACCTGACCGTCTCGCCGGACGGCAGCTACCTCATGGCCGCGACCCACGGCCGCGGCCTGTGGCGGATCAACGGCTGACGCCACCGCCGCGCACGGCCCCGCCACCACCTCCCGGCGGCGGGGCCGTCGTCCTGCGCACGACGCGGAACCGGCCGAAGCGGGTCACCGTCCAACGTTTCCAGACCTGGCCCGAGTTCGGAGAACCGACGCATGAACCGACGCATGAACCGACGCGTGACCCGCCGCGTGAACCGATGCATGAACAGCCGCATCGCCACCATCGCCACCGGAGCGGCGATCCTCGTGGTCACCGGCACGCTCTCGGCCTGCGGGCCGGCCGACACCCCCGGACCGGCCGCCGCCACGCCGTCCGCGACCGCCACCGGCGCCCCATCGGCGGCGGACTCCGCGAGCCCGCGGCCTTCGACGACCGCCACCCGGCAGGTCGACGGCCCGGCCCCCGACCCGAGCCGCACCACACGGACCCCGCCCGTCCCGACGGCGCCCGCGACCCCGCCGCACCCGGCATCTCCCACCCCCACCCCCACCCCCACCCCTTCAGCGCCGGGCGACGTGGAGAACCCGACCGACCCCGAGCACGGCATGATCGCCCCACCCACCCGAACGTCCCGCTGACGACACGACGTGCGCGCGGTCGATGGGGTTACGAGCGCTGGGTGAACGCGGTGGCGTGGTCGGCGGCCCACTGGCGGAACGTTCGCGGTGCCGTTCCCAGAATGTCGGCCACCGCGGTGGTGACGTACGCGGGCTGTCCGACCGCCGAGCGCCACGCGGCGAGCAGCATGTCGACGACCGGGCCGGCGGCCGTGCCCGCCGAGAGGCCGCGGAACTCCTCCGGCGTCATCTCCTCGAAGTCGATCCGGCGCCCGAGGGCGTCACCGATGACGCCCACCTGCGCGGCCTGGGTCAGCGATTCGGGGCCCGTGAGGACGTAGTCGCCTCCGACGTGTCCGTCCTGATGGAGGGTCCGCGCCGCGACGGCTGCGATGTCGCGGTCGTCGACCGGTGCCGTCTCGGCAGCGCCGTAGGGCCACCGGACGACCTCGTCGGCCTGGATCGCGGGCGCCCACCAGGCCAGCGAGTTCGATGCGAGCATTCCCGGCCGGATGATCGTCGATTCGAGTCCGGTGGCCGCGATGAGCCGCTCGATGTCGGCGTGCATCGCCGCCATGGGATTGGGCTGCTGGAAGAAGGGGTGCGGTGTCCGGTGCGGGGAGGAGAGGAAGACGATCCGCCGCACGTGGGCCGCCAGCCGCTCGACGACTGCCGCGGTGGTCCGAGGCGGGGCGGTCCAGACGAGGAAGACCGCCCCGGCGCCCTTCAATGCCGGGGCGAGCGACTCGGGCACGGTGAGGTCGCCGGTGAAGACCTCGACGTTCGCCGGTAGCGTCGCCGCCGCCTCCAAGCGATGGGTGAGGGCGCGGACCGGCACGCCCGCGTCGAGGAGCTGGTCGATGACGATGCGGCCGATCCGGCCGGTCGCCCCGGTGACGAGCACGGGGGGAGTGTCTGTCCGATTCATGCCCCCATGAAAACCTTACTTGGTTAAAAAAGCAACTGGGTCATGAACGTTGGGGCGGTCGGATGAACGAGCCGATGGGATGGGACTGCGGGCCCGCAACACCCCACCCGGCGATCTGGGTCAGGCAGAGTGCGGGCAACGCGGCGCGGGGCCGCGACCGGCGGTCCAGCGCTTCACGGCCCGCCGCGCCGGTGCGGGATCTTCCCGAAGCTCGGGCTTCGGCCGCGTCGCAGGTTCAGCAGAGCAGGGCCGCGTTGGGTAGTTGTGCCCAGTGGTCATGTCCGGGAGCCAGCCGCATCAAGGTGAGGGCCTTGACCGGGAGCGGGTCCTCCACGAGGGCTCGGAGGTCGGGGGTGGCGGGGAGGTCTCGGGTGGCGGCGGCGAGGACCGCGCCGAGGGACGGTGCGCTTCCGGCCAGTGGGCCCAGTGCGCCCGTGAGCAGGCAGCTGAAGACCTTGCGGCGCAGGCTGGTGGGGTCGTCCTCCAGGAGCCGACCGGTCACCGGCGGCCGGAGTCCGTGGCGGGCCAGGCGGGTGGGGCTGATCCGGATGTCGGCGAGGTCGCGGTAGACCAGTCGCCGGGTTCGGCCCTGCTGGTCGAGGACGGCGAGGAGGTTCTGTCCGTGTGCTTCCAGGGCCACGCCGAAATCGAGCAGGTCGAGGCAGACTCCGACGGCAAGGCGCGCGAATTCGGCGATCCGGTCCCGCCGTTGCTCGGGCGGGAGGGGTGCGAAGCAGGCGGGTAGCTGTGCCACCGGCACGACGTGCTCTCCCGGCCCGGCGTACGAGTACGGGGACTGCCGCAGCATCGCGGCCAGATCCGGTGTGCCGTTTCCTGCCGCCGCCAGGGTCCGCGCGATGTGCAGTCGGCCGCCGAGGTGTTCCGCGGCCCGTTCGACGATCGCGGAGGTGGCCAGTGCGTGTTCCACCGAGTAGGCGGAGATGTCGCGTACCGCGGAGGTGAGTTGGGTGCTCAGCGCGGTCTTGACGTGTGTGTTCCCGCCCAGGTCGAGCGTTCGCAGGGACAGCAGCGGATGGGCCTGCGGGCCGGGCCGCAGGGGCTGTCCGGCCAGGGTGTGCTCCGCCTGCCAGGGGTGCACCGGGATCAGGACGCGTCGGCCGGCGCGCAGTTCCTCCGGCCATGCGCCGCGCACCATGGCGTCGGCGACGGGCGCGAGCCGCAGACTCACCACCGGCCGGTGCTCGGGTGCGTACGCCAGCTGCTCGGCGGCCGAGAAGCCCGGGCGGGACCGGCAGGCGGGGTGGTAGGGGTGCCCGTCCAGTGATCGCTGCTCCCACTCCCACGGCGTCGTGGGCGGCCCGACGGGTTGGGGGGCCGTGCGGGAGAGCGCCATCGAGGCGATGCTGTGGTCGAGTTCGCCGGTGAAACGCTCGCCGCCGGGTAGGGCCAGGGCCGTCAGCAGCCGGGCCGGATGGTCGAAGGGGCGGCCGTCCAGTTCGACGTGGGCGACTGCCGTCCCCGTGGCCCACGGGTCCGACGGTGGGCCGTGCAGCAGCCGCCCGTCCGCGAGCCGCAGGCTGGTACCGTCCCGGCTGGAGACGCGTCGCACGATCGAGGGCAGCGGCTCATGGACGAGCCCCCGCCACAGCCGTGCCAGCACCGCGGCCCGGGCTGCGGGCAGAGCGGCGAGGTAGGCGTCGACCAGCTCCGGACGGATGCCGCCCAGTTGCTCTGCCAGCTGCCGCTCGGCGGCGCTACCCGGCATGTGACCTCCCGTCGGGGATCCTCGCTACGGACATCATGATGGCTGGTGGATGGTATTGGTGGCTGATGGATGACTTCGCCCGGTCAGCTGACGCGCTGTCCGTTACGCCTCTGCTCAACTGCCTCCTGCGCGAAGCCGTCGAGCCGGTGGCGAGCGCCTCCACCGACCACGCCGTCCACCGCCTGAGCGCCACCGGCCGGCTGCTGCGCGTGCGCACCGGCCATCGGCCCTCCTCGCCCGAACTGTGGACGGGTGAGGCCTGGCGCCTCCTGCACCACGCCGACCTCGTCGAGGTCACCGCCCAGGAGATGCGTGCCACCACCGGGCGTGCCAACCCCGCGCTGGTCGCCGAGGTGACGGCCAGCCGCACGGCCCTGGAGGCGATCCTCGAAGCCCGGGCGCACGCCACCCCACCCGATGACCTGTGGCTGCGCTCCGAGCAGGCACTCGTCACGGGCCACCCCTGCCACCCGGCTCCCAAGGCCCGGACCGGCGGCGGCCCGCCCGCCGACTGGCTGCGCTACGCCCCGGAGGCGTACGCGCGGTTCCCGCTCCTCCTGCTCGGCGTGCGCGCGGACGCGGTGGTCGACGAAGGCGACACCCGCGCCCTCGACCGGCTGGGCCAGGCGCCGCCCGGCTACCGCCTGCTGCCCGCCCACCCTTGGCAGTTCGCCCTCACCGAGCACCTGCCGGCCGTGCGCACCGCCTTCGCCGAGGGACGGATCGTCCGGCTCGGCACCACCCCCTGGCGGGCCCGGGCCACGTCCTCGGTGCGTACGGTCCACGTGCCCGGGAGCCCCGAGCGCCCCGGATCGGCCGACCTGTTCCTGAAGTTCAGCCTGGAGGTGCAGATCACCAACGACGTCCGGCGGATGCGGCGGCACGAACTGCGCCAGGGGCGCCGTACGGATCCGCTGGTCGCGGCCGCCTTCGCGGCCATGGGCGGCCCGGCGGCCTGGTTGAGCGAGCCCGGGTACCGCACGGTCCGAGGACTTGAGGAGACCCTTCCGGTCCTGGTCCGCGACGGGTTGGAGGAGCACCTGGCGCCGGGTGCCACCGCGGTATTGGCCGCCGCGCTCGCGGAGGGCTTCGGCGGCAGTCCCCTGGACGGCCTGGCCGATCCGCTGCGCTGGTGGGAGGCCTACCTGGGCCGGCTCGTGCCGCCGGTGCTGGAGGCGTACGCGCGCCACGGTGTGGCGGTCGAGTGCCATCTGCAGAACACCCTGGTCGCTGTGGACGCGGCCGGCGATCCCGTCCAGGTCGTCTTCCGTGACGCGGAGGGGGCGAAGGTCGTCCCTGAGACGTCTCGCGAGGCGGCCTGGCGGCGCCTGGTGTACTGCCTCGTGGTCAACAACCTCAGCGAGATCGCCAACGCCCTTGCACACCGCTGTCCTTGGGTGGCGGGGACGCTGTGGCCGGTCGCCCGGCAGGAGTTCGAGCGGTGCGGCAAGGAGCTCGGCCTTCCGGAGGTCGCGGTGCTCCTGGCCGCGGCCACGGTGCCGGGCAAGGCCAACCTGCTGTCCCGCTGGATCGACGCGGACGGCACCGAACCGCGTTTCGTGCCCGTCCCCAATCCACTGGCCGCCACCCGGGGTCTGCCGTAGTGGACCGTCCGCGCCGCGCCCGGCCCGCGCGGCGGAGGTTCCAAAGGCTCCGGGGTTGGGCACCTTGCCTGCGGGAGGCGGCGCGGGAGGCCTCCGGGGCAACCACCTGAGGACAGTGGGGCTGTGGTGGCAGGAGAAGCTGTTCGTGCTCACGGTGTCGAGGTGCACCCGGTCGCGGGGCACATCGGAGCGGAGATCACCGGCGTCGATCTGACGGATGACGTCGCGGACGCCGTGGTCGACGTGATCAGAGCGGCACTGCTGCGATGGAAGGTCGTCTTCTTCCGGGACCAGCGACTCGACCATGCCGGGCAGGTGGCACTCGCCCGACGGTTCGGCAGGCCGGTCGTCTGGCCCCGGCGCGGCAGCGCGTCCCCGCCGGAGGTGCCCGAGATCGAGACCACAGCCGACCGACTGGAACTCTCCGGTCGGTACGGCATGGAGCGGGCGGAGTGGCTCCACCGGCGCAACGACACCCTGCTCCACCCCTGGCACTCCGACTGGAGCAACCACATCGACCCGCCGGCCGCAACGATCCTGCGGGCCGACACCGTGCCTCCGTACGGTGGTGACACCACCTGGGCCAACCTGGCAGCGGCCTACGCCGGGCTGTCGGCACCCGTACGCGACTTCGTGGACGGGCTCCGGGCCGAACACCGCCTCGGCGTCGGCTACCAGCCGCGGCCCGGCCACGACGCGTACGTCGAACACCTGCTCAGCCATCAGACGGCCACAGCCCACCCACTGGTCCGTGTCATCCCGGAAACCGGCGAACGCGTGCTCTTCGTCAACGGTTTCTACGTCGAACAGATCATCGGCCTCTCCCGCGCGGAGAGCCGAGCCGTCCTGGAGATGCTGCTGGAACAGGCGGTCCGCCCCGAGTACACGGTCCGATTCCGCTGGGAGCCGGGCAGTGTCGCCTTCTGGGACAACCGGGCCACCATCCACATGGCCCCTCGCGATGCCGCGCACCTCGACTTCCCGCGGATCATGCACCGGGTGCTGATCGCTGGAGAAGTACCGGTCGGCGTGGACGGCGAACCATCGGCACCCCTCACCGAAGGTGATGGGGGACTTCGGTGAGGCGTCGGCCGGGCGGGGCAGGCGAGCGGAGCAGGCGGACAGAGCCCGGCGCCCGCGGGGACGACCGGGATCACCGGGACGACCGGGATGTCAGCGTCCGGCTTCGGCGGTGAACGGTCGTAGCCGGTGGGCGTCGTCGAAAATGGCGCGCTCGGCCAGCCGGGCGGCGGTGAGGGCGGCCAGGGCGGCCGCCGAGAGCATCATGTACATCACGACGATCTGGTAGTGGATCGCGGTGAGCGGGTCCACGCCGGCCAGGATCAGGCCGGTCATCGCGCCGGGCAGGCTGATCAGCCCGACGGTCCTGGTGGAGTCGACGGTGGGCATGAGCGCGGTGCGCAGGGTCGAGCGGAGATGGGGCGCGAAGGCGTCGGCGGCGGGAAGGCCGAGGCCCAGGCGAGCCTCGATGGCGGGCCGCGCGGTGCGGGCCTCGTCGCGCAGGCGGACCAGGACCAGGGTGGTGGCCTGTATGGCTCCGGAGACCACCATGCCACCGACGGGAATCACCACCCGGGCCTCGGGGGCGATGACCCCGAAGGCGAGCAGCACACCGAGGGTCGCGGTGGTGCCGACAGCGGCCGCGGTGGTGGCGATCGGCAGCGCGCGGGGCATCCCGGCGGAGCGGCCCGCGGAGACGCGCCCGGCGATGATCACCATGAGCGCGAGCCAGCCGGCGGCTCCGGCCACGCCGGCGTGCCGGAAGACGAAGATCAGGATCGCGCCGACGACGGCGAGTTGGACGCCGGCCCGGACGGCGGCAACGGCGATGTCCCGGGCCAGGTGAAGCCGCTGCCGCCACGCCACCGCGAGCGCCACCAGCACGAGGGCGACGGAGGCGGCGACCCCGGCCAAGGTCGGTACGGCTGTGTTCATGTCTCCTTCTGGAGGTAGTCGACGCTGTCCGCGGGCCCGGAGGCGACCAGACGTCCGCCGCGCAGGACCAGGACGTGGTCGGCGACCCGGCGCGCCTGCGGGATGTTGTGGCTGACCAGTACCACCGCGAGCCCGTCCGCGACCAGGTCCTTGATGGTGCGCTCCACCGCCTGCGCGCTCACCGCGTCCAGGGCCGAGGTCGGCTCGTCGAGCAGCAGCACCTGCGGGCCGACGGCCAGTGCCCGCGCCAGGCACACCCGCTGGGCCTCGCCGCCGGACAGCCCGACGGTAGCCCGCCGCAGCATCCCGGCCGACAGGCCGACCCGCTCCAACAGCACGGCCGCCCGGTCCTCCTCGAGGCTCGGGCAGCCCACCCGCAGGTCGTCGACGACGCGATCGGTGAGCAGCACCGGCTGCTGGCCGACCAGCCCGACCCGGCGGCGCAACTCCGGCACGTCCAGCCGCACCAGCGGGCTGCCCTGGAACCGGACGACACCCGAGGTCGGCTCCGCCAACCGGTTCAGCAGGCGCAGCAGCGTGGACTTCCCCGCTCCCGAGGGGCCGACCAGCGCCGTGCACGTCGCGACCGGGATCTCGGCGGAGACCTCCTCCAGCAACGGCCGTCCGCCACGGCGCACGGTCACGCGGTCCAGGGCGAAGGCCTTGCCGGGCGCATCCACCCTCGGCCTCCCCTTGACGCGGTCCGGAAACGGGCGAAGCCAACAGTACATTTCGCCGAACGCCTGGCTTCGCGTCGACAGCACGAGGGTGGTCGCCGTGGCGCGGCGCCGGCACGTCGAGTCCACCGCACCGGGCATCTCCGACCCGGGATTGGCTGTCCGGGCAGACTCCGTCAAGATGTGCGTCATGACCGATTCAGGGGGACTGGTGGCCGGCACCGCTACGACAGGCATGCTCATCAACGGCCGCTACCGGCTGCACGAACGCCTGGGCCAGGGCGGTATGGGCACCGTGTGGCGGGCCACCGACGAGCGGATGCGCCGTCAGGTGGCGCTCAAGGAGCCGGTGCTGCCGGAAGGCATCGACGACCGGGAGCGCGAGGAGCGCTTCCGGCGGATGGAGCGCGAGGCGCAGGCCGCCGCCGGGCTCCGGCACCCGAACATCGTCCGGGTGCACGACATCGAGACCGTCGACGGCCGCCCCTGGCTGGTGATGGAGCTGATCGAGGGGGAGAGCCTCGACGCGATCCTGGCCACCGGCACGCTCAGCGTCTCCGAGGCCGCGGCGATCGGCGGCCAGATCGCCGCCGCGCTGAGCGAGGTGCACGCCGCCGGGGTGGTGCACCGGGACATCAAGCCGGCCAACGTCATGCGGACCCGGACGGGCGAGGTGGTCCTCACCGACTTCGGGATCGCGCAGATCGACGGCGGCTCCGACCTGACGCAGACGGGTGTCGTGGTCGGCTCCATCCCGTACCTGTCGCCCGAGCGCGCCGCCGGCCAGCGCCCCGGCCCGGCCGCCGACCTGTGGGCGCTCGGCGTGCTGCTGTACGAGGCGGTGGAGGGCGTCCACCCGTACCGCCGGCAGCACTCCCAGGGCACCGTCGCGGCGATCCTCACCGACCCGGTGCCCGAACCACGGCGTACGGGCGCGCTGACCGTCCCGATCATGTCGCTGCTGGAGCGTGACCCCTCCCGGCGGCCGAACGCCGCCCAGGCCCAGCTGCTGCTCGCCGGGGCCGCGGCGACCGTACAGCCCACCCCGACGGTGCTCGACACGGCGGCTCCGACGGCCGCGGCCCCGGCCGCGCTGACCGTACGGCTGCGCGCGGTCGGCACCGCCGTCACCGGCACGAAGCGGCGGAAGGCGGCCGCCGCCGTGCTGGCCCTCGCCGTCATCGCCGGTGCCACGGCCTGGGCCCTGTGGCCCACCGCCACCCCGAGCGCGGCGAACACGCCCGCCGGGTACAAGGCGCAGCAGGTGGCGTCGCTGGGCTTCGGCATCGCGGTGCCGCAGGACTACTCCGCCTCCGTCGGCAGCGACGACGCCGCCTGGGCGAGCCCTGACGGGCGCATCCAGATCGACGTGCGCGACGAGGGCAAGAGCACCCAGGACGCCCGGGCGTACGCGCAGAAGCAGCTCGACACCATGAAGGCCGACCACAGCAAGCCGCCGAGCTCGAGCTGCGTTGACAGCAGCCTGCCGGACCCGTTCTTCACCACGCCGGTCCACGGCCCGCAGTCGATGCTGCACGGCGGCGGGGTGAACGCCTCGGTCATCGAGTACGACTACTCGACCAAGGCGGAGGAGCAGTTCCCCTGCATCGCCTCGAACCCGGACGACAAGGCGATCGAGCAGTACATGCTCCACGACGGCCATGTCCTCCACCTCGCCGTCAACATCCGGGGCTACTACAAGGGGCAGTCGGACGGTCGGAAGGCGGACTACGCGGTCTACGAGCACGTCAGCAACTCGCTGAACTTCGGCTGACGCGTGCGCCACGGAGGCCCCGCCGGTCCTGCGGACCGGCGGGAGGGTCATTTGCCGGACAGCCGCCAGCCGCGGAGGCGGCCGATGCTGACGCGTTGTCCGCGGGCCGCGCGGTCCCGGGCCTGTACCACCAGCAGGGCGACGGCCAGCCAGCCGAGGCCGACGAGGGCTTCGAGCGCCAGCTGTGACAGCCACGGCGAGCCGGCGGCGGCGGCGCGGATCGCCTGGAGGCCGTGGCTGAGGGGCAGGACTTCGCCGAGCACGGCCAGCCAGTGCAGCTTCGGGGCGAGTGGGGCGACGACCGCCGAGGCGGCCAGCACGAAGTAGGACCCGAGGTTGCCGTAGAGGACGTCCCGGTTGCCGCCGACCGCGAGGGCGGCCAGGGCCAGGCCGAACATGGTGGAGGTCGCCGCGGTGAGCAGGTAGAGCGGAAGCGCCGCGGTGAGGGAGCCGAGGCTGCCCGCGAATCCGAGGATGGGACCGTCCACCAGCAGCACCAGCAGCGAGTAGAGGAATCCGGACGTCAGGTACGGCAGCGACCGGCAGAGGTAGACGGCTCCGGGTGACAGCGCGGCGGTCTGCAGCCGGTAGTAGGTGCCGGACCACTGATCGGTCATCGGTACGTCGCAGACGCCGATCACGGTGTCCGTGCAGGCGGCGAAGGCGATCGCGCCGACGAACGCGAAGTGCGCGCCGTCCTGGCCGCCGACCAGGCGTCCGAGCATGGTGTAGAAGATCCCCTGCAGCAGCAGCCGGGGCAGGGTGGTGGTCAGCTGGACCTTGAGCGGGTTGTCGGCGAGGTAGATCAGGTAGCCGGTCCTGACCGCCTCGATGCGGCGCCGGGCGTGCTCAGCCAAGGTCGATCGTCCCCTTTCGGCGTGCCCGGTCCACGACGCGACGGAAGAGGACGTGGCCGGTCACGTGGTACAGCGCGGTGAGCAGGACGACCATGGACAGGGCCGTGAGCGGGACGGCGCCGCCGTCGGCGACGCTGCCGAGGAACCGGTCGGCCCAGTAGAGGCTGATCAGCCGGGACAGCCAGGAGAGCGGTTCGGGGATGAGCGAGGTCGGGATCAGCAGCCCCCCGAGGATGAACACCGGGTAGGTCAGCGCGGCGGTGACGTGCACGGCGTGCCGGGTCAGCACGAAGAGGCCGCAGAGCGCGAACCCCAGGGCCGTTCCCGAGAGGGCGACCAGTACCGCGCCCAGCAGCAGCCAGGGCACGGCTCCGAGCGGCACCGAGGCTCCGGCGACCAGCGCCAGCACCAGGCTGGTGCCGGCCAGCGTGGTCAGCACCAGCAGTGAGCTGCCGAGGCACTTGCCGACCACGACCAGGCGCGGGTCGGTCAGGCTGGTGAGGTTCCTGGCCAGGGTGCCCTCGGCGATCTCCCGGCGCAGGATTCCGCCGACGGCCCACAGGGTCGCGCCCCACAGCGAGGTGAGCAGGATCGCGATCAGCCGCGATGTCCGTTGGGCCGGCGAGTCGGCGCCGTGCTGGGTGGCCGTCACCACGTAGAAGACCACCGGCTGGACCACCGCCGTGATCGGCACGGCCGGGTGGCTGCGGATGACCAGGATCTGCATCCGCGCGGAGGCGGCCAGGATCCGCGTCCAGCGGGCCACCGCCCGCGCCGCGGCGGTGGCGGAGCCGGTCCGGGCAGCGCCGCTCAGCGCACCGCTACTCATCGGACCGTCTCGGCCTGGAGCTGGATGAAGGCGTCCTCCAGACGCGCGGGCAGCACCTCCATGCCCTCGATCCGCGCCTGCCCGAGCGCCTCCCCGAGGCCTATCAGGACCTCGGGGCTCCAGTGCGGGAGCCGCAGGGTCACCTGCCAGCCCCCGGCGTCGGTTTCGATCCGGACGCCGACCGCGCCCGTCGGACGGAACCGCTCCTCGGCCGGCGCGGTGCCGGAGCCCCGCACCACGACGGTGGCGGCGTAGCCCAGGCTGGCCGAGAAGTCGGCAACCGACATCTCGTGGGTGACCCGGCCCTTGTCCAGCATCACCACGCGGTCCGCGAGTTCCTCGATGTCGAGCAGGTAGTGGCTGGTCAGCAGGACCGACACGCCACTGCTGCGCAGCGAGGCGACCGAGGCCCGCAGCCGAGCCGCCTCGACCGGGTCGAGACCGACCGTGGGCTCGTCGAGCAGCAGGACCTGCGGGTCGGAGATCAGGCCGATGGCGATGTGCAGCCGCTGGCGCATTCCCTTGGAGAACGACTCGACCCGGCGGTCGGCGGCCTGGCCGAGCCCGACCTCCTCCAGGGCCGAATCCAGCCGCGCCATCAGACGGCGGTGCGCGATGCCGTCCAGCATGCCGAAGAAGCGGAGGTTCTCGCGGGCCGTCAACTGCCCGTACAGTCCGCGGTCGCCGCCGAGGACCACCGACTGGTGGGCGCGGACCGCGGTCGGGTTCCGCAGCACGTCCGCCCCCAGCACCCGGGCGGTGCCCGTGGTGGGCAGCAGGAGGGTCGAGAGGATCTTGGTCAGGGTGGTCTTGCCGGCGCCGTTGCCGCCGAGCAGGCCGACGATCTCTCCTCGGCCGACGTTGAAGGACACCCCGTCCAGGGCAACCAGGTTCTTCCCGGACTCGGTGAACACACGTCCCACGTCCAGGATCTCGATCGCCGGATGATCCACGGCGCCAACCCTCCTCACGATCCGCGGCGTCGGCCGCGCCACACGGATGAGCGGGGGGCGGCTCGAAAGCCGCCCCCCGCCAGACAAACGATTAGCCGAGGGCCTCGGCCGCGTACTCGTTGTCCTCGATGATGTCCATCTCGTTGTTCTCCATGTCCAACCTCCTTATTGACTATCGGGTGTTGCAACGCCGTCGCCCGGTGCGACGACGTTCCGCTCGATCAACTGCGCAGTGGCAGTGTCGAGAAGTTCTCGGGGTGTCCCGGCAAGGTCGGGGCGGGTCTCGAAGCCGCGGTGCACGTCATCGAGGGGGCGGCCGTCCAGCTCACGCCAGAGGCGGATGGTGCCCTGCTTGACCCGGTAGCCGGCATCCGGTCCGGCCATGCCCCAGGAGTCGGAGAGGCGGACGGGCACCACCCAGGGGCTCCTGGTCGGGCCGCCGTCCTGCCAGTGCGCGGGGCAGGCGGCGATGCGCGGGGCCGGCGCGTCCCAGCCGTCGAGCAGCGCGTTGACCACCAGGTGGCCGGCCACGCGCATGCGCTCGGTGACGATGCCGGTGGTCTCCTCGATGCCGCCGGGGGACTGCGGCAACCGCAGGCCGTCCCAGATCTGCGGGAGCACCGCGCGCAGCGCCTCGTTGCGGGCCGCGCGCCGCAGCAGGAACTTGCGGCCCAGGTAGACGTCGCCGACGGCGGCGAGTGCGCATTCCACCGCGCACTCGACGGCGATCGAGGAGGACTGCAGCGCGGTGAGTTCGTCGCCGACCTGCAGCGCCCCCAGCGCGTCCTCACCGAAGCCCGACACATCGTAGGCCCAGCGCGTCATCAGGATCTTACGCACAGTCAGCTTCGCCTGGCCAGTGGGCGGAAGGCCACTGTCCTTGTCGATCAGCACCGAGCCGATCGCGTAGCGGATCGACGGCTGCAGCTCGACATCGCCCACCAGGACCTGCCAGCGGTCCTCACGGCCGGCCGTGAACTCGGTGCAGATCGCGGCGATCCGTTCGAGCTGCCCGGTCGACAGGGGGTTGATCTGGACGACGTACCCGCCTTCGCGGTAGGCCCGCTTCGGCAGTTCGGTGCCCGGCTGGGCGGCGACGTACAGGTCGACGTCCGACATCCCGTGGCCCAGGCCCGCGGCCAACGAGCCACCGATGAAGGCCAGTCGCACCTTCTCGGAGTCGACGACCCGCTCCAGGACGGCCCGGGCGGCCGCCAGATGCGTCTCGTCGACGAACTTGTCGGCCACCGCAGTCAGGGCCGGCATCGACAGCTCCTCATCAATCACCGTAGACCACCGAACCGTTGAGTAGACACCAGGAGCCTCCGTGCAGACCTTGGATGCGAAAGAACTCGGTACCGGAGTACACCTCGTCGAAGGCGCCGAGGAACTCGCCCGGTGCGGCCGACAGCGCGATCCGCCCCGTTCCGACCGGCTTTCCGTCGCGTATAACCGATCCGGTCAGCTCGCACTCGATGCGTCCGGTCGTGAAGTCCAGACCGCCGCGGAAGCCGCGCAGGTCCTCGGCGACGAACCCGTCTCCCGGCAGGCTCTCCGGTGTCGCGACCGCCTGTTCCGAGGTCGGCTCGACGTAGCAGGCGGCAGTGGCCGGCACGATCTCGCTGTCCCAACCACCCCACTGAGCGCTTCCGGTGGAGGGGCCGGCGCTGGTGCAGCCGAGCAGTCCGGCGATCCGTCCCCGGTCCAGCAGGACCGTGCGGCGACGCGCCACTCCCTCGTCATCCACCGGAATGACCCCCGGTCCGCGCCGGGCCGCGCCGTCGTCCACCAGCACCAGCCGCTGCCGGCCCGTGCCGATGACATCGCCCACCTGCCGGGTGTGGACCCGGTTGGCGTTGCGCAGGAAGGCGCGGCTGATCCGGCCGACGACGCGGGCGACGAGCAGCGGCGACAGCAGGACCCACCGGGGCCGGCCGGCCGGGGCCGGCGGTCCGGTCAGGGCGCCGAGGCTTCGGGTGTACTCCGCCAGTGCGCCGTCGATCGGAAGCTCGGTGAGGCTCCGGCGGATCCGGGCTCCCTGGGCGGCGTCCAGACCGCGGGTGGCCGAGCGGATGTGCAGCTGCGCCTCGGTCTGCTCGTGCAGTTCGCTGCGGCCGGTGGAGTCGTGGAGCACCACGACACGCCGGGTGCTGCCGACCGTGACCACCGCCGGACCGCCGGCCGAGGCGTCCGAGTGGACGGCCGCGGCGACGGCCCGCAGCCGCGCCGGTGTGCTGGAGTCGTGGGCCGGCTCCGGTGCCGGACTCGCCGTCGGCCGCCCGTGGGCGTCCTCCGGCGCGACCGGACGGCGCGGCATCTCGGCCCGGGCCCGTCGGGCGTCGGCCAGGATCGCGGCCAGTCCTCGCTCGTCGAGCACGTTGCCGGTGGCCAGGCCGAGCCGATCGTCCACGGACGAGCGGACGCCGATCATCCAGCCGTCGGAGATCTGGTCATGTGCCTGGCCCGACGGGCCGAGCCGGGTCATCGCGGTGCGGACGCGGCGGGCGAAGACCTCGATCCGCTCGTCGTTCCGCGCCTGCGCCACGACAGCGGCGCACAGGGCGGCAGGGTCTGCGGTGGTCATGCGGGCACCCCCTTGCCGCGGATGCCCAGCTGACCGAGCCTCAGGGTGGGAGCCCGGTGCGAGACCGGGAGCCAGCGACCCTGGCGGCCGCACATCGACACGCTTCCGGCCGCGTCGTTGCCGACCGCGTCCAGGGTGGCGAGTTCCGCCAGTCCGCCGTGGATGGTGAATCCGGTGAGCGGCCGGCCGATCTCGCCGTTGACGATCTCCCGTGCCTCGGTCACCCGGATCAGGAAGCGTCCCTCGTTGGGAACGGCGTCCGAGGAGCCGACCTCCAGGACGAGGATCCCGTCAGCCGTGTCGCGGACGATGTCCTGCGGAGAATCCGGTCCGCGCTCCACCGTCAGGTGTCGCATCCGCGGTACCGGCGGGTTGGTGTAGGCACCCCGGCGGGCGTGGCCACTGGCTCGAACGCCCAGGCGTGCCGCGTGGGTGCGGTCCGTCAGGACTCCTTCGACGGCGCCGCCCACGATGAGATCGGCCGCCGCGGTGCAGGGCGTGCCTTCCTCGTCGCTCGTCACCCGCTCCCAGGCCCACGGGTCGGAGGCATCGTCGCGAACCGTCAGGTCGGGATGGGAGACCGACTGGCCGCGCTGACGCCACAGACTCGAGGAGACGGCGGTGTCGGCTTCCAGGGCATGCCCGACGACCTCGTGTGCGAAGACGCCCGCGGCCTCCGGGGCCAGGACGACCACCGCTCGGGCGCGGCTCGGCGCCGTGGCGACGGCGAGACTGGCGGCTCGTTCCGCCGCCCTCCGACCGGCCTCGGCTGCCCGTTCGACGGTCAGCGGCAGCTGCGCCAGCTCGGCGACGGTCACCGTTCCACGCTGCGCACCGATTCCCGCACTCACGGTGAGCCGACGCATTCCGACGGTCTGCCGGAGCGTGGGGCCGGCCGCCCCGGATATGCCCGGGCCGGATACGTAGCAGCGTTCCTGGTGCCACAGTCGGGCCTCGGCGGTCCGGGCGCCGCACGAAAGTGCCGCCTCCCTCGCCGCCGCCAGGAGTTCACCGGCCGCGTACTGTTCGGTGGCGATGGCCGGGGCCGGCCCTTCGACCAGCGCGGAAGCGGATTTGAGCGCGTCTTCGAGATTACCGATCGGTAGCTTTGTGGCCACCTCCGCGACATCCGAAAGCAATGCCCGGACGTGCTCCGTCCCGACGCCGGAGCGCTGGACGAAGAAGCTTTCCGCCGCGCCCGTCGACCGGACCGCCATGCCGTCGACGCGGCGGGTGGAGAGCAGCTGCCGGCCGGCCGAGTCCACCGCCGTGACCTGCTCAAACCCTCGCTCCACGTAGACGTCGGCAGCACTGCCTGTCACCTGCGCCCCGGAGGAGGAAGCTTCCGGACGATCCATTTCCCACCCTCTCCTTCGTCGCGGGCAGCCGACACCGGCGCCACTTCGTCAATACCTGGAATGCCGTGCTGGAAAATCTGGGAGGACAGCGCCGCCGCCGCTCCGCTCGACTGTGGGAGCGCAGCCGGGCCGGCCGTCCATATCAGGGGAGGAATACCGGACCTGCCAGTGCAGGGATATCCCGGAGAATCAGAGCCGGGACTCGAAGGACAACAGTCCCGATTTCCGGACGGAGTCGGTTCTGCTTTCGTTTCCGTCAACCGCTCTGCATTCGAAGCTAGAGACTGGGAGCCGGTGGCGTCAAGCCCGGATTTGCTGGTTGTTCGAAATTCTTCGGTGCGACCGCCGAACTCCCGCGCCCGGTATCGGACGCGCCGCAGCACGAATGGTCGTAGGGATCCGAAAGAAATGCGCAACCCCGCGGTGGGCCGGTCGCACACATGCCCAGGCCGGGGAGACCGGCCGGACAAGGCCTAGGAGTGCGACTGCGCCGCGCAGCCCCGCCGGTACGACCGACGGTGTGCGGGATCGGCGGAACCTGATCATCATGCGGGAGGCCGGGCGCCGTGTCCAGGGCCTGCGGCGCACCGGGCCGCGCGCCCCGGACGAGCGGCCCGCCTAGCTGCCTTCGTGCTCCGGCTGGGCGTGCAGCAGGCCCGACCGGGCCAGCAGCACTCCCAGATGGCAGCGGCTCTGGGCCCCCAACTGCTCGTAGAGCTTGGCGACATGGGCCCGGCAGGTGCGCACGCTCAGCCCCACCCGCCGGGCCACGACCTCGTCCGTCGCACCGTCGGCGAGCAGCCGGGCGATCGTCAGGCGCACCCCGCAGAGCGCCTCGGAGACCGTGCTGGCGGGCAGTTCCGTCGCGAAGGGGACGGCGGCCAGCCAGGTCCGCTCGAAGACGTCCGCGAGGAACCGGACGATCGCGGGCTGGCTGATCATCACGGCCGAGCTGCGCTGGCTGTTGCCCGGGATGAAGGCGATCTTCCGATCGAAGATCATCATCCGCTCGGAGAACTCGGCCATCGTGCGCACCTCCGAGCCGTAACGGCCGGCCCGCAGCACATACTCCCTGGTCGGGCCGGAGAAGACGGCCGAGCTCTGGTAGATGGTCCGCACCCGGACGCCCCGCTCGAGCAGCTCCTGCATGTCGCGCCAGGCGGCCTCCACGGCCGCGGCGGACCGCCCGCCGCCGGGCTGCGCGGTGCAGATCTCCTCGGTGCAGGTCGCCGCGACCCGGACGATCTCCCGGTTGATCGCGTCCGGGCCCTCGATCACCTCGATGCCCGCGGAGACCCCCTCCAGCTGCGCGTAGACCGGGGCGAACTCGGCCAAACCCCTGCGGATGCGCTCGCTCTGCCGCTGGCAGCGCTCGATCTCGGCGAGCAGCGGATCCACCAGGTGGCTCTCGGCCCGGGCCGGCGAGGCCGGCACGTAGCCGCCCGGCAACTGCGGCTCCGACTGCAGCAGGGCCAGCTCCAGCAGCCGCTCCGCGACCGCCTCCACCCGCTCCCGGGACCAGCTGAGCGTGGCAGCGGCCTCGTCCACATCCAGGCGGTGGGCATTCAGTGCGTAGCGATAAAGCTCGCTCGCGTCCTGCTGGTCGACCGAAACCGTCATGTGTAACTCCCCGCCCCCGGGGCCGCGATGGTGATGCGGCCTCCTCATGCTGTTGTGCAGCTTGCTGCCCCCCTCAAGTTATAGATCAGGTCGATTGCGCGAGTAAAGATCTCCCAGGAAGTGCTTGCAGCTCGCCGACGTGGGGAGTCCTGTCCCGAGCCGTCGCCTAGGGCGGTTCGGCGCGGTTCTCCCAGGTCGATAAGCAGCTGCGGCGTCAAGCCCCCGCACCGTCTCGGAATCAATCCGGGCAGAGCCAGAGAAAATCGGGTTTTCCATGAACCTTTTGTTTGTCACCGCACGTACAGCTCTGCTGGCTGTGGCAGTCCTGCTGGCCGTGGGCGTCACCTCTGGCGCGTTCGCGGGTCACGACGGCCGCACGTCCACGCCCAGCGCCGCGGGCTCGGACATCCACTGGGACCGGACCACCCTGCCCGCGGGCGGCACTCGGTGACGGCCGTGGCCGCCCCTGGCTCGACCGGGGCAACGGCCTTCGCCGCCCTGCCGGTCGAGGTGCACTGCCACGGCTTCGGCGACGTCGACTTCTCCGACTTCGGCTCGCTGGACCTGCTCCGACTGGACGAGGCCTGCGCCCGGGAGGGCGTGCTCAGCCTGCCGACGCTCTACCTGCACCGCGACCGGCTCGCCGAGTTCGAGGCCTTCGTCCACCGCTACGAGGCCCTGCGCGGTGACGGACTGCTGCCGCACATCGCCGGGATCGCGCTCGAAGGGCCGCTGCTGGCCAGCCACGGCGGCACACCGGCCGCCACCGTCTGGGCGCCGACCCGGCACGAGTGGGAACGGCTGACCAGCCTGGGCGAGCACGGACTGGTGTACTCCGTGCTCTCCCCGGACATCTTCTCGCCGGCCTCCGAACTGGGCGACGCGCTGCGTGCGGAGCAGATCGACTTCCCGTGGCTGATCGAGACCATGCTCGGCCACGGCGTGCGCCCCGCCCTCGGGCACTTCACCCGGGCGGACCCGAACGGCAGCGCCGAGCAGGTCACCGAGCTCGTCGAACTCGCCTGGCAGGCCGAGTGGAACGGCACCGGCACCAGGGTGGTGACCGACCACCTGTTCAACGACATGCCGCTGAACATCCGCCACGCCTTCCGCACCACGGCCGCCCGGCGCGACCGCGAGGCCACCATCGCCTCGTACGACCTGCCCTCGTGGACGCTGGAGAACGCGGCCCGGACGGTGGGCCCGGTGCCGGCCGCCATCATGCGGGAGGCGGCCGCCGGGCGGATCGCCGCCTGCATCAACTTCGACGGCGAGCACGTCGACCTCGCCATCGCCGCTCGCGCCGTCGAGCTGATGGGCGCGCAGAACACCATGCTGATGACCGACCGCTGCGACTCGGCCCGGCTCGGCGGCCAGGAGCTGCACCAGACCGGCGAGAGCGGGCTCTGGTACCAGGCCGGCGGGATCGTCGCCGCCGGTTCGCAGCCGCTGGCCCGGCAGATCGCCAACGCCCGGTCGCAGCAGCTCGACGACGCGGACATCTGGCAGCTGGTGGCCGGCACGGCCCACCGCACCTTCGGCCTGGAGGTCGCCGACGGGGGCGGGCTGCACGCCACGGTGGCCGGCGGCCGACCCCAGTCCGGCCGGGCCTGACGCCGCGCCACCCCAGCACGCTGCGGCGATCCGCACCCACGGCGCAGTCGTGCGCCCAACCAACGGAGACCACCATGCTGGAAGCACTCGACCGCCTGGTCGTGGACTGGTCCGACCTGCCCAGGGCCAGGGCGCAGACCAACGAGATCCTCACCGAACTGGCCGCCGACAAGCAGACGCTGACGCTGCTGCTCGAGCGCGCCCGCGAGGAGGAGGACCTCTTCGACAAGTGCGAGCACCACCGCCTGATCGACAAGCTGGTCATCTACGACGCCCTGGACCGCGGGTTCCGCATCCGCGTCCACGTCTCCACCGACGACCACCTGGACCGGCCGCACGACCACCGGTTCTCCTTCAGCTCGCTGATCATGCGCGGCAACTACCGGCACATCAGGCACGAGTTGGTCGGCCAGGCGCCGGACATCCCCGAGGACGCGCAGAACGACTTCGAGGCCGTCCCCACCGACCTCAAGGTGGTGCCGCGTTTCGTCACCACCGAGCGCGCGGGCAACTGCTACACGCTCCACCACAGCGAGATCCACACCACCTACACCACCCCCGACACCGTCTCCCTCTTCCTCCGCGGCCCCGCCGAGAAGGACCGCTCGATCATCACGGAGCGGGAGACCGGACGCGTCTGGTGGCGCTACGGCGAGGACAAGGAGAAGTCCACGCGGCGGGAGAGCAAGCGGATCAGCAAGGCGTACTTCGACGAGCTCACCGGTCGCCTGCGCGGGATGGAGGTCCTCTGATGGCTGCGCTTCCCACCGTTCTGCCGGCCGCACCGCCGGCCGAGGACGCCGCCCGCGCGGTGGCGCTGATGACGTCCCTGCCGAGTGTGCGCTGGGACGACCTGGACACCGCCGCCGAGGTGACCGAGGGGATCGCCCGGCGGATCGGCGACGACCGCGCGCTGCTCCGCACCCTGGTGCTGCGCGCACTGCACACCGCCGAGTTGCGCGAGAAGTTCGAGTGCCACGCCCTGGACGACAAGATCGTCCTCTGGGACGACCAGGAGAAGGGGCTGCGGATCCGCCTGCGGCTGGCCAACACCGACCAGTACGAGCGGGTCCACAACCACCGCTACAGCTTCACCGCGTACATCCTGCGGGGCGCCTACCAGCACACCCTGTACAGCACCGACCAGCCGCTGGACGAGACGGCGGACGTGACCCGCTTCTGGCCGCACCTGGTGCGCGAGGAGGGCGAGGGGCAGGTCATCACGCTCGACCACGAGCAGCTGCACACCACCATCACCGCGCCGGAGACCATCTCGCTGATGATCCAGAGCCCGGCGCGCAAGCAGCGGTCGTTCATGATCCGCCGGACCGACGGGCACGTGTGGTGGCGCTACGGCCAGGCCGACGAGAGCGCCGAGCGCCGCACCGAGGTGCGGATGTCGGACGAGCGGCTCGCCCACTGGCTGGGGCGGCTGGAAGCACTCGGCCTGCTGTGACGGCCACGACCAGGGCGGCGGACGCGGAGGGCGCCGGGGCGGCCGAGGAGATCCGGTACGGATCGCTGCGCTACGGCGGCTCCGCCTGGCACCGGGTGGACCTCTACCTGCCGGCCGGAGCCCCGGCCCGGAACCGGATCGTGCTGCTGCACGGGGGGTTCTGGCGCCACGACCGGGTGGCCCGCGACCTGCGGCCGCTCGCGGCCGCGCTGGTGAGCCGCGGCGCGGCGGTGGCGGCCGTCGAGTACCGCCCGCTCTGGGACGGCGGCGCCTGGCCGGGAGCGGTCCAGGACGCGGTGGCCGCCGACGCGGCGCTGCGCTCGCTCGATCCGGCCTGGGGCGACGCCCTGCTGGTCGGCCACTCGGCCGGGGCGCAGCTGGCCCTGGGGGTGGCCGCCGGACGCTCCGAGCGGCGCCGCCTGCTGCTGCTCGCGCCCGTGGCCGACCTGGTGGCGGCGACCGAGCTGGGAGTCGGCGCGGGGGCCGTCGAGCAGTACCTGGCCGAGCACCTGGCGGCCGGCGGCACCGCCGCCCAGGCCACCGCGACGCCCGGGCGGGGCGACCTGGCCGCACTGGACGTCGTCACCGCCGCAGCGGACCAGGCCGTACCGGCCGCCCTGACGCGGCACCAGCTGGACCGGTGGCGGTCGGCGGGGCTGCCACTGCGGCACACCGAGGTCCCCGACGCCCGGCACATGCACCTGGTCAATCCGCAGCGCCCCGGCTGCGCGGTCGTCCTCGACCTGGCGTCCGCCACCGGGCTTCCGGAAGGAGCATCCGCGTGACCACGCACCAGACCGTCCGGCTGCGCCGCCGTTCGACCGGGGGCCCCCTGCGCATCGGTGTCCTGGTCTCGGCCACCGGCGCCAACCTGGGCACCCTGCTGGACCTGAGCAGCCGCGAGCCCGAGGGCTTCGAGGTCTGCCTGGTCGCCTCCCACGCCGAACGCGTCAAGGCGCTGGAGCTGGCCGCCGGGGCCGGCGTCGAGGCCTGGCCCGGCGACTTCGACGCCCGCTGCGGCACCGCCTCGGCCGCCGGCAGCGACGCGCGCGCCCAACAGGCCTACCGGGCCCGGGCGCGGGCCTGGCACGACGAGCTGAACGTGCGGCTGGAGAGCTGGGAGGGCCGGCACGGCGAGCTCGACCTGATCGTGCTCGCCTACCACCGCTGGATCGAAGGCGACCTGCTGGACCGTTACGCGGGCCGGATGATCAACCAGCATCCCGGCGACCTCGCCGACCTCGCCGATGATGGCAGGCGGCTGCTGGTCGGCAAGGACCCGGTCCGCCTGGCCATGTCGCTGGGCCGCCGCACCACCCGCACCTCCTGTTTCATGGTGGACGGCACCCGCGACGGCGGCGCCGTCCTGGCCATGGGCCCCGAGATCCCGGTGGACGACCGGCCGGCCACCGTCGAGGGCGCCTGGCAGCAGGAGCTCCTGCAGAAACGGCACAGCGATCCGTACTGCCTGGAATGGACCGTCCGGGCCTTCGCCGCCGACCGGCTGGCCCTGTCCGACACCGAGCACCCCGACGGCAGCCGAGCCGTCCTGGTGGACGGTGTGCCCACCCCGCTCGGCGGCCGCCGACTGACCGCGAACAGTGACCTCCATGCCTGAACCCTCACCCACGGCCGCCGAGCGCCACACCACGGTGCCCGCCGGTGCCCTGGCGACGCTGACCGCCGACCAGGCCAAGCGCGACCACTACCGGCTCGACACCTACGCCCGCGAGGGCCTGCAGCTGTTCGGGCAGCTCGGGGCGCTGGACCGGCTCGCCGAGTACACCTTCGTGGTGCTCAAGCCCGACGCGGTGGCCGGGCGCCGCTGCGACCTGGTGCTGGACACCCTCGCCGAGGAGGGCTTCCACCCCGTCGCGGCCACACCGGTGCGGTTCGACCCACTGCTCACCCGGGAGATCTGGCGCTACCAGTTCAACGCCGCCTCCGACCAGCGGATCGCCGTGGTCGACCACCTGCTCGGCTCCGGCCCCTCGCTGGTGGTGCTGCTCCGCGACGCCCGCCACGGCGCGACGCCCGAGCATCGACGGCTGCCCGCGAGCGTGCGCCTCACCGCGCTCAAGGGCGCGGCCGACCCGAGCGCCGCACGCGGCCAGGACCTGCGGACCAGGATCGGCCGGGTGAACGGCCTGTTCAACTTCGTGCACACCGCCGACGACCCGGCAGACGTGGTGCGCGAGCTGCGGCTCTTCTGCTACCGCACCGGCTCGCAGTGGCTCGCCGAGGGACTGGACCGGCCACTGCCCGACGCCGCGGACCGCGACAACCCCGCGAAGGACCGGCTCCCCGCGCTGGAGGAGCAGATCCCCGCGCACGACCTCGACCTGACCGCCGCGCTGCGCCGGCTGGCCGAACGCGCCGACGGGTGGGGACGGCTGGCCACCGGGCACGCCGACCGCGCACAGGTCGGCGCCTGGCTCGACGCCCTGCGGGAGCTGGAACTGCCGGCCGGGACCGCCCGCTGGGACGTGCTCACCGTCGTCACCGGCTGGATCGACTGCAACGCCCCCGACGTCACCCCGATTCTCGCCACCGCCCGCCCGGCGGACTGGCTGCCCGCAACCGCCCCGGAGATGGCTCACCCGTGACCGACACCATCACCACCGACGCCGACGGCATCCCCTCCTTCGCCGGGGCGGGGAACCTGATCTACCGCGAGCCCACGGTGCCGCGCTTCGTGGCGGGCGCCGGCTGCTACCTGACCGCCGACGACGGCCGCCGCTACCTGGACGCGGAGGCGGCCAACGGCACCGTGGCCTGGGGCTACGACCGCGACCTGCTGCACGAGGCGCTGGTGCGCTGCGCCGGGCTGCCCGCCCTGCCCTCGTTCTGCGAATCCACCGTGCGGCTGCGGGTGCTGGAGCGGCTGGAACGCCTGGTCTCCGAGGTGGTGGGGACGCCCGGACGGGTGGAGCTCGACCTGGGCGGCGCCCAGGCGATGGAGACCGCCCTGCGGATCGCCTTCAGTAACAACGGCCCCGGCACGATCGTGGTCTTCGAGGGCGCCTTCCACGGGCGCTCCGGCATCACCAGCATGCTCAGCTCCAGCCCGCGCTACCGCGAACTGCTCGCCGCCTGGGGGCTGGAGGTCGTCCGGCTGCCCAGCCCGGACAGCCTGCGCTGCCCGCACGCCGACGGCGACGGCACCTGCCCGCCCGGCTGCGTCGAGGCGGTCTCCCGCTGGGGCTCGGAGCTGAGCGGTGTGGGCGGCCGTGACTTCGGCCGCAAGGTCAGCGCCTTCATCTTCGAGCCGGTGCAGAACGTCGGCGGCATGGTCGAGCCCGACCACGCCCTGCTGCGTGCCGCGGTCGACCACGCGCGCCGCCAGGGCGCCCTGGTGATCGCCGACGAGATCTTCACCGGGATGCACCGGGTCGGCCCCCGCTGGGGCTTCCAGCGCTCCGGTGTCGTGCCGGACATCGTGGTCACCAGCAAGGGGCTGACCAACGGCGCGGCGGCCCTGAGCATGGTGTGGGCGCGCGAACCACTGGCGGATCCCGCCCACTACCGGCCGGGCAGCCACTCCTCCACCTACATCGCCATCCCGCACGCACTGGCCGTGGTCGACACCGTGCTGGACCGCTGGGAGGCCTGGACCGAGGTGGACGACGACATCGACCGGCTGGAGCGGGCCATGGACGTCCGGCTGCGCGCCCTGGCGGACCGTCATCCGGCCCTGATCCGACGGGTGGACGCGATGGGCGGCACCGCCCGGATCGTCCTGACCGGCCCGCACGCGGCGCGGCTGCGCCACCACTGCCGCCACGTCCACCCGGAGCTGGGGGTCCTGGTGGCCACCACCGGCATGGCGCCGGACGTCATCAACCTGCACCCGCCCCTGGTGATCGGCCAGTCGGACCTCGACGTCCTCGCCGAGGTGTTGGATCTGGCACTACACGCAACAGCCGCCGCCGAAAAGGACAACCCATGACCGGGCAAGCACACCGTGCACCCAGCACCGCGCCGATTCCGACCGGGATCCAGGCCGTCGTCTTCGACTGCGACGGACTGCTGGTCGACACCGAGGGCTGCTGGACCGTTGCCGAGACGGCGCTGTTCGCCGAGCACGGCCACGAGTTCGGCCCGGAGCAGAAGGCCCTGGTGATCGGCAAGTCACTGGCGGACGCAGGCCTCGTGATGGCCGACTACTTCGGCCGCCCGGGTGAGGGCGCCCGGCTCGCCGCCCAGCTGCTGGAGGGCGTCCGCCGGGAGCTGGCCGACGGCGCGCAGGCGCTGCCGGGTGCCCTGGAGCTGGTCAAGGAGTGCGCCGCGCGGGTGCCCGTCGCGGTGGCGAGCAACAGCCCCCGGGCGCTGCTCGACGTGGCCCTGGCCACCTCCGGCCTGGCCGGGCTGTTCCCGGTCTCCTTCGCCGCCGACGAGGTGGCCACCCCCAAGCCGGCCCCCGACCTCTACCTCACGGCCTGCGCGGCCCTGGGCGCCGAACCCACCGCCTCGGTCGCCTTCGAGGACTCCGGCACCGGCGTCGCCGCGGCCCGGGCCGCCGGGCTGCACCTGGTCCTCGTCCCCTCGCTCCCCGGCCAGCGCCTGGACCACGACTGGCTCACCGACTCGCTCGCCGACCCGGCGCTGCAGGCCTGGTCCCGGGCCCTCACCGACACCCGGGGCCCGCGTCCCGAGGAGCTCCGGTGATCTGGACCGACGATCCGGTGGTCTGCCTGTGCGGCAGTGTCACCGAGTGCACGATCCTGGCGGCCATCAACGAGGGCATCACCGATCTCCCCTCGGTGCGCGAGGCCACCGGCGCCAACCAGGGCTGCGGTGACTGCTTGCAGGACATCGAGGAACTGCTGGGAGGCGCGGGCTGATGGGTGTGGAGACGGAACGCAAGTTCCTGGTCGGACCGGGCTGGCGCGCCGCGGCGGTCGGCGCCCAGGAGGTCCGGCAGGGATACCTCTCGGGGGATCCCGCGCGCGTGGTACGGGTCCGGGTGGAGGACCGCCGCTCGGCGACCCTGACCGTGAAGGGCCGCCGCAACGGCGCCCACCGGCCGGAGTTCGAGTACCCGCTGCCGTTGGCCGACGCCGAGGAGCTGCTGGACTCGCTCTGCCTCCGGCCGCTGGTGGAGAAGCGCCGGTACACCCTGGACACCCCCGGCGGCCTGTGGACCGTGGACGAGTTCTTCGGCGAGAACGCCGGGCTCGTCCTCGCGGAGCTGGAGACGCCCCGTGCCGAGGAGGTCACCGACCTGCCCTCCTGGGTGCTCCAGGAGGTCACCACCGACCCGCGCTTCGACAACGCCTACCTCCAGGAACACCCGTACCCGCTCTGGGCGGACCAGGACGGCCGGCGCACCCCGGCGGCCGTCACGCCGGCCACCGCCGAGCTGGTCATCTTCGACTGCGACGGGGTCCTGGTGGACTCCGAGCCGATCGCCAACACGGAGTTGGCCCGGCTGCTCACCGAGGCAGGGGTGCCCACGACCTACCAGGAGTGCCTCGACCGCTACCTGGGCGGCAGCCTGGAGCGGGTACGGGAGATCATCCGGGCCCGGAGCGGCCAGGAGCTGCCGGAGGACTTCGCCGAGCAGCTGCGGACCCGGCTGCTCGCAGCGTTCCGCGACGGGCTGCGGCCGGTCGACGGGATCGCGGACGTCGTCGCGGCGCTGGCCGAGCGCGGCACCGCGTTCTGCGTCGCCTCCAGTTCCCCCCGGGACCGGCTCGCGCTCAGCCTGGAGGTGACCGGGCTCGCACCGCTCTTCGAGGACCGGGTGTACAGCACCACCGACGTCGTCCGCGGCAAACCCGCCCCGGACGTGTTCCTGCACGCGGCCGCCCGCATGGGCGTGGACCCCGCCAACACCGTGGTGGTCGAGGACAGCGGCCCGGGCGTCGCCGCGGCCACCGCCGCCGGCATGGCCTGCGTCGGCTACGCCGCGCTGACCCCGGCCGAGCGGCTGACCGGTGCCGACCCCGTGGTGCGCACCGCCGCCCAACTCGGCGCCGCTCTCGGGCTGCGCGGCGCCGCCGAGATCCCGTTCAAGGAGTAGCGATGACCGCCGATGTGACCACCCGTCACGCGCAGCAGATCCACCAGCAGGGTTACACCCACGGCCGGCTGGGCGACGTGCTCGACGCACAGCTGCTGCAGGGCGCCGACTGGAAGCAGTTCACCGGCAGCTGGGGCAACCTGCGGCAGGACGGCTACATGGCGGACGGCGGCACCTACCGCGAGCGCCGGTACTCCGAGTTCTCCTACGACACCGCGACGGACGCCCTGACGCTGCTGCCGCACGTGCCGTACAGCCAGCCCCGGGACGTCAACTACCTGAACGGCGGCATCGACCGGCACTTCGAGGCCTTCGAGGGCCGGACGTCGGCCAACCCGGTCCTGCGCGCGATCTTCCAGTGGTGCGCCGCCGCCCTGTCCGACTCCCCGGGGAGCACCGGCGCCGACGTGTGGACGATCCAGACCTTCCAGAACCGGATCCTGGCGCAGGGCGCGGAGCAGGGGAAGCCCACCCCGGAGGGAATCCACCGCGACGGCGTCGACTACGTACTGACGCTGCTGATCGAGCGCGACTCCGTCGACGGCGGGCTCAGCCGGATCTACGACTCCGCCACCCGGGAGTGCGTGGACGAGGTCAAGCTCAGCGAGCCGGGCGAGTTCCTCTACGCCGACGACGAGCGGATGCTGCACAGCGTCACCCCGCTCACGCCCGCCGCCGAGGGCGGCCAGGGCCACCGCGACGTGCTCATCGCCATGTTCAGCCGCACCGGGAAGCGAGCGGAGTAGGGGCTCGGCCCACGCCCGCGCACGTCGAGACTCCACTTCGCCCTGACGGGCCCCAGGTGCCCCCGGCCGTCGGCCGGGGGCACCTCGACGCGGGCGCGCGCTTCCTCCCCGCCTCCCCGGCAAACGAGCGGCACCCCTACCCCCCGGCTGAAGCCGGGGCACCCTCGAAGGAGATCCGATGGCCCAAGGACAGCTCATCCGCTCGTTCCGGCAGCTCACCACCGAAGCGCTGGACGCCGACAAGCCCGTCGTCACCCTGTTCAGCGGTGGACTCGACAGCACCTACCTGCTGCTGCGCCTGCGCGACGCGGGCTTCCGGGACATCCATGCGGTGAGCGTGGACCTCGGGGAGGACGAGACCAGTGAGCACAAACAGCGAATAGCCGACGAACTCGGCGTCCGGCTGCACGTCCTCGACGGGCGCGCGGCCTTCGTCGACGGGTTCGTCCGCCCGGCCATCCAGGCCCACGCGGTCTACCTCGACACCCATCCCGTCAGCTCGACGCTGAGCCGGCCGCTGATCGCCAAGCTGGCCATGGAGCTGGCCGGCCGGCTCGGCGCCACCGCCGTGCTGCACACCGCGAACCGCTCCCAGAACACCCTGCGCCGACTCAACGGAGCCCTCTCCCTGCTCGGCTACCAGGGCCGGTACGGCAGTCCGTACGACCTCGACCCGGTCGACCGGGAGCAGAAGATCCAGGAGCTCAAGGCGGTCGGCCTGGACCAGATGAGCGCCCGGGTGGTCAGCGGCGACTCCAACCTGTGGTGCCGGGAATTCGAGTCCGGGATCCTCGACGACCCCGAGGACCACGCCGTGCCGGAGCACATGTACCAGTGGAGCTCCCCGCGCCCCGGCGCCCAGGGCGAGTTCATCGAGATCCGGCTCGAGCGGGGCGTCCCCACCGCGGTGGACGGAGCGGAGCTGGAACTGATCGACATCATCGCCGCGCTGAACACCCGGGTCGGGGCGTACGGGCTCGGCCGCTACAGCGGCCTCGAGCACCTCGACAACGGCGAGAAGGTGCTGGAGATCCGCGAGATGCCGGCGGCCTGGCTGCTCCTGCGCACCTACCGGCAGCTGGAGACCGCCACCCTGGACGCGGAGCTGCTGCGGGAGAAGATGCACGTCGAGCAGCTCTGGGTGCGCGAGTCGCTGGAGGGCCGCTGGTACGGCCAACTGCACCGGGCGCTGGAGTCGTTCGTCGAGGTGTGCGCGGCGCAGGTGAGCGGCTCGGTGCGCTGGAAGCTGGCACCCGGCGGCGCCGAGACCCGTGCCATCCTGGCCGACAACCCGCGCTACCTGCGGGACCGGGAGGCCTGGGAGAAGTACTCGATCCACCAGGAGAACGCTCCCTACGCCACCGTGTGACGGCGACCGCCGAACCGCCGGCCCCCTGTCGGCCCGGTGCCGGACCTGACCGCCTGACCGCCTGACCGCCTGACCACGTGCCCGAAGAGAGAAGGTGATCGTGCCCGGCTTCGCCTCCCGCACGGCGCTGATCGACGTCCTGCTCCTGCTCGTCGCCGCGGTCTGGGGCTCCACCTACCTGGCAGCCAAGGAGCTGGTCGGTCCGTCGACCGTGGTCGCGGTCCTGGCCCTCAGGTTCCTGGTCACCGCGGCGGCCATGCTTCCGGCCGGCGTCGGCAGGCTGCGCCGGGCCACCCGCGAGGAATGGCTCACCGGCGTGCTGCTGGGCGCCATCCTGGCTGTGATCTTCACGTTCGAGACCTACGGCATCGCGCACACCACCGCGACCAACGCGGGGCTCATCATCAGTCTGACCATCGTGATGACGCCCCTGCTGGACAGCGTGGTGGGGCGGTCCTGGCTGCCCCGGCGGTTCTTCCTCGCCGCGGTCCTCGCCGTGGTCGGGGTGGCTCTGCTCGCGTCCGGCTCGGGGCTGCACGCCCCGTCGACGGGAGACCTGCTGATCCTGGCAGCGGCCGCGGTGCGCGCGGTGCACGTCACCGTGATGCACCGCAGGGCCGCCGGCCGGCAGTACGACTCCTACAACCTCACCCTGCTGCAGATGGCCACGGCAGCGGTGCTCTTCTGCGCGCTGAGTCCCCTGGTCGGGACCTCCTTCCTGGCGCTGGTGCCCCGGATGAGCCCCGGCCAGTGGGCGGACCTGCTCTACCTCGCGTTGATCGGCACGGTGTTCGCCTTCTTCGTGCAGATGCGCGCCGTACGCACCACCTCGCCGACCCGGGTCAGCCTGCTGCTGGGCACCGAACCGGTCTGGGCGCTGCTGGTCGGCATCGCGGTCGGCGGCGACCGCCTGGGCCTGATCGGCGCCCTCGGCGCCGCGCTGATCCTGGTGGGCGCAGGCTGGGGACAACGCATCGAACGGGTCCACCGGGAACGGAAGACGGCCGCAGCCCGGGCTGCCCGGCCCGAGCTCGAATCCGTCTCGACGCCGGCCCCGGCCAGGGCCGACGCGCCCTGACCCTGCTGCCCGACCATTCTCCCGGACCATGCCCGCGCACGACGCGGACGGCGTCACCACCGCGTCGTACCCGCCGAAGGCCCGGACGAAGCCGGCCACCAGCGGCATCGCGTCCGGGCGGTAGCCGGTGTTGAAGTGCAGCTGCCCGCAGCAGGTCTGGTCCTGGGGGAACTCGACGGTGTGGCCGAGCCGCTCCAGGATCCGGACGACGGCCTTGCCGGTGTCGGGGAAGAGCGTGTCGTTGAAGCAGGTGATGAAGAGCGCGATGCGCATCAGATGCCGTCCTTCGGTACCGGGACGTCGGCCGGCAGCAGGCCCGACGCCTTCAGATCCGCCCAGAGCGCGTCCGGGATCGGGAGGTCGAACTGCCGCGCGGCGTCGGTGGCCTCGGCCGCGGTGCGGACGCCGACCAGCACGCTCGCCACGGCCGGGTGGCCGAACGCGAACCGGACGGCCGCGGCCCGCAGCGGCACACCGTACCGCGCGCAGACCTCCTGCATCCGCAGCGCCCGCGCCACCGACTCCGGTGGAGCGGCGGCGTAGTCGAAGGTCGCGCCGGGCCGGGGGTCGGCCAGCACACCCGAGTTGAACGCCCCGCCGACCACCACCGAGACGCCCCGCTCCACCGCGGCCGGCAGCAGGTCCGTCAGCGCCGACTGGTCCAGCAGGGTGTACCGGCCGGCCAGCAGCACCACGTCGACCTCGGTCTCGCGGACGAACCGGGTCAGCGCGGCGGACTGGTTCATCCCCGCGCCGATCGCCCCGACCACGCCCTCGGAACGCAGCCGCTCCAGCGCCGGAACCGCCTCGGCGACGGCCTGGTCGAGGTGGTCGTCCGGGTCGTGGAGGTACACCGTGTCGACGCGGTCCACCCCGAGGCGCAGCAGGCTCTGCTCCAGGCTGCGCCGCACGCCGTCGGCGGTGAAGTCCCAGCGGCGCCGGTGCGTGGCGGGGACGGCGAAGCCGTCGGCGAGGTCGTCGCCGACCGGCCCGGGGACCGGCTCCAGCAGCCGGCCGACCTTGGTGGAGAGCTGGTACTCCGCGCGGGGGCGGCCGCGCAGGGCCTGCCCGAGCCGCCGCTCGGACAGGCCCAGTCCGTAGTGGGGCGCGGTGTCGAAGGTGCGGATGCCCGCCGCCCAGGAGGCCTCGACCGCCGCGGTGGCGGTGGCGTCGTCGACCGCGGTGAAGAGGTTGCCGAGCGCGGCGCCGCCGAAGGCGAGCCGGGTGGCGGTGACGGAGCTGCGACCGAGTCGGACCCGGCGCAGTCGGCTCGTCCTCACGGCCCGGCCGGGCGCAGCCGGAGCCCGGCCATGCCGCCGTCGACGGCCAGGGCCGTGCCGGTGACGGACGCGGCGGCGGGGGAGGCCAGGTAGGAGATCGCGGCAGCGACCTCCCCGGCCGTCACCAGGCGGCCGGTGGGCTGGCGGGCGGCCAGGGCGGCGCGCTCGGCGGCGGCGTAGCAGCCGTAGGCGCTGGGTCGGGCGATGGTGGTGAGGTAGCCGCCGACCGGTCGCCAGCCCGGGATGCCCAGGCGCCGGGTGAGCCACGCGATCACCGCCTGTTGCCCGTCGCTGGCTGGCGGCAGGGCGTCTGCGTTCGCCCACTGGTGGGCGTCGTGGTCGCGGGAGAGCGTCACCGGCGTGCCGTCCGGCACGACGGCGGTGAACACGAACTGGCGGACGCGCAGGCCGCGTTGATCGGTGAGGTCCAGGTGCCGTGCGTACTCCAGCGGCAGGCCGGTGAGTCCGGTCTTCTCGGCCAGCTCCCTCGCCGCGCCCATCGGCACCGCCTCGCCGTCCTCCCGGGCGCCGCCCGGGTACTCCCACCGGCCCGGCAGGACGTTGTGCGGGGAGCGGCGGATCATCAGGGTCCGACCCGAGCCGTCGCGCACTACGACGCCGACGCCGATCCGTTCGGTGCCCTCGCGGGCGGCGAGGTCGGTGAGTACGTCAAAGTCGATCACTGGAGGACTCCTCGGTGTCGCGGGCGGGCGTGGCCGGCCGGTCGGGAGGGGCGGTGCTGGTGGCCTGGGTGGTGGAGCTTCCACGCGGCACTCCCGACGCGGGTGGTGTTCGAGCGCGCGGAGCCGGCTAGTCGGCATTGAGTGCGGCAAGTGTGGTTTTGGGCACTGAAGTTGGATGGCTTTGTCTGGGTCGAGGCGACTGATGATGGTGCTGTTCGAATTGGGCGTTCAAGCGGATTTCCTCCGGGCGAGCCCGGGTCGAACTGGGACTTTTCGAGCACCCCCGGGCGCCGGTCAGCACTTCTTTCGGCAGCTGGGAAGGGCGCCCGGCAGGGTGGCGGAGCCCAGTACGCAGGCGGCGAGAGCCCGTTCGAGTGCCGTGCGCTGGGCCGGGGCGAGGCGGGTACGGGCGCCCCGGTGGGGGAGGGGGTGCGCAGCGTGCAGCCGTCGGAGGATTCACACGATCGGTTGGTCGGCTGGGCGAGGAGGTTTCGGGCGGCGGGGGTATCGGGATCGGCCGTGCCGGGGTCGGCCGCGTCAAGGGCGGTCAGCGCCAGGAGGCCCGGGCCGGGTGGCTGTGGCGCAAGCCCTGGGTCAAGGGGCCGGGGCCGTAGGTCTCATTCGGCGCGGGGGCGGGGTGTGTCGGCGAGGTGGTCGGAGACGGCTACGAGGAGGAGGCGGGTGTCGGGGTGGGTGCTGCGCCAGCGGTGGCGGATTCCGGCGGTCAGGTAGAGGGTGTCGCCCCGGCGCAGGCGGTAGAGGCGGCCGTCGGCTTCCACCTCGGCTGCGCCGTCCGCGAGGTACATCAACTCGTCGCCAGCGTGCAGGAATTCGCGGTCGGCCTGGTGGTCGCCGGTGAACTCCAGGGCGTGCAGGGGGCGGCGTCCGCGGACCAGGGGGCGGACTCCGGTGTCCGGGGCCAGGCCGGCGTCGTCGTGGGCGAGGACGATGTCGACCGGGCGGTCGGCGGGGTCGGCGGCGGTGAGGAGTTCGACGGCGGTGGTTTCCAGTGCGTCGGCGATCCGCTGGAGGGAGCGCATGCTCGGCCGGGCCCGGTCGTTCTCGATCTGGCTGAGGAAGGGGGCGGAGAGGCCGGTGCGCCCGGCCACCTGGGCCAGGGTCAGGTCGAGGGTTCGGCGGCGCCGGCGGATGGCGCCGCCGAGCCGCGGCTGGGCCCCCCGGCTGTCGCCGCTCTCCGCCCCCGGCACCGCACCGTTCATGATCACGCTCCTTTTCTCCGGTCACCCTACGACTCCTTCGGCAGGTTTCGTACGGCTGCAACGAGGCCGTCACATGACGCTCCTATCGTCGAAGCACTTTGACGTCATCAAACAAAGTTAGATCGGAGTGATCGATGCCCCGCGTCGACCAGAACCAGCGCCGCCGCCGCGGCACCGGACTCATCGCCCTGGACCCGGACGCCGCCTTCCCCGGTCTCACCCTGTTCGCCCCGCTGACCGGCGGCGGCGACGTGTACCTCGTGGACCTGCACGGCGAGACCGCGCACCGGTGGCGGCTGCCCTACCGGCCCGGCCGGCACGCCCGGCTCGTGGGCGGCCAACTCGCCTACAACGGCGTGCTGCCGGGCGAGCAGTCGCTCTTTCCGATGTGGCACAAGTACCGGGGCGGGGTGATGCTCCGCGCCGCGGCCGACGGCGCGGTCCTGTGGCAGCACCGCGATCCGCACCAGCACCACGACGCCCACCACCTCGACGACGGCGGCGTCCTCTACGCCGGCGTCGAACCCCTGCGCGGCCTGGAGGCGAAGACCGTCCTCGGCGGCGTCCCCGGCTCCGAGGCCGCCGGCACCACGGTGTGGGCCGACACCATCACCGAGGTCGGCGCGGACGGCTCGCCACGCTGGACCTGGCGCGCCGCGGAACACCTCGACCGCGCCGCCTACCCGCTTCACCCCGACTATGCCCGCGAGCACTGGCCGCTCATCAACAGCGTCACCCCGCTCGCCGACGGCAACGTGCTGGCCAGCCTGCGCAGCGTCTCGGCCGTCGTGGTGATCAGCCGCGCCACCGGGGAGATCCTCTGGCGCAGCAGGCCCGGCACACTCTCCCAGCAGCACCACCCCACCGAACTGGACGACGGCCGTCTCCTGGTCTTCGACAACGGCGTCTTCCGTCCCGGCCACGACGTGCCCTACTCACGCGTCGTGGAGATCGACCGGACCCGGGACGAGGTGGTGTGGGAGTACCACGACCCCGCTCGCGAGTCCTTCTTCGCACCGTTCATGGGCGCGGCGCAGCGGCTGGCCAACGGCAACACCCTGGTGACCGATTCGCCCGCCGGCCGGCTCTTCGAGGTGACACCGGACGGCTACCTCTGCTGGGAGTACGTGATTCCGCACTTCGGCGCCTACCGCGAGAGCGAGGTCCGGAAGCTGTTCCCCGCCGAACCCAACGCCGTCTTCCGCGCCTACCGCTACGCACCCGAGGAGATCCCGTGGCTGGAGGCCCGCTGGTGACCGGTGCCGACGAGCGCCCGCCCGTGACCGGTGCCGACGAGCGCCCGCTGGTGACCGGTGCCGACGAGTGCCCGCCGGTGACCGGTGCCGACGAGCGCCCACCCCTGCGGCGGCTGGTTCCGCTCGCCCTCCAGCACGTGCTGGCGATGGCGGCGACGCCGGTGTCCACCGTGTTCCTGATCGCGGCACCGCTTCGGCTGACGCCGGGCCAGACCTCGTCGCTGCTGGGCGCGGCGCTGGTGCTGTCCGGAGCGGGCTCGGTGCTCCAGTCGCTCGGCGCGTGGGGTTTCGGCGCCCGGCTGCCGTTCGTGATGCTGCCGGGGGGAGCCGCCACCGCGCTCTTCGTCCAGATCGCCCACGACCACGGGCCGGCCGTCGCCTCCGGGTCGGTGCTGCTCGCGGCGGCGCTGCTCCTCGCGGTCACCCCCTGGTACGGACGTGTGGTCAGGCTGTTCCCCCCGGTGGTCACGGGGGTGACCGTCCTGCTCGTGGGGATCTCGATGGTGCGGGTCACCGCGCTGCTCCTGGCCGGCACGGGCGGCAGTGCGGCGCCCAACGCCCTGGCCGCGGTCGGGCTCACGGTCGCGGTCACCCTCGTCGCGCACCTGCTGCTGCGGGGCGCCTGGCGCCAGTCGGCCGTGCTGATCGGCCTGGTCGGCGGCGCGGTGCTCACCGTCGCCACCGGCCTCGGCCGGCTCGCCCCGGCCGCCGGGGCGAGCGCCTCCCTCCCGCACCTCCTGCCGTACGGCACCCCCAAGCTGGACCTGGTGGCGGCGCTCCCGCTGCTGCTCTTCAGCCTCACCTCCCTGGCCGAAGCCACCGGCCAGACGGTGCTCAACAGCGACGTTCCCAACCCCGGCCGGGACGTACCGAGGGTGGCCCGCGCCGACGCGTTGACCTCGCTGCTCAGCGGAGTCCTCGGCACGCCGACCATGGTGACCAGCTCCGAGAACATCGGCATCAACCGGCTCACCGGCGTCCGCAGCCGCTTCGTGACGGCCGGAGCCGGGGGCCTGCTGATCGCCGCCGGCCTGCTCTCGCCGCTGTCGCGGCTGGTGGCCGGACTGCCGCCGACGGTCGTCGCGGGGGCCGCGCTGGTCGTGTACGCGGTGATCACAGTCATGGGGGTGGAAATGCTCGGCCGGGTGCGCGGAGCCGACTCGCCGGACACCCTGGTCGCCGGCCTGGCCCTCACGGCGGGCCTGCTCCCGGTGGTGGCCCCCGGCCTGTACGGCGGGCTTCCCGACTGGCTCCGCCCGCTCCTCGGCAGCGGAGTCGTCGCCGGCACCCTGACGGCAATCGTGCTGCACGCCCTTCTCACGGCGGCCCGGCCCCGCGTCGTGGGGCACGGAGACGTCCGGCCCGGCTGAGCCGGACCCGGGGGAGCGTACGTGGTCGGCCCGTCCTCGACCACGGGAGCGGGAGCCCGCAGTCTGGGGCGCCGGCGCTCCGGGGCAGGTCCGCTTGCCCCGGATGTGCCCGCGGCGCCCTGTCCCCGCCCACAGCCGGCCCCTACCATCGCCCTGACCGTGTTCCGCGTGAATCCCGGACCGAAGGAGCGACGCCATGCACGCGCAGGCAGGCCGTCGGACCCGTAGGACGCCGCACTCCGCGGCATCCGAGACACCCCTGGAATCCGCGGCACCGCTGCGATCCCGCAGCCTGACTGACCTTCAGCGGTCCGTCGGGAACGCCGCCGTGGGCCGGATGCTCGCCGCAGAGGCGCCGGCCGTCCAGCGGATGCCCGGCAGCTCCACCGAGCAGCAGGAGCGGGACACGACCGTGATCAGCGGGCACGGGCGGTTCGGCGACAACCAGCGCCTGCCCAAGAACCCCGACAACCCGCGCAGCCGCGCACTCAAGGCCACCTTCACGGTGCCCGCGGGCGTCGAACTCGTCGTCTACGCCCCGCCCGGCGCGTGGCTGGAGAACGAGGTGGCCAAGCTCGTCGAGTCCGGCAACCCGCCGACCGCGGACGACCTCGAACTGGTCGGGGACAACAACAAGCGCAAGCCCATGCCGGCCGACTACCCCAAGACCTTCCGCGCGGGCGAAGAGGTCATCAACTACAAACTGATGCCCCTGGACGCCAAGCACCTGGCCGAGGGCGCGACTTCGGTCGAGGCCGGCACGCTGCAGGACAAGGTGCGCGAACTCCTCGCGGCCCGCGAGGACCAGGACGAGGACGCGCCGCCGCTGACGATCCACTACGCCTGCTGCGGCGTGGGCTCCTCCAGCGTCCCGGAGATCGACCGGCTCTTCGTCCACCGCAACTACACGGTGATGCTGAGCACCACACCCGGGGCCGCGACGCCGGAACCCGCGGAACCGGCGGAACCGGCCAAACGCCGCAAGAAGAAGTAGCCGAAGAAGTGGTCGAAGAAGTAGCCACCGCGCGGCGGGAGCCGCGCGGTGGGCGCCCGTACGCGTCGGGGCCCGCGGCTACCAGCGGTCGTGCACCTGCGGCCGAATGCGGCGGTCGTACAGCTCCCGCACGGCCTGGAGCGTGGCCTCGGGCAGCGGCGCCAGCCCGGCGGCCGCGGCGTTGGACCGCGCCTGCGCCACGTTGCGGGCACCCGGGATCACCGCCGTCACCCCGGGCTGCTGGACGACCCAGCGCAGCGCCGTCTGCGCCGGGGTGGCGCCCTCGGGTGCGAGCGCGGCGAACTCCCTGGCCGCCTCGACGCCGGTCGTGAACTCCACGCCGGAGAAGGTCTCGCCTTGGTCGAAGGCCTCGCCGTGGCGGTTGTAGGTGCGGTGGTCGTCGGGGGCGAAGGCGGTCCGCTCGCTGTAGCGGCCCGAGAGCAGCCCGGAGGCGAGCGGCACCCGCGCCAGGATTCCGACCCCGGCGGCCTCGGCGGCGGGCAGCACCCGCTCCAGCGGCTTGAGCCGGAACGCGTTCAGGATGATCTGCACGCTCGCGACGCCCGGGCGCGCGATCGCGGTCAGGGCCTCCGCGCACGTCTCCACGCTCACCCCGTAGGCGGTGATCCGCTCCTCTGCCACCAGGGTGTCCAGGGCGTCGAACACCTCGTCGGAGGAGTAGACGGGCGTCGGCGGGCAGTGCAGCTGCACCAGGTCCAGCCGCTCCACACCCAGGTTGGCCCGTGAACGATCCGCCCAGGCGCGGAAGTTCGCGAGATTGTAGTGCTCGGGCCGCTGCTCGGCCCGGCGGCCGAACTTGGTGGCGACGAACACCTGCGCGTCCGCGCGCTCCTTCAGGAAGCGGCCGATCAGCCGCTCGCTGCGGCCGTCGCCGTAGACGTCGGCGGTGTCGAAGAGCGTGACACCCGCCTCCACGGAGGCGTCCAGCACGGCCAGGGCGTCCTCCTCCCGGACGTCCCCCCAGTCCGCACCGAGCTGCCAGGTGCCGAGTCCGACGATCGAGACGGGACGGCCGGTGCGGCCGAGTACGCGCTTCTCCATGGCGTGAGCCTCTCACGTCGCACCGGCCGGCGCCGCCCCGCCGGGGGCTCGGGATCCGACGACCGCGGTTGTCCCGCAGGGGCCGACACGCCCCTCCGTGCCCCCTCCGCGGGTGCCGGGCACGGTCGCGTTCAGTAGCCGACCGCCGGCCGCCGGCCCGAGATTGCGGTCGCGGGCCAGGGCGGCGTCGCCGGGCAGGTCGACCTTGCGGCCGTGGACGGAGACGATCATGCCGTAGTGCTCGGCGATCGCGTCCCGGTCGTAGGGCAGGGTGGGGTTGGTGGAGAAGCCGATGACGTTCGGCGCACCCGCCATCCTGAGCACGTTGGGGACGTGGCCGCCGCCGCAGCCCTCGATGTGGAAGGCATGGATGGTCCGGCCTTCGAGCACGCGCAGGGTGTCCTCGACGGACAGACACTCGTTCAACCCGTCGGTGTGCGAGGATGCTTGGACGTCATGGACCTCGGCCACCGAGCCGATCTGGCGCCTGTTCTGGGACGATTAGGCCGACCGCACCGCCGTGCGGCCGGCCAGGGAGTCGCGTTACTCGCTGAGCGGGTCCACGATGAACCCGAGACGTGCGGGTACGAGCTCACCGTCGACCCGCCGGAGCGGGACGCCGTACGGGGCGGCGGCGTCGAGATCGTCGTCCTGCCGCCGGAACTCCGCGACCAGGTCTGCGTACCGCGGGTTGATCCATTCCATCGGTTTGCCTCCTACTCGTGTGCCCGGCAGCGTACGCGCCTGTCAGGCCGCGGACGGCTTGTTGCAGGGCTTCTCCGGCTTCTTCATGGGCTTGATCGAGCACGAGGGTGCGTGCTGGCAGTTCGCCGCCACAGTCACCAGGCTGTCGTCCGTCGGCGCCCGCCATAGCTCGGGGTCGACGTCGAAGCCCTCCGCCCGGATGGCGCCCTGCGTCTGCTCCAGGATGTCCGGATCGAAGTTGCCCGGGTCGAAGCCGGGGCTGTGGTGGGCGAACACGCCCTCGCGCTCGCACAATTCGGCGTAGTCCTTGGTGTGGACGATGAACGCGTGCCAGCCCTCGTCCACGATGCGGCTCGGCGCCATGGCCAGGCGCGGGCGCCGGGCACCCGTGACGACGAACGCGATCGCCTCCCGGACGATGCGCTCGGCCATCGTGACGGTCATGCCCTCGTTGTTGTCGAGGACGGTGGAGACGACGGAGTTGTACGTCACCGCGCTCACGAACTGCTCCGGGGTCACCGGGTGCATCGGGCCGGGGCCGGGGGGCGTCGGCGACGGGGTCGGTTCGGGAGTGGTCATACTGGGGCCTCCTCATACTGAGGGGTTCCCGAGGGCCGGATGGCCTCGGGGTCGTTCGGTGTTGCGGAACCCGCTCCGGTCGGCTGCCTGCCAGGGACGACGGCCGGAGCGGGAGTCTGCGTGGCCTATCAGCAATACAGCGACGAACACGCAGATGCCGGCCAGTGATACGGCATAAGTCGCGATCAGTCGACGGGGGTGGCGTACCGGCACCCGACGTGGTCGACGATCCAGTCGTAGATCCCGGTGAGCTGCCCGTCGTACGTGCCGAGGCCGTAGTCGTGGCACTCCCGGCAGACGCCACACACCCGGTCCTCGGCGGGGTCCGGCTGCTCGGTCACTGTTCCTCCTGGGTGCATCCGTTGGCGCAGGCCACGACGGACCAGCCGAGCGGGGCGGATGCCTCGCCGGTCGACGTGTAGTGGTGGCCGGCGGGCTCCAGCTCGTCGGCCTCTCTGCCACAGTGGATGCAGGTCAGCTCGTGGAGCTGGGCGTACGTCGGCGGCTGCTGGTGCGTCGTCACGGGCACAGCATCGGCAGGTACCGGTGGCGCCACCAGGGCCACGGTGAGTACCCACTGTGGAGCCACTGCGACCGATACGCTCCTGGCCCCGACGACTCTGGGAGGCCGCCGTGTCCGTGCCGGAACCGCTGCCCGCACACCTGCTCAGCGACGCGACGTTCGCCGCCGCCTGCGCGGCCCGCCAGATCGGCGCCGTGTTCCAGGCCGTCCGCCGGACCGGTGTCGGCGCCGCGCAGATTGCCCGTCGCACCGGGCTCACGACCAGCCGCGTCACCGAGATCATGACCGGCGGCCGGGCGGTGGAGAGCATGGCCGTCGTCGAGCGGATCGCCGACGGCCTTTGCATCCCCGGTCGCATGCTCGGCCTCGCCGACCGACAGTGGGAGGCGCCGACCCTCCCCATGGGCTACGAGCCGGCCGCCGTCCCCGACACCTGGGAGGTGCTCGACATGCTGACCCGCTCAACAGCCAGCGATGCGACCCTGACCCGCCTGAAGCTGGTAGTCGAAGACATCGCCTTCCGGTACCCGTCCACCCCGCCGGCCGAGTCGATGCAGGCGCTGCATCGGCAGCTGGCTGGTGTGCACGCGATGCTCACACGCCCCCAGGCAGTGGACGCGCGCCGCCGCGGAGTGCGGATACTCGCTGTCGTGTCCGGTCTCCTCGGGCTCGCCAGCCACGACCTCGGCCGGCGTGCTATGGCAGAGGGGTATTTCGAGCTCGGGACAATCGCGGCCACCGAGGGCGAGGCCGACGGCCTGGCCGCATGGGTCCTGACCATGCACTCCATCGCCGAGTACACCGCCGGCCGGAGCACCGCCGCCGCCGACCTCCTGCAGAAGGCCGCTGTCCGGGCCGAGGCCTCGCCGGCGCGACGACGGGCCTGGGTCACGGCCAACCTGGCTCGGGCGCTCGCGGCGCGAGGCGACCGGAAGCCGGCGCGTACAGTCCTAGAAGAGGCCACACGACTACTGGATTCCGCCGCCGACCCCGTGGCCGGTCTCGACTTCTTCACCGCGCCCCGGCTTGACGGCATCGCCGGTGAGACGTACGCCCACCTTGGCGAATACGACGCTGCAGCCGCCCTGCTGGAGACCGCCATCGGCCGCCGCGATGTCGCCGACATCAAGGGGCGGTCGGTGCTCGCGCTCGACCTGGCAGAGGTCCGGCTCAGGCAGGGCGACCTGCACGAGGCGTGCTCCATCGCGCGCGGCGCTCTCGACCTGGCGAGCGCCACCGTGGTGCAGCCCCTCGTCCTGAGGGCCGAGGGGCTGCAGAAGGCCCTCGCACCGTGGGCCCACGAGCGGCCCGTGCTGGAGCTGACCGCGCGCGTGAGAGAGTCGGAAGCGCAACTGGCGCGAGCGTGAGGAGGCCGGCCGTGGAGTGGGAGACGTTCGGACGTCGGCAGGTGTACGGCAGCCCCTGGGTGGAGATTTGGCTGGACGACGTCGAGGTGCCCGGGCTCGGCCGGATCGACCACCACGTGGTCCGCTACCCGAAGGCGTCGACCACCTCCGTCGTGACCAACCACCGTGGAGAGTTCCTCCTCCTCTACCGGCACCGGTTCATCACCGGCCGCTGGGGCTGGGAGGTCCCGGCGGGATGGACCGAGCCCGGCGAAGACCCGGCCGTTGCGATCGCCCGCGAGGTCGAGGAGGAGACCGGGTGGCGCCCCGGCCGCGTCGAGCTGCTGACCGAGTACGACGCCATGGCCGGCATCTCGGACGCGCATTTCCGCTGTTTCCACGTCACTGGGTGCACTCAGGTCGGTGCGCCGGAGGATGTCTCCGAGTCGACCCGCGTGGAGTGGCTGCCGGAGGCCGAGGTGGTCAAGCTCCTGGTGAGCGGGGAAGTTGCGGACGGCCCGTCGCACGCTGCCCTCAGCTTCTTCCTCGGCCCATACCGACTGGCTCAAAGCGATATGAAGTCCCGCGCTCCGAGGACGAGTTGAGCGATTTGACCCCGCTGCGGCGATTCACGGCATCCCGCTAAGCCGGCCACGGTCCGGCGGCGGTGGGATCCGTCGGACCGGGGCGACCGCAGCAGGAAGGGCGACCGTGCAGGCCACCGCAGCCAGTCTGGCCGGCACCGCCTGGTCCGGGATCCGCGCCGAGCACCGCGACCGGAGCTGCTGTCTGAAGTATCGGTCAGCCGCAGCGCGGGTGGCCCTGCCCCTGATCGGCGGTCGGTGGGGGTGATCAGGGGCAGGGCGCGGGCGGGGCCGGGGTACGCGGCGGGGAGTGGCCGTCAGGGCTTCCCGGGCTCGGACAGGTCGATGGCGTGGACCGGGATGTCCGGGGTGGCGGCGGCCGTGCGCAGTAGTCGCGTGAAGCGGGTGCAGAGGGCCTCGACGGTGGAGCGGTCGAACAGCTCGGTCCGGAATTCGACCACGCCGTCGAGGCCGTGGCAGGTGCCGTCGGCATCCCGCCGCTCGAACAGGCCGAAGGTCAGGTCGAACCCGGCGGAACCCGTGTCGACCAGGTCCACCGTCGCGGACGCGCCCGGTAGTTCCAGCCTCTCCGGGAGGGCGGGGGTGAGGACGAGCATCACCTGGAACAGGGCCCGGCCGAACACCGCCCGCCCGCTCGCCGCCCGCCGTGGCCCCTGCGCCTCCACGACCAGGTCGAAGGGCACGTCCTGGTGGGCGAAGGCCGCCAGGTCGGCCTGCGTGACCCGGCCGAGCAGCTCGCGGAACGTCGGCTCTCCGGACGTGTCGGTGCGCAGGACCAGCGTGTTCACGAAGAAGCCGACGAGGCCGTCGAGTTCCGCGTCCGCGCGGTCGGACACCGCGGTGCCGATCGGGAGGTCCGTACCGGCGCCGAGGCGGGTGAGCAGCGCGGCCAACCCGGCGTGCGTCACCAGGAAGAGGCTGGACTGCTCGTCCGCGGCCACCTTCAGGAGCTGCCGGTGGACGTCTGCGGGGACGGTGAAGGCCACCTTGTCGCCCGCGTTGTCGGTCGGGCGCCCGGGCCGCGGCTGCTCCGTGCGGTCGGCGGGTAGCGCGATGCGTTCCGGCAGGTCGGCCAGGGCCGCGTCCCAGTAGGCGAGTTGGCTGCTCCGCAGGGCGCTGGGCTGGTCCTCGGTGCCGAGCAGTCCGCGTTGCCACAGGGTGAAGTCGGCGTACTGGACGGGCAGCGGCGGCCAGTCCGGGGCGTCGCCGTCGAGGCGGGCCCGGTACGCGGTGCCGAGGTCGTCCAGCAGTCGCCGCAGCGAGGCGCGGTCGCAGGCGATGTGGTGGAGCAGCAGGAGCAGCGTCTGCCGGCGCGAGTTCTCGGCGGTCTCGGTGGTCGCGGTGGTGAAGAGGACCGCGCGCAGGGGGAGTTCGCTCTCCAGGTGGAAGGGGCGGCCGGCCGCGGCGCTCAGGGCGTCCGGTAGCCGGTCCGGGGTGACGGGTTCGACCGTGAGTGCCGGGCGCACGGCCGGGGCGGGCAGGATGTGCTGGACCGCCTGGCCGTCCACCTGCCGGACGAGGGTGCGCAGGGTTTCGTGCCGGGCCGTGAGGTCGGCCAGGGCGGCGCGGAGCGAATCCTGGTCCAGCTCGCCGTCCCAGTGCAGCACCAGGGGAACGTTGTAGGAGCTGTCGGGGCCGGCGAGCCGGTGCAGGAACCAGAAGCGCCGTTGGCCGAAGGAGAGCGGGACCGGTTCGGCGCCCCGGTCCGCGGCCAGGGGAAGCCGGGGGACGGGCCGGGGCCCCGATGCCGTCCCCGAGGGCGTGGAGGTGCCGCCCGGACGGTCCGGGTCGCCCAGGTGAGCTGCGAGCCCGGCGACGGTCGGGTGGTCGAAGACGTCCCGGACATCCAGCTCGGCCCGGGCGCCGAGGCCGGCCCGGCGCACCATGGCGACCAGCCGGGTCGCCCGCAGGCTGTCGCCCCCGAGCTCGAAGAAGTCGTCGTCGGCGCCGACGTGCTGCACGGCGAGCAGGGCGGCGTACAGCCCGGCCAGTTCGGCTTCCAGCGGAGTGCCCGGGGCGCGTGACGGCAGGTGCGCGTGGGCGTGGGGGGAAGGGAGCGCCGCCCGGTCCAGTTTCCCGTTGGGGGTGAGCGGCAGCCTTTCGATCGGGACGAACAGGGACGGGACCAGGTGGGCCGGAAGCCGCGCGCGCAGCCATTCCCGCAGTCGGGCGAGCGCCGGCCCGGGATCGTCCGCCGGCTCGGGATCGTCCGCCGTCCCGCAGGTGGGGACGACGTAGGCCACCAACCGTGCGGCCCCGTCGGCTTCCTGGCCGCCGTCGCCGCCGTCCGCCCCGGTGCGGGCCGGATCGTGCGGAACGCCCGGGCTCGCCAGCACGGCGCCGCCTGCCACGCCGGGGGCGGCCAGCAGCGCGGCCTCGACCTCGGCCGGTTCGATCCGGAAGCCGCGGATCTTGACCTGGTCGTCCGCCCTGCCGAGGTACTCCAGTGAGCCGTCCCGGCGGGCGCGGACGAGGTCGCCCGAGCGGTACAGCCGGGATCCCGGGGGGCCGAAGGGGTCGGCCACGAAGCGTTGCGCGGTCAGCGCGGAGCGGTGCAGGTAGCCCCTCGCCACGCCGGCGCCCGCGACGTACAGCTCGCCGGCCACCCCGGGGGGTGCCGGCCGCAGCTGGTTGTCCAGGACGTACAGCCGGGTGCCGGTGAGGGCCTTGCCGATCGGGACGTTCTGCGCCCTGTCGCGGTCGCGGTCGCGGTCGGGGTCGGGGTCGTGGCCCGGGTCGTGGTCCAGGTCGAGCCGGGTCGAGAGGACCGCGGTCTCGGTGATGCCGTACGTGTTGACCAGGACGGGCCCGGATCCCCGGTGCCGTCCGTACCAGGACCGCACGACGGCCGGGGAGAGCGCCTCGCCGCAGAAGATGATCCAGCGCAGGGCCAGTTCCCGCCCTCGCTCCGGCTCCTCGGCGTCGGCCTGGTCCAGCGACCGGAAGGCGGAGGGCGTCTGGTTGAGCACCGTCACCCGCTCCCGCGCCAGCAGGTCGAGGAAGGCGCGGGGGGAGCGGCTCACCTCGCGGGGGACGACCACCAGTCGGCCACCGTGGGCGAGGGCGCCCCACATCTCCCACACGGAGAAGTCGAAGGCGCAGGAGTGGAACATCGTCCAGGTGTCGTCGGGGCCGAAACCGAACTCGGCGGCGCCCTCCTGCAACAGGGCCACCGGCCCGCGGTGCGGGACCACCACGCCCTTGGGGCGGCCGGTGGATCCGGAAGTGTAGATGACGTACGCGGCGTGGTCGGGCGTCAGCGGCCTCGTCCGGTCCGCGTCGGTCGGGTTGGCGGCGCCGTCCGTCGAGCCCGTGGCGTTCGGCGCCGCAGCTTCCGCCAGGTCCGTCTCGGCGAGAACGCAGACCGGCTGGGCGTCGGCGAGGATCCGCTCCGTGTGCTCCGGCGGCCAACCGGTGTCGAGCGGGAGGTAGGCGGCGCCGGTCTTCGACACCGCCAGGATCGCGGTGACCACGTCCTCGGAGCGGGGGAGCAGGACGGCGACGGTGCTTTCGGGCCCTGCGCCGCGCCGGATCAGCGTCCTGGCCAGCCGATTGGCGCGCGCGTTGAGCTCCGCGTAGGTGAGCTGCCGGTCCCCGTGGGCGACCGCCGGGGCGTGCGGAGTACGGGCGGCCCAGTGTTCGAACAGCTCGGGGAGCGTACGGGTCGAGCGGGGTGCGGGGGTGCCGGCGCGCGGTACGAGCAGCCTGCGCTCCTCCGGTGCGAGCAGGTCCAACTCCCTGACGGGGCGGCCTGGTTCGTCGATCAGCTGGTCGAGCAGGCGGAGGCAGCGGTCGGCCTCGGCGGCGACCTCCTCGGGCTCGTACCGCCCGGCCTCGGCATGCACCTCCACCATCAGGCCGGCCCGGCCGCGTTCCGGCCGGATCACGACGGAGAGGTCCTCCACCGCGCCGGTGTTGAGCTGCCGGAGGGTCATCGGCCGCCCGGCGAAGGTGCGGCCGAAGCTGAACGGGACGATGTTCGCGGTCAGTTGGTACGGCGCGTGCGCGGATCCGGTGAAGCCGAGGTCACGGCGGATGTCCTCGTACCGGTAGCGCTGGTGGGCGAGGGCGAGGGTGGTCGCCTCGCCGACGGCGCGGATCAGTTCCGCGGCCGGCCGGCCCAGGTCGACCGGTACCCGCAGCGGGAGCACGTTCGACGCCGCACCGGTCACGGCGCCCGCCGTCTTGGGGGTGCGGCCGGAGACCGGGAAACCCACGACGACCTCGTCGCCTCCGCCGGCGCGGGCGTGGTCCAGCAGGACGGCGGAGGCGGTCGCCAGCACGGTCCACGGGACGTCGAGTGCGCGTGCGCGTGCGCGGAGGGCGGTCACCCGGTCGTCGGGCATCCGGGACGCGCCGCGCACCGGCGCCCCGGTCGTCCGGCCGGGTGCGTCCCGGCCGGGTGCGGCGGGCCGGGCCATGCCCGGCCGGACGGACCCCGGCCAGCCGGACATGTTCGCCGTCCAGAACGTGCGGTCGGCCTCGAAGTCGGGCGTGGCGCGGTAGGCCTGCTCGGCGTCGAACAGGGTCTCCAACGGCATGCTCCGGCCGGGATCAGGGGATTCGCCCCGCTCCAGCGCCGCGTAGACCTCGCCGAGCCGTCGGGCGAACAGCGCCAGGCCGAAGCCGTCCACCACCAGGTGGTGGACGAGCAGGTACCAGCAGACCCGGTCCTCGGCAAGGCGCAGGAACGCGGTCCGGAACGCCGGGCCGTTCGCCAGGTCGAGGGGGCGGGCGATGTCCGCCCGCATCCAGTCCAGTGCGGCGGTCATCGGCGCGGGTTCCCACTGGAGGTCGACGACCGGTACCTGCCAGGAGGGGAGGGAGCCGACCCACTGCCTCGGCTCCCCGGCGGCGGTGACGGCGAACCGGGTCCGGAACGGCTCGGTCTCCGCCACGGCGGCCCGGAAGGCCGTCTCGTACAGCTTCGGATCGAGGTCTCCGGCGATCTCGAACGCACTCGCCAATTGGTACCGGACCGGGGACGCCAGCTGCTGCTCCAACCAGATCCCGTGCTGCATCGTGGTGAGTGGCATCGACGGGTGATCCGACGACTGCCCGTGCTCCGGCGCATTGCTCACGGCGTGTTCACCGACCCTTCTGTGGCGTCTTGGCGGCCCACCGGTCGACGAGGACGCGGGCGACGTCGCCGAGCACGGCAGGGCTTCCCATCTCCTTGTGCGCGCAGTCGACCGGCAGGACGTCCAGCGAGCCCCTGATCAGCGGGCGCCACTGGTCGAGCGCGGTCTCGGGCGCGTGGTCGTGCGCGGTGAACATCACGGTGTTCCCGTCGAACGGGCGAGGCTCGTGCAGGACGGCGATCCGCACGTTGTTGGTGATGACCCGGGCCATCGCGGCGATCCGCCGGTCGTCGAACGAGGCGAGCATCCCGTCCTGCGCCCGGGCGATCTCCAGGAACCGCGGATACGTCAGCGACTCGCCCGCCCACCGGGAGGGGTCGTAGCCGAAGAACTCCAGGAGCAACGGGAGGACGTGCCGGTCGGCGATCGAACCCGGCGCAGCCCCGGCCCCGGCCCCGGCTCCGCCTCCGGCCCCGGCCCCGGCCTTGGCCCAGGCTTCGGCGTCGGCCGGGAGGTCGGCGAGGCCCGCGCCCGAGGGGTGGGCATCGAGGATCGCCAGCGTCTCCACCGACTCGCCGCTCCGCTCCAGCTGCACCGCCATCTCGTGGGCGACCACCCCGCCGAAGGACCAGCCGAGAAGGTGGTAGGGGCCCGTGGGCTGGACGGACCTGACCTGGTCCAGGTAGTCCGCCGCCATCTCCCGGACGGACGTCGGCATGACGCCGCCGCCGTCCAGGCCCCGGGCCTGCAGGCCGTACACCGGCCGATCGGTGCCGAGCGGCGAGGTGAGTGCCGCGTAGCCCCAGGAGAAGCCCGCCGCCGCGTGCACGCAGAACAGCGGCGCCTTGCCGCCCGACTCCCGCAGCGGCAGCAGGACTTCGTTGCCGGTTCCGCCGGACGTCTCCTGGCTGCTCCGCCGCCTGTTGCCCGCGCCGCCGTCGCCTGCCTCGGGCGCCACGGCGGCGGGGTACTTCGTACCGTTCGTCTCGCGCGCGACCCGGGCCAGCGCTGCGACCGTCTTGTGTTCGAGGACGTCCTGCGGCGTGAGGACCAGGCCCACCCGACGCAGTCGGCTCAGCAGCTGGATCGACATGATGCTGTCGCCGCCGAGATCGAAGAAGCCGGCGTCCGTCGCGACGTCGGGGAGCCGGAGCACCTCGCGGAACGCCCGCGCCACGTGCGCCTCCCGCGCTCCGTCGACGGTCGGGGTGTTGGCGGTCGGTGCGTCGGCGGTCGGTGCGTCGGCCTCCAGCGGCCGTAAGCCCGTCGGCCGCTTCGCGCGGTCGAGCTTGCCACTGCCCGTACGCGGCAGCGCGGAGGCGGTCCTCAGGTCGGCCGGGACCAGATGGGCCGGCAGCCGCTCGGCCGCCCAGTCCCGCAGCGCGTGGCGGCCGGGGACGCGGGCCCCCTCCGCGGGCACCAGGTAGGCCACGAGCCAGGGCTCGCCACCCGCCCCCTCCTGCACACCGGCCATGACTTCGGTGACGGCGGGGTGCCGGGCCAACACGGCCTCCACCTCGCCGAGTTCGATGCGGAAGCCGTTGACCTTGACCTGGTCGTCCGTGCGGCCGAGGAAGTCGAGCTGCCCGTCGGGGCGCCGACGGGCCAGGTCACCGGTCCGGTACATCCGCTCGCCGGGCGGCCCGAAGGGATCGGCGACGAAGCGCTCCGCGGTCAGCCCGGGCCGGCGCAGGTACCCCCGGGCGAGGCCGTCGCCCGCCAGGTACAACTCGCCCTGGCGGTCGGTCGCCACCGGGCGGAGGGAGCTGTCAAGCACGTAGGCGCGTACGTGGCGCAGCGGCCCTCCGATGGGCGGTGCGCCCTCCGGCGAAGCACCTTCGCCTGTCGGGGCAGTGGCATCGACGGTGGCCGCGGTGGCGAAGACGGTGGCTTCGGTGGGACCGTACGCGTTGAGCACCCGGGTGCCGGGCATGGTCTCCCGGATCCGCGCGGCGAGGGTCGCGGGGAGCGCCTCACCGGTCATCGAGAGCGTCGTGGCCGACACCTTGAGGCCGCCGGTCTCCATCAGCTTGGAGAACACCGAAGGGATGGCACACATGAGACCGCCCGACCAGCTGGGCGGGTCGCCGTCGAGCAGCGACAGGAGGCTGTCGACCAGCTCGACGCTGCCACCGCCCGCCAGCGCCGGGAAGATCTCGGCCACCGACACGTCGAAGCTGAAGGAGCACGCCGCGAGCACGTGCGCCAACGACTCGGCGCCGAACTCCGCGGCCGCCCAGTCGACCAGCGCGACCACGGCGCGGTGCGGCACCACGACACCTTTGGGCGTGCCGGTGGAGCCCGAGGTGTAGATGACGTACGCGGGATGCGAGGGCCGCAGCGGCTCGGGGCGGTCGGCGTCGGAGAGCGCCGTGGGTGACAGGTGCTCCAACTCCCCGGCGATCGCGGGGTCGTCGATCCGGATGGTGGTGGCCGACCGGCTCGCGAGGCCGGCGGCGTACGGGTCGGTGGCAGCGTCGGTCAGCACGCAGAGGGGTTCCGCGTCCTCGACCATGAAGCGCAGGCGCTCGGCCGGGTAAGCAGGGTCGAGCGGCAGGTACGCGGCGCCGGTCTTGAGCACGGCGAGCATCGCCACGAGTGCTCCGGCGGACCGGGGGAGCAGCAGTCCGATGACCGACTCCGGCCCGGCGCCCCGGTCGAGCAGGAGCCGGGCCAGCCGGTTGGCACGCGCGTGAAGTTCGGCGTACGTGAGCTTGTCGTCGGCGCTGACGGCGGCGACCGCGTCGGGGTGGCTGCGGGCGGCGCTCTCCAGCAGGTCGGTGAGCGTCCGGTGGGGTGCCCCGGAGGCCGTGCGGCTCGTCCGGGAGCGAACGGCCGTCGACTCGGCTGCCGACTCGCCCGCCGACACGTGCGCCGACCCGTCCGCCGCCGACGGGTCGAGGGTGCCCAGCGGGCGCCCCGGGTCGGCCACGGCCAGGGACAGCAGACGCCCGAAACGCCGGGCGTGTGCGTCGAGTTCGGTGGCGCGGTGGCGATCCGCCGCGCCGCTGAAGACGATCCGCAGCCGCTGGTCCGCGGGGTGGTCGTCGATGACGACGCGGATGTCGTGGACCGGTGCGTGGACCGGTTCGGGGACCAGGTCGTGGACCAGCACGGACAGTTCGCCGAACCGTACGTCGGCCCCGGGGGTGCGGATGTCGGCGATCGGCCCGAGCGGCCGGGGCGGGCCGTCCGGCGCCCCGGCCGCGCGGCCCGACTCGCGGTGGGCCGGCCGCTGGTGCCTGGTCGCCTCGCGCGACTCCCGGGCGACGGCCTGGCATAACTCGGCGAAGGTGACGGCGGACCGTACCGTCAGGGGGAGCGGCACGATGGCGTCGCTCGCGTCCGGGACGCGCCTGCTCACCCGGTCCGGCCGGCCGTCCACCGGCATGCCGATCACCACGTCCGTGGCGCCGCTCAGCCGGTGGGTGTAGGCCGCGACGGCGGCGCACAGCACCGCCCGGGCCGGCACGCCCCCGTCGCGGGCGGCGGCCCGGACGCGTTCGGTGTCGGTGGTGCCGAGCGTCACCGGTCGGGAGACCAGCGGTGCCCGCGACCCGTCGGCGCCCCGGGCGGCAGCGCCGGCGTGCCGGGCCGCCGCCGTGGCCGGCCGGGCCCGGGTGGCCAAGGCGCCGTCCGCGGCCGGGCGGCCCTCGGTGAGCGCCGTGTACACCTCGGAGACCCGACGGGTGATCAGCGCACAGCCGAAGCGGTCGACCAGGGCCCGGGGGTGCTGGTGGAACCAGTGGTGGCGGTCCGGGCCGAGCCGCAGCAACGCCTGGGCGGACCAGGGGTGCCCGGCGTCCTCGCCGCCCGGTGCGGGTTCCGCCCCGCGCGCGAGGGCGGCGCGGGTCCACGCGTCGGCCGCGCTCCGCGGGTCCGCCTCCGCGCTCAGGTCCACCACGGGCATCGGCGGGCCGTCCGAGGGCTGCGGGGCGGTGGGGGCGCCCGACTCCTCTCCGGTGCCGCGCACCCGAGGTGCGGTGCTCTCGGCCACGACCTGGGCGACCGCCTCGGCCAGCGCGGCGAGGTCCAGGTCGCCGTGGAGTTCCACGAGCTGGGCGGTGTGGCCGCCGCTGGGCGCGCCGGGTCCGGCGGCGGAGACGTCGGCGGCCGCGCCCTGGCGGTCAGCCATGGTCGGCGCCTCCCCGCGTGACGAGGTGCTGCTGCGGCGCGTACGCGTAGAAGCCGCGGCCCGACTTGCGTCCCACATGGCCTTCGGCGACGAGCCGGGCCAGCAGGGCGCAGGGCCGGAACCGGTCCTCGCCGGTGTGCCGGCGCAGCACCTCCAGCGAGTCGGCGATGGTGTCGAGACCGATGAGGTCGGCGGTGCGCAACGGCCCCATCGGGTGGCCGAAGCAGTCCTGGAATATCCGGTCCACGGTCTCGGCGTCGGCGGTTCCCTCGCCCAGCACGGCGGCCGCCTCGTTGAGCGTCAGCATCAGCACGCGGTTGGTGACGAAGCCGGGGGCGTCGCGCACCACGATGGCGTGCTTTCCCACCCGGGCGAGGAACGCCTCGGTGCGTTCCACGGTGAGACCGCTGGTCAGCGGCGCACAGATCACCTCCACCGCGTCCTTGAGCGGTGCCGGATTCATGAAGTGGGTGCCGATGACCCGGTCGGGCCGGGCAGTGAAGGACCCGAGGCGGCTGACCGGGATGCACGACGTGTTGGACGCGAGGATCGCCTCGGGGCCACAGATCCGGTCCAGCTCGCGCAGGATGCCCTCCTTGGTGTCCTCGTCCTCCCGGGCGCACTCCACCACCAGGAGGGCGGGGGCCAGGTCGGCGAGGTCGGCGGAGAAGGCCACCAGGGACTCGGTGCGGGCTGCGGGTGCGCCCGCCCGCGCCGGCCGGGGCCCCCGGCGCAGCAGCGTGGCCGTCCTGATCCCGGCGCGGAGCCGGGCCGGCCCCGACGCCAGCGCCCCGGGGTCGTTGTCGACGACGACCACGGGGTGGCCGGCCTCGGCGAAGCACTGCGCCACACCGATCCCCATCGTGCCCGCGCCGACGATGCCCACCACCGACCCGGCCGGAACGGTCTGCGCGGTCTGTTGAACGTCTGTCTGTTCGCCCACTGTGGCGGGTCTCCTTCGTCGGCCGGGACGGGTCAGTCGATGGTGGCGAGCCGTGCCGTGGCCGGCTCCGCGGGTGTGCTGGGGCTGGTCGTCGCGTGGAGGGGCCACAGCCTGGACAGCGGTGCGTCGGGGGCGCGGGTGGCCGCGCGCAGCATCGCGAGCAGTCCGTCGACCAGAGCCTGTGCGCTCGGCTGGTCGAAGAGCTCGGTGCGGTAGTCCAGCGAGACGGACAGTTCGTCCGGCCCCGGTCCTGCGACGACGGACCAGGAGAGGTCCAGCTCGCTGCGGTCGGGCGGCAGCGTGAGCCGCCTCGCGTCCGTGCCGGGCCACCGTACGGGCGCCGCCTCCACCCCGCCTTCCACGCCGCCTTCGACTCCGGCCACTACCCCGGCCTCCACCCCGGCCGCCGCGCCGAGTGTCGGCGGCAGCGCCTGGTAGGAGTACGCCACGTCGAACAGCGGCGCCCTGCCGGGTTCGTCGGGGAGTCCGGCCGCGCGCGCGATGTCGGCGAGCGGCACGTCCTGGTGCTGTTCCGCCCCGGTGGCGGCGCGCCGCACCCGGTCGGTGAGCTCCTCGAAGGACGGGTCGTCGGCAAGGTCCAGGCGCAGCGGCAGGCTCCGCGTGAAGGAGCCCAGCCGCCTGCGGGCCGCCGGGAGGGGAAGCGACGCGCCGGTCAGTCCGATGAGTGCCTCGTCCGCCTCCGTCCGCAGGGCGAGCAGGGCGGCGAGGGCCGCCAGCACGCCCTCCCTGGCCCCGGAACGGTTCACCGCGTGGGCGAGGTCGGCGGGAATCAGGGATCCGAGGGTGGCGGTGGCGCGGGTGCCGTGGGCGGGCCGGGCCCGGTCCAGTGGCGGCGCGCCGTCGGGCATGCCCCCCAACATCCTTTGCCAGTAGGAGAGTTGGTCCTCCCGTCGGGGGCGCGTCCAGGGCTCGGCGGGCTCGCCGGACAGCGCGGGCAGCTCAGGCAGCTCGGCCCGGTGTCCGTGCAGGCGGCCGCCGTACAGGGCGAGCAGGTCCCGGAAGAACACCTCCGGCTGGCCACCGTCGTAGGCCTGCCGGTGGGTGGTCACCAGCAGGACGTGCCGTGCGGGGCCCGTCGTCGCGAGGAGCGCGTGGAGCCGGCGGCCGGACGCCGGATCGAGGCTGAATGCGGCCTCGGCCTGCGCGATCTTCGTGGCCGCGAGGAGGGGATCGCTCGCGCCGGAGACGTCCACGGTGGTGAAGAAGCCGTCGCCGAGCAGCGAGCCGTGCCCCGCGGCTTCGGCGGTGCCGGCCCGCAACGCCTCGTGCCGCTCCGCCAGTTCCTCCAGCGCCGCGCGCAGCGCGGGGAGCCGCACCTCGCCGCGCAGCTCGATGCAGCTGACGACAGGGTCGGCGTCAGGGTCGGTGTCAGGGTCAGCGCCCGGCCGGTCCTCGGCCGGTCCGGCTGCCGCAGGCGGACCGCCGGGGAGGTCGCTGAAGCGACGGTCCGCGTCGTCCGCGACGGCGTGCAGCAGCTGCGTGAACGCCTCGGACATGGCAGCGATCGTGTCGGCGTCGAAGAGCTGCGTCGCGTACTCCATCATGACCACGATCTCGTCCTGGTCCACCAGCTCGCCGACGACCATCGAGAGGTCGAACTTGGCGGTGCCGGGAGGCAGTCCGGGGAAGTGCGGGATGAGCTCCGGGTCGTGCGCCGGTCCGGTGTCGACCTCGCCGAAGGAGGCGGCCGGCGGCAGCGTCTGGTGCACGTACATCACGTCGAAGAGCGGGTTGCGGCTCGGGTCGCGGTCGGCCGCGACCTCGCGCACGACCTGGTCGAACGGGATCTCCTGGTGGTCGAGGGCGTCGAGCAGCACCCCGCGCACCCGGTGCAGCAGTTCGCGGAAGCTCGGGTCGCCCGACAGGTCCGAGCGCAGCGCGATGGTGTTGTTGAAGAAGCCGAGCAGGCCCCACAGTTCGGGCCGGCTGCGGCCGACGGTCGAGGTGCCGACGACGATGTCCCGCTGGCCCGACCAGCGGGCGAGCAGCACGTTGAGCGCGGTGAGCAGCACCATGAAGAGCGTGGCCGTCTCCTGGGCGCCCACCTCGCGCAGCCGCCGCACCAGTGGGCCGGGGATGGTGAACCCGTGGGTGGCCCCCGCGAAGTCCATCCGGCCGGGGCGCGGCCGGTCGGTGGGCAGTGCCAGCGCGGGCGCGCCGCTCAGCTGCTCGCGCCAGTAGTCCAGTTCGCCGTCCAGGAGGGAGCCGGCCACCAGCTCGCGCTGCCAGCGCGCGTAGTCCGCGTACTGCACCGGCAGCGGTTCGACGGCGGGGGCACGGTTCTCCAGCCGGGCCGTGTAGAACTCCAGCAGCTCCTGCAGGTGGATCTGCGGGGCCCAGCCGTCGTTCACCGCATGGTGCATGCACCAGCAGACGATGTGGTCGCCGTCGCCGACCCGCACGACGGTCACCCGGACGAGCGGTTCGGCGGCGACGTCGAAGACCCAGCGCATGGCGGAGGTGACGACCGCACCCGCCGCGGTCTTCGGGTCGTCCTCGCCGGAGACGTCCAGGTACGTGAAGAAGTCGCCCAGTTCGGGCCGGATCACCAGCCCGGGCCTGCCGTCGACCTCGACGAGGTTGGACCGCAGCACCTCGTGGTGGCGTGCCAGGTCCTCCCAGGCGAGCCTGAAGGCCTCGACGTCGAGGGGGCCGCGGTACCGGGAGGCACCGGGGAGGTTGTAGAGCGTGGTCGTCGGGTCGAGCTGGTGGTGGAACCACATCCGCTCCTGCCCGTACGACAGCACCGGCTCCCCGCCCGGGACGACCGGCGGCAGTCCGGGGCCGGCCTCCGCGGGGACGACCGGGGCCGTCGGCGCGGCGCCGGTGCCGGTGCGGGTGCCGGTGCCCGGCGAACGCGGCGTGGGCGCGTGCTGCGCCCGGTCGTGAATGGCCTGGGCGAGCGAGCTGACGACGGGGTGGTCGTAGATGTCCGCCATCTTGAGCGGCACCCCGTGCCGCTCCCGGATCCGGTCCAGGAGCTGGAGGGCGATGACGGAGTGGCCGCCGATGGCGAAGTAGTCCGCGTCGGCCGGGACCTCGTCCGCGTGCAGCAGCTCGACGAGGGTGTCCCGCAGCCAGTCCAGTACGGCCGGGGGCTCCTCGGCGGCGGGTGTGGGCGCTGGTGTGGATGCGGGCACCGGAGCCGGAACGGCAGCCTGAGCCGTGGGCGGACGGAGAGCTTCGCTGACGGACGGCACCTCGTCCAACGGCGTGGCCCAGCAGGCGACGCCGGTGAACGGATGGCCCGGCAGCGGAATCCGACCGGCCGAGGGGTGGGCCCGCAGCAGCGGCCAGTCCAGGCTGACGCCCTCCTCGTACAACCGGCCCAGTAGCTCCAGGACGGCGGCGTCGGAGTCGGCGTCGGTGGCACCGGGCCGCAGCCGGAGCACGCGGGCGTCCGCGCGGTCGCGGAGGTGGACCGTCAGCCGGTCGCTGATCTCGCCACGGGACGCCAGCTCCACGAACACCACGGGACCGTCGGCGAGCTGCTCGTCCGCCGCCGCCTGGAGCTGCTCCGTCCGCAGCGGGTTGCCCGCCACCGCCGAATCCTGCCCGCTGGGTGCCTGCCGCAGGGCGGCGGTGTCCTCGGCGCTGAGGTCGCCCCGCAGGTAGCGGGCGGTGTAGCGGGAGATCCCCGAACTCATCAGCCCGTCCGGCGAGACGCCGGCCCCGACCAGCCGCTGGTACGTCGCGAGCTGTCCGCCGACCATCGCGGCGCGGTCGGCCGGTACGGGCAGCTCGTCGGGAAGCCCGTCCGGCAGCTGATCGCGCGGCTCGTCGGGCAGCTGGCCGGGTGTGGCATCCGCGGAGAGCAGGAAGACGACCCGGGGTGCGGCCGTCGGGCGAACAGCAGCGGTGTCCGCCGCCTCGTGCGCCCCGGGCGCGTCGAGCCGACGCCAGGTGACCTCGGCGGCCAGGCGTGCCGCGAGCTCGGAGGTGTCCCGGGCGACCACGGCCACCCGGTGGGCGTCGTGGTCCCGGCCCTCGTTCAGCGTGCGGGCGACGTCGGCCAGCGGGTGGGCGGTGTGGCGCAGTTCGAGTGACAGCCGCTCGCACTGGGAGAGCAGGTCCGCCCGGCTGCGGGCGGACACCGCGACCAGCTGCGGCGGGTTGGCGGCGGGGCGGACCGGGGCGGTCGCGGGGGGCTGTTCCACGACGCAGTGCGCGTTGACGCCGCCGAGGCTGAAGGAGCTCACGCCCGCCCGGCGGGTCTCGTCGTCCCACGGCTCGAGGGAGGTGACGACTTCGAGGCGGGCGCCTTCGAGGTCGACCTCGTCGGCGGGCTCCTCGAAGTGCAGCGAGGGGTACAGCTCGCCGTGGTGCACGCTGAGTACGGCCTTGACGAGTCCGGCGATCCCCGCGGCGTGGTCGAGGTGCCCGATGTTGGTCTTGACCGAGCCCACCTTCACCGTGCGGTCGCCGTCGGGACGGGCGAGGGCCAGGCCCTCGGCCTCGACGGCGTCGCCGAGCCGGGTGCCGGAACCGTGCGTCTCGATGTATCCGGCGTCCGCCGGGTCGAGCGAGGCACTGCGCCACGCCTTGGTGATGACCTCGGCCTGTGAGCGGGCGCTCGGCGTGCTGATGGTCGCGGCGTGCCGGCCGTTGTGCACGACGGCGCTGCCGCGGATCACGGCGTGGATGAACGCGCCTTCCGCCAGCGCCCGTTCGAGCGTGGTGAGGACCACGACCCCGCCGCCCTCGCCGGCGCCCGCGCCGTCCGCGGCCCGGTCGAACGCGCGGGAGCGGGCGGTGGGCGAGGCGATGCCGGGGAAGTCGGCCACCGCGGTCGCCGGCGGTACGACGTGCCGCAGGCTCACTCCGCCGACGACGGCGTAGTCCGCTTCGCCGTCGCCGAGTTCACGGCAGGCCTGGTGGACGGCGACGAGTGAGCCGTTGCAGCCGGTGTCGACGCCGTAGCAGGGGCCGGTGAATCCGAAGAGGTGGGAGATCCGGGCCGGCAGGGCGCAGGGGATGTTCCCGTTCATGGCGAGCGTGCCGTGCTCGCGCACCAGGGGCGCGTAGCCGTTGTTCGGCGAGCTGAAGATCACCGCTGTCCGGCTGTCCCGGACCCCGGCCGGGGCGTACCCGGCGTTCTCCCAGGCCTCGTGGGTGAGCTGGAGGGCCAGCCGGTGCTGCGGGTCGGTCACCTCCGCCTCGCGCCGGGACATCCCGAAGCGCTGGTGGTCGAAGAGGTCGATCCGTTCGAGGTAGCCCTGTTCCGGGTAGTCGTGCCGGGGATCGAGCCCGGTGCTCCGGATCCGCTCCGGCGGGATCGGGCGTACCGAGTCCCGTCCGGCCCGCAGGTTCGCCCGGAAGGCGGCGAGGGAGTCCGCCTGCGGGAATCTCGTGGCGATGCCGATCACCGCGATGGCCGGCCTGCCGCGTGTCACGCCCGTACCGCTCATGTCACCTTCTCCGTTCGCCTGTCAGAGCTCGTATGTGGCCGGTGGGGCGTGGCCCTCGCCTTCCGCGCTCTCGCCCAGGTGGTCGGCGATGCGCCGCGCCTGGTCGGCGATGGTGACGCAGTCGAACAGCTCGCCCACCCGCAGCGCCCCGGGCCATCGCTTGTCCAGCCCGTCGTGCAGGTCGATGACCTTGATCGAACTCCCGCCCACGGCGAAGAAGTTGTCGTCCGGGCCCGCGTCGGAGTGCCCGAGGACCTCCGACCAGATGCGGCCGACGGCGAGCCGGTGCCCGCGCCAGTCCCCGCCCGCGCCGCCGCCGGGTGCCGGCTGCCGTTCCGGGATCAGCGTGCGGAGTGCGGCCCGGTCCGCCTTGGTGCTGTGGTCGAGCGGGATGCGGTCGACCGGTACGAACAGGGTCGGTGTGGCCTGCTCCATCAGCCGGCCCCGACAGTGGTCGCGCAGCGTCGCGGCGTCCGGCGGCCCGCTGCCGGGTGCGGGCAGGACGAAGGCGATCAGCCGCGGCTCCTCCCGCCCGGCGGGTTCGCAGAGCACCACGGCCTGCTCCACGTCCGGGTGGCGTTCCAGCGCGCTCTCGATCTCGCCGAGTTCGATCCGGGTGCCGCGGACCTTGATCTGGTCGTCGGTCCTGCCGTGGTAGTGCAGCGCGCCCCGCTCGTCGACGCTGGCGATGTCCCCGGTGCGGTAGAGGCGCCCGCCCGGCGGCCCGTACGGGTCCGCGACGAACCGCTCGGCCGTCCGGGCCGGCTGGTTGGCGTAGCCGAGTGCCACGAGGGAGCCGCCGACGTAGAGCTCGCCCCGCTCCCCGGCCGGTACTTCGCGCAGCCGTTCGTCCAGGACCAGGGTGTGCGTTCCCGGCCAGGGCCGCCCGATGGCGACCCGGTCCCGGGTCGGGTCCGGATCGACCTCCACCGTGCAGGCGATGGTCGTCTCGGTGGGCCCGTACTCGTTGACGAGCCGGGCCCGCGGCAGCCGCTCGTGGTGCGTGCGGACCAGCTGGGGGGTGCAGGCCTCGCCCCCCATGACCACCATTCGCAGGGTGTCGGGCAGGCCGCCGGAGTCCTGGAGCACCGCCCGGTAGAAGGAAGGGATGTTGAACAGGTGCGTCACCCGGTGGTCCCTGGCCAGCCGGGTGAACTCCGCCACCCGCACGAGCTGTCGGGCGTCGGGGAGCACCAGCGTGTGGCCGCCGGTGAGCGACCAGAACATGCCGCCGAGGATCCCGTCGAAAGACAGCCGCAACGCGATCAGGAGGACGGAGCGTCCGGTGCCGTACACCGGCCCGCGGCAGCCGATGGACGCCGCGAACTGGCCCCGGCTGACCAGCACGCCTTTGGGCACACCGGTGGAGCCCGAGGTGTAGGCGACGTAGGCGGGGCTCTGCTCGGACACCGGCGGGTACGGGTCGGTGAGCGGTTCCCGGCCCGCCTCGACCAGCCGCGCCAGCGGGAGGTCCGCCACGTCCACGACCGCCGGCGGGGCGGGCATCGCCGAGAGCACGGCGGCCGGTACGGCGTCGTCGCCCTCGCTCAGCACCACCGCGCAGTCGACGTCCCGGCACAGCGCCTCGAACCTCCCGACCGGCAGGTCGGGTTCCAGGACCGCCCAGGTGGCACCGGTGCGCAGTGCGGCGAGCATGGCGATCACGGACAGGGCGCTCTGGTGCGCCCGGACGCAGACGACCCGCCCCGGCCGCAGCCCGTGCTGCCACAGCAGCCGGGCGAGACCGGCCGAGGCGTCGTCGAGCTCGCGGTACGTCAGCGCGGCCCCGCCGATGACGAGCGCGGTCGTCTCGGGCGCCTCGGCCACCCGGCTCCGGAAGGCGGCCCACACGGGCTGCGCCTGCGCCGGGGCGGTTTCGTCGGTACCACCGGGACGTCGGGTCATCGCGGTCTCGCTTCCGCCGGTCATGCCGCACCGGCGATCACGCGGGTGTGGCCGGGGGCCTTGGGCAGCGGGCGCGCCGGGTCCACGGCGAGCACCAGGCGGTCCTCGTCGGTGACCGTCGCCTCGTAACCGGCGAACCGCAGGGTGACCAGCATGTTCCGGTTGACCTCGGTCGGGACGAAGTGCGCGACGGGGCGCCGGCCGGCCGCCAGGGCCCGCTGGATCAGATGGTGCAGCAGCACGCTCCCCGCGCCGCGCGAGGCGACCCGGCAGGACATCAGCATCAGCCGCAGGACGGAGTCCCGCCCGACGAGTTCGGTGACGGCCAGGCCGATGATCCCGTAGTCGCCGAAGCGGTCGCGGAGCGTGGCCAGCAGCACCTGGTGGTCCGGTGCGGAGCTCAACCGGCGCAGTTCGTCGATCCCGTAGGTCAGGCCCGTGCTGTTGAGCTGATGCGTGCGGACGGTGAGCTCGCTGGCCCGGGCGAGGTCCTCCTCGGTGGCCGGGCGCAGCTCCATGACCAGGTCGAGCGAGTCGAGGAACGCCTGGCGTCCTTCGGTGAACTCCTCCTCGGCCTCCTGGCGTTGCCATTCGGCCTGGTAGAGCCGGCGTCGCCCGGCGGCCTCCGCGGTGATGTGCTCGGGCCGGAAGTCCCGCAGCAGTGGAAGCCGCCCGACCTCCGCCGCCGGGTAGCAGCGGACCATGGGGAGTTCGCTCTCGACCTCCGCCCGCTCCACCGGGTCGTTGTCGACGAACGCGATGGTGTCCAGGCCGATGTTGAGGGACTTCGCGATCCGGCGCACCGCGTCGGACTTGGAACCCCAGCCCACCCGCACCGCGCAGAACCAGTCGGCGAGCCGGCGCTGCGTCAGGTGCCGCCGGGTGACGCTGTGTTCGCCGCGGCTGGCGGCGGCGTGCAGGATGCCGCGACGGTCCAGTTCGGCCAGGGTCTCCAGCGCCGCGGGGAAGGGTGCGGGGTCGTCGCCCTCCAGCACCACGCCGTCCCACAGCGTGTCGTCCAGGTCCCAGACGAGGCACTTGACGGTGGGGGCGCCCGCCGCCGCCGTCACGACGCGCCGCCGGGGCGGCCGGGCGCGACGGGGCGGTCCGTGCCGCGCGCCGCAGCACCGTAGCGCCGTAACAACCGCTCGGCTATGTGAAGTTCCGACACCTGCTGCGCTCCTTCGATGATCTCCATGACCTTGGCGTCCCGGAAGTGACGGCCCGCCCTGCTGTCGGGCGCGCAGCCGGCCGAGCCGAGCACCTGGACGGCGTCGCGGCTCGCCGACGCCGCCGCGGCGGCCGCCGCGTACTTGGCCATGAGCGTCTCGGGCACCCCGTGCCCCGGGCCCGGGGCACGGGCCTCGGCGGCCCTGCGGGCGAGTGCGCGGGCCCCGGCGGCGTCCACCGCCGCCCGGGCCAGCAGCGAACGGACCAACTGGTGGTCGCCGAGGGGGAGGTCGCCCTGCCGGCGGACCGCCGCGTGGGTGGCGGCGTCCTCGACGCACGCCTCCGCCATGCCCACGCATCCCCAGGCGACCGTGAACCGGCCGTGGTCGAGCGCGGTCCCGACGACGTGGGAGAGCCCCAGACCGGCCGGGGCGACCAGCCGGCGCCGGGGCACCCGCACCCGGTCGAACGTCACATGGGCGATGCGGGCGGCCCGCATGCCGAGCTGGCCGTTCACCGGCTCCCGCTCGACACCGGTACGGTCCGCGTCCACGAGCACGGTGGCCGGCCGTCCCTCGTACGTGCCGAGCACCAGGAACACGTCGGCGACCGCACCGAAGGTGACCCACCTCTTGCGGCCGCTCACCACCAGTTCCCGGCTCTCCGGCCCGCCGGACGCCTCGATGAGGGTCTCCACCGAGCCCAGCGCGCTGCCGGCGGCCTGCTCCGTCGCCGCGAAGCCGGCGGTCAGCTCGCCGCCGGCCAGCCGGGGCAGCCAGTCGTCCCGCTGCTCCGCCGTCCCCCAGCGCAGCAGCGCCGCCGCGACCATGCCCTGGACGGTCAGCAGGCCGCGCAGGGCGCTGCACTCGGCGCCGATCCGGGCCGTGATCTCGCCGAGCGCGAGTGGGTCGAGGCCGGCGCCCCCGTACCGCCCGGGCAGGTCGGCGGCGAGCAGTCCCGACCGGGCGAACTCGGCCCGCACCGTGTCGGGCAGCCGGCCGTCCTGGTCCCAACGGGAGGCGTGGGCCCGGGCGTCGGCCGCCAGGTCGTCCGCCACCCGGAACAGATCCGGGGCCGTCGGCGGATCCGTCGTCACGGCGGCGGGGCCGCCGTCAGGAACGCTGTGCATGCGCCTCCCCCCGCTCGGGGGCGTCGATCTTGCGCCGGACGAGCTCGGTGATGCGGTTGGCCGTCCGGAAGCTGTCCAGATCCAGGTCCTCGACCTCGACGGTGAGGGCGAAGCGGTTCTCGACGAAGGTCACCAGCTCCAGCGCGAACAGGGAGTCGGCGAGGCCCTGGTCGAAGTAGTCGTCGTCCGGCTCGACCGGCCGGCGAAGCGCCGCGCTCAGGAAGTCGGTGATCTGCTCGGTGATGCCGTTCGTGCTGATGCCGTTCGTGCTGATGTCGTTCATGCCTCGCCCTTCCGCGGACCTGTCTCCACCAGCAGCAGACTCCACGCTGCCACCGGGCTGACGTTGATCATGACCGCGAGGTCGCCGGGGGCCAGCTCCCCACGGTCGAGTGCCGTGCTGAGATTGAGGAAGACGTCATTGGGGCCGAGGTGTCCGTACCTCCGCAGGTTCTGCCGGCACACCGGCAGCAGTTCGATGCCCAGCGAGTCCTCGAGGAAGGCGAAACCCCCGGCGGACAGGTTCTGGCTGACGAAGCCGGCGACGTCCCCGCGGCCGAGCCCGTTGCGCCGCAGCACGTCGTCCAGCATCGAGGAGAGGCGGTTGCGCGTCTCCATGGCCAGGCGGAAGGAGTAGGTGCGGGGGTCCGTGCACTCCTCGCGCCACTGGGCGGTGGGGCGGTCCCGGTAGTCGACGTGGAAGAGGTCCCAGTACCGCCCGTTGGTCAGCTGCGCGATGTCCCGCACCCGGATCCGCCCGCTGCGGGAGACCACCAGCGCCTGCCCGCCGTCGCCGTTCACCGTGACCGGGTGGCGGTAGCGCAGGGCGGCGGCCGGCTTGCTGCCGTGCACGACCAGGACGTCCTCCAGGGCGGGGTCCGCGGCCAGCAGCCCGCGGGCCGTCAGCAGGGCCGGGGTGATCGAGACGCAGCCGAGCCCGCCCACCGAGAAGGTGAGGGCGTGGTCGGCACCGAGCCGCTGCTGGAGCTGGGTCACCTCGGAGCTGAGGAAGGTCTCCTGGACCCGCGACTCCACCATCACCAGGGCGCCCAGCTCCCGGGCGTCGAGTCCCGCCTGTTCGAGGGCCCGGCGTGCGGCGCGTTCCGCGAGGGTGACGGCGTCCAGCCGGTCGTCCGCCCGGACGGTGTCGATGCCCAGGCCGTCGCGGGTGGCGCGCTCGGCCTCGTCGAGCGTCCGTACGTCGGTGATCGGCAGGATGTGCTCGGGCAGGTACCAGGCGGCGCTGCGGACGGCGACGGGTGCCGCGCCCTGCGGGAGGGCCTGCTGGGACACGGTCGTTCCCTCTCGTCTGAGGCAGGAGGCCGGGCCTGGCGCTGCGCAGCCGTCAGGTGGGCCGGAGTGTCGAATCACGAAGTCCGCGTACGACTCGTCGGAAACGTGAGTGCCGCGTTCCACTGCTCGGCGATCTCCTCCGGTTCGCTCAGGAACGAGTGGAATGGCCTCAGCCTGCCTTCGAGGCCGTAGGGCCGCCATGTCTTTAAGCGGGCGGCAAATAGGGCAGGTGGGCGGGGTGGTGTTCGGGGGGCGACCGGTCGCGCCGCCGCGGTGTCAGGAGATCTCCGCGAGGCGCAAGAGCAGGTTTCACCGGCGGTGCATTCCCTCCCGGGGGCCGGGCCGGGACCGGACGACAGGCGCTCGGACCGGTCAGCGGATACCTCCGTGAAGGAATGGCGAAAACCTCCCCGTGAGGGGGCCGGAACAAGGGTGCTCATCGGGGCTGCGCATGAATGCCGGCACCGGTAACGCGAGGCTGTCCGGACATTGGTGACGGTATGTCAGCGGCGTGTCAGTGCGGTTCGCCAGCATGGGGCGAAGGCATTTCCGAACAACACATTCTTCCGTCCATTCCTCCGTAGGTTGGCGATCACGTGTCGAAGACTTTGGACCGTTCGGTCGCGGCCGGGACGACGGACGAGCGCGCTTCGGAGGGCGTCGAGGCGACACCCGTACACGTTCCGCGGTGGACCGCGGGCGGGGCGGGCGCGCGGGCCGGGGTGGCCGCCGAACTCGCCCTGCCCCCCGGATCGGCCGCCGGGCTGCGCACGCTGGCCGCCGACAGCGCGGCCCCGCTGGACGCCGTGCTGCTGGCCGCGCACCTGAGGGTGGTCGCGGCGCTCACCTCCGAGCCGGACCCGGTCACCGGGTACGTGCCCGTCGACGGTGATCCGGGCGCGCCGCGCCCGCTGGGTGTGCGGGGCGTGCTGCGCCACACGTGGCGCGAACTGGTCGGGCAGGCCGCGCAGGGGTGCCGGCGCGCGCCGGCGCCGGATACGGCCTCCGGGCCGGACCGCGAGGCCGTCCTGGACCTGTCCGCGGCGGAGCCCGACCCGGACCCGGCGAACACGCCGCCGCTGTGGGTGCGCATCGCCGTGCACGGCGACCGCGTCACGGTGCACGCCCGGTCCCGTTCGGACGTCATGTCCGAGGAGCACCTGACCCGGATCGTCGGCTACCACGGACGGGCCCTGGAGCTGCTGGCCGCCTGCCCGGACGCACCGGCGGGCGAGCGGAGCCTGCTCGCCGAGGACGAGCGGCACACCCAGATCCACGGGCTGGCGGGCGCGGCGGAGCCCTTCGACGGGAGGCTGTTCGTCGAGCGGTTCGAGGAGCAGGCCCGGTCGGCCCCCGACGCGGTCGCGGTCTCGCACGGCAGCCGGTCCTGGACCTACGGCCGCCTCAACGCGAACGCGAACCGGATCGCTCACGCCCTGCTGGCGGACGGGCTCCGCGACGAGGACGTGGTGGCCGTCGTCATGGAGCGCGGCCTGGAAGCGGCGGCGGCCACGATCGGCGTGCTCAAGGCGGGCGGCTGCTACCTGCCGGTGCAGCCGGACCTCCCGGCCGCCCGGACCGCCGCGCAGCTCGACGACGCGGGGTGCCGGTTCGTCCTCGGCGCCGGCGCGGCCGCGCGGGCCGCCGTGCGGGACGGGGACACCCGCCGCCTGGTGGACGCCGCCGCCCTGTGCGCCGCGACCGGGAGCCCGGGGGCAGGAGACACCGGGGCGGCGGACACCAGGAACCCCGGCCGGGCGTGCGCGCCCGGCGGACTCGCCTACATCTACTTCACCTCCGGCTCCACCGGCACGCCGAAGGGCGTGATGTGCGAGCACGCCGGGCTGCTGAACCACCTGCTGATGAAGGTGGCGGACCTCGGACTCGGCCCCGGTGACGTGGTGGCGCAGACCGCGGCGCAGTCCCTGGACATCTCGCTGTGGCAGCTGATCGCCCCCCTGCTGACCGGCGGCAGCGCCCGCATCGTGGACACCGACGAGCTCCTCGACGTGGACCGCTTCATCGCGGGGCTGACCGCCTCGCGGGTCTCCGTCGCCCAGTTCGTCCCGTCCTACTTCGACGCGCTGATCACGGCCCTCGAGCGGCACCCCCGCGCTCTCGGCGTGCTGCGCACCGTCCTGGTGACGGGGGACGAGCTGAAACCGGCGCTGCTGCACCGGTGGTTCGCGGTCCGGCCGGGCATCCCGGTGGTCAACGCGTACGGCGCGACCGAGGTCTCCGACGACACGATGCACGAGTTCCTCGACCGGGCGCCGGAGCACGGGCCGGTCACGCTCGGCCGGATGCGACGCAACGTCCACGGCTACCTGGTGGACGAGCGGGGCGAGCTGGTGCCACTCGGCTCGACCGGGGAGATCGCCTTCTCGGGTGTCGCGGTCGGCCGCGGCTACGTCAACGATCCCGAGCGGACCCGGGCCGCGTTCGTGCCCGATCCGTTCCGGCCGGGACAGCGGATGTACCGGACCGGCGACTTCGGGCGCTGGCTGCCCGGCGGCCGGCTGCAGTTCCTCGGCCGCCGCGACCAGCAGGTCAGGATCCGCGGATTCCGGGTCGAGACCGGCGAGGTCGAGAACCGGCTGATGGCCCTGGACGAGGTGAAGGGCGCGGTGGTCGTCGCCTCGTCCGCGAGCGACCGGCACCGGGTCCTGGCGGCGTTCCTGGTGGGCACCGTCCGCCTGGAGGACGACCGGGTCCGGGCCGCGCTGGCCCGCCACCTCCCGGAGTACATGATCCCCGCGTACTGCCACTGGCTCGACGTCCTGCCGGTCAGCGCGAACGGCAAGGTGGACCGCAAGGCGCTCACCGAGCTGGCCGGCACGCTCGGGCACGCCGAGTCGCCCAGCACGGCGCCCAGCACGCCCACCGAGCAGCGCCTCGCGATGGCCTGGGCGGAGGCGCTCAACCTCCCCCTGCAGGGCATCGGGCGGGCCGACCACTTCTTCGCGCTCGGCGGGACGTCGCTCGCCGCGACCTGGCTCGTCGTGAAGCTGGACCGGCTGGTCTCGCTGACCCAGATCGTCGCCCATCCCGTGCTGTCCGACCTCGCCGCCGCCGTCGACGCGGGCCGGGACGCGGGCGAGGGCAAGGACGCGGGCGCGGGCGCGGCGCCGGACCGGCCGGGGCCCGGCCTGCTGCACGCGCTGACCGGCGCCCTCCCGGGCCGGACGGTGCCCGAGGGCCGCCTGGTCTGCTTCCCCGGCGCGGGCGGGAACGCCGTCAACTTCCTCGCCCTGGCCCGGGAACTCGCCCCCTGCGGCGTCGAGGTGTACGGCGTCGAACTGCCCGGACACGACTTCGTCCCCGGCGCGCAGGACCTGGCGGAGGTGGCGGAGGTGGCGCGCCGGGTCGCCGGCGAGCTGGCAGGGCTGGCCGCCGTCCCCCTGGTGCTGTGGGGCCAGCGGGAGGGCGCGGCGCCCGCGCTCGCCCTGGCCCGGCTGCTGGAGGACGGCCCTTCGGCGCCTCGCCGGGTCCTCGTCGGAGGGGTCGCCCCGGACTGGCCGGCGACGGTGCGGGCGGGCATGGACCGGACCAGGGCCCTGAGCGACCGGGAGGTCGCCGCCACCCTGCTGCGCCAGGGCGCGTACGTGGAGTTCGACGAGCTCAAGCCCGAGCGGGCCCGGCTGCTCGGGCCCGCCTACCGGCACGACGTGCAGTCGGCCGGGTCGTTCCTGCTGGCCGCCCGGCAGAGCCCGGCGGCCCACCGCGTCAAGGCGGGCATCGAACTCGTCGTCGCCGAGGACGGCCGGGACGGCCGGGACGGCCCGGTCGGGACGGCCGGAGACCGGGGCCCCGGTCACTGGGACTGGCGGCTGCTCTCCGACGAGGTGACGCAGCGCCGGCTGCTCGGCCCGGGGGAGTGCTCGCCGCGGACCCGGGCGGCCGACGCGAGAGACGCGGTGCTGGCCGCGCTGAACCGAACCGCCCCTTCGTCCCCGTGAGGAAACGCATGCCCAACGACCCTGCGACGACGGCCGGTTCCAGCGGAGCCGGCGCGTTGACCGGACGGATCGCGGCCGGCCCCGACGCGCTGCTGCGCGCCGAGGTGCTGGAGCCGCAGCTCCGCTTCGAGATCGACGCCCTGCTGCCCTGGTACGTCCAACTGGAGAAGGTCCTGCTGCTGGAGTACCGCCGGCTCGGCCTGCTGGACGGAGCCCAGGTCGGCGCCATCGCGGACGTGCTCGACAAGGTCACCCCCGAGGCCATCGCCCGGGAGGCCGAGGAGAGCATGAGCGACATCGCCTTCACCCTGGAGCGCCATGTGGTGCGCCGGCTGGCCGCGGTGCCGCCCGCGTGGCACGTCGACCGCAGCCGCAACGACCTGCAGGCCACCGCCCAGCTGATGTACGGGCGGGTGCGGCTGCTGGACTGCGCCGAGCAGCTGATCGCGTTCGGCCGCGCCGCACACCGGCTGGCCGGGCGCGGCGCCGCACTCGTCATGCCCGGTTACACCCACCTGCAGCCGGCTCAGGTGATCAGCCCGGGCTTCTACTTCGCGGCGCTCGGCGAACAGGTGCTGCACACCCTGGAGCGACTGGAGTCGGTGTACCGGACGGCTGCCGCCTCGCCGATGGGCGCGGGGGCGATGGCCGGGCAGGAACTGCTCTGGGACCGCGCCCGGATGGCCGCCCTGCTGGGCTTCCCCGACGTCCGCACGCACGCGCTGCGGGCGGTGGCGCAGCGCGACTGGGCGTTGGAGGCGTGCGCGGAGTTCTCCCTGCTGGGCGTCGCGTTGAGCCGCTTCGTCACCGACCTGATGACCTGGGGCAGTGCCGGATACGGCTTCATCGACCTGCCGGACCACTGGTCGGGCATCTCCTCCGCGATGCCGCAGAAGAAGAACTACCCGGTGCTGGAGCGGATCCGGGCCCGTACGGCGCATCTCGGCGCGGCCTACACGGCCATCTCCACCGGGCAGCGGTCCACCCCGTACAGCAACTCCGTCGAGATCTCCAAGGAGGCGGGGGCCGGGGTGCCCGCCGCCTTCGACGTCCTCGGGTCGGTCCTGCGGCTGTTCGGCGCGGTGCTGGAGAACCTGCGGTTCCGGGAGGACCGGATGCGCGAGGCCTGCGAGGCCGAGTACCTGGGCGGGTTCACCCTCGCCAACCTGCTGACCCTGCGCGCCGGGGTGCCCTGGCGTAGCGCCCAGGTCGTGGCCGGGCGCTACATCGTGCTGGCCGTCGAGCGCGGGCTGCCTCCCGCCGAGCCGGACGGCGCACTGCTCGACGAGGTCCTGGCCGCGCAGGGGTACACCGCCGAGAACGCCGCGGACCTGCTCACCGAGGCGATGGGCGTGTCGGGCGGACTCCTGGCGAAGCGCTCGGACGGCTCGACCCACCCGGACGCCGTACGGTCCCTGCTCGCCGAGCAGGAGACCGCGTTCGACGCACTGGAGAAGCGGTGGCAAGGGCGGCGGGCGGACGTCGACGCGGCGGCGGCCGAGGTCGACCGGCTGCTCGCCGGACCGGAGGGAAGGCAGGAGTGGTGAAGGCCCCCGGCACCGTCCTGCGGCAGGGCGCCGCGGGGAGCCACCCGGCGCCGAGCGCCGCGGTGACGGGCATGAGTACCGCGTCCGGCACGTTCGGCGAGCTGCTCCAGGGGGTGCTGCCCGAGGAGGACAGCGACTTCCTGGTCACCCTGCCGATCGCCCGCTGGGCCCGGGTGACGTTCCACGGCCTGCCCGGCACCGACGTGCTGGAGGTCCGGCCCGCGCACAAGCGGAAGGCGCTCCGGCTGGCCGGAATGATCATGGAGTCCGCGGCGACGCCGATGGGCGGGGTGCTGACCATCGAGAGCATGCTGACCGAGGGCAAGGGGCTGGCCAGCTCCTCCGCCGACCTGGTGGCGACGGCGCGCGCGGTCGCCAACGCGCTGGGCGAGCCGATGCCGCCCCGGCGGATCGAGTCGCTGCTGGCGCGGATCGAACCCACCGACGGCGTGCTGTACCCCGGCATCGTGGCGTTCTACCACCGCCGGGTGGAACTCCACACCGAGCTGGGCTCCCTGCCGTCGATGACCGTGGTCGGCGTGGACGAGGGCGGCGAGATCGACACGATCGCCTTCAACCGCATCCCGAAGCCGTTCTCCGCCGCGGACCGGGCGGAGTACGCGCGGCTGCTGGAGCGGATGGCCACGGCGGTGGCCGGCGCGGACCTCGCCGAGGTGGGCGCGGTGGCCACCCGCAGCGCCCTGATGAACCAGGTGCTGCGCCCCAAGAAGACGCTCGACGCCATGATCGGCATCAGCCGGCAGGTCGGCGGACTCGGCGTGGTGGTCGGCCACAGCGGGACGTGCCTGGGCGTGCTCCTCGACACGGCCGACCCCTCGTACCCGCAGCGGCTGGTGGACGCCGCGAGCGCCTGCTCCGAGCTCGTCGGCAACGTCACCGTGTACCGGACCTTGAGCTTCGACCGATGAACTCCGGTGCTGCGCAGGCCCGGTGCGAGATGGGAAGAGAGGGCACATGCTGAGCCAGAACGTGATCGACGCCATCGGCCGGACACCGCTGGTGCGTCTGCGGCTGGGGGCCGACCGGGACGTCCGGGTCTACGCGAAACTCGAGATGAACAACCTGTTCGCGATGAAGGACAGGGTGGCCAAGCAGATCATCACCGAGGCGCGCGCCACCGGTGTGCTGGCCGAGGGCGCCCCGATCGTGGAGAGTTCCTCGGGCACGATGGCCCTCGGGGTCGCCCTGGTGGGCACGGCCCTCGGCCACCCGGTGCACATCGTCACCGACCCGCGGATCGACCGCGTGACGCTGGCCAAGCTGGAGGCGCTGGGCTGCGAGGTGCACGTGGTGCCCGCGATGGACGCCCACGGCTGGCAGGGCGCCCGGCTGACCAGGCTGCGGGAGATCATGGACCGGAACCCGGGGGCGTTCTGGCCGAAGCAGTACGAGAACCCGCAGAATCCGGCCGCCTACCGGCACCTGGCCCAGGAGCTGCTCGCCGACCTCGACACGGTGGACGTCCTGGTCGGTGCGGTGGGCAGCGGCGGCTCGCTGTGCGGCACCTCGCGCGCGCTGCGCGAGCACCTGCCGGAGCTGTACGCGGTCGGGGTGGACTGCGTCGGCAGCGTGCTGTTCGGCCAGCCCGACCGGCCCGAACGGCTGCAGAGCGGGCTGGGCAACAGCCTGCACCCGAGGAACCTCGACCACGCCGTGATCGACGAGGTGCACTGGCTGAACGACCACGAGGCCTTCGGCGCGACCCGGGAACTGGCCCGCGAGGAGAAGCTGTTCGCGGGCAACACCTCCGGCTCGGTGTACCGGGTGCTGGGGGAGATGGCCCGGCGGGCCGTGCCGGGCACCACCGTGGTCGGGATCTTCCCGGACCGCGGGGACCGCTACGCCGACACCGTGCACAGTGACGCGCACTGGGCCGAGCAGGACCTCCGGCGCCTGCCCGTCGCCACGGTGGCGCGCCAGGTCCTGGACGGCACGGAGGTGGACAGCTGGTCGTTCCGCCGCAACCGCGCGGACGCGCCGCGGCCGGCGTTCGTCTTCGTGGAGTCCAACACCACCGGCACCGGCATGCTGGCGCTGCGGATCGCGGCGGAGGCCGGCTACCAGCCGGTGCTCGCGACCGGCGACTCCACCAGGTACGGCGGCCTCGCCGAGACCGGCGCCACGGTCGTGGACTGCGACACCAACGACACCGACGCGCTGGTCCGGGCGGTGACCAAGGCGTTCGAGCCCGGCTCGATCGCCGGAGTGTCCACGACCAGCGAGTTCTACCTGGTGGCGGCGTCCGCGCTGGCCACCGCGGTGGGGCTGCCCGCGGAGCGTCCCGAGGCGATCGCCGGCTGCCGGGACAAGGGGCGGTTGCGCGAGACCCTGCTGCGGGCCGGGATCGGGCAGCCGCGGTTCGAGGTGGTCGAGGACGGGCCGGCCGCGGCCGCCGCCGCGGACCGGATCGGCACCCCGTGCGTGGTGAAGCCGGTCGACGACTCCGGTTCGACGCGCGTGCGCCGGTGCGACTCCGCGCAGGAGGCCGCCGAGCTGGCCGAGGAGATCACGGGCCGGACCACCAACGGCCGCGGGCAGCCCATGGCGGGCCGGGCCCTGGTCGAGCAGTACCTGGACGCGCCCGAGTACAGCGTGGAGATGTTCGGCGTCGACGGCGAGCACCGGCTGATCGGCATCACCGAGAAGACCGTGGCCGGCGCACCCCACTTCGTGGAGTCCCGGCACCTGGTGCCCGCCGACCTGCCCGCCGAGGCGGCGCGGGAGATCGCCGGGACGGTGTCGGCCGCGCTGGCCGCGACCGGGCTCGGCCGCGGCCCGAGCCACACCGAGGTGAAGCGCACCGCGACCGGCGCCGCCGTCGTCGAGATCAACCCGAGGCTCGCGGGCGGCCTCATCCCCGAGCTCTACCGCCTCGCCACCGGGATCGACCTGCTCGCCGCCCAGGTGGCCTACGCCGGCGGCGGCGTACCCCTGCTGCCGGACGGGTTCGCGCGCCACGCGGGCATCCAGTTCATCCTGCCCGTCGAGGAAGGGGTCCTGGACCGCGTGGCCGGGCTGGACGAGGCCAGGGCGGTGCCGGGTGTGGAGCGCGTGACGGTCACCGCCGCGGCGGGCACCCGGGTCGCCCCGCCGACCGACGCCTACGGGCGGATCGGCCACATCGTCGCCGTCGGCGAGAGCCGCGCGGCGGTCGTCGAGGCGCTCGACCGGGCTTCGGCGCTGGTCGACGTCCACCTCATAGGAAAGTAGAGGAAACCGTGACAGTCAGTCGACGAAACGTTCTGCGCTCTGCCGCGGCCCTCGTGCCGGCGATGGTGATCGGCGGCACGCTGCCCGGTGTGGCCTCCGCCGCCGCCGCGGCCCCGTCGTGGCAGGTCTTCCCGGTCGATCCGGGGGTGAGCGCGTGGTACCGCTTCAGCCGGATCAGCGTGGCCGCGAACGGCGCCGTCAAGGCCCTCGGCACCACCAACTACTACCCGGACGGCCCCTTCGGGCCGATCCAGTCGGACCCGCTGGCCTGGGCCTTCGACGGCACGAAGTGGAGCGCGACCGGGTTCGCCGCGGACACCCGGCCGTTGGCCGGCATCACGGTCACCGGTGCCGCCGACGCCTGGGCGGTGGGCGAGAAGTGGGACCGGACCCAGATGCGGGACGTGCCCCGGCTGCTGCACTGGAACGGTTCCGCCTGGGCCGCCGACCTGACGGGAGCGGAGTCGTTCGCCCGGCCCGCCCAGGCCTCCGGCAGCGGGAGCGACGTCTGGGTCGTCGGCACGGCGAAGCAGTCGGTCGACGTGCCGGCCGTGGTGCGCCGCAACGGTGCGAGCTGGGCGCCGGTGAGCCTGCCGAGCACCCTCGGCACCGCCGGTCTGCTGACCGTGCGGGTCGTGGCGGCGGACGACGTCTGGGTCGCCGGCTTCGTCGGCGTCGGCGCGTCGCGCGTGTCCCTGGTGATGCGCTGGAACGGGTCCTCGTGGACCGTGCTGCCGGCCCCGTTCGGTACGGCGGTGGGCCAGGTGACCTCGCTGCTGGTCAAGGACGGCCAGTGCTGGGTCGGCGGGTCCGCCGCCAACCGGGGCGCCGTGGCGGTCTGGAACGGCAGCGCGTGGTCCGACCGGAGCCCGGTCTCCGGCAGCGTGTCCGAGGTCTCGCAGCTGGCGGCGTACGGCTCCACCGAGGTGTGGACCGCGGGGGCCGGGGTGACGTTGCAGCGCTGGAACGGCTCCGCCTGGTCCCAGGCGCAGGGCCCGCTGGCGGGTCCGCTGACGGTGGGGGCGCTGGCCACCGGGCCGGACGGCGCCCTGTGGATGGCGGGTTCCAGTGAGACCTCGTCGTCCACCAGTGCCTTTTTCGCCAAGCTCCCGGCAGTCGTCTGACCGGGTCCTCTCCGATGTCGACAAGGGCCTCGCCCCCCGGTTTCCGGGGGCGAGGCCCTTGTCGGTCGGCCGTCGACCGGCCGTCGGTCGGCTTGATCCCGCCCAACTTCCCTCCGGCGGGGCACAGATGACGCGGAAGGAGAGTTGACGCGCACACTGATACATGTAAGCTCGGTCTTACATGTAAAAGAAAGCATCGACGCGGGTAAGGGGCTGGAGACAGTGGAGAAACGCTCGGTCATCGTCAGGGTGGCGAGTTGGAGCGCGGCCCACCCCTGGCGCGCCATCGTCGGCTGGTTCGTCTTCGTCGCGCTGTGCCTCGGGGCCTCGGCCGCGGTCGGCACCAACAGTGCGACCACCGCGGACTACCGGGTCGGCAAGGCCGGGAAGGCGGAGGCGATCGCGACCGAGGGCGGCCTGCAGCGCCGGCCGGTCGAGCAGATCGTCATCGACTCCCCGTCCGGCACGCTGGACGTGTCCGCAGCCCGGACCGCCGCCGCGGACCTCACCACCCGGATGGGCAAGCTCCCGGAGGTCGACAAGGTCGAGCAGCCGGTCCTCTCCCGCGACGGCAAGGTCCTGATGGTCCAGGTCGTCATGACGGGCGAGGAGCTCGCCGCCCGCAAGAAGGTCGACCCGCTGGTCGAGCAGACCGCCGCCGTGCAGCAGGCCCACCCCGACGTACGGGTGCAGGAGACCGGCGGGCCCTCGATGAGCAAGGGCCTCGACAAGCAGCGCGGCGACGACCTCGCCTTCTCCGAGATGCTCACCCTGCCGGTCACCGTCATCACCCTGATGATCGCCTTCGGCTCGGTGGTCGCGGCGGGCGTGCCGGTGCTGCTGGCCCTCACCTCCATCGCCGCCGCCATGGGGCTGTCCGCGCTCGCCTCGCACGCGCTGCCCGACGCCGGCGTCGGCAACAACATCATCCTGCTGATCGGCCTGGCCGTCGGCGTCGACTACTCGCTCTTCTACCTGAAGCGGGACCGCGAGGAGCGGGCCAGGGCCGGCGGCCGGCTCGGCTCGCAGGCCGTCGTGGAGATCGCGGCCGCCACCGCCGGCCGGGCCATCGTGGTCTCCGGGTTCGCGGTGATCGTCTCGACCGCGACGCTGTACCTCGCGACGGACGTCATCTTCTCCTCGCTCGCCACCGGCGCCGTGATCGTCGTCGCGGTCGCCATGGCCAGCTCGCTGACGGTGCTGCCCGCGCTGCTCGCCAAGCTCGGCGCCCGCGCCGAGAAGCGTGCGGCCCGCCGCGCCACCCAGGGCAAGGCCACCCGGGCGCACGGCGGGACGAGCCGGGCGTGGAGCGCGCTGCTGCGGCCGGCCACCCAGCGCCCCGGGGTCACCCTGCTGGTCTCGGTGCTCGTCATGCTGGGGCTGGCCGCGCCCGCCCTCGGCCTGAAACTGAGCGTGCTGGGCAAGGACACCTTCTCCCGCGACATCCCCTCCGTGCAGACATACGACCGGCTGACCGCCGCCTTCCCGGAGATGCTCGTCCAGCACCAGGTGGTGGTGCGCGCCGCCGCGGACCGCGCGCCGCAGGTGCAGCAGGCGATGGAGGACCTGCGCCGGCAGGCCCAGGCGGACCCGTTGTTCGACAAGGACGTCGAGTTCAAGCTCAGCTCCTCCGCCGACCAGCGGATCACCAGCCTGATGCTCTCCGTGCCGGTCAAGCCCAGCTCGCCCCAGGCGACCGAGTCGCTCGACCACCTCCGTGACGACTACCTGCCCGCCACCGTCGGCAAGGTGTCCGGCGCCGAGGCCTACGTCACCGGCGACATCGCCCGCGACGTCGACTACCTGGACCACCAGAACTCCAAGCTGCCGCTCATCGTCGGCATCCTGCTGCTGGTGACGTTCGGCATGACGGTGCTGGCCTTCCGGTCCGTGGTGATCGGCGTGATCGGCACCCTGCTCAACCTGCTCTCCGCGGCGTCCGCCTTCGGCCTGCTGGTCGTGGTCTTCCAGGGCCACTGGGCGGAGGGCCTGCTCGACTTCCACTCCACCGGAGCGATCGGGTCGCGGGTGCCGCTGTTCCTGTTCGTCATCCTCTTCGGGCTGTCGATGGACTACCAGGTCTTCGTGGTCAGCCGGATCAGGGAGGCGGCCCAGCGCGGCCTGGACACCCGCGCGGCCGTACTGGAGGGGATCGGCAGCTCCGCGGGCGTGGTGACCAGCGCGGCGGTCGTGATGGTCACCGTGTTCGCCAGCTTCGCCTTCCTCACCCTGGTGGAGATGAAGCAGATGGGCTTCGTCCTCGCCGCGGCGGTCCTGCTCGATGCCTTCATCGTGCGGATCATGATCCTGCCGTCGGTCCTGACCCTGCTGGGCAAGGTGATCTGGTGGCCGTCCCGGACGATGCGGATGGTGCGGCCGCAGCAGCCCGGAGCGGTCGGTTCCGAGACGGTCACCCCGCTCCGGACGCGCGAGTCCGGGCGCCTCTGAACCGGGGCCGCCCTCGCCGGCGGCCCCCCTGAACGGCCTTCCAATCCCCCGGGAAGGCTCGGTGCCGGACCGCCCGCAAGGGCGGTCCGGCGTCATTTTTGGCTCAGGGGCCAGGCTGGAATGGCCGGTTCCGCAGGCATATCCGGCAGGTATGGCCAAGCCGGAAGTTTGATATTTCTCAGCGGCGGTGCGGCCGACGAGGATGTGGATCAAACGAACACGGGGGTGTCGAATCGTGCAGATCCACATACTCGGCTCACTTCTACTCACCCAGGGCACGCGGAGCTGGGGCGTCACGTCGAAGCGGGTGAGCTCGGTGCTCGCCCTGCTGGCCCTGGCCCCGGGCCGGGCCGTTCCGTTCGACCAGCTCGTGGACGAGCTGTGGGGCGACGAACGCATCGCCAACGCCAAGAACGCCTTGCAGGCCAATGTGACCAGGCTGCGCAAGCTCCTGGCGTCCGTGGCCGGTCGGGACGGCCGGGACCTGGTGCGCACCGTCGGCACCGGCTACCTGCTGGACGTCCGGCCCGAATCCGTCGACGCGCACCGCTTCGTGTCCCTCGCGGACGAGGGCGCGGCCATGATCGGCCGGGATCCCGCGGCGGCGGCGCTCGTGCTGTCGGAGGCGCTGGGCATGTGGCGGGGCGTGGCCCTGCTGGACGCCATCGAGGGGTTCCGCTGCCGGACGGCGTCGGTGCGCCTGGAGGAGCGGCGGCTCGCCGCGTACGAGGACTGGGTGACGGCGAGACTGGCGGTCGGCGGGGAGCGCGTGCCGGTCCCGGAGCTGCGTCAGCTGGCCACCGAACACCCCGGCCGTGAACGGCTCAGCGAGCTGCTGATGCTGGCCCTGTACCGCGACGGCCGGCAGACCGAGGCGCTCGACGTGTTCCACCAGGCCCGCAGGAGGCTGGCCGAGGACCTGGGCGTGGAGCCGGGGCGTTCCCTGCACTCGGTGTACCGGGCGATCCTCCACCAGGACGACGTCCTCGGATGTCCCCACGGCCCCCTGATGCCCACCGGCTGACCCCCCGTCATGCCGGGCGCGGGAGACCCGCCGTCGCCACCGGAGCCGAGGTGATTTCATCGCGGTGGTGTTACGGTGATTACTGCGTGTGCCCTCGTACCGGGGCGGATCGCGTGGTCACAGGTGTCTGGGCGAGCGGGGGCTGCGTCTGCAATGCACGTCGAATTACGACACGCCCGGCTCGTGGCCGCCATCGCCAGTGCCGGGAGCATATCCTCGGCCGCGATCCGGCTCAACCTTCCGCAGCCCTCCCTCTCCTCCCAACTGCGGCGCCTGGAGCGCGAGTTCGGCGGTGAGCTGTTCGTCCGGTCCTACAACGGCGTGGTGCCCACCCCGCTCGGCGAGCGGGTGATCCCGATGCTCGTCGACCTGGCGCGGCGCGGTGACGCCGTCATCGCCGAGGTGGCCGCGCAGAGCGTCACGACGCTGCGCGTCGGCAACGTGGAGTGGACGCCGCCGACCCTCAGGGACGCGATCGCCGCGTGCCTGCCCGCCGCCGAGGTGCAGACCGAGACGGTGGACCCGGCCGACGCGATGCACGCGGTCACCGAGGGGCGGCTCGCCCTGGCGCTGGTGCCCAGCCCGCCCGACCGCCAGCCCGCCGACGCCGGGGTACTGCCGCTCAGCACGGCCGTCGTGGTCCGCCAACCGGTCTGGCTGGCACTGCCGTTGGGCCACCCGCTGGCCGGGCGCGGGCCGGTCGGCCCGGCCCAGGTGCGGTCCCTGCAGTGGGTGCGCTACGCGCGCAGCCACTGGTTCCACGACCACGAGGACGCGGCCTTCGCCGACCTCGTCGAAGGCCGGCCGGTGCCGATCCACCGGGTCCGCGGGCACCACGAGGCGATGAGCTGGGTCCGCGAGGCCGGAGCGGCCGCGCTGACCGTACCGACCGGGGCGACCAAGGACATCGGTCTCGTCCCGATCGCCGACGCCCGCATCTGCGAGCTGCTGCTGGTGTGGCGCGCGGGATCGCTCCACCGGACGGCCGTGGCGGCCCTGGTGGAGAACGTGCGCCGCTACTACTGCGAGTACGCCCGCACCATCCCGAGCTTCTGGTCCTGGATGGTCGCCCACCCCGAGGACTTCCGCGAGATCCAGCACCTCCTGACGGAGCGTCCGCAGGACCCGCCGCCCGGCGCGGACTGAGCAGCCCCCGAACCCCCGGCCCAGCCATGTCAGTTGGCAGTCAGCGGGCTGTCAGTCGCGTGCTCCAGCATCGTCTGCATGACTACCGCAGCCACTGACGCCGAACGGCGTGCCCAGATCAAGGACATCATCTGCGACATCCTCGAGATCGAGCCGTCCGACATGACCGGCACCAGCCGGTTCAAGGAGGACCACGAGGCCGACTCGATGGGCGCGATCGAGATCCTCTCCACCCTCGAGCGGACCTACGGCATCGACCTCGACCAGAGCGTGCTCCCCCGGATGGTCAACCTGGACGCCGTGGTCGCCATCGTCGACCAGGCCGTGGCCGCCAAGTAGCCGGCGCCGCCCGGCCGGGGTCGCCCGGGCCGGGCACGAGGGACTGGAGCACAGGGTGTACGACAACGATCAGCGGCCGCGCCAGGTGGTGATCACCGGACTCGGCCTGGTCACCAGCATCGGCCTCGGGGTCCAGGAGTTCCTGGCCGGCCTGCGGGCCGGCCGCAGCGGGGCCAAGCCCATCACGGCCTTCGACACCACCGGGTTCGCCCACTCGTACGGGTGCGAGGTCGCCGACTTCGACCCCGCCCAATGGATCCGCGGCTTCGACCCGGAGGAACTGGGCCGGGCGACCCAGTTCTCGGTGGCGGCGGCCAACATGGCCGTCGCCGACGCCGGCATCGCCCTGGAGGAACTGCGCGCCCGCCGGACCATGGTGTCGGTGGGCACCACCGACGCGGAGTCCCGCGACCTGGACCTGCTGGTCGGCGAACAGCTCGACAAGGGCCCGGAACACCTCACCCCCGGGATCGTCCGGCGGGCCCACGCCGCCAGGCTGTCCTCCAGCATCGTCCGCGAACTCGGACTGACCGACGTCGAGGCCCTGACCATCCCCACCGCCTGCGCGGCCGGCAACTACGCGATCGGCAGCGGCTACGACGCCATCCAGGCCGGCGACGTCGACGTGGCGCTGTGCGGCGGAGCCGACGCCGTCTGCCGCAAGACCTTCGCCGGCTTCTACCGGCTGGGGACCATCGCCCCCGAGATGTGCCAGCCCTTCGACCGGAACCGCAAGGGCATCCTCACCGGCGAGGGCGCGGGCATCCTCATGATGGAGAGCCTGGAGTCCGCCCGGGCCCGCGGCGCCCGGATCTACGCCGAGATCCTCGGCTACGGGCTCACCTGCGACGCCCACCACCCGGTCGCGCCGGACCAGGACGGCCTGGCCCGCTGCATGGCACGGGCCCACCGCAACGCGGGGATCAGCGCGGCGGACGTCGACTTCATCTCGGCCCACGGCACCGGCACCAAGGCCAACGACGTGACCGAGGCGGGCGCCATCCGCCAGGTCTTCGACGTGCCGCCGCCCACCGTCTCCATCAAGTCGATGGTCGGGCACAGCATGGGCGCGGCCAGCGCCCTCGGCTCGGCCGCCTGCGCCCTGGCCATCGCGGAGGGTTTCATCCCGCCGACCATCAACCACCGGGAGACCGACCCGGACTGCGGGCTGGACTGCGTGCCCAACGAGGCGCGGCCCGCCGAACTGTCCGTGGTGCAGAACAACGCGCTCGCGTTCGCGGGCAACAACGCCGTGCTCATCCTGGGCCGGCACCGGGAGGCCGCCTGATGTCCGCACTGGTCTTCTCCACCTGGTCCGCGGTGTCCCCGTACGGTGTCGGCAGCGAGGCGTTCCGGGCCGGCGTCCGGGCCGGCCGCGGCGCGATCGGACCGCTCGACGCGGCGGCCTGGCCGGGGCCGTTCACCGAGGGCGCGCTGGTGCCGGACTTCGACGTCACCGAGCACATCGGCCGGAAGGGCACCCGCACCATGGACCGGGTCACCGCCATCGCGGTGACCGCGGTGGGCCTGCTGCTCGCCGACGGCGGACCGGAACTGGCCTCCCGGACCGAGGAGACCGGGCTGGTGCTGGGCACCGGCTCGGGCAGCGTGCAGAGCATCATGAACTTCACCCGCGACTCGCTCGAGGGCGAACGCCCCTACCACGTCGACCCGGCCCGCTTCCCGAACACGGTGATGAACCGGGCCGCCGGGCAGAGCGCCATCTGGCACGGCATCAAGGGGCCGAACACCACCATCGCCGGAGGCCGCCTGACCGGTCTGACGGCACTCAGCTACGCCATCCGGCTGCACCGGGGCGGGCACTGCGCCCGGGTGCTGTGCGGGGCGGCCGAGGAGTACTCCGAGCAGCGGGCCTGGCTGGAATGGCACGGCCGGGACGGCGACGACCGGACGTCCCCGCTGGGCGAGGGCGGCGCGGTGTTCCTGCTGGAGACCGCGCAGGACGCCCGGGCCGCCGGGCGGCGCGCGCGGGCCCACCTGCTGGCCACCCGGTTCCGCGCCTTCGCCGCGCCGTCCGACGCCCGCGCCGCCCTGGCGCAGTGCGTGCGCGAGGTCCTGGAGCGGGCCGGCGCGCGCGCCGAGGACGTCCACCTGGCGGCCCCCGCCGAAACCGGCGGGATCCTGGCCGGTGTCGAGGAGGCCGCGATCGGCGACGCCCTCGGCGCGACCGGGCCCCGGCTGCTCACCAACCGCGCACTGCTCGGTGACGCCTCGGCGGCGACCGCGAGCCTGAAGCTCGCGGCGGTGCTGTCGGTGCTCGACGACGACGAAACCCCGCCCGGCGCACTCGCCCTCGTGACGGCGGTCGACCGGGACGGCACGGCCGGCTGCGCGCTGCTCGCCGCAGCGACGAACGAGGAGAGCTGAGTGGAGACGAACGCCCGCAGGGTCGCGCTGGTGACCGGGGGCTCCCGGGGCATCGGGCGGCACGTGGTCACCGGGCTGGCCCGGGACGGCTTCGACGTCGCGTTCTGCTACCGGTCCGACGAGGAGGCGGCGCAGTCGGTCACCGAGGAGGCCGAGAAGGAGGGCGCGGGCGTGTTCGCCGCCCGCGTCGACGTCGCGGACGCCCGCGCGGTACGGGACTTCGTCAAGGCCGCGGAGAACGCGCTCGGCCCGCTGCACGCGGCGGTCTCCTGCGCCGGCATCGTCCGCGACAACCCGCTGGTGATGATGCCCGAGGAGGACTGGGACGCCGTTCTGCGCACCAACCTGGACGGCACCTACCACCTGTGCAAGGCCGCCGCCTTCGCCATGATGAAGCGCCGGGCGGGCAGCATCGTCACGATGTCCTCCGTGGCCGGCGTGTACGGCAACGCGACGCAGACGAACTACTCGGCGTCCAAGGCCGGGATCATCGGCTTCAGCAAGGCGCTGGCCAAGGAGTCCGGGCGCTACGGCGTGCGCGTCAACGCCGTGGCGCCGGGCTTCATCGACACCGACATGCTCTCCGGACTGGCGCCGGAGCACACGCGGACGATGACCGAGCGCATTCCGCTCGGCCGCCTCGGCCACCCCCGGGAGGTGGCCGACCTGGTGTCGTTCCTGGTGTCCGACCGCGCCGCCTACATCACCGCTCAGGTCTTCGGCGTCGACGGCGGCCTCGTCGTCTGACCCGGTAAGGAGCAGCATGCCCAAGAACAAGACCCCGCGCTTCTACTTCTCGCTGCGCAGCCCGTACTCCTGGCTCGCGTACCGCGAACTGACGGAGCACCACGGCGACCTGGTGGAACGGCTGGAGTGGCTGCCGTTCTTCGAGCCGGACGCGACCAGCGCCCGGATGCTGGAGGAGCGCGGCGGACGGTTCCCGTACTCGGAGATGTCGCGGGAGAAGAACCGGTACGTCCTCCAGGACGTCGGCCGGATCACGAAGGAGCGCGGCATCACCGTGCACTGGCCCGTGGACGTCGAGCCGGTCTGGGAGGTCCCGCACCTGGGCTACCTGGTGGCGGCCCGGGAGGGCCGGGGCTACGACTACATCGCCGCGGTCTACCGGGCCCGGTTCGGCGAGGGGCGCAACGTCTGCGACCCGGCGGTCATCGCGGACATCGGCCGCGACCTGGGGATCGACGCCGAGGCGCTGTCCCGCGCCGCGGCGGACCCCGGACTGCGCGAGCAGGGCGTGGACATCCTGATGGAGGTCTGCAAGGACGGCGTCTTCGGAGTGCCGTTCTTCGTGCGGGGGTTCACCCGCTTCTGGGGGCTCGACCGGCTCGACGCCTTCGTGGCGCACCTGCGCACCGGCGCGCCCTCCGCGACCGGCCTGGCCCCCGCCACCACCGGCGCGGTGGGCGTCGGCCGCTCGGCAGACGACGGACACGCGGGCGGCTGCGGCTGAGCCGCCGGCCACGGCTGCGACGTGGAGCCCCCGCCCGCGCGCGGGGGCTCCGCCGGGCGGCGGTGGACCGTCAGTTCCCGGTCAGTGCGCTGTCAGCGCGCTCGACCACCATCGAGGACGAAGTCGCGCTGCCGCTGTGGACGATCGGCACGAAGCGGCGCCTCACGCACGGCCCCGAACCCTTCAGCGGCGAGCGCCTGTCGCGCTGCGCCGCCGGGACGGCCGAAGCGACCTGGTGACCTTTCCGAGGGGATTGCAATGACTCGTGTGCCGACGGCCGGCCTGTCGCTCACCGCTGGCCAGAAGGACATCTGGTTCGACGAAAAGCTCACCGGCGGCGGTGCCACGTACAACACCGCGATCTACTGGGACATCAGGGGCCCGCTGGACCGCGAGCGGTTCACGGCGGCGCTGGCCCGGCTCGCCGAGGAGTCGCAGTGCCTGCGGGCCCGCTTCTTCGAGGTCGACGGCGAGCCGCGCCAGGTCGTCGAGGAGCTCGCCGAGCTGCCGCTGACCACTGTCGACGTCAGCGGCGCCGCCGACCCCGAGGCCGCCGCGAACGAGGCGATCCGGGCCGACCTGCGGGTGCCCTTCACGGTGGGTGGCGACGCGCCCCTGTTCCGGTTCAGCGTGTTCACGCTCGCCGCTGACCGCACGATCTTCTGCCTGCTCAACCACCACCTGGTGTCCGACGGATTCAGCTACGTCATCTACTGGCAGCGGCTGTCCGCCATCTACGAGGCGATGACCGCGGGCACCTCCCTCGACGAGGGGCGCTTCGCCCCGCTGGGCACGCTGATCGAGGCGGAGGCCGCCTACGTCGGCTCCCCCCGCCAGGAACGCGACCGCGCCTACTGGGAGAGCCACTTCGCCGACGCCCCCGAGCCGTTGACCCTGGCCCGCCGGGACGCCGAGCCGGCCCAGACGTTCCTGCGCGAGGGCACCGTCCTCGCCGACGACCTCGCCGACCGGCTGCGGGCCGTGGCCTGGGACGCCCGGGTGACCTGGCAGACCGTGCTGGTCGCCGCGCTGGGCGCCTACACCCAGCGGCTGACCGGGACGGACGACGTCATGCTGTCGCTGCCGGTCACCGCCCGGGTCGGCGGCACCCTGCAGGGCATCCCCGGCATGGTCGTCAACTACCTGCCGCTGCGGCTGCGGATCGAACCGCGCACCACCCGCGGCGAACTGCTCGCCGCCGCGCACAAGGAGATCACCGGGGCCCTCAAGCACCAGCGCTACCGGGTCAGCAAGGTGCGCCGCGGTATGGGGCTGGCCAGCGACGACCGGCGCCCGTTCGGCCCGTTCCTCAACATGATGCCGCAGATCGAGAAGCTGACCATCGGGCCCTGCGAGGCCGTCCTGCAGAGCCCGTCCACCGGCCTGGTCGACGACCTGGAGTTCACCGTCGCCGACAAGGGCGCGGCCGGCGTCGGCGTCGACCTGAGCGCGAACGAGAGCCGCTACGACCGCGACGAGGCCCGGGCCCACCTGGAGCGGTTCATCACCTGGCTCGACCGATTCGTCACCGCCGGCGCCGACGACCGGCTCGGCACGCTCGAACTGCTCACCCCCGACGAGCAGGCGCGGCTCACCGGGGTGCTCACCGGCCCCGACCGGCCCGAGCCGTACCTCGGCGTCGTCGAGCGGGTCCGCGCCCGGGCCGCCGAGCACCCGGACGCCGTGGCCGTGACCGACGACACGGGCGACCTGACGTACGCCCGGCTGGCCGGCCGGGCCGGCGCGCTCTCCCGCCGGCTCACCGGCGCCGGCCTGGTGGCCCTGCTGGTCGAGCCCGGACGGGACTTCGTGGTCGCCGAGCTCGGCGTGCTGGGCTCCGGCCGCGCCTTCCTGCCGCTCGACGCGGGCCTGCCGCACGCCCGGCTGACCGCGCTGCTCGCCGACAGCTCGGCGACCTGCCTGGTGGCCGACGAGACCAACCGGGACCTGGCGGCCCGGCTGGCGGGCGAGGCCGGGACGGCGCTCGCCCTGCTGGTCCTGGACGGTGCCGAGGACGCGCCGGACGGCCTGCCGCCGGTCGTCGGAGGCCCCGCCGACCTGGCCTACGTCATCTTCACCTCCGGCTCCACGGGCAAGCCCAAGGGCGCGATGGTGCAGCGCGGCGGCATGGTCAACCACCTGCTGGCCAAGGTCGAGGAACTCTCCCTGACCCGGGCGGACAGCCTGGTGCACAACGCGCCGGTGACCTTCGACATCACGGTGTGGCAGACGCTGACCACCCTGCTGGCCGGCGGGCGGGTCCGCGTGGTGAGCCGGGAGACCGCGGCCGACCCGGACGCGCTGTTCGGCGTCGTCGGCGACGAGGGCCTGACCGTCCTGGAGGTGGTCCCCTCCCTGCTGCGCGCCACCCTCGACGCCTGGGACACCGCCGACAACGCCCCGCCGCTGCCCGGCCTGCGCTGGATGATCTCCAACGGCGAGGCGCTCGCCCCCGAGCTGTGCGACCGCTGGTTCGCCCGCTACCCCGCGATCCCGCTGGTCAACATGTACGGCCCGACCGAGTGCTCGGACGACGTGACGCACGCCTACGTCCGCCCCGGCGACGTCCTGGACGGGGCGTACGTCCCGATCGGCCGGCCGCTGCGCAACACCCTGCTGTACGTCCTGGGCGACGAGCTGCGCCCGGTGCCGCAGGGCGTTCCGGGCGACCTCTACATCGGCGGCGCCGGCGTGGGCCGTGGCTACCTCGCCGACCCGCGTCGGACGGCCACCACGTTCGTGCCCGACCCGTTCGCGGGCGGGGGCGCGCGGATGTACCGCACCGGCGACCGGGTGGTGCTCCGCGCCGACGGACAGCTGGACTTCCTCGAGCGCCGCGACCACCAGGTCAAGATCCGCGGCCACCGGATCGAGCTGGGCGAGATCGAAGCGGCGCTGCGCGCCCTGCCCGGCGTCTCCGACGCGGTGGTGGCCGCGAGCGCCGACCAGGCCGGCCAGAAGCGGCTGACCGGCTACTACGTGCCCGAGCGGACCGCGGAGCACGCCGCGGAGCAGGACGGCGCGCAGCCGTCCCCGGACACCGAGGCGGTCCGCGACGGACTCGCCCGCGTCCTGCCCGGCTACATGGTGCCCGCCGCCCTCGTCGCCCTGGACCGGCTGCCGCTGACGGCGCACGGCAAGGTGGACCGCAAGGCCCTGCCGGCCCCCGACTTCGCCACGCCGGCCCCCGCCGGCACCCCGCCGACCGCCGCCGCCACGCCCGAGGGCGCCGGCAGCCCCCCGGAGCGGATCATCCGCCAGGTGCTGGCCGAGGTGCTCGGCCTGTCCTCGGTCGGCTCCGACGACAGCTTCTTCGCCCTCGGCGGCGACAGCATCAGCTCGATCCAGGTGGTCAGCCGGGCCCGTAAGGCCGGACTGGTCATCACGGCCCGCGACGTCTTCCTGCACCGCACGCCGGCGGCCATCGCGGCGGCCGCGCAGCCCGTCGACGACCGGGCCGCGCAGGCGGCCCAGGACGGCGTCGGCGAGATCGAGCCCACCCCGATCGTCGACCAGCTCCGCGAGGAACTCGCCGGACTCCCGTCCCCCACCCGGGAGTTCAGCCAGTTCGTGACGGTCGCCGTACCGGCCCGAACCGGCACCGAGGCGCTCACCACCGCGCTGCAGGCGCTGCTGGACACGCACGACACCCTGCGGATGCGGCTGTCCGTCCCGGCGCCCGGACTCTGGTCCCTGGAGACCCTGCCCGTCGGAGCCGTGTCCGCCGCGGACACCCTCACCCGGGTCGACGTCTCCGGTGCCGACGAGGACCCGCTGCCCGCCCAGCTGGCCGCCGCCCGCGGGCGGCTGCGCCCCGAGGACGGCCTGATGGTGCAGGCCGTGCTCCTCGACGCCGGCCCGGACCGGCCGGGACGCCTGCTGATCGTGATCCACCACCTCGCCGTGGACGGCGTCTCCTGGCGCATCCTGCTGCCCGACCTGGAGGCGGCGTGGAACCAGGCGGCGCAGGGCCGGCCGGTCCGGCTCGACCCGGTCGCCACCTCCTTCCGCGGCTGGGCCCAGGCCCTGTCGAAGGAGGCCCGCACCGCCCGGCGGGCCGGTGAACTGGCCTGGTGGACAGCGCAGTCGGCCGCCGACGAGCCGCCGCTCGGCACCCGGGCGCTCGACCCGGCCCTGGACACCCACGCGACCGCCGGCGCCGTCACGGTCGAGCTGTCCGCCGAGCAGACCGCCGAACTCCTCACCACCGTCCCGGCGGCCTTCCACGCCGAGACCGACGAGGTCCTGCTGACCGGCCTGGCCCTGGCCCTGGCCGACTGGCGCCGCCGGCGCGGCGCCCCCGCCGGCCGGACCGTCGTCGAGCTGGAAGGACACGGCCGCGAACCGATCCCCGGCGAGCCGGACCTCTCCCGTACCGTCGGCTGGTTCACCAGTGTGCACCCGGTCGTCCTGGACCTCGGCGACCTCGGCCCGGCCCAGGCCGCCGAAGGCGGCGCGGGCCACGGCAGGGCGCTCAAGCGCGTCAAGGAACAGCTGCGCGCCGTGCCGGACCACGGCCTCGGCCACGGTCTGCTGCGGCACGTCAACCCGCAGACCGCCCGCGTGCTCTCCCGGCAGCCCGTCCCGCAGATCGGCTTCAACTACCTGGGCCGGTTCACCGCCGGCACCGGGGCGGCCTGGCACCTGGAGTCCGGCGCCTCCGGGCAGAGCGCCCACCCGGACACCCCCCTGCGCCACCCCGTCGAGGTCGTCTCGGTCACCGAGGACCGCCCCGGGGGACCGGTGCTCTCGGCGACCTGGACGTACGCCGGCGGGCTGATCGCCGAGCCGGACGTCCGGGAGCTCGCGGAGGGCTGGTTCCGCGCCCTGCGCCTGCTGGCCGAACACGCCCGGCAGCCGGGCGCCGGCGGCCGCACGCCCTCCGAGTTCCCGCTGGTCGCCGTCGACCAGGACGAGATCGAGGCCTACGAGCGCGAGGTCGGGGAGCTGACGGACATCCTGCCGCTGTCCCCGCTGCAGCGCGGTCTGCTGTTCCAGGCCGAGTTCGACCGGCACGGGATGGACGCCTACACCCTGCAGGTCCTCATGGACATCGAGGGGCCGCTGGACAAGGCCGCGCTGCGCCGCGCGGTGGCGGCCCTGCTGGAGCGCAACGCCGCCCTCCGGGCCGGCTTCCGCGACCGGGACACCGGCGACCCCGTGCAGGTGGTCCCCGGCTCCGTCGAGGTGCCCTGGCACGAGGTCGACCTGACCGGCGTGGCGCAGGACGGCCGCGAGGCCGAGACGGTCCGGCTGACCGACGAGGAGTGGCTGCGCCGCTTCGACGTGTCCGAGCCCCCGCTGACCCGGTTCACCGTCTACACCCTCGGGCCGCAGCGCCACCGCGTGGTGTGGACCGCCCACCACATCCTGGTCGACGGCTGGTCCCTGTCCGCGGTCCTCGCCCACGAGCTGGTCACGCTCTGGTCCAACGGCGCGGACACCTCCGCGCTGCCGCCGGTCGCCTCGGTGCGGGGCTACCTGGAGTGGGCCGGGGCACAGGACAAGGAAGCCGCGCGGGCGGCCTGGCGGCAGGAGCTGGCCGGGGTGGCCGAGCCCACCCGGCTCGGCCCCGCCGACCGCGACCGGGTCGATGCGCTGCCCGAGACCTTCGTCGCGGAGCTGCCCGAGGACCTGACCCGCGCCCTGACCTCCTGGGCCCACGCGCGCGGCCTGACGATGAACACCGTCGCGCAGGGCGCCTGGGCGGTGGCCCTCGGCCGGCTGACCGGCCGCCGGGACGTCACCTTCGGCGCGGTCGTCTCCGGCCGCCCCGCCGAACTGCCGGGCGTCGAGCAGGTGGTGGGCTCCTTCATGCACACCCTGCCGGTGCGGGTGGCCCTGGACCCGCGGACCACGCTGGAGGACCTGCTGGTCGACCTGCAGTCCCGCCAGCTCGCCCTCCAAACGCACCAGCACCTGGGCCTGGCCGAGGTGCAGCAACTCGCCGGGGTGGGCGAACTCTTCGACACCGTGGTGAGCTTCCACAACTACCCCAGCGGCGTGCTCGACCGGATCGGCGAGAAGATCCCCGGGCTGTCGATGCTCGACTGGAAGGCCCGGGTGATCGCCGAGTACCCGCTGGCGCTCGGCGTGTTCCCCGGCGACGGCCTGCGACTGGAGGCCCAGTACCGCTCCGACGTCTTCGACGCCCGGGACGTCGAAGGGATCGTGAGCCGCTTCGTGCACGTCCTGGAGACGCTGGCCGCCACCCCCCGCGACCAGCTGAGCACCGTCGACGCACTCGGCGACGGCGAGCGGGGCCTCCTGCTCGGCGCCTGGGCCGGCCACGCCTCGCCGGCCGGGTCGCGCCCGGCGACCGCGCTCTTCGAGGAGCACGCCGCCCGCACGCCGCACGCCGTCGCGGTCGTCGACGGCGACCGGGAACTCACCTACGCCGAACTCAACGCCCGCGCCAACCGGCTGGCCCGGCTGCTGATCGGGCGCGGCGTCGGCCCCGAGGACCTGGTCGCGGTGGCGCTGCCGCGCTCGGCCGCGATGGTGGTGTCCGCGCTGGCGGTCCTCAAGTCGGGCGCGGGCTACCTGCCCGTCGACGCCGGCTACCCCGCGGACCGCATCGCGTACATGCTGGACGACGCCCGCCCGGTCGCCGTCCTGACCACGCGGGAGACCGCTGCCGTCCTCCCCGACACGCAGGTGCCCGTCGTCACGGTCACCGCCGACGGCACGCCCGACGACGGCACGCCCGACGACGGAGCCGCGCGGTACGGCGACCACGACGTCGCCGACGCCGAGCGCCGCGCCCCGCTGGACACCCGTCACCTCGCCTACGTCATCTACACCTCCGGCTCCACCGGGCGGCCCAAGGGCGTCGCCGTGGCGCACCGGGGCCTGCTGGCGATGGTCGCGAGCCTGGTCGAGCGCTTCTGGCTCGACAGCGACACCCGGGTGCTGCAGTTCGCCTCGTTCAGCTTCGACGCGTCGGTCTGGGAGATCATGCTGGCGCTGCTCAACGGCGGCACGCTGGTGATCGCCGACGAGGAGTGCCGCGCACCCGGCCAGGCGCTCGTCGACCTGATCAACAAGGCCCGGATCAACCTGGCGGGACTGCCGCCGGTCGTGGTGGGCGGACTGCCCGAGGGCAGCACCCTGCCCGCCGACCTGCGCCTCGCCGTCGCCGGTGAGGCCGTGCCCGCCGAGGTCGTCGACCGCTGGGCGTCCAGCGTGCGGCTGTACAACGGGTACGGACCGACCGAGGCCGTGGTCAGCTCGACGGTCGCCGGGCCGCTGTCCGGTGCGGGCCGGCCGCCCATCGGCCGCCCGACCTCCGCGCACCGCGCCTACGTCCTGCACGCCGACCTGGCGCCGGCCGCGGTCGGCGTGACCGGCGAGCTCTACGTGTCCGGCGGCCTCGCCCGCGGCTACCTGGGCCGCCCGGACCTCACCGCCCAGCGGTTCGTGGCCGACCCGTACGGCGCTCCCGGCGAGCGGATGTACCGCACCGGCGACCTGGTGCGCCGGCTGGACGACGGCGAACTGGACTACGTCGGCCGGGCCGACGACCAGGTCCAGCTGCGCGGCTTCCGGATCGAGCTCGGCGAGGTCTCGTCCGCGCTGCTCGCCCAGGACGGCGTGGCCCAGGCCGCGGTCGTCGTGCGCGAGGACGAGAGCGGCGACCGGCGGCTGGTGGCGTACGTCGTCCTCGCCGACCCGGACGCCGTCGCCGACGGGCTGCGCGAGCGGCTGGCCGGCGAACTGCCCGACTACATGGTCCCCTCGGCGGTCGTCACCCTGCCCGAGCTGCCGCTGACCCCCCAGGGCAAGCTCGACCGCAAGGCGCTGCCCGCGCCGGACGCGCAGTCGGGGACGCAGGGCCGCGAGCCCCGCAACCCCATGGAGGCCATCCTCTGCAGCCTGTTCGCCGACGTGCTCGGCCTGGACCGGGTCACCATCGACGACGACTTCTTCGCCGTCGGCGGCCACTCGCTCCTCGCGACCCGGCTGGTCAGCCGGGCGCGGACGGCGCTGGGCGTGGAACTGCCCATCCGGGCGCTGTTCGAGGCGCGCACGGTGGCCGCCCTGGCCGGCCGGATGGACACCGCCGACGCGGCCCGCCCGGCCCTCGCGCCGGCCCCCGCGGACGCCGGCCGGCCGCTGTCCTTCGCCCAGCAGCGGCTCTGGTTCATCAATCGCCGCGACGGCCGCGCCACCGGCACCTACAACTCGCCGATGACCTTCCGGCTCACCGGGCGGCTGAACGCCGACGCCCTCCGGGCCGCCCTGCGCGACGTCGCCGAGCGGCACGAGGTCCTGCGCACCGTGATCCCGGAGGACCACGGCGTGCCGTCGCTGCGGATGCTGGACGCCGACGAGGGCGCCCCGGAGGTGAAGGTGCGGGCCCTGTCCGAGGACGACCTGGCCGCCGCCCTCGCCGCCGAGTACGACCTCGGCTTCGACCTGACCCGCGAAACGCCGCTGCGCGTCCGGCTGTTCAGCCTCGCCAAGGACGAACACGTCCTGCTGCTGGTCTTCCACCACATCGCCTTCGACGGCTGGTCGATGGCACCGCTGCTGGGCGACCTGTCCGCCGCCTACCGGGCGCGGTGCGCCGGCCGCGCCCCCGACCGGGCGCCGCTCCCGGTGCAGTACGCGGACTACGCGGTCTGGGAGCGGCAGCTGCTCGGCTCCGCGGACGACCCGGACAGCCACGTGTCCCGCCAACTGGACTTCTGGAAGCGGACACTGGCCGGGCTGCCCGACGAACTGGCCCTGCCCGCCGACTTCGACCGGCCGGCCGTGAGCGGCCACTCCGGCGGCGAGGTGATGTTCGAACTCGACGCCGGGCTCTACGCCGCGCTGGTCGCCATCGCCCGCCAGGCCGGCGTCACCGAGTTCATGGTGCTGCAGGCCGCGTTCGCCACCCTGCTCGGCAAGCTCGGCTGCGGCACCGACATCCCGGTGGGCACCTCGGTGGCCGGCCGCACCGACGACGCGATGGCCGACCTGGTCGGCTTCTTCGTCAACTCCCTGGTGCTGCGCACCGACACCGCGGGCGACCCGGCCTTCACCGACCTGCTGACCCGGGTCCGGGAGGCCGACCTGGCCGCCTACTCCCACCAGGACGTGCCCTTCGAGCAGATCGTGGAGGCGCTCAACCCGTCGCGCTCGCTGGCCAGGCACCCGCTGTTCCAGGTCATGCTGACGCTGCAGAACAACGAGGACGCACCGCTGGTGCTGCCCGGCCTGACGGTGCGCCCCACGTTCGTCGAGTCCGGCCGGATCAAGGTCGACCTCGCCCTGCAACTGCTGGAGTGGCCCGAGGACGGCTCCATGCGGGGCCTGCTCGGCTACAGCTCCGACCTGTTCACCCGGGCCACCGCCGAGCGAGTCGTCGCGGGCTTCGTCCGGCTGCTGCACGCGGTGGTCGCGGACCCGGACGTCCGGCTCAGCCGGCTCGACGTGCTCAGCGGGGACGAGCGCGCCCAGGCGCTCGCCACGGGGAACGACACCGCCCGGGAGGTGCCCGACACCACCCTGCCCGAGCTGTTCGCCGCACAGGCGGCGCGCACCCCGGACGCCACCGCGGTCGAGGCCGAGTCCGGCTCCCTCACCTACGCGGAGCTCGACGCCCGGTCCAACCAGTTGGCCCGGCACCTGGTCGGGCTCGGCGCCGGCCCGGAGAAGGTCGTCGCGTTCGCCCTGCCCCGGTCGCCGGAGGCGGTCGTCGCGGTGCTCGGCGTCCTGAAGTCGGGCGCGGCCTACCTTCCCGTCGAGGCCGACGAACCCGTCGAACGGATCAAGCGGATGTTCGCCGGGACCACCCCCCTCCGGGTGGTCACCACCGGCGCCCTCTCCCGGCGGATGCTGGCCACCGGGGTCACCCCGGTGGTGCTGGACGGGCCCGCGGTGAAGGCCGCACCGGCCACGCCGCTCACCGACACCGAGCGCGGGGGCCCGCTGCGCCCCGCGCACCCGGCCTACGTCATCCACACCGCCGTCGCCGGCGGGCGCCCCAAGGGCGTCGTCGTCGAGCACCGGGCGGTGGTCAACTACCTGGCCTGGGCCCGGGACACCTACCGCGGCGTCGGCCGGGACACCCTGCTGGCCACCTCGCTGGCGTTCGACGTCTCGGTCACCGGACTCCTCCTGCCGCTGGTCACCGGCGGCACGGTGCGCCTGGCCGAACTCGCCGAGGACGACGCCGTGGCACGCGGCGGAGCCGCGTTCCTCAAGGGCACCCCGAGCCACCTCGCCCTGCTGGGCGCGCTGCCCGACAGCTGCTCGCCGACCGGCGAACTGGTCCTCGCCGACGAGCCGGTACGGGCCGAGCGGCTGGCCGAGTGGCGCGCGGCCCACCCCGGCGTCCGGGTCGTGACCGAGTTCGGCCCGACCGAGGCCACCGTCGGCGCCCTCTCCCGCACCGTCGAACCCGGCGAGGAGACCGGCACCGGCGTCCTGCCACTGGGCCTGCCGATCGCCAACATGCGGGCGTACGTCCTGGACCCCTGGCTGGGACCGGTCGGCCCCGGAGTGCCCGGCGAGCTGTACCTGGCCGGCGACGGCCTGGCCCGCGGCTACGCCGGGGACCGGGCGGCGACCGCCGAACGCTTCGTGGCCTGCCCCTACGGCCCGCCCGGAACCCGGATGCTGCGCACCGGCGACCTGGTGAAGCGGGACGCGGACGGGGCCCTGCGGCACGTGGGCCGCTCGGACGGCCAGGTGCGGGTGCGCGGCTTCCGGGTCGGCCTGCGCGAGATCGAGTCGGTGCTGGCGGCCGCGGCCGCGGTCGACCGGGCCGCCGTGGTGGCCCGCGAGGACCGCCCGGGCGACGTCCGGCTGGTCGCGTACGTGGTGCCCGCCGCAGGGGCCGTGGTGGACACCGCGGCGCTGGCCAGGACCGCGGGTGCCGAACTGGCCGCCCACATGGTGCCCGCCGCGTTCGTGGTGCTCGACACCCTCCCGCTCACCGCGGACGGCCGGGTGGACCACGCCGCGCTGCCCGCTCCGGAAGCGGCACGCGACACCGCCGGGACCGCGCCGCGCGACGACACCGAGTCCGTGCTGCACGACATCGTCACCGAGGTGCTGGGACTGTCCCGGATCGGGGTCGAGCAGAGCGTCTTCGAGGCCGGCATGGACAGCATGCGGTCGCTGCTGCTGGTCAGCGCGGCCCGCAAGGCCGGACTGGACGTCACCGTCGCCGACGTCTTCGTGCACCAGAGCGTGGCGGAACTCGCCGAGGTCTGCCGTGGCGGCCCGATCGCGGCCGACAGCGGGCCGGAGCACCGCAGCGGCGCGGAGCTGATGGTGGAGGCACTCGCCGCCCCGGCACAGCCCGACACGGCCGATCCGTTCAGCGCGATGCTGGCCATCAGGCCGACCGGCAGCCTGCCGCCGGTGTTCTGCGTGCACAGCGGCGTCGGCTTCAGCCTGCCGTACCTGCCCCTCGCCCGGCACATCGGCGCCGAGCACCCGATCTACGGCATCCAGGCCCCCTGCGTGGTGGACTTCGCGCCGCTGCCCGGGTCGATCGAGGAGATCGCCACCGACTACCTCCGGATGATCAAGGAGATCCGGCCCGAAGGCCCGTACCACCTGCTCGGCTGGTCGTTCGGCGGCACCATCGCCTACGAGATGGCCGTCCAACTGCAGGCCGCCGGCGAGGAGGTCGGCATCCTCTCGATCCTCGACGCCTACCCGCGCACCGGGGTGCCGGACGACCGCGACGAGGACTCGCTCTACGCCTGGCTGCTGGAGGGCATCGGACACCACCGCTCCGAGTTCGGCGACCGGGCCCTCACCCTCCAGGACATCTTCGAGACCCTGCGCCGCGACAACAGCCCGCTGGCACGGATGGGGGAGCGGCGGATGGCCGCCATGGTCGACCTGATGAGCCACCACCAGACGCTGAAGTCCCAGTACGCGCCCGGCCGTTACGACGGCAGGATGCAGCTCTTCGTCTCCGAGTCCCCGCTCTCCGACGGTGAGCACGCGGACAAGCCCGCGCTGTGGAAGCCGGTCTTCGACGGCCCGATGGACGTCCACCACCTCGCCTGCACGCACGACGAGATGATGAGCACCGGACCCCTGCGGGAGATCGGCCCGGCCGTCACCGCCGAACTGGCCCGGCACGCCGACCACCAGGGGGGTCGGGCATGACGACCCTCGCCACCCGCCCCGCCCCCGCGCTGGCGCTGCTCACCGAGGTCACCGCCGTGACCGGCCGCCGCCTGCGGCACCTGCGGCGGGCACCCGCCCGGGTGCTGGGAGTGGCCCTCAGCCCGCTGGTGAGCATGGTGATGCTCGGATACCTGTTCCGGGACTCCATCTCGCTGCCGGCCGGCGGCACCTACGGGGAGTACGTCTTCGCCGGCGGCGCCGTCCAGGTGGCCCTCTCCTGCCTGGGGCCCACCGCGATCTCGATGGCGATGGACCTGCGCGGCGGCATGACCGACCGGTTCCGATCGCTGCCCATCAGCCGCTCGGCGGTGCTGTTCGGCCACACCCTCGCCGACCTCCTCGTGGGCCTGCTGGGGCTGACCGTGGTCACCGGCGCCGGGCTGCTGCTCGGCTGGCGACCGCACAGCGACCCGGTGTCCGTACTCGCCGGCTTCGCCCTGATCGCCGTGTTCGTCTACGCGATGCTGTGGCTGGGCGTGCTGTTCGCCCTGACCCTGCGCAGCGTGGAGACGATCAGCGTGATCACGCCCTTCGTGGTGATCGTGCTGCCCTTCCTGTCCAACGCGTTCCTGGCCCCGCAGAACATCCCGTCCCTGATCCGGCCGGTCGCGGAGTGGAACCCGGTCAGCGCCGTGATCGCCTGCTGCCGCCGGCTGTGGGGCAATCCGGCGAGCACCGGCGGCGCCTTCCCCACCGACCACCCCGGGCTGGTGGCCGGGGTGTCCCTCGGGCTGCTCCTCGTCCTCTGCTCACTGGTGAGCCTCCGTCGCTACCGCGCCGCGGGCGCCTGACCCCTGGAGAGACCGCACATGACCACCACACCCCCGCGGACGGTGGACGACCTGGCCACGGTGGACCTCACCGATCCGCAGACCTTCCTCGACGTCGACGTCCCGGCCATGTGGCGCCGGTTCCGCAAGGAGCAGCCCGTCTTCCGGCACCGGGCCACCGAACGCGGCCCCGCGTTCTGGGTGGTCTCCACCTACGACGACGTCGTCACGCTCTACCGCGACAACAAGCGCTTCACCTCCGAGCAGGGCAACGTCCTGGCGACCCTGCTCCAGGGCGCGGACTCCGCCTCGCGCAAGATGCTCGCCGTCACCGACGGCGCACGGCACCGCGAGATCCGCAACCTGATGCTCAGGTCCTTCTCGCCCCGGGCGCTGGAGCCCGTGGTGGCGGGCGTGCACCGGCGCACCCGGGCCCTGGTCGACGAAGCCCTGGCCCACGGCCGGCTGGACTTCGTCACCGACGTGGCCGACCACATCCCGATCAACACCATCGGCGACCTGATGGACGTCCCGCAGGAGGACCGCGAGCAACTCGTCGCCTGGAACACCCAGACGCTCTCCCGGCACAGCGCCGACGACAGCGAGGCGGAGGAGTGGCTCGCACGCAACGAGATCCTGCTGTACTTCTCCGACCTGGCCGCCCGGCGACGGCGCCACCCCGGCGACGACGTGATCAGCGCCCTCGCCACCGCCACCGTGGACGGCGAGCCGCTGACCGAGGACGAGATCGTCTTCAACTGCTACAGCCTGATCCTGGGCGGCGACGAGTCCAGCCGGATGTCCTCGGTCGGCGGCCTGATCGCGCTGGCCGAACACCCCGAGCAGTGGCGGGCCCTGAAGTCCGGCCAGGTGACCACGGACAGCGCCACCGAGGAGGTGCTGCGCTGGACCACCCCCGCCATGCACTTCGGCCGCACCGCCCTGGTGGACGTTCCGCTGCGCGGGCACACCGTCCAAGCCGGCGAAGCGGTCAGCCTGTGGAACAGCTCGGCGAACTTCGACGAGACCGCCTTCACCGATCCGGACGTCTTCGACCTGGCCCGCACCCCCAACAAGCACGTCGCCTTCGGCCACGGCCCGCACTTCTGCCTCGGCGCCTTCCTCGGCCGCGTCCACGTGAACGCGATGCTCGACGCGCTGCGCACCCAGGTGGCCGACATCCGCCTGGAGGGCCCGCCCCAGCGGCTCTTCTCCAACTTCGTCAAGGGCTACAGCAGCCTGCCGGTCGCCCTGACCGCCGAGCGGGCCGCCGAAGGGAGCGCCGCATGACCGGCAGCACGGACATCGGCATCGGCGCCATCCACTGCCTGCTGCCCGACACCAGGGTCGCGGTCGAGGACCTCCCCGAGTTCGCGTTGCTGGACTCCGTCTCGGCGGACTTCGCCCGGAGCAGCGGCGTGCGGACCGTCGGCGTCTTCGACGGGACCGAACAGGCGCCGCTCGCCGCGCAGGCCTGCCGGGAACTCTTCGAGGCCCACCCGGGGGAGCCGGACACCCTGCTCGTGGTGGCACCGCGGGCCCCGGACGTGCTGCTCGGCTCGGACGCCTTCCGGGTGCAGACCGAGGCGAAGCTGCACTCCGCCTACCCCTTCACCGTCGAGGGGCTCGGCTGCACCGGATCCAGCACCGCATGGGCCCTCGCCAGGGACCTGCTGCTCGCGGACCCCGGCCGGGAACAGGTCGTCATCACCCACGCCAGCCGGCCCACCGGAGTCGACCGGATCCGCTTCCCGGTCACCGTCGTCGGCGACGGCGCGTTCGCCATGACCATGGTCCGCGGCGGCCGGCCCGTCCTGCGGGCCCACCGGCAGCAGGCCGACGGCGCCTTCCACGACCTGTTCCGCGTCGAGTACAAGGAGACCCCCTGGTACGAGTGGCGCGAGGTGTGCCAGGACCCGTCGCGCTACCGCTTCCAGCTCGCCACCGTCAGCGCCTCCCGGCTCGGCGCGATGGTGGAACAGGTGCTCGCGGACGCCGGGGTGGGCCGGGACCGGATCAAGACGACGCTGATGCAGAACGTCACCGCCGCCGCCTACGACTTCTACACCTCCCTGCTCGGCCTGCCCATCCACCCCGTCTGCGGCCGGCACCTCGCCGAGTACGGCCACCTGGGCGCCGCCGACGTGGTGCTGAACCTCGACGCCCTGCTCCGCAGCGGCGAACTGGACCCGGGCGACCTGGTGGTCGTGCTCAACAACAGCCCGGTGGCCGCCTGGGCGGTGACCCTGTGGGAGGTGTGAGCCCCCCACCGCTTCGGACCACGCCCTCGCTCCCCGACCACGGAGAACACTGATGGATTTCGCACCCACGCCACAGCAGCAGGCGCTGCGCGAGAAGGTGGTCCGGTTCGCCCGCGACCACCTCGGCGCCCAGGCGGCCGAGCACGACCGCAACGCCACCTTCGACGAGGCCGGCTGGAAGGCCTGCGCCGACTTCGGCGCCCTCGGCTGGCCGATCAAGGCGGAGTACGGCGGCGGCGGGCTGGACCCGCTGACCGCGATCATGGCCTACGAGGCGCTCGGCGAAGGCTGCGCCGACAACGGGCTGGTCTTCGCGATCAACAACCACCTCTTCGCCTGCGCCGTCTACATCGCCGACCACGGCACCGAGGAGCAGCGCCGCCGCTGGCTGCCCGCGCTCTGCGACGGCTCACTGGTCGGCGCGCACGCCCTGTCCGAGCCGGAAGCCGGCTCCGACATGCTCTCCCTCACCACCACCGCCGTCCGCCACGGCGACGGCTACGTGCTGAACGGGACGAAGAAGTTCATCAGCAACGGGCCGCGAGCGGACCTGTTCATCGTGTTCGCCCGCACCGGCGGGGACGACACCGCCCCGCAGCGCGCCCTGTCCGCCTTCGTCGTCCCGGCCGACACCGCGGGACTGACCGCCCGCGACATTCCCAAGGCGGGGCTGCGCGGCACCCTGATGGGTGAGATCACCTTCGACGGCTGCGTGGTGGGGGAGGACCAGCGGCTGGGCGCGGAGGGAGCCGGGTACCGGCTGTTCACCGCCACCATGGAGTGGGAGCGCGGCTTCATGTTCGCCAGTCAGGTCGGCGTGATGAGCCGGCTGACGGACCGCTGTGTCGCCTACGCCGCCGGCCGCCGCCAGTTCGGCCGCCCCATCGGTTCCTTCCAGTCCGTCTCGCACAAGATCGCCGACATGCGGGTCCGCCTGGAGCTGGCCCGGCTGATGCTCTACAAGGTGGGTTGGCTCCGCGGCCAGGGCCGCCTCGCGATGCAGGAGGCGTCCATGCTGAAGCTCTACGTGAGCGAGGGCCTCAAGGCCACCGCGCTCGACGCCATGCAGATCCACGGCGCCCGCGGCTACACCGAGGAGTTCGGCATCGAACGCGAGGTGCGGGACGTGCTCGCGGGCACGATCTACGGCGGCACCTCGGACATCCAACGGTCCATCATCGCCGGGCTCATGGGCCTGCCGACGGCGGCATAGGGACGGGCGGCCGACATGCACTCCTACCGACTCGACCTCGACGAACCGGTCTCGGGGGCCCACCTCGACGAGCTGAACCGGCGCGTCTACTACATCTCCGAGGCCATCACCGGCTTCCGGCTCGTCCCCGGCGACGGCGACACGGTCGACGCCGTGGAGGTGACCACCGGGCACCCGGTCGACGCGGAGGCCCTGGGCAAGAAGCTCCGGCACGTCGTCGACACCGAGGTGCGCCCCCAACTCCGCACCCCGCCCAAGGTGCTGTGGCGCTCCGCCACGGACCGCACCCCGCGGCCGGACACCTTCGCCGGGCTGCTCGCGGACGGCGTCGTGCACGAGATCGGGCCCGGACAGGTGGCGCTCGGCGCACCCGCCCTGGCCGCGTTCGACGCGCTCGACGGACTGCTGCGGGACATCATCCGCGAGGAGTTCGGGGCCCGCGAGTACCGCTACCCGACCCTGCTGCCGGTCACCGCGCTGCACCGCAGCGGATACCTCTCCTCCTTCCCGCAGCACCTGATGTTCGCCGCCCGCCTCGACGGCGACGTCGACACCTACCGGGCGTTCGCCGAGGAGGTCGGGGCGCGGGACACCATCGGGGACCGGGTGCTGCACCGCTGCGCGCCGGTGGACCGGTGCCTGCCGCCCACGATGTGCTACCACACCTTCGACCAGTTCGCCGGGACCACCCTCCCCGACGAGAACACCGTGGTCACCGCCAGGGGCGGCTCCTTCAGGCACGAGTCCCGCTACCACGCGACGCTGGAACGGCTGTCCGACTTCACCATCCGCGAGACCGTCTTCCTGGGGACGGCCGAGTTCGTCCGCGAGGCCCGCGACCGGTTCCGCCGGCGGGCCGTCGAGCTGGTCCGGGAACTCGACCTGGCCGGCCGGTGCGAAGTGGCGAGCGACCCGTTCTTCGCCGGGGCGGCGACCGCGGCCCAGGTCTCCTCGCAGCGCCTGCTGGAACTCAAACACGAACTCCACCTGGACGTCGCCGCCGGGGACAGCATCTCCGTCGGCTCGTTCAACCTGCACGAGAAGCACTTCGGCGACGCCTTCGGCATCAAGGGACCGGACGGCGACACGGTGTACTCCGCCTGCGTCGGCTTCGGCCTGGAGCGGTTCACCTACGCCGTGCTCTGCCAGTACGGATGGGACGTCGCCGACTGGCCGGCACCGCTCGCCGAGCGGTGCCGCACCACACCACAACCGGGGGGAAAGTGATGACTGAAACCGACCGGATCCGGCGCGTGGCCGTCCTGGGCGCCGGCACCATGGGCGTCGGCGGCGCCCACGCCTTCGCCGCAGCGGGCCTGTCGGTGGTGCTCGTGGACACCACGGACGCCGCCCTGTCCCGGGCCCGTGACCTGATCGGGCAGAACGCCCGGCTGTACGGCATGCTCGACCGCGAGCTGGCCAGGACCACCCCCGAGGAGGTGCTGTCCCGGATCGAGTTCCGCACCGGTCTCGACGGTCTCGCCGACGTCGAGTTCGTCGTGGAGAACGTCACCGAGAACTGGGACATCAAGGAGAAGCTGTACCGGGAGATGGACGCGGTGGCGCCGGAGCACTGCGTGTTCGGCGTGAACACCTCGGCCATCCCGATCACCAGGATGGCCTCGGTCACCAACCGTCCGGACCGGGTGGTCGGCACCCACCTGATGAACCCCGTGCCGCTGAAGAAGCTCGTCGAGGTGATCCGGGGCTACCACACCTCGCCCGAGACGATCGAGATCACCCGGGGGCTGTTCCGCACCGCCGGGCAGGACATCGTCGTGGTCGAGGACTCCTCGGGGTTCGTCACGAACCGCGTCGCGATGCTCAGCGTCAACGAGGCGATCCTGCTGCTGCAGGACAACGTGGCGCAGGCCGGCGACATCGACCGGCTCTTCCGGCAGTGCCTCGGCCACCAGATGGGCCCGCTGGAGACCGCGGACCTGATCGGCCTGGACACCGTCATGTACTCGCTGGAGGTCCTCCTGGACAACTTCAACGACTCCAAGTTCGCCCCCGCGCCGCTCCTGCGCAAACTGGTCGCCGCGGGCTGCCTCGGCCGCAAGAGCGGGCGGGGTTTCTACTCCTACGAGCCGGTCCACACCGGAAAGATGGCAGGGGCCTGATGACAGACGACATCGCCAAGACCGTCCGCACCTTCATCGGCGAGCACGTCCGCGACGCCGAACTCGGTGACGACCACGACATCTTCGCGACGGGCAGTGCCAGTTCACTGTTCGCCGTGCAACTCGTGATGTGGGTCGAGCGGACCTTCGCCGTCACGGTGAACCCCGCCGACCTCGACATCGAGAACTTCCGCACGGTGAACCACGTCGTGCGCTTCGTGGAGTCCCGCCGGGCGGCCGCCCCCGCCTGACGAACGGTTTCAGGCAGCGGTCAGCGCCGTGTCAGCAGGCCTCGACATGATCTCCGTATCGAGGCCTGCCACGGCCCCCTCCCCAGACTCCCCAGACCTCTCAGATTCCCCAGATCTCTCAGATCCCTCAGACTTGGAGAGCCCGACGTGACGAACCCCTTCGACGACCAGGACGGCACGTTCCTCGTACTCGTCAACGACGAGGGCCAGTACAGCGTGTGGCCCGCCTTCGCCCCGGTGCCCGAGGGGTGGACGGTGTCACTGGGCGAGAGCACCCGGGACGCCGCCCTGGCCCACGTGGAGGAGCACTGGACCGACATGCGGCCCAGCAGCCTCCGCGAGCCGGCCGCGATCCCCGGCGCCTGACGCGCCGCGGACACCGCCGCCACTCGTGGAGACCGCGATCAGGGCCGAAGGCCTGCGCAAGCACTTCAAGGGGCACCAGGCCCTCGACGGAGTGGACCTCACCGTCGTGCAAGGCACCGTCCTCGGGCTGCTCGGCCCGAACGGAGCCGGCAAGACCACCACCGTACGGGTGCTCAGCACCCTGCTGGAACCGGACGGCGGCCATGCCGAAGTGGCCGGGTTCGACGTCGTCCGCCGGCCCGAGGAGGTCCGCCGCAGGATCGGCCTGGCCGGCCAGTACGCGGCCGTGGACGGGCTGCTCACCGGGCGCGAGAACCTCGCCCTCATCGGTGTGCTGCTGCACCTCGGCCGGCGCGGCGCGCGCCGCCGGGCCGAAGAGCTGCTGGACCAGTTCGACCTCACCGGGGCCGCCGACCGGCCCGTCCGCACCTACTCCGGAGGCATGCGGCGGCGGCTCGACCTCGCGGCCTGCCTCGTCGCGTCGCCCTCGGTGCTCTTCCTCGACGAACCGACCACCGGGCTCGATCCGGTGAGCCGGATGGCACTCTGGAACGCCGTGCGCGACCTGGTCGCGGACGGGGTGACCGTCCTGCTGACCACCCAGTACCTGGAGGAGGCGGACTTCCTCGCCGACCGCATCGCCGTCGTCGACGCCGGACGGGTCGTCGCCGAGGGCACCCCGGACGAGCTGAAGCGGTCCGTCGGACCGGACCGGCTGGAGATCCGGGTGGCCGACCCGGGCGCGGTCGCCGAGGCCCTCGAGGCCCTGCGGACCAACGCGCCCGACGACCTGGCCGTGAGCGCGGCGGACGGCGCCATCGTCCTGCCGCTGGGCGCCGGAATGGGCAGCATCGCCGCGGCCGCGACGGCCCTGGAGAAGGCAGGGGTGACCGTCGTCGACTTCGCCGTGCGCCGGCCCACCCTCGACGACGCCTTCGCCCGGATCACCGGACAGCAGAGCTGATCCGGCCGCATCCGGCCGCACGAAGACCTTCCCCCCGTCGTCCGACTGGTGGGGACGGACGCATGACTGAAAGTCGTGCATGACACGGGGGTGATTCATGCAGAGGATCCATTTCACGACAGCTGACCTCGCGCGGACCCGGCTCCAGGCCACGGCCGGACCGGAGATCGAGGCCAGACTCGCCCAGGAACTGTTCACCCGCGGCGTCGGCTCCGTCTACGCGAAGTGGAAGCGCCAGGTCTACGCCAGGCTGCGCGCGAAACCCGGCGCGCAGCCGGCCGCCGCACTGACCCCGGCCGACTACTGGCGGGCCGCGGTGGCCCCGTACTGGAGCCGGCTGCTGGCCCACTGCGAGGCCGAGTACGACGCCCGCGGCCGGATGGTGATGGCCGGCGGAGTCGAGCAGCTGCTCGCCGGACTGGGACGGCGCGCCGTCTGGAACGGCCAGGTGCTGGAGCTGCACGACGGCCCCGACGGAGACGTCCACCTCGACGGACAGGGCCTGGTGGTCAGCCCGTCCGTGTTCCTCGCCCACCGCCCCGCCCGGCTCTTCCGCGCGGACGAGCGGCGCAAGCCGGCCGTGCTGGTCTTCTCCGCGCCGCCGACCGCGGAACAGTCGGCCATCCTGTGGGACGACACCACCCTTCCGGTGCCGGCCCTGGGCGCCCTGGTCGGCCAGACCAGGGCGGCGGCCCTGCGCGAGCTGCGGGCGTCGCGCACCACCAGCCAGCTCGCCGACCGGCTCGGCGTCTCGGTCCCCTGCGCCAGCCAGCACGCCGCCGTACTGCGGGGATCCGGGCTGATCACCACCCGGCGAGTGCGCAACACCGTGCTGCACTCGGTGACCCCGCTCGGCGTGGCGCTCCTGGACGGCCGGACGGCCGCCCTGAGCCCGGCCCTCGACCCGAAGCCGGTGCGGTACTCGGCCTGAGCCGCAGGTCCCCATCCCACCCGACCCCATCCGATTCCATCCGATCCGGGCAGTCGCCGCCAGGCGGCGGCCCGGATCCGTCGTTCCCGACGGCACGACGGCACGAAACGGCTCCGGCCCCACCGCACGGGCGGTGGAGCCGGAGCCCGGCGTCCTCATCTCACAGGCTTCGGCCGCGGTCGGGCCCCATCGGCCACACCCGGTACTCCCGCCTGCCGTACACCAGCGGCTGGCGGTTCGGGAACGGGGTGACCCGCACGACGCCGCCGAAGAGCACGAGGTGGTCCCCGACGCGGTGTTCGTCACTGACCCGGCAGTCCGCGATGGCGTGCGCGTCGCGGAAGAGGTGGGGGCCGGCCGCGTACGGGTCGCTCCGGTCGTGCTCCCAGCACACCCGGTCGAAGCGGTTGGGGGCGCCCGACGCGAAGAGTTCGGCGACCGGCTGGGCGTCACCGTGCAGCAGGTTCACCGTGAACCCGCCGGTGTCCAGGACCGCGCGCAGGGTCGGGCTGCCGATCCGCAGGCAGACCAGCAGCACGGGCGGGTCCAGTGAGACGCTGCAGACGGAGGAGACGGTCATCCCATGGGGCGTGCCGTCGTGGTCGGCGGTGGTGAGGACGGCCACCCCGGTGGGGAAGCCGCTCATCATGGCGCGCTGGCCCTCGGCGACGGACGCCGGGTGCGGGGCCGTCGACCGCGTGGATCTTTCGAATCGGGCGAGTTCGGTCACGGGGTGCTGCTCCCTGGGGCGGCGGACGTGGGCCCCGCCGCGGCCGTGGCGGCCGAAGCGGGGCCTGCGGGCTCAGCGGGGCCTCTGGGCTCAGCGGCGCATGTGCGTGAAGTACTCGTGCTGCGTGGGGAGTTGGTTGATCAGAGCGGCGGCCTGGTCGTGCACCGCCTGGAACTCCTTGCGCGCCGCGCTGTCGTCGGTGAGCGCGAGCGCCGGGGACGGCTTGAGCTCGATGCCGCCCATCCCGAGCAGGATGCACATGTAGGAGTACGGCGGCAGCCCGTGGTAGTAGGGGAAGACCGACTCGCTGTCCGGCACCTGGTACTTCCAGTGCTCGATCCGCTCGGCCAGCCCGTCGGGCAGCTTGCGGGTCTTGGCGTCCTTCCAGTACTGCGTGTCGTTGCGCGCGGCGGCCGCGTAGTGCAGGGCCAGGAACTCGCGGATGCCGTCCTGCACATGGGCGACGGCGCTGTTGTAGCTGTTGCGGTGCACCGGGTTCCAGTCCGGCCCGGGGAAGTTCTTGACCAGCTGCTCGGCCGCGTGGTGGATGAAGAAGATGCCGGTGGACTCCAGCGGCTCGACGAAGCCGCTGGTCAGACCGATGCCCACACAGTTGTTGACCCAGGAGCGGTTGCTGCGGCCGATGCGCATCTTGATGTGGTTGGCCTCGACGTCGGCCGCGCTCGGGCCCACGAACTCGCGCAGGGTGCGCTCGGCCTGCTCGGCGGACAGGTAGTCGCTGGCGTACACGTAGCCGGTGCCGATGCGGCCGTAGAGCGGGATGGTCCAGATCCAGCCGGCGTCCTGCGCGGTGGCGGTGGTGCAGGGACGGATGCCCCGCGCCTCCATGTCCTGCGGCACCTGGAGGGCGACCGCGCTGTCGTTGGGCAGGGTGTCCTGGAAGGAGATGAAGGGCTCCTGCAGGGCCTTGTTGAGCAGCACGCCGCGGAAGCCCGTGCAGTCGATGAACAGGTCGCCCGTGAGCTCGCCGTGCTCGGCGGTCACCACACTGCTGATCCAGCCGCGCTCGTCGAGCCTGACGTCCTTGACGTCGTCGACGATGTGCTTCGCGCCGCGCTCCACCGTGTAGGCGGTGAGGAACTTCGCCAGCAGCGCGGCCTCGAAGTGGTAGGCGTACGGGAACTGGGTCTTGCCCTGGTGCTCCGACATCGTGAGCCCCTGGGGCTCCTGGTCGCTCTCGTCGTACGGCTGCGACAGCATGGCACCGTCGAGGTGGCGGGGGCTGCGCTCGGCGTCGCAGATGTTGGCCATCACGAAGCAGTCCGAGTCGAACCGGTCGGTGCGGCCGTTCTTGAGCCACCAGTCGGTCAGCGGGAAGCCGTCGACCGACCGCATCTGCTCGAACGGGTGGTAGAAGTGGTGACCGGGCCTGCGCCAGTTCTCGAAGCGGACCGCGAGCTTGTACGTGGCGTTGCACGCCGGCATCCAGTCCGATTCCTTGAGTCCGAGGAACTCGAAGAAGTGCCGGATGTCGCTGAACGTGGCTTCACCGACGCCGATGGTGCTGACCTTGCCGGACTCGACGAGGGTGATGTCGATCCGGTCGCCGAAGGCTGCCTTGAGGTACGACGCGGTCATCCAACCGGCTGTTCCGCCCCCCACGATCACGACTCTGTTCAGCATCGAAAAACTCCAATTCTGCGATGAGATGGTTTCCGATGGGCTGCAACGCCATAAGAGCGAGCCTAGGTTGGCATGGCTTCGTCCACCACGTTGTTAAGTGGTGGACGAAATGCCCAGGCGAACAGGGGCGATGTGGAGGGCGGTTCAGCTCAGTCGCGGCTGCCGATGGCCGCGGAGGGCCGGGCCCGGAGTGCCACCCGGGCGGTCAGCAGCGTCGTACCGACCGTCAGGACGAGCGCGGCCGCGAGGACGGCGAGCAGGATCGCCGGCGGACCGGCGGGCAGCGCCCGGCCCAGCACGGACTTGCTCAGCGGCACCAGGGTCGCGGCCGCGACCAGCATGCCGAGCGCGAGACCGGCCAGCGCCGTCAGCAGCGCCTCCACCGTCATCATCCGCAGCACCTGGCCCTTGGTCGCGCCGATGAGGCGCTGCAGGGAGAACTCCCGCCGCCGCTCGCCGGTCGCCATCACCAGGGAGTTCACCAGGGCGATGACCGCGTACCCGACGACCATGGCGACCAGGAGGTACGCCACCCAGGTCTGGGTGTCGTTCTGCTCGGCCGCGGCGGTGACCAGGACCGAACGGTCGGCCGCGCGCAGCCCCGGCTGCGGTGCTCCGGGGCCGGTGAGTTCGGCGGCGAGTCGCGCCGTGCCGGTGCCGGGGTCCGCCGCGACCAGGACCTGCGGCACCATGCCGTTGGTGGTGTGCGCGGCCACGACGGACGCGGGCATCAGCGCCGCACCGTACCCGCGCTGGTCCCCGACCGTCGCCACCAGGCGGGGCTGGACCTTCGTGCCGTCGCCCATGCGCATCGGGATCTGCTCACCGATCCGGTGCCCCGAGGCGGCGGACTCCGGCAGGGCCACGGTGTCCTCGCCCAGATCGGCGAGGCTGCCGCTCAGCACGCGGATCGCCGTCGTGCGCTCGATGCCCTTCGGCGTCACCCCGGTGATGTGCACCGGCGTGCCCTTCGGCTTCTGGCCCTTGCCGGTGTAGGCGTCCAGCTCGGCCTTGGACGGCTCCAGGAAGCCGGAGCTCGGCACGTAGGCGGAGGCGGCCGCCACCCCGGGCTGCCGGGCGATGCTGTCCGCCACGGACGCGGGCACCCCGCCGGTCGCCGAGGTGAGCACCAGGTCGGCCCGCAGGTTGTCCTCGAACGCCTGCTGGGCGCCCCGGTTCTGCGTGGTCTGCAGGTAGATCAGGGCGGTGGCCATGCCGGTGGCGAGCATGACCGGCATGACCGCTCCGGCCAGCCGGGTCGCCCGGGCCTTGGCGTTGAGCAGGGCCAGCTGCCCGGAGAAGCCGGTGAACGCGCGCAGCGGCCAGTGCAGCAGGGCCGTCATCAGCCTGGTCAGGGTGGGGCCCAGCAGACCGAAGCCGGCGGCCCACAGCATCGCGCCCGGCGTGGCCGTGCCGCCCGCCTTCGCGCCGTCGATGTTCATCGTGACGAACGAGAGGGTGGCGGCTCCCGCCAGGCAGAGGACGGCGAAGAGCACCCGGATCCAGTTGAGCCGGCGACGCTGCAGGGTCGCCTCGGCCAGCGCCTCGGTCGGTCGGGTGCGGGCGGCGGCGCGGGCCGCGATCCAGGCCGCCCCGAGCGCCGTCAGCATGGCCGCCCCGGCGCCCGCGAACAGCGGGACCGGACCGGACCGGTGGATCAGTTCGCCGGGCACCACGCCGGCGTCGACGAACCGGCCCAGCAGCCACGTCCCCAGGCGCGGGCCGGGCACGCAGGCCAGGGCGGTGGCGAAGACGGCGACGACGAACGTCTCGGCCAGCACCATGCGCCGGACCTGCCCGGGAGTCGAGCCGATCGCGCGGAGCAGCGCCATCTGCCGCTGCCGCTGCTGCAGCGACAGGCCGAGCGTACTGGCCACCACGAACACCGTGACCATCGCGGCCAGACCGCCGAACACGGCGGACATGGACACCAGGTTCTTGCTGTCGGTCACGACGCGGGGGAACTCGGCCCGGCCCCGTTCGTCGCCGGTCAGCAGCGAGACCGGGGCGCCGGCGAAGGCGCTTTCGAGCGCGGCCTGTACCCGGCCGGTGTCGGCGCCGGGATCCACCAGGACGCCGACGGAGTCGATCTTGCCCCGCTGGGGGGCGTGCAGCGCGGCGTCGGCGTCCGACAGGAACAGCGTCTCGGCCGCGCCGGGCCCGTTCACCAGCCCGGTCACCTGGTACGCGGCCATGGTGCCGTGCAGGCCGAGCGTGACCTGGTCACCGGGCTTCGCGCCGGCCCGCTCGGCGAGCCGGGTGTCGAGCGCGACCTGGTTGGTGCCGCTCGGGGCGCTGCCCTGGACCAGCCGGTACGGTCCGAGCCGGGTGGAGTCCCAGCCGTGGCCGGTGGCGGTGACCCCGCCCTTGCCGCCGGCCGGGACGACGACGGTGGGAACGGAGACGTCCGGCACGGCCGCCTGGACGCCCGGCACGGCCGCGGCCTTGGACACCGCGGAGTCGTCGAGCCGGACCCGCTCCCGGAACACCTTGTTCGCCCCGGGGTAGCTCTGGTCCCCGGTGACGACGATCGTGGCGGCCTGGAGCCGTTGCGGCTCGGCCAGCCCGCGCACCCCGGTCTCCAACAGCCCGCCGCAGGCGATCACGATGGCGGAGCCGAGGAACAGTGCGATGAACGAGGCGATGAAGCCGCCCTTGTGGAACTTCAGCGAGCGCAGTGCGAGACCGATCACTGGGCTGCTCCGTACTGCCCGTCGTGCACCGGTTCCTCGGCCCAGGCACCGAGATGGGTCATCCGCTCGGCGACCAGGTCGGCGGTCGGGCGTTCCAGGGAGTCGACGATCCGGCCGTCGGCCAGGAAGAGGGTGCGGTCCGCGTGGGCGGCGGCCACCGGATCGTGCGTGACCATCACGATGGTCTGCCCGGCCCACTGGACGGCCTCGCGCAGCAGGCCGAGGACCTCGCGGGCGGTGCGGGTGTCCAGGGCCCCGGTCGGCTCGTCGCCGAAGACCACGGCGGGCCGGGTGACGAGCGCGCGGGCGATGGCCACGCGCTGCTGCTGGCCGCCGGACAGTTCGCCGGGGCGGTGCTTCTGACGTGACGTCAGGCCGACGCGTTCGATGACCTCGTCGACCTCACTGGCGTTGGGGCGGCGTCCGGCCAGGCGTAATGGCAGGGTGATGTTGTCCCGCACGCTCAGCGCGGGCATCAGGTTGAAGGCCTGGAAGACGAAGCCGACGCGCTCGCGGCGCAGTTTGGCCAGCTCCTTCTCCTTGAGCCTGGACAGCTCCACGCCGTCGAGCTGCACGGAGCCGGACGTCGGCCGGTCCAGCCCCGCGGCGCAGTGCAGGAAGGTGCTCTTGCCCGATCCGGACGGGCCCATCACCGCGGTGAAGGTCCCCCTCCGCAGGCTGATGGTGACGTCGTCGAGGGCGGTCACCTTGTTCTTGCCGCCACCGTAGACCTTGTGCACAGCGTCCAGGTGGATGACCGCGTCAGTCGGCCCGGCCGGTGTTCGGGGCATGGGTTTCCTTGATCTCTGTCGGTTCTGCGGATGGGCTGGAGCGACGGACGCCCGGCAGGTCGGCGAGCGGACCCGGGCGGTGGAGTACGGCCTTGGCCTCGGCGAGCGGGTCCGGCGGCGGGCACAGCACCGCCTGGGCCACGGACAGGTGCAGCCGGGCGGCGGCCAGGAGGAGCCGGGCGGCGAAGGGGAGCAGGAGCAGGCCGGCGAGCGCGAGAGCCAGCGCCCCGGGCAGCGAGTGGATCCACCCGAGCAGGCCGTCCCCGTCGGCGACACCGCCGGAGACGTCCATGGCCGGGTACCAGAGGGGCAGCGTGAGACAGCCGAGGCACAGCAGCCAGACGACCAGTGCGGAGAGGTCAAGGACCAGCAGCGGGGGGAACAGCAGGATGAGGTAGGCGCAGTCGCGGGCGATCGCGGGATCGGCGCAGCGGATCCTGATGTGGGCCGGCAGACCGGGCTCGGTGACCTCCTGGTACCGGTACGGGATCGGCCGGTCGACGAGTGCGGCGCGGCCCCGCTCCACCTGCGCGCAGCCTCTGATGACCCACGCCGAGCCGATGATCAGCGGTACGGTCACCGTGAGTTGACTCAGGACCACGCCGCCCAGGAAGGCGGCCGTCGCGACGGCGAACAGGGCGCCCCCGACCAGGGGGTAGCTGGCGAGGTAGCCGGCGGCGAGCCAGGGGGCGCCGGATAACGGAAGTCTGATCAGGGAGGCCGGTGGGCGCAGGCGCCCGGGGGTCGGCCGGCTCACTCGATCCTCCGCAACATGTCGTCGATCGAGCTCACCTTGGCCTTCAGCTCGGCCAGTTCGGCCTGCAGGGCCTCCTGCCGGGCGACGGCTTCCTCGGCGAGCTTGCGGTACGAGGCCATGGCCACGGCGTCGGCGCGGTGGCGCTGCAGTCTGAAGTTCGAGACCACCGCCGCCGTGATACCTCCGACGATGATCAAGACGATGGCGATGGCGACAACGGCACCGGTCATTTTCGAGGCCCCCTCATGACGTTCTAACCTTCATCATCGGCAGGCCCGTCGGCCGCACCTGCCTGCTGCTCGTCGGCGTGCAGGGCGTCCAGGATCGTCTGCACGTTGAGGTGCAGATCGAACGGGACCAACTCGAAGTACTTCAGGGCCTTGCCGTCATCGGAGAGCTCCAGACGGCCGACGACCAGGCCGGCCTTCTCCAGGCGCTCCAGATGCATGTAGAGCAGGGGGCGGGACATGCCCAGCTGCCGGGCGAGTTCACTGACGTACATACGCCCGTTGGCGAGGCCTGCGATGGCCCGGAGGCGCTGGGTGTGGCCGACGGCTGAGAGGAGGGCCAGAAGTTCCTCGCTGGTCAACGTCTCCACCTCCCCCGCGTGCCGAACCGTATGTGTCAGTCAAATCTTACACGTGCCAGAAGGGCAGTCAAACAGGGCCGGCTGTGCCGACGGCACGCCCCGGCACGGTGTGGGCGGTAGCGGACGACGCCGCCGGGCCACCGCGGCGTTTCGCAGTGGCCCGACGGCGTCGTCGGTGTGCGGCACGGCCCGGCCAGGGACCGCCGTTGCGCAGAAGTAACTACCGGGACAGCGAGGAACGCTCCGGCTCCTCCCGCGCGGACACACCGCCGCGCTCGGGCACCGGCGGTGGGGGCGCGGGCGCGGGCTCGACGGCCGCCGGCCCGAGCAGCCGCAGCAGCGGCCGCGTCGCGACCGTCGTGACCAGCGCGACGACGGTGAGGATGCTGAGCAGCCGCTGGTCGATGATGCCCGCCTGGTAGCCGATCTGCAGGATGACCAGCTCGGTCAGGCCACGGGCGTTGAGCAGCACGCCGACCATGAGGGCCGGCCGCGGGCGCATGCCGGTGAGGACGGCGCTCAGCGCGGGCCCGAACACCTTGGTGGCGACGGCCAGGAAGATCAGGGCGGCGAGGGCCAGCGTGGAGGAACGGTCGAAACGCAACGACCCGAGATCGATGTTGAGCCCGAACCCGAAGAAGAAGAACGGCAGCAGCACGGTCATCGACGTGGCCGACAGCCGGTTCGCCACTCGGGCCGCGCGGGCGTTGCCCGTCGGCCAGGCCAGCCCGGCCAGCAGGGCTCCGATCAGCTGGTGGACGCCGACCAGCGAGGTGAGAGTGGCCGTCGCGGCCACCCCGACCGCCAGCAGGACCAGGACCGTCGCGTCGCTCCCGGTGCCCTCGTCGGACCCGGGCCTGGACCGCGCCCACGCGGCCAGTGCCCTGCGCAGCGGACCGAGGAAGACCACCGCGAGCGCGGCGGCGAACAGGCCGTTCCACAGCACGTTCGCCGGGCTGCTCCCGTGGACGACCGCCAGGATCGCGGTGAGCACCAGCCACACCACGCCGTCCCCGAGCGCGGAGGCGATCAGGCTCAACTGCCCCTGACGGGTGTGCGTGAGCCGCAGGTCGGCGAGGATGCGGGCCAGCACGGGAAGCGCGGTGACGCTCAGCGTGCACCCCACGAACAGCACGAACGCCGTCGGGGTGCCCGCCGTCCCCGCGAAGTGGTCGACGAGGGGCAGCGCTGCCACGGAGCCGGCCGCGAACGGAATGAGCAGTGAGGCCTGGCTCACCAGCAGCACCTGCGATCCGATCCGCCGCAGGGGCATCCCGGTCAGCTCCCGGCCCACCCCGAACATGAAGAACACCAGCCCGACTTGGGCCAGCCCGTCCAGCATCGGCAGCGTGTTCGCCGGGAACAGCCAGTCCTTCACCCCCGGCGCGAACCGCCCCAGCACCGTCGGCCCCATGGCGAGCCCCGCGCAGATCTCGCCGACCACCTTCGGCTGCCCCAGCCGGTCGGCGAGCGATCCGCCGAGGAAGGCGGCGAGCAGGATGGCCGACACCGCGAGGAAGAAGTGGCCGCCACCGTCGAGCCGCGCCGCTTCGTGCACCGCCGCCAGACCCGGCGACCTATCGGTGGCGACCGCCACCGCGGCCCACGCGATCACCGCCAGTGGCAGCACCACCATCGCGACCGTGACAACGCTCCGCCGACTCCTGACCCGCACGTACGTCCCCCAGTGATCGAACGTCTAAGGAACGGGGCCGGCCGGAACACCGGCGCCCGTCATCGGAGTGCCGTGCGCCTACCGGCTTCCCGGCCCACCCGGATCGGTGCACACCTCGCGCACCAGCTCGTACGGCGGCGAGTCCGCCAGGTAGAAGTGCCCGCCGGGCACCATCCGCTGCCGGAACGCCCCCTCGGTCACCTCCGCCCACTGCGCCGCCTGCTCCGCCGTCACCCGGGGGTCGCTCGTCCCCGCCACCGCCGTGACGGGACAGCCGAGGAGCGCGCCCGCACGGTGCTCGTAGTCGCCCAGCATCCGGAAGTCGGCCTGGATGTACGGCAGGATCAGCTCGCGGAACATCGGGTGGTCCAGCAGCTCGGTGTCCGTACGGCCCAGCTCCATGAGCGTCGCGATGACGCTCTCCTCGTCCATCCCGGCCGCCCGGGCGTCCCGCCGCACCAGCTGGCCCGCGCGGGCCCCCGACACGAACAGGTGCGACAGCCGGGCCCCTTCGGCCTCCAGCGCCCTGGCCGTCTCGTACGCCACCACCGCGCCCATGCTGTGTCCGAACAGCACGGTCGGCCGGTCCGTCAGCGGCTTGACGGCTGCCGCGATGTCACCCGCCATCGCCACCAGGTCGGTGGCCGTCGGCTCCCCGAACCGGTCCGCCCGGCCCGGGTAGCAGACCAGGTGCACCTCGAACTCCGGCAGCCCCTTGTGCCAGTCACGGAAGAAGTGCGACGACCCGCCGGCATGCGGAAAGCAGACCAGTCGCATCGCGGCGAACGGCCGCGGCTCGCGGCATTCCGTCCAGGACATCTCCGAGGCCTCCTGCTCGCCGCCCGCCGACCACGTCCGGATGCTCCGGCGGATCCGGCCCCATTGCATCAGGCGGTCACTGACAACCGGCTGACAGCGGGCTCCGCCGACCGGGAATCCCGGCCATCGCCGCAGGCTCGCGGTGGATCGTCTCGTCGTAGCCGGGGGTGACGGCGAGTTGCTGGTCGGGAGCTGGGTGTTCGGGCCGGGTTGTGGGCGGTGAGTTCGCGTTCGGGGGCGCGGATGGGGGAAAGACTCGGGGTGGCGGGAGGTTCCGAGTGCTGTGCCGGAGGACCGATGCGCTGGGACGGATGGGTCGAGAACTCGCTGCTCGCGCTGCCTCGCCGTTCGGCGCCGCCTGGGCGGTCAGGCGGGGGAGCCGGCCGAGGAGAGGACGTGGTGCGCGGTGATCTCGCGGCTGACGAGTTTCTCCGCGAGGAGGCTGAGGCTGCCGTCGCCGTTGTTCCGGGCGTGGCTGCGCAGCAGCAGGTCGGCCTGGTCCATGGTCAGGTCGCCGCTCTCGGCGAGGATGCCCTTGGCCCGTTCGATCAGGGAGCGGCTCATCAGAGTGTGGGCGACTGCTTCCCTGGCCCGCGACGGCGCGTTCTTGGTGCCGTGCTGGACGAGGGCGATGACGGCGAGGTCGGCGAGGGTCTGCGCCCGGAGCAGGTCGGCCTCCGGGGCCTCGCCGACCTCGGAGTCGAACAGGTTGAGCGCACCCACCACGGTGCTGCCGACGTGCAGCGGAAGTGCCCGGACGGAGGCGTAGCCCGCCTGCCGGGCGGCCGGGGCGAAGCGCGGCCACCGGTCGGCCGCGGCGTCGAGGCCGACACCGGCGATGGGCCGCCCGGTGCGGACGCAGTCCACGCAGGGGCCCTCGCCCAGGCTCGTCTGGAAGGACTCCAGCCGGCGGACGGCATCGCCGGAGTAGGCGACGTCGCGCAGCGAGCCGTCCGCGTCCACGACCACGATGCCCGCCCCGGCGGCCGAGCACAGGGTGACGCAGTACTCCGTCACCCTGGTCAGGACCTCGGCGAGGTCGAAGTCGGTGACCAGTGATTCGGTGAGGCCGGCGAACGCCTCGTTCTGCCGCCTCTCGGGTTCCATGGCCACCTCCGCTTTCCCTGCCAACGCTACGCCCCTTCTACGGCTGTCGGTCATTGTCCGTCCGGTCGTCGGTGAAGCGCAGACGGCGGGCGACGACCTCGCGCGCGAGGTCCCCGACGGACACGCCCTCCGCGAAGGCCTTCGCCCGCAGCCGGGCGAGGGCGGTGTCGGCCGAGGCGGCGAGCTGCACCATGACCATGCCGACGGCCTGGTCCACCTCCACGCCGTCCACCCCCGGCCGGTCGAGCCACGAGGGGAGCCCGGGAGCGTCCTCGAAGGCGGCGATCAGGGCGAGGGTGCTGGTGTCGACCGCGACCCGGACGGCGTCCAGGTCCTCCCGGCGGAACGGTGCGCCGTGGCGGCGGTGGAGACTGAGCACGCCGAACGGGCTGCCGTGGAGCCGCAGCGGGGAGGCGAGGATCGTGGCGATGCGCGGCGGGGTGCTCGACAGGGTGGAGGCGAGGACGGGCCAGCGGTCGCCGCCCGGCCCCGCGAGGTCGTAGGCCAGGACCGGCCGACCGGTGCGGAGCGCTTCGACGGACGGGCCCTCGCCCAGGGTGAACTGGAGCTCCTCCGCGGAGGCGGCCGCGCTGTCGCTGGCGAACAGGGCGTGCGGCGGGGTGTCGCGGTCGCCGGTCAGGGCGATGACGGCCCCGGCCACGGGCAGTGCCCGGACGCAGGCGGTGCACAGGCGCTCCGGAAGGGGCGTGCCGTTCTCGCGGGCGACGGCGTCCGCCAGGATCCGGCCCGCACGGGCCTGCTCACTCATGCCACCGCCCTGATCGCGTCTTCCGGCCCGGCCCCGGAACGACCCGGTCGCTGCCGTCCGGTACCGATGGTACGAGGATTCCCCGCCGTCGGCGCGCGGCGTCCGACCGGTCGCGCCGCCCCACCGGGCCCTCCCGGCAGGGCGCCCCGGAACGAGGGGCCGGCGGCCCGCCGGTCAGGAGTGCCCCGCACCGTCGACGGCCATGTGCAGGCGGACGGTGGTGCCGTCCTGCGGCGTGGAGACGATCTGGACGGTGTCGCACAGCTGCTGGATCAGCCAGAGCCCCCGGCCGCCCGGTCGGCCGTGCGACGGTCTGACCCGCCCTGCCAGCGGGTCGCGCAGGTAACCGGCGTCGTGGAAGTCGCAGACCAGGACGCCGTCCTCGGCCCAGGTCCGCACGGTGCCGCAGCCGCCGCCGTGCTGGAGGCTGTTGGCCGCGACCTCGCCGGCCGCGAGCGCCAGGTCCTCGATCCGGGCGGCGTCGAGGCCGTGCCGCCGCGCGCGGTCGGCGACCAGGGACCGCACCGTGTGCAGGCCGCCGACGCCGAATCGCAGGAGGTCGTGGGCGACCGGGGGGTTCGGCAGCGGGCTGGCCTCGTCGGGATCCTCGACGAAGGCGGCGTTGACGCCGTGGGTGCGGGCGGTGACCAGCAGGGGGTGACAGCGCCTGGCGGACGCCAGCGACTCCGGGTCGACCATGCTCGTGTCGTAGGGGCAGAGCAGCCACCAGGCGGGTGACGCGTGGGCGAAGGCGAGGTTCAGGAGACGTTCGTGGCGGCGCAGTTCGGTGCTCTGGGCGGCGGTGCGCCCGGTCCACCGGGACTCCCCGACGGCCCGGACCGGCTGCCCGCCGGACGCGGCGGCGGCGACCCGGTCCCGCCAGGTGGGGATGAGCCGGGCCGGGTTCCCGTCGAGTGCGGTGAGGTCGACGAACGACACGCTCCCGGCCGCGCAGGCTCCCGTCAGCTCGGCCCGCAGCAGCCCGCTCTTGCGCGCGTCCACCGCGACGATGACGGCCTGCCGATCGCTGAGCGCGTCCTCGACGAAGGACATCGTCCCTTCCATGAACTCGGCGTCCCCCGCGTACGGGTGCAGGCTGTGCCGGAACGCCCACGGGGGTGCCGCGGTGCCGGGGCCGGCCTCGCTGTCCGTCATGTCACCGACCCCGTTTCGCCGTGCCGGCCAGCGGTTCGGAGCCCGTGACGGCGGTGAGCCCGCCGACGATGTGCCGAGCCACCTGCGCCTCGCTCCGCCCGGTGCGCCGCGCCCGGTCCGACAGCATCGCCCCGGCCACGTCCGGGCCGACGCCCGAGGCCTCGGCGAGCATGCCCTTCGCCCGCTCGACCACGGTGCGCGCGGCCAGCCGCCGGATGACGGCCGTGCCGCTCTCCCCGAGGGGAACGGGCACCGCCGTGTCGGCGACGGCCTCGGCCGGCCGGCCGAGGCCGTCGCCGACACGTGCGCGGTGGGACCGCAGGAGCTGCGCGTGGCTGCTCGCCCGGGCCCGTCCGCGCCGGGGCCGAGCCGCCCGGACGGAGCGGGTGGGCCGGGCCGGGAGCAGGACGTCGAGGGTGGCGGTCAGGTCGAACAGGCGGAGCACCACCGGGCTGCAGCCGCTCAGGACCAGGCTGCGGCCGCTGGCGCCGGCCCGGCGGCGGAGTTCGAGCAGGACGTTGAGGCAAGCGCAGTCGCAGAAGGACACCCCGGACAGGTCGACGGCGAGGGAGCGCCGGGTCGCGCGCAGCCCCGACAGCAGCGCCCGGTACAGCTCCGGTGCGTTGTCGCAGTCGACGACGCCGTGGACCGCGACTCCGGTGGCGTCGGGGCCGAAGTACCGCTCGACGACGAGCTGCTGGGTGCCGGCGCCGAAGCGGGAGGACTCGCCGTCCCGAGCGTATGGCCTCATGGCTGCCCCCTTCAGCAGCTTTCAGCAGCGGGTACCCCTTCCAGCATGGTTCACCCGGTATGGCCGGTCAACGCCCGTTTCCCCGCGCAGCCCTGACGCGACCGGCCGCTCAGCCGGCCGGGCCGGTGCCGGTCGTCCCGGCGGTGGTCGCGGCGCCGGTGCCGGCGTTCTTGCCCAGACCGGGAGATACCGCGCCGGGGCCGCCGAGGCCCAGGGAGGCCTTCGCCGCCTTCATGTCCTCGTCTCCTTCCTTCGCCTACCCTTCGCCGTCCCCTCGCCGCGATCGGCGGGCGGGCTCCGGCGGCCGGTGACGCATCCCGGTGCCATGACAGGCGTGCACCCGGTGCCCGTCCTGCGGGTCGCGGGGCCGTGCTGCGCCTGCCCGACGCCCCGACCGGCGAAACGCCGGCCTCGGGCCGCAGGCCGTGGTCGGGCGTGGACCGCAGCGGCTGATCCCCGCCTCCGCATGCTCGCCCGGCCGTCGACGGAGCCCGTGGCGCACGGTTGCCACCGCGCTGTCCGGGTAGGCGCGGGCCGTGCTGACGATTGGTGTGGAGGAGGAGTACCTGCTGGTCGACCCCGCGGCCGGCGACCCGGTCGCCCGTGCGGCCGCCGTCCGGGAGGCGGCCGGCCTGCACCCGGTGCTCGACGAAGGTGAGGTCCAACAGGAGCTGCTCCAGGCGCAGTTGGAGGTCGCGACACCGGTCTGCCGGGAACTCGACGAGGTCGGCGGCCACCTGCTGCGGCTGCGGCTCGCCCTCGCCGAAGCGGCCGAGCAGTGCGGGTGCCTGCTGGCGGCGACCGGGACGGCGCCCTTCACCGACCGGCTGCCGGTGCCCGTCACCCCGTCGCCCCGCTACCGGCAGATGCGGCAGGACGCCCCGACCCTCACCGACGAACAACTGATCAACGGCATGCACGTCCACGTCGGCGTACCCGACCGGGAGGCCGGCGTCGTCGTGCTGAACCGGCTCCGGCCCTGGCTCCCGGTCCTGACCGCGCTCGCCGCGAACTCACCGCTGTGGCGGGGCGCCGACACCGGGTTCGCGAGCTGGCGGACGATCGTGTTCGGGCGGTGGCCGGTCACCGGGTGCCCGCCGCTCTTCACCGACGCCGAGGACTACGACCGCCGCATCCGCGCCCTCGTCGACTGCGGCCTCATCCGCGACACGGGCCAGCTCTACTGGCAGGCCCGGCTGTCCGAGCGGTACCCCACCGTCGAGGTACGGACGATGGACGTCCAGCTCAGGCCGGACGACGCGGTGGTCCTGGCCGGACTCGTCCGCTGCCTGGCCGCCCACGCCCTGCACCCCGGCACGGGCGGCGGGCTCGCCGACCGGCCGCCCGAGCTGCTGCAGAGCGCGCTCTGGCACGCCGCGCGGTACGGCAGCACCGCGGAGCTCTTCGACCCCCTCGCCGGACGGCTGCGCCCGGCCGAGGACGCCGTCGACGCGCTGCTCGGCCACGTGGACGCGCACGTCGACTCGTCCGGCGACCGCCGCCTGATCACCGCAGGCATCGAGCGCCTCTTCCGGTACGGCAACGGGGCGGTGCGCCAGCGCGGCGAACTGCGCCACGGCGGCCGCGCCGGGCTCATGCGGATGATCACCGAGGAGACCGCCGGCAGGTGACGCGCCCGGATCGGCGGGGCGCGGCGCCCGCCGGGGCCCCGCACACCCGCCGCCCGGTCACGGCCGCGACGAAGGGACTCCGACCATGCGGCTCAGAACCAGCGACCCCCACGGGCCGGGGTACCGGCCGATGTATCCAGCGTGATATCTTTGATGCAATGCCTGATATCAAGGGGTGGTCGGCGTGACGCGAACCGTGATCGACGTGGACGATGTCCTCCTCGCGGATGTGGCCCAGGCCCTGGGGACGGCCACGAAGAAGGAGACGGTCAACACGGCGCTGCGCGAGGTGCTGGAGACCCGCCGTCGGGCGCTCGCGCTCACCCGTCTGCGGGCCGCAGCGGCAGAGGGGGCGTTCGACCTCGAGGTACTTGAGGACAAGGCGAACTACCGCCGATGAACGCGGCCAGGTTCCTGATCGACACCAGCGCACTGGCACGTCTGATGCGCGCCGACGCCGAGGCATTCGGTTGGGATCAGGCCGCCGCAGCCGGACTGGTCGCGGTGTGCCCCATCACCGAGCTCGAGTACTTCTACAGCGCCCGCTCCGTCGCCGACCGGAAGCGCGGCGTGGAGGACATGCGCGCGCTGTTCGGGTGGGTTCCGGTCGATGACCGGGCCTACGATCGGGCCTGGCAGGTCCAGGGGCTGCTCACCGCACGCGGCACCCACCGCAGCGCCGGCCCGGTCGACCTCGTCATTGCGGCGACCGCCGAGCTCCAAGGGCTCACCCTGCTCCACCGCGACCGGGACTTCGACTGCGTCGCCGCCGTCACCGGCCAGGCCATGCAGTGGTACGGGCCGGAGGCCGGGAAGTAGCCCGGCGGCCGTCCTGCTTGCGGCCGGCCGGGCATCGTGTTGCCGTTCAGGTCGATCCGGCCGCCCGGCCGCACAGGATGGTGGTCCTCCCCGAACCCGGTGCCGGTCAACACGGCCCGTACACGTCGGCTGCACCCGGCACGCCATGGCCGTCCGGTGCGGGCCGATTGTCGGAGGACTCACTCCTTCCGGTAGCGGAGACCGCCCCACCGTCACGCCTGTCTCCCGGCACGGTTACGTAGGGGAACTCATCGAGCCAGGCCCGGGATCGACGGGCCGCAGCAGACAGGTGCCGCACATGCGAACCGAGGCCGCCAAGCGGATCGAACTGGTCTTCACCCTCTTCGACGCCAATGGCAACGGAGTCATCGACTCCGACGACTTCGACCTCATGACCGACCGGGTCCTGAAGGCGGCCGTCGCATCGGACGACGGTGCCAAGGCCGCCATGCGGGCCGCGTTCCGCCGCTACTGGACGACGCTGGCCGCCGAACTGGACGCCGACCGCGACGGGGTGATCACCGTCGAGGAGTTCCGTCCGTTCGTGCTCGACCCCGAGCGCTTCGGCCCCACCATCGCCCAGTTCGCCGAGGCGCTCTCCGCGCTCGGCGACACCGACGGGGACGGCCTGATCGAGCGCCCGCTCTTCATGTCGCTGATGACGGCGATCGGCTTCAAGCCGGCCAACATCGACGCGCTCTTCGACGCCTTCGGGCCGGACGCCGAGGACCGCATCACCGTGGCCACCTGGGCCGCCGGCATCGAGGACTACTACGCGCCGGAGATGGCCGGGATCCCGGGCGACCAGCTGGTGGCTGCCGGGGTGGCGTGACACGGCCCGTCAGGACCGTCCCTGCTCCTGGCACGGGAGCCAGGAGCAGGGGCGGGCGTCAGGGCCGGGGCTTGTGCGCGAACACCCACCGGTTGCCCTCCAGCGCGTCGTTGGGCTCGGGGAGGGGGCCGCGTCGGTGCCGGCGGGTGAACTCGAAGGGTGTGTGCACCGAGGTGGACCAGCCCTTGGCCGTCAGGTCGCCCGCGGAGTCGGGTCGTGGTCCCTTGTCGAAGAGGTGGAGCAGGTCGATGCCGATCTGCTCCCGCGTCGCCGTGTAGATCGGGCTGTCGCGGTACGCCAGCAGGTCGGTCTCCAGCTTGGCCTCGAAGGCGAGGGCGCTGCCTCCCGCGGTGAGCCGGTGCACCGTGTCGATGAGGCGGGTCTCGGCGGGGTTGGACAGGTAGAAGAGGAGTCCTTCGGCCAGCCAGACGCTCGGCGCGGCCGGGTCGAAGCCGGCGGCGGTCAGCGGGGTGACCCAGTCCGCGCGCAGGTCGACCGGTACGGGGACGCGCTTCACCTTCGGGGCGGCCGACAGGCCGGTGAGCACCCGCTGTTTGAAGTCCAGCACGCCCGCCCGGTCGATCTCGAAGACCACCAGGTCGGACGGCCAGTCCAGCCGGAAGGCGCGGGTGTCGAGACCCGCGCCCAGCAGGACGACTTGGCGGGCGTTCGTACCGGCCGCCCGGAGGAGGAAGTCGTCGAGGACCCTGGTCCGCAGGCCGAAGTAGCGGGCGAAGCGCCCCCACAGCGGGTTGTCGTCCCCGTCCGGGACCTGCTCGATGCGGACCGGCCACCTCGTGCAGGCCGGGGCGGCGCGGACGAAGTGTTCCGCGTAGGCGTCCTGGGCCAGGCTGTCGGGGCGGCGGGTCTCGATCGCCCGCGCCGCGGCGACCAGGAGGGCGGTCAGGCCGACCCCTCCGTCCACGCCTTCCACGTCTGTCTGCTGCTGCGCCGGGCCGGCCATGTCTCCTCCGTTGGCGGGGATGGGGGCGGGAGTGGGTGCGGGGAGTGCGGGGTGGGTGGGTGTCGGGTGGGACGGGTCGGCGGTGCCGCGTGCGTCGCTCATCGGCTTCCTCGCTCCGGGAGCAGGACGGGTTTCACCACGCGGCCCGCGTCGCAGTCGCGTTCGGCCTCGTTGACGTCGGCCAGCGGGTAGGTGCGGATCAGCTGGTCGAAGGGGAAGCGGCCGGCCTGCCACAGCGCGGTCAGCCGGGGTATCAGCAGCGCGGGTACGGCGTCGCCCTCGCAGATGTGGCGGATGCTGCGGCCGCGGTCGAGCGTGCCCGGTTCGAGCGGCAGCGCGGTGTGCAGACGTGCCACCAGGCCGAGGCTGCCGGTGGGGCGCAGGGCTTGGAGCGCGCTGTTGATGAGCGGGGCCGAGGCCGTGGTGTCCAGGGCGTACTGCGCGCCGCCGTCGGTCAGCCGTCGGATCCGTTCGGGCAGTGCGGCCGTTCCGGCGGGCAGGGGGATCGCGCCGAACCGTTCGGCCAGGGCGAGCCGCCCGGGATGCCGGTCGACGGCCACGGTCACTGCGCCGGCGGCGGTGGCCGCCAGCACCGCGGCCAGGCCCACGGCTCCGGCGCCGAGGACCGTCAGGGTGTCGCCGGGGCCCGCGCGGAAGGTGTTCAGCACGGCTCCGGCGCCGGTGAGGAAGCCGCAGCCGAGGGGCCCGAGCAGGTCGAGCGGCAGCGCGGGGTCGACCCGGACGGCGTTGCGGGCCGGGACGAGCGCGTACTCGGCGAACGAGGACTGGCCGAACCAGCGGGGTGCCAGGGCCTTCCCGGTCGTGTCGGTGAGCCGCGGTGGTTCCTCCCCGCGTCCTCCGAAGAGGTTGAGGGAGGCGAAGGAGTCGCAGTAGGCGGGCGCCGCGCCGAGGCAGTTCCGGCAGTGTCCGCAGGAGTCGAAGCTCAGCACGACGTGGTCGCCCACGGTGATCGCGCTGTCAGGGCCGCCTCCCGTCCGCACCACGACGCCGGCGCCCTCGTGGCCGAGGACGGCCGGCAGCGGGCTGCGGCCGGCGGATCGCCGGACCGCGAGATCGGTCCGGCACATCCCGGTGCCCGCGATCTCGACCAGGATCTCCCCGGCGGCGGGTTCCGTCCGCAGGGCCACCTCCTCGACCGTGAACGGGCCTTCGTACGAGCGCAGTACGGCCGCCTGGAACCTCATCGTCACGACTCCTGCGGGCGGTGGACGACGAACGGCCGGAGGTTGCCGTAGAGCCCCCACGGTCCGCCCGCGACGCCGACTCCGCTGTCCTTGACGCCCACGAAGGGCTGGGCGAGGGACAGTTCGGCGTGGTGGTTGATCCAGGCGGTGCCGCATTCGAGCCGGTCGGCCACCGCCTCGGCCCGGTCGAGGTCCGTGCCCCAGACGGAGCCGCCCAGCCCGAAGCCGGTGCCGTTGGCCGCGTCGACGGCCTCGTCCAGGCTCCGGTACGGCAGCACCGGCAGGACCGGCCCGAACTGCTCGCCGGTCACCACCGCGCTGTCGGGCGGGACGTCGGTGAGGATCGTGGGCGCGTAGAAGTACCCGGGCCCGTCCAGCCGGTGGCCGCCGGACGCCGCCCGGGCGCCGTCCGCCAGGGCCTGCTCGGTGACCTGTTCGACCCGGGCCAGCTGCGGGGCGTTGTTGACCGGCCCCAGCCAGGTGCCGGGGTCGAGGCCGGGACCGACGGCGACGGCCTTCGCGCGCTGGGCGAGGGCTTCGACGACGTCGGCGTGCAGCCGGGCCGGGACGTACACGCGTTTGACCGCCATGCAGACCTGCCCGCAGTTGCGGAACGCCGCCCAGAACAGCCGGTCCGCGATCCGGTCCACGTCGACGTCGTCCAGCAGGACGGCGGCGTCGTTGCCGCCCAGCTCCAGGGTGACCCGGGCGAGCGAGGCGGCCGCCGCCGCGGCGACGGCCCGCCCGGTGGGCACCGAACCGGTGAAGGTGACGTGGCGGATGCCCGGGTGGGACGCGAGGCGGCTCCCGAGCGGTTCACGGCCGGTGACCACGGTCAGGACGTCCTCGGGCAGGGCGGTCGCGAGGACGGAGCCGAGCAGCCGGGTGGCGAGCGGGGTGAACGGCGACGGTTTGAGGACCACGGTGTTGCCCGCCGCGAGCGCGGGCGCGAACTTCGCCGCCGCGAGCTGGAGGGGGAAGTTCCACGGCACGATCGCGGCGACCGGGCCGAGGGGGCGCCAGCGGATCTCGCTCCGCACGGGCCGGCCGTCGTCGATCCGGCGGGTCCGGGGGGCCAGGTCGGCGAAGTACCGCAGGCGGGCCGCCGTACGGGCGACCTCCGCGGCCGACTCGGCCAGGGGCTTGCCCTGCTCCCGGGTGAGCAGCCGGGCGAGGTCGCCGCCGGCCGTCTCCACGGCGTCGGCCGCGCCGCTCAACGCGGCCGCGCGGGCGGCGGGGTCGGCGCGCCAGCCGCGCCAGGTCCGCTCGGCGCGGGCGACCACGGCGTCCAACTCGTCCGGCTGCTGGTCGGGGGCCTCGTCGAAGGTCTCCCCGGTGGCCGGGTCGACGACGGGGAAACGTCCGGCCCGGCGTCCGCGGACGCGGCCGGCCTCAGGCGTCGGCATGCCGGCGGTCAGTTCACGGCGGGGACGCCGACGGCGTGCTCCCTGGCCTGCCGGTCCATCTCCGCCCGGAAGGCGGCCACCAGGTGCGGCCGGATCCGCCCGGCATTGCGGTCGCCGCCCTCGCAGACCGCTCCCCGCACGCCCACGATGTCCGTGCCCATGCGGGTCAGCGGGCCGAGGTCGGCCTGCCGGACACTGCCCGCGAGGGCAGCGAGCAGGCCGGAGGCGTGCGCCAGCCGGACGAACTCGGCACAGACCTCCGGCGGGACGTGGTCGAACAGCCGTGTGCCGTCCTTGATGGCGGTGTCGAGCATGGCCGCGTCGGCACCGGAGCGGGCGGCGATGTCGGGCAGGGCGAGCGGGTTGACACAGCCGATGCGGTGGGCGTCGGCGTAGCCGGAGGCGACGACGAGCGCGTCCGGACGGTGGTCCTTCACCGCCCGGACGACCGCGCGCATCACCTCGATGCCCTGGTCGGGCGTCGTACAGCCGTAGAGGCCGACCTTGATGTACGTGGCGCCGGAGACGACCGCGCCGAGCGCGGCCTGCGCCACCGTGCCGGGCTTGTACGGGACGTCGCCCACGGTGGCGGACACCGGCTTGTCCGCCGGTACCGTGTCGCGGATCTCCCGGATGACCCAGGGGAAGTTGGCGCCGAGCGAGCCCTCGTCGGGTTTCTTCACGTCGACGATGTCGAGGTGCTCCGCCGCCTTCGCACAGTCGAGGGCTTCCTCGACGCTGTCCGGGGAGATGAGAAGCAACACCATGAGCTCCTTCCGCCGCGTGTCCGCCTGGCCGAGGGACAGGGGTGCGGATCGCCTGGTTCATGTGCGGTGCGCTCATCATTTCCGCCGCCCGCGGACACCGGTAGGGCGCACAGAGTTCCCCCTGGGGCGCTCACGGCCACCTGAAGTGCGCCGTGCACAGCGGGGCGAACCTGCCCCCACGACGGGCGTTTCACGAGCGGGGTCCTCCCCGCCGCACTCCTGAACCTGGCGCCGCGAGACGGCCCTGCTGCCCTACGCCTCGACCGCTCGACAGGAGCGGTGGACCACCGGCGTCCTCAAGGCGGGCCCCCGACGGGCGGTCCGAGCAGGAGCCGCACCGCGCCGAGGAGGTCGGCCGCCTGCTCGCGGGCGGCGGCGACCTCCTCGGCGCGGGTGACCGGGGTCGGGACGAGCACGGCGCGGGCTCCGGCGGCCCGGGCGGCCTCCACGTCGGAGCCGATGTCCCCGACCACGGCGGCCCGGGACGCCGGGACGCCGAGCGCCTCGCAGGCCGCGACCACCAGCCCCGGGGCGGGCTTGCGGCAGCCGCAACCGTCCTGCGGCCCGTGCGGACAGACCGCCCAGACGTCGAACGGCCCCAGCAACTCCTCCACCCGGGCCCGCACGGCGTCGTGGCGGGCCCGGTCGAGCAGGCCGCGGGCGACACCGGACTGGTTGCTGACCACCCCGACCGCCACGCCGTTCGCCCGCAGCAGCTCCAGCGCGGCCCGCGCGGTGCGAACGGGCCGGACCAGGGCCGGATCGCCGTTGTACGGCACGTCCTCGACCAGCGTCCCGTCCCGGTCGAAGAGCACCGCGGCGGGCGTCCTCGACGGAAGCGGGGGGCGGCGGTGCGCGCCCGGGGCGACGTACAGCCAGAGCCCGGACGGCGGGGTGGCGAGGAGCGTCGCGTCGGACGCCCCACTCGGCCCGGTCGCCGGACCGGTCGCGGGAACTGAGGACGTAATGACGGGCGCCCTGCGGCGCTCGGCGCCGCGGCCAGAGCTCATGGCGTGTCCATCCTCCCGGGTGTGGCAGCACGAACAGCATCGGCGACCGCTCCGAAGGCCGCGACCGCAGTCGGCGGGTTTCCGCCACTCGGGTGACCCCGCCCTGAGCGGCCGGCCCTTCGGCCTCAGGCCGCGATGGCGACCGACTCGGGCTTCGGGCCCACCGGAGCCGCCGCGGTGACCGGAGTGGCCGGCGTGACCGGTGTGGCCGACGCGGCCGGTGTGCCCGCCGACCGGCGCCGGACCGAGGCGGCCGCACCGCTGACCGTCCCGCCGACCAACAGGCCCCCGGTCACCAGCGCGCCCCGGGCGCCCAGCAGTTGGATCGAGGCGCCCAGCAGCGGCGGCCCCGCCAGACCCCAGACGGTACTGACGCTGCGCCACGCCCCCAGCACCCGCCCGCGCAGGTGGGCCGGCGGGTCGGTCTGCAGGATGGTGGTGGTGGCGGTGTCACTCAGGGATTCCAGCACGGCCATCGGGATCACCAGGAGGGCCAGGAACAGCAGGGTCGGCGACAGCCCCGCCACCGCCTGGAGGGCGCCGCCGGCGGCGGTCAGCCCGGCCACCAGGCCCACCGAGGGGTTGCGCAGCCGGCCGGCGAGGACGGCCCCCGCCGTACCGCCGACCGCCAGGACGGTGGCGATGAGCCCGTACTCCCTGGCTCCGCCGTGCAGACCGCCGCTGACCAGGGCGGCCAGGGTGAGCCCGTAGTTGCGGCCCAGGACGGACCCGAGCCCGGTCAGGCAGGCCAGCGCGACCAGCTGTCGCCGGCTGCGGAAGAAGGCGAGGCCGTCCCGGACGCTCTGCCGGGCCGGCGGCGCGGCCTCGGTTACCGGGGCCACGCCCGGGGCGGGCCGCAGGAACGGGATGACCAGTGCCACCAGCAGGAAGGAGACGCCGTTGGCCAGGTAGGCGCTCGCCATCCCGAACAGTCCCACGGCGACCCCGGCCAGCGCGGTGCCCGCCAGCCGGCCGACGCTGTGGACGACCGAGCCGACCGAGATCGCCGACGGCACGTCCTCCGACGGCACCAGATCGTTGCCCAGCAGGGCGCAGGCCGGGCCCTCGACGGTGGCGATCAGACCGGTGACCACGGCGAGGCCCATCAGGACGGGCACGCTGAGCGAGTCCAGCGCGACCAGCGCCGCCGTGGTGAAGGCGATCACGCCCAGGGCTCCCTGGCTGACGGCAGCCGTGAGCTTGCGGGGCCAGCGGTCGACCGCCGCGCCGCCGACCATGCCGAGGAGCAGGCCGGGTGCCACCTGCAGGGAGAGGGACAGGCCGGTGACGGTGGCCGAGCCGGTCAGCTGGAGGATCAGGAGGTTCTGCACGGTCAGCTGCATCCAGGCGCCGGCGTTCGACACCAGGTTCGCCAGCGACCACCACCGCATGCTGCGGTGGCGCAGCGAGCGCCACGGCGCGCGCGAGCCCGACCGGTCCCGCTCGGGGCCGGCCGGTGCGGGGGCTCGTCGCCCTCCGTCGGGTCGGGAAGGACTGGTAGGGCCGCTCCGCTGGAAGGGCAGGAGGGCACGCCGGGCGGTCGGCACCGTCTTGGCGGTGGGCAGCACGTCTCACACCTGGATCGGGTCGGGAAAAGGGGGGAGGGTTCGATCCGGGCGGACGATGTGCCGTGGGGGACCGGGAAGCTCGCCGCCGGACAGCGCCGGGGCAGCGCCGTCCATCCTCATCGACCGTCGCCCGATCGCAAACGGTCAGCCATGTCACATCCCGGCCGGCACGCCGCGGAACCCTCGGTGACCTGGCACTTTCCGGCCTCGTGGCGTCCCTCACACCGAGCCGGCGGCCCCGCCCGACGCCCGGCAGCGGGGTGCCGTGGGCACCGATCGTGACGGTTCGTCCCGCACCGAGACCGGCGGAAACCCCGCCGGCCGCCCGCCGCCGGGCGTACTCCGAACGGTGGGGCCACACTGATCGGGGAAGGAAGCGCACCCGCCAGGTCGCGGCGGACCGCACCGGCGTCCGAAGACGTCCGTCCGCTCGCGACGGTGACGCCGGGGCCACCGCACGGCGGCCCGTGGCGCAGATCCGGGACTCGAAGGGCTTCCAGCGCGGACGTCGCACCCCTCCGGGGGCCTCCGACCGCGCTGCGCCCGGGAAAGGACGGCTGCCGATGGAAGGGACTGTGCGGACCCACCGGCCCCCGCAACGGCTTCGGGGCACGCCGGAACCGGCGAGGGCACTCGAGGGAGTGCGGGGAGCCGTCGTGCTCGCCGCCCCGCTGCGCGACGCCGTCGTCGGATTCGGCGGCTGCATGTCGATGCTGGCCTCCTCCCGGGCGCGGCTGCGGATCGTCGTGACCGGCGGTGCGCTGGTGCCCGGCACGGCCTCGCCCGACGCCCCGCTGACCTGGCTCGCCTGGCTGGGCGCCCTGCGGGCGGAGGTCGTCCGGCTCGACGGATCGCGGCCCGAGGAAGTCATGCGCCGGCTCCCGTCCCTCGTCCGGGGGTTCGACCTGTGTGCCGCTCCCTGGTGCGGAGACCGGGGGAGCGACCCGGGGGCCGCGCGGTGGGCCGCGCTGCTGGCGTGCTCGCTGCGGCTCCGCCCGCCGCTGGTCGAGTACTGGGTGCCTGGCCACCGCTGCGCGCCGGCGGCCTGCGACGAGCCCTGGCAGCGCGCCGCGCGGGTCGCGCTGCCGCCCGGAGCCGCGTCCTCGAAGCGACGGGCGCTGGACGCCGACCGCGCCCCGGTGCCGGCAGCGCCGCCGGAGCAGTGCCTCGGGGCCCGCGAGATCCTCTTCCTCTGATTCCTCTGATTCTGATGCCGTGACCCGTCGGCTCCGGAACCTCGTGACGTCCGTCGCGCCCGGCTTGGCCGGGCGGCCGTCGCGGCCTCCGCTCAGCCGACGTAGCGGCGGGCGGTCGAGGCCCGCTGGGGCCGTTCCAGCAGGCGCAGCCCGTACTCGACGCGGCTCGGCAGCCTCCGCCGCTCCCGCAGGACCCAGGGCAGGCCGGCGGCGGCCTCGGCGAAGGCCCGCACGGAGACGGCGTCCCGCGGGACGGTGCGGGCCAGGTGCGCGGTGCGGCGCAGGACGGTGGCGGGCGGGCGGCGGAGCCAGGTCGTCCACAGGGTGTTCCGGATCCCGTGGCGGCGCCTGAGCGTCGGATCGCGCAGGGGCGACGGCCGGTGGTGGACGGTGAGGTGGGGGCCGTAGACGAGCCACCAGCCGGCCGAGGCGAGGTCGTGGGCGAGCAGTTCCTCCTCGCCGCCCAGCCAGAGCCGGGGGGAGAAGCCGCCGGCCGCCCGGAAGGCGGACAGCCGGACGACGGTGGCACCGGCGAGGAAGGAGCCGAGGGCGGGGCCGGGCAGGCCGGCCGGGGCCGGCAGGGGGGAGTCGCGCAGCTCGGCCACGATCGGGTCCTCCGTGGGCGGTCGGCCGGGCTCGGCCGGATCGTCGACGAGGATCCGGGCGGTGACGGTGGCCACGTCCGGGTGGGCGTCCAGCAGATCGGCGGCGGCGCGCAGCGAGCCGGGCTCCCACCAGGTGTCGTCGTCGCTGAACGCCAGGTAGCGGCAGTCGAATTCGCGCGCGGCGAGGTTGCGGCCGCAGGCGCCGAGGTTGCGGCCCGGGGTGAGCAGGCGGACCTCGGGGTGGTGGTGGCGGACGGCGTCGGCGGTGCGGTCGGCGGAGGCGTTGTCGACGACCACGACGGGCGGTTTCTCGGGCAGGCGGGCGAGCCGGTCGAGGGTGTGCAGGAGTTCGTCGCGGCGGTTGTGGGTGATCACGGCGACGCCGGTTCGCGGGTCGGTCACATCGGCTCCTGGGCGGGTGGCGCGGCCCGTTCGAGGCGGGCCACGGATTCCTCGACCGCCGCAGGCAGCGGCCGGCGCTCGGCGAGGGCGGCGGGCAGCCGGGGGAGTGCGGCGGCGAGCGCGCGGGCGGCCTGCGGATCCCGGGTCGCGTCGCGGACGAGGTCGGTGAGCTGCCGGGCGACGCGGGGCCAGGGCCGGCGCAGCCAGCAGGTCAGCAGTTCGTTGCGGCGCATCCGGACGACCCGGCCGGGCCGGGGGCCGGGGTCCGGGTGGTGGTGGGCGACGACGCCCGGGCAGTGGGTGACGCCCCAGCCCGCGGCGGCCAGGTCGAGCGCCAGCAGGGTCTCCTCCCCGCCGAACTGGAGTACCGGGTGGAAGCCCCCCACCTGGAGGAACGCCGTGCGGCGGACGACGCTGGCGCAGGCGAGGAAGCCGAGCACGGACGGCCCGGGCAGGTCGGGGGCCGTGCCGAGCGGGGAGGCGGCGAGGAAGTGGTCGAGGGGGTCGGGCCGGCTGTCGGGCCCGACCCGGGTGGTGGCGGAGATCAGCCCCAGCCGGGGGTGCCGGTCGAAGAGGTCGGCGGCCAGGGAGAGGGCGCCGGGCTGCCACCAGGAGTCGTCGTCGCTGAAGGCCACGTAGGGGGTGCCGAGTTGTTCGACGCCCAGGTTCCTCGCCACGGCGCCCCGATTGCGGCGCAGTTCGCGCACCAGCACGGCGGGGTGGTGCTGGCGGACGGCGGCCGGTGTGCCGTCCTCGGAGGCGTTGTCCACGACGAGCACCGGCGGCGTCTCGGGCAGTTTCTGGAGCTGGTCGAGGGTGTGCAGCAGGCGTTGCCGGCGGTTGCGGGTGATGATCACGACGCCGACCCGGGGGCCGGCTAGCGGGGGAGGGTGGCGCATGGGTCGCCGTCACCTCCCGGCCGGCCGTGTGCGGGACCGACGGTATGGCCGGCGCTGCCTGTCCCGCCGGGGCGGAGCAGGGCGTCCAGCTCGAAGAGCACGTCGTCGGGGCCGATCCGCAGCAGCCGGGGGTCGGGGGACGCGCCGTGGGCGTCGCCGGGCCGGAGGCCGTCGGTGGCGTCCGGGCGCCAGAGGACCCGGTGCCGGGCGCACGCCGGAGGGCCCCAGAGCTCGGGCGAGACGGGGCCGAAGAGGGTGACGGAGGGCGTGCCGAAGGCGGTGGCCAGGTGGGCCGGGCCGGTGTCCCCGGCGACCACGGCGGCGGCGTGCGCGACGAGGGCGGCGAGGCGGTCGAACGGCACGTCCGAGGTGCCGCCGACCACCGCCGCCGGAGGCAGGCCGGCCATCGCGGCCACCTCGCGGGCGAGCCCGCCTTCCCCCGCGCCGGCGGTGACGACCACCGGTCGCCCGCAGCGGCGCAGTTCGCGCGCCACCGCCGCGAAGCGCGCGGCCGGCCAGCGGCGCGCCGGCGCGTCGGCGCCGGGGTGCAGGACCACGGCCCCGGGGGCTTCCGAGGGCCCGGTCGGGTGGGGGATCCGCAGGTCGCCGGGGTCGGCGGGGATGCCGTGGCAGCGGAGCAGCCGGCACCAGCGGTCCCGTTCGTGCTCGTTCTCGCGCCAGGCGGCCCCGGCGGGGCGGTCGCCGGCCGGCGGGTCGAAGCCGATCAGGCGGGCCGGGCGCAGTGCCCGCAGGGGGCGGCGGCTGTCCTCGCCGTTGCCGTGCAGGTCGACGGCCAGGGCGGGCGGCGGGGCGTCCCAGGCGAGTCGGCGGGGCACCTCGCGGCCGGGGGCGGAGGTGGCCAGCAGCCGGTCCGCGCAGCCGGTGGCCGCCACCGCCGGGGCGAGCCGGGCGGGGGCGGCCAGGACCAGCTCGTGGCCGGGGTGGTGGCGGCGGAGGGCGCGCAGCGCCGGCACCCCGGTGAGCAGGTCGCCGAGGCCCAGGGCGCGCAGGACGAGGATCCGCGGTGGCTGGTCCGCCTGGCTCATGCGCTTTCCCGGGCGGGCTGCGCGGCAGCGGCGCGGTCGGCGAGGGCGGTGGTGGACCGGCCGCTCAGGTACGGCAGCACGAGCGCGTGGCCGCCCCACCCGGCGAGGACGTCGGCCTCCGGCAGGGAGTCGACGGTGTAGTCGCCGCCCTTCACCCAGACGTGCGGGCGCAGCGTCCGGAGGACGTCGTCGGGGGTGTCCTCGTCGAAGACGGCGACGGCGTCGACGCAGCCGAGGCCCGCGAGCACCCTGGCCCGGTCGCCGACGGGGTTGAGCGGCCGGGTCGGGCCCTTCAGCCGTCGGACGGAGGCGTCGGAGTTGAGGCAGACGATGAGGCAGTCCCCCAGGCGGGCCGCCGACTCCAGCAGGCCGACGTGGCCGGCGTGCAGCAGGTCGAAGCAGCCGCCGGTGGCGACCACGGTGCCGCCGCGGGCGCGGACGGCCGCCGCCAGGGCCGCGGGGTCCGCGGGCCGGCCGTCGTGGGGGTGGCCCGCCGGCTGGCCGTCGTGGGGGTGGCCCGCGGCAGGCGGGAGCGCGGTCGCGCCGGCGCCGCCCCGGGCGACGAACTCGGTCGCGGCGACCACCCCGCTGTGGACCGCCTCCTCGACGATCGCGCCCCGCGCCAGGGCCGCGGTCGCGAAGGCGGCGAAGCAGTCGCCGGCGCCGCACGGATCCCCGTCCGCCGCGTAGGGCGCGGGAAGCAGGATCGGGCTGTCGGTCCCGCGGCTGAGCAGGGCGCCCCGCGGGCCCAGGGTGACGGCCACCGCCGCGGCCCGCCAGTGCCGGGCGAGGAGGGCGGCGTGCCGGGTGTGGTCGGCGAGCCGGTGCCCGTCGGCCCGGCCCGGGTCGAGCGGGGCCGCCATCGACCGGGCCTCGGCGGCGTTGGGCGTGACCAGCCGCGCACCGAGGACGGGGGTGCTGCCGCGCGGGTGGGGATCCCAGACCAGGGGGCGCCGGCGGGCGGCCGCGGCCAGCAGCGGCCCGAGCGCTCCGGCCACGCCCCTGCCGTAGTCCGCCACCAGGACCGCGCCGGCCGAGTCGAGCAGCCGCCGGGCGTCGTCGCCCGGCGGGCCGGGGCTGCCGCCGCCCCGGTCGATCCGCAGGAGGGGCCTGCCGTCCACCCGGATCCGGGTCTTGACGGGGATGTCGCCCTCCAGCGGGATCTCGGCGAGCCGGACCCGCCCGGCGAGCCGGTGCCGTAGCGCCACCGAGGCCTCTCCCCGTCCCAGCGCGGTGAGCAGGACCACCTCCTGTCCGGTGCGGGCCGCCAGCACGGCGGCGAGGGCGGCGCCGCCGGGCCGGCTGTGCTCCGTGTCGGCGTCGACCACCGGGACGGGCGCGTCGGGGGCCAGCCGGGTGGCCGTGCCGTCGATGTCGACGTCGAGCAGGCTGTCGCCCACCACGACGATGGGCCCGCTCATGCGACCTCCCCGGCCGGCCGGACGCGCGCAGCGCTGTCGGCGGCGCTGTCGGCGGCGCCGCGGTGCTCGCTTCGGTGATCGCCGCGGTGCTCGCCGTCGCGGCGGGCCAGTGCCGCGTCGAAGGCCTCGCACAGCAGGTGCAGCGCCGTCAGGTGCACCTCCTGGACGGTGGCGGCCGTCTCGCCGGCCACCGCGAGGGTCTCGTCCGCCCGCCCGGCCAGCGGGTTGGGCGCCGGGCCGGTCATCGCCCAGACCCCGAGCCCGCCGGCCCGGGCGACGTCGGCGGCCCTGAGCAGGTTGGGGCTGCGGCCGGAGGTCGACATCAGGACCAGGACGTCACCGGGCCTGCCGTGCGCGGACACCTGCCGGGCGTACACCTCCTGGAAGCCGTAGTCGTTGCCGATCGCGGTCAGCGAGGACGTCTCGGCATGGAGCGAGATCGCCGAGAAGGCGGGGCGTTCGCCGCGGTAGCGCCCGACCAGTTCGGCGGTCAGGTGCTGGGCCTGGGCGGCGCTGCCGCCGTTGCCCGCGGCCAGCAGCCGCCCCCCGGCCGACAGCAGGCCGGCCAGGGCCTGGCCCCACCCGGTGAGCAGCGGCAGCTGGTCGCCGCGCAGCGTCCGTACCGCGCGCTCCAGTGCCGCGCAGTGCCGCGCCGCCTGTTCGAGGTCGTGCGCCGAGTCGTGGGAGTGCGCGCTCATCACAGTCCTCCTGACGGTGTGCGGACGGGTGCCCCGGTGCGGACCCGCAGCGGCAGGGCCGGGCCGGTCGGTCGCACCATCTCCTGATAGACCTTCTCGGTGCCCGCGGCGACGCGGTCCCAGCCGTAGAAGGCGAGGACGCGCCGCCGTCCGGCGGCGCCGTAGGTGCGCCGGAGCAGGGGGTCGCGGAGCAGTTCGGTGGCGGCGGCGGCGAGCGCCGCACCGGATCCGGCGGGCACGAGCAGACCCGTCCGGCCGTCGGCCACCGTGTCGAGGTGCCCGCCGACCGCCGTGGCGACCACCGGCACCCCGCAGGCCATCGCCTCCAACGGGACGATGCCGAACGGCTCGTACCAGGCCGGGCAGACCACCAGGTCCGCGCTGCGCAGCAGGGCCGGCATCCGGGTGCTGGGCACACCGCCCAGCAGCACCAGGCGGTCCGTCAGGCCCAGGTCGGCGGCCAGTGACCGCAGGCGCCGGCCCTCCGGGTCGGTGCCGAGCCGGTCGGCCGGCGGGCCCCCGGCGATCACGAGTTCGGTGCGGGGCAGGTGGGCGAGCGCCTCCAGGGCGGTCGCGCCGCCCTTGCGCGGCACGAGCCGCCCCACGGCGAGCAGCCGGTGCGGAGCGGTCCGCGGCGCCGTCTCCCCCTGCGGACTGAAACGCCGGTGGTCGACGCCGCACGGCACGACCCTGATGCGGTCCGCGGGCACGTCCATGGCGAGGAGTTCGGTCACCTCGTCGCTGCAGGTGGCGATCACCCGCGCGGCCGTGCGGCCGAGGTGCGCCTCCAGGGCGATGCGCTGCGCGGGGCTGGTGTCCTCGGCGCCCTGGTGCCGGCGCTTGACCGTGCCCAGCGCGTGGTAGGTGTGGGCGACGGGTATCCCCAGGCGGCGCGCCCCGCGCAGGGCGGCCAGACCCGACATCCAGAAGTGCGAGTGCACGACGTCCGGTCTGCGGCGGGCCCAGTAGGCCGCCAGTACGTCGCCGAACTCCGCCATGTACGGCAGGAGTTGGTCCTTGGGGACGGGGCGGGGCGGGCCGGCGGCCACATGGTGGACGGTGACGCCCGGTCGCATCACGACCTCGTCGGCCAGGTCGGGGGAGTCGCGCCGGGTGTGCACGACGACCTGGTGGCCGAGGTCGGCGAGGGCGCCGGCGAGCGCGGCGACGTGGACGTTCTGGCCGCCCGCGTCCACGCCGCCGAGCACCGCCAGCGGACTGGCGTGTTCGGAGACCAGGGAGACCTTCAGCTGTCCGGTCACTGTGTCACCTCATCTATCAGACGCTCCCAGTCGCCCAGGAACCGCTTCAGCCCGTAGCGCCCGAGCGCGGCCTGGCGCGCCCGTCGGCCGTCGTCGGCGGCGGCGGCCGGGTCCGCGAGGTAGCGGCGGACGGCCCCGGCCAGGACGTCGGGGTCGGTGGAGACCACTCCCGAGCCGGGCGGTACGGCCTGGGTCACCTCGGTGGTGGCCAGGGCGACCACCGGCATGCCCAGGTGCATGGCCTCCAGCAGCGAGAGCCCGAGCGAGGTCCAGCGCACCGGGTGCAGGTAGAGCCGCCGGCGTGCCATCTCGGCGTGCAGCCGGGACTGCGGCAGTTCGGCCACCCGGCAGCGGTCCGTCGGCAGGCCGAGGTGGGCGGCGAGCCCGGCCGTGCCCATGCCGAACACGTCCAACGGGCCCTCCCGCGCGAAGCGGGGCAGCAGGTCCGTGCCGGTCGTGCGGCCGCGGCGGACGGGATCGTTCACCACCACGGCCGCACTCCCGACCACACCGGTGTACTGGTGGCCGGGGTCGACGATGCCGTGCTCGATCACTTCGGTGCGGGTGCGCCCGCAGTCCCAGAACAGCCGGTTGAAGTGGGTCACGTGGACGACGACCACGTCGTCCCGGTCCGCCATCGGGTGGCGGGTGTCGGGGACGGCGCCGTGCGGGCTGTTGTGCTCCAGGTAGACCGCCGGGACGTCCCGACCGGGCGTGCGGCCCAGCCAGCGGGCGGCGAGCGGCGCCTCGTGCGGGCGCTGGAGGACCACCAGGTCGACGTCGGTGGAGCGGAGCTCCTGCGGGGTCAGCTCGACCACGTTCGCGGGCCAGTCGAAGGTCCGGGCGCGGCCGAGGCCGTCCGGGCCCCGGTCGGGCAGGACCGGCACCAGGTAGGTGTGCGGACCCTGGACGAACGCGGTGGTCCAGGAGCCGTGCACGTGCCACAGCAGGATTCTCATGACGTCACCTTCCCGACCGACCCGATCTTCCCGACCGTCCCGATCTTCCCGACGTTCCCGATGTTCCCGGCCGTCCCGGTGTTCCCGGCCGTCCCGGTGTTCCCGACGTTCCCGGCCGACCCGGCCGCGGGCCGTGGCGGCACCGGCACGGGATCCGCGCACCGGCCCGCGACAGCGGCCGGAGCAGGGGCCGGAGCGGTCAACCGGGAGACCGCCTCGGCGATCTGCGAGCCGGTGAGCGTGTCCAGACAGGGGTGGCCCTCGACCGGACAGACCCGGGCGCGACTTCCGGCGCACGGCGCGTCCTGCCGTCCGAGGAGCAGGTGCGGCACGCCGAACGGCCGCCACCGGTCCGCCGGTACGACCGGCGCGAACAGGCTGACCACCGGGGTGCCGACGGCGGCGGCCAGGTGCGCGGGGCCGGTGTTGCCCACCACGACGGCGTCCGCCGCGGCCAGGACGCCGCCGAGGGCCTCCAGGTCGGTACGGCCGCCGAGATCCAGGGCGTGGTGCCCCGCGACCTCGGCGGTGAGCGCCTTCTCCGCCGGACCGCCGGTGACGACGACCCGGCGTCCCGCCGCGGCCAGCGCCCGTACGGCGGCGGCGGCCACCGCGGGCCCGGCGGCCCGGGCGGGCACCGCCGCGCCGGGGTGGACGACGACGTACGGCCCCGGGCCGGTGAGCCCGCGGGCGTCGGGCGGGGGCAGGACGCGCAGCCGGCCGTCGTCGTGCGGGGCGAGCGCGAACCCCGCGGCCACGGCCAGGTCGAGACCGGCCTCCGCCTCGTGGCGCCCGGGGGCGAGGCGGTGGCGCAGATCGAGCAGGGCACCCGGGTAGTCCTCGCTGGCGGCGGCGATCCGGCCGATACCGGCGAGCCGCAGCAGCAGGGCCGTGGGCAGCGGGCTCTGGTGGAAGGAGGTGAGGACGAGCGCCTGGTCGAAACGCTGTTCGGCGAGCAGTCGCACGAGCCCGTGGACGTCCTCGGGGACGACGGGAGGCGGATCGAAGCCCACCCACGGGGCCTCCCAGACGATGGTCCGGTCGACGCCGGGCAGCAGCCGGGCCGCCGGGGCGCCCTCGGGCCCGCACAGCACGGCGACGTGCCGGGAGCCTTCCGCGACGGCCCGCACGGCCGGGCCGGCCAGCAGGACGTCACCGGCACTGTCCAGGCGTACGACGAGGACCCTCATCGGTCGGCCCGCCCGTCGGCAGCCTGCGCCTCGGCAGCCCGCGCGTGGGTCGGTTCTTCGGCGTGAGTCGGTTCTTCGGTGTGGGTGGGGGGCGGCTCGCCGGCACCGGGCGCCGGGGCGGGCGGCCACGGCGCGACCCGCCGGTGGCGCAGTCGGCCCCGGGCCCAGTGGTAGCTGGCGGCGGGCGGGATGAGCGCGCTGGTCAGCAGCATCGTCCTGACCTCATCGGCGAGGCGCGGCCCGGGGGCGATCCTGGCCAGGGCGAACTCCCCGGTCCCGGCCAGCCAGAGCCCCGCCAGCGCCGCGGCCGTCCGAGGGCGCCGGGCCAGCCCCGCGGCGGCCGCGCCGACGAGGCAGGCGGTGATCGCCAGGTGTCGCGGCAGCCGGCCGCGGGGGGCCTCGGCCCGGCCCCACCAGCTCCGGCCGTGCAGCCGGTTCATCAGGACGTCGTCCGCGTTGCCCGCCTGCTGGCGCACGGACACCCAGCGGTCCGCCGGCCGGACGGGGTGGCGGGTCGTACGGCCTCCGCGGGTGAGCTGCCAGCCCGCGTCGAGCACGCGCAGTGCCAGGTCCGCGTCCTCCCGGAAGGCCCGCCCGAAGCGCTCGTCGAAGCCGCCGACCTGCTCCAGGACGCAGCGGCGGTAGGCCATGTCCGCGGTGATCCACGACGAGTCGGCGAGACCGGCGGTGGACCGCTGCCAGTCGGTGGGCCGCGCACCGGGCTCCAGCGGCACCACGATCCGGCCCTGGCTGCCTCCGGTGCGGGGCCCGCACCCGGCGAGGTCCACGGCCAGGTCGGCCGCCCACGTCGGGCCGGGGACGGTGTCGTCGTCCAGGAAGGCGATCCACTCCTGCGGGACGCTCCGCCAACCGGCGTTGCGGGCCGCCGCCGGGCCGCGGCCGCAGGAAGCCACGACGCTGACCCGGTCGCGCAGCGACGGGGGGATCTCGACGTCGAGCGGCCCGCAGTCGCTCAGCGGCCGGTCGTCCGCCAGCACGATCCGCTCCGGCGCCGGACCCTGCGCCTCGGCGAGGGCGGCCAGCGTGACGGCGAGGCTCGGCCGGCCGAGGGTGGGGATGACCACGGCGTAGGAGGCACCGCGAGCGCCGTTCACGACCGCACCCCCGGCGAGGCGGAGCCGGCGAACATCGCGCCGCGCCGCACGACGAACGGGCCGAGCGCGAGCAGGTCGATCGGCGCGGAGCCGAAGCACTCCAGCGCGTCGCGGACGTCGTCGACCATCGGCCGGCCCGCCGTGTTGAGGCTGGTGTTGACGACCACCGGCAGGCCGGTCAGCAGCTCGAACCGCTCCAGCATCCGCGCCGTCAACGGGTCGGCCGCCGGGTCGACGCTCTGGATCCTGGCGGTGCCGTCCACGTGGACCACCGCCGGGATCCGCTCGCGCCACTCGGGAGCGACCTCGTGGACGAACAGCATGTACGGGCTCGGGTGCTGCCCGGTGAAGATCTTCGGGGCGCGGTCGGCGAGGACCATCGGCGCGACCGGGCGGAACTGCTCCCGGCCCTTGACGTCGTTCAGCCGCTCGAGGTTGGCCACCAGGCCCGGGTGGGCGAGCAGGGACCGGTGGCCGAGCGCCCGCGGACCGAACTCGGAACGGCCCTGGAACCACGCCACGATGCCGTCCGCGGCGAGCTCCTGCGCCACCTCCGCCGCGACGTCGTCGGGCCGCTCGTACGGGACGGCCGCCGAGCGCAGCCACGCCTCCAGCTCCCGATCGGACCAGCCCCGGCCCAGATCCGCGCCGGCCATGGGCTCCGTCTCCTCGCCCGCCGAGGCCGCCAGATGGAGCGCCGCGCCGAGTGCGGTACCCGCGTCCCCCGAGGCCGGCTGCACCCACACCCGGTCGAACGGGCCCTCGGCGGCGATGCGCGCGTTGGCGACGCAGTTCAGCGCCACTCCGCCCGCCAGCGTCAGCAGGCGGTCGTGGGTGCGCCCGTGCAGCCAGCGCACCAGGTCCAGCAGCACCTCTTCGAGCACCCGCTGCGCCGAACACGCGAGGTCGGCGTGGAGCGGTGTCCACTCCTGCCCGGGCCGCAGCGCGGGTGCGAACTCGCTCCAGGGCACCGCGACGGCGTGGAAGCCGCCGTCGCCCGTCGGGTAGACGTGCCGGCGCAGCGCCTCCGCCATGGACGGCGACCCGTAGGAGGCCATGGCCATCACCTTGTACTCGTCCGACGAGCGGAGGAACCCCAGGTGCTGGGTCAGCTCCTCGTACATCAGGCCGAGCGAGTGCGGCAGCGACTGGGCCGCCAGCCCTTCCAGCCCCCGGCCGACCCGCCGGGCGGCCAGATGGGACGTCGCCTCGCCCCGCCCGTCGAGCACCAGGACGGAGGAGGGGTCGGACCGGCCGTCGGCCGCGTAGGCGGCGGACGCGGCGTGCGCGACGTGGTGCGGCACGAACCGCACCTTGGCGGCGTCCAGCCCGGGCAGTGCCTCCGCGAGGAAGTTCGGGGCCTCACGGGCGTAGGTCAGCCGCAGGTGGTCCCAGGGGTCGTCCAGCCCCAGCTGGTCGGCCGGCCGGGCGAGCGCCGGATCGAAGGAGTACCCCACCAGGTCGAGCTGCTCGGGGCGGATGCCGGCGTGGTCGAGACACCAGCGAGCCGCCTGTTCGGGCAGCTCCCAGGCGGAGAACGGCAGAGGTCGTTTGCCGTGTTTGCGGCGGCTGAACCGCTCCTCCTCGGCTGCGGCGACGGTCCGGCCGTCGATCACGAGAGCTGCGGCCGGGTCGTGGAAGAGGGCGTTGATACCAAGGATGCGCATGGGAGTGTGATGGCCTTCCGGTTCGGCGACGGATCCCCGTGGCCGTGGGGGAGCGGCGGCGGGTCGGGCTCGGGAACGCGGGGTCTCACGCCCGGGGGTGCCCGCGGAACCAGTCGATGGTCTGGGCCAGGCCCTCCCGGGCCTGGACGGTCGGCTCCCAGCGGAGCTTCCCGCGGGCCAGGGTGATGTCCGGGCACCTGACGGCGGGGTCGTCGGTGGGGCGGGCGATGAACTCGATCGTCGACGACGAGCCGGTGAGTTCGATGACCAGCCGGGCCAGCTCCACCATGGTGAACTCGGTGTCGTTGCCGATGTTCACCGGCCCGGTGAGGTCGGAGTGGGCCATCGCCAGAATGCCCCGGACGGTGTCGGAGACGTAGGTGAGCGAACGCGTCTGGCTGCCGTCACCGGTGACCGTCAGCGGCTCACCCGCCAGGGCCTGGCGGATGAACGTCGGCACCGCCCGTCCGTCGTGCGAGCGCATCCGGGGCCCGTAGGTGTTGAACAGCCGCACGATCGCGGTGTCCACGCCGTCGGCGCTCGCCTCGGCGGTTGTCAAGGCCTCGGCGAACCGCTTCGCCTCGTCGTACACGCTCCTCGGGCCGACCGGGTTGACGTTTCCCCAGTAGCCCTCGCTCTGCGGGTGCTGCAGCGGATCGCCGTAGACCTCCGAGGTCGAGGTGAGCAGGAACCGCGCGCCGTTGCGCCTGGCCAGCGCCAGGGCGTTGCGGGTTCCCAGGCTCCCCGCCTCCAGGGTGTGGACCGGAAGCCGCAGGTAGTCGGCGGGCGAGGCGGGCGACGCGAGGTGGAAGACGAAGTCGACGGGCCGGTCGATGTCCAGGGCCTCGCCCACGTCCGACTCGCGGAGGTCGAAACCGGCCCGGCCCGTCAGGTGCTCGACGTTCGCCCGGGAACCGGTGCAGAAATCGTCCACGCACGTCACGTCGTAGCCGAGCCCCAGGAGCTCCGTACACAGGTGGGAGCCGACGAAGCCGGCTCCTCCGGTCACCACAGCATGTGTGCGGGGTGTTGACAGGCTTCCCATGGAGGGTCCTCTCGCTCGTCGGGCGCGGCATTCGCCGCGTCCTTCGCTCCGGTCCAGGTTCGGCGGGCGTTCACCGTCCCGCCACTCGGTCGGCCGTGCCCGGGGCCGCTTCGCCGCCGCCCCGCCGGGCGGCGGCACCGGCCCGGCCACCGCCGCCGGCGCGGGGGCGGCAGGGCGGCTGACCTGCCGCTGCGGACGGCGCGTGGGCCCGGGCGGCGCCCGGGGGCGGCGGGGGTGGTACGCCTGCTCCGTTCGAACGAACACGCGCATTGTCGTGGCCGTCGGGGCGTCCGTCGCGGCGGCTCGGGCCGGCGAACCGGGCCGGCGGCGGGGCCGGCGGCGGGCACCCGCAGGGGCGCGTGCAGCCGCTCGCGGAGCAGGCGGGGCGCCCCGGCGTGGGGGTCGGCATTTCGCGGGTGGACGGGCGCCCACGGGCCTGATCAGCGGGTCTGATCGGCGCGTCGGCTCGGCACGCGGCGGCACCCGGCGGCGAGGGAGCGGCTCGCCGGGGGCCGTGCCCCGGGGCCCGTGCTTCGGGTCTCAGAGCGGTGGTACGTCGCCCTCGGCGTCCTCACCACCCTCGGCGCCCTCGGGACCGTCCGGCGCCGCGTTCGCGGGGGTTTCCACCCCCGGTCGGTCGATGGCGTCCTCCCCGGCGCCCGGCTCCTGCCGTCCCGTGCCGGCCGGGTCCGTGGCCGGGTCCGTGTCCCAGCGGATGCGGACCGACTCCTCCTCGGCGGAGAGGCCGGCGGTGTCGCCCGTCGCCGACGCGCGAAGGTCGCTGTGCCGGTCGGTCGGGTCGAGCCGTCCGGCGGCCTCCTCGGCCGGACCGGAGACCACCGTCCGGGGGTCCGGCTCCGGCTCCTCCTGGGCGAGCCGGTCGTCCAGCGACTCGCCCTGGGCCTGCTCGGCGCCGGTCGTGCCGAAGGATTCGGCGGCCACCGGGGCGTCCCCCGGCACGCTCTGGACCTGCGGATCCTCGGACCACTCCTGGGCGGGCGAGCCGTCCTGGAGGTCGGGGATGCCCTCGTCCTCCGGCGAGGCTCCCGGGTCGTGGCTGCCGGGCTCGGGCTCCGACTGCTGCTCCAGCGGTTCGCCGGTGCCGGTGCCGGCGGTGCCGGCCGCGTCCCGGGGGAGGGCCGTACCGGTCGGCGGGTCGATCCCGGTCGGCGGCCGGCTGCTGCTGCGGGCCGTGTCCTCGCCGGGCTGGACGCCGGGGACCGGCCCTTCGGCTATTTCCGGCTGCTGTTCGGCGCTGCCCGCGACGTTCGGGGTGTCGCCCTTTCCGATGGGCGACGGTCGACGCTCAGGGCCTTCGGCGCCCTGCTCGTCTCGGGAGCCGGCCGTCTCGGCCGGTCCGATCGCGCCTCCCATGTCATGCAGCGGGCGTTCCCGCGACGGCTGGTCCATGGTCGACCTCCCTGGGGCCACGGAGCGGCCACGGTGACCGCCCGACGCCGCGTCTACCCGCTCGGCGCGGACCATACCGGGGCGCCGGCCGTCGACCTGCTGTCGACGACCACCGGTTGCTGCCACAGGGCGGCCCCGGCGGTCCCGGCGAGCCCGGCCGCGGCCTTGCGCAGGGTGGAACGCCCGGGCCGCTGCCCCCGGGCCCGGTGCCAGGGGCACGGGCGGGCGGGGCAGCGGCTGCGGGGCATTGCTGTCCTGGGCGTTTCGGTCTCGACCGGCCGACCGGCCGACCGGACCGTGGGGCGCGCGGTCGTGCCCCGGTGGATCAGCCCCAGGGCTGGACGACCAGCCAACTGGTGTCGTCGGCCCAACTGGTGGTGTTGTCCCAGCTGTTGGAGCCGCCGTTGCCGGCGATGTAGGCGGTGTAGGCGTAGTGGCGGAGGTACTTCGTGGGGTAGTTGGCCGACCGGAAGGAGTTCCCCTGCCCACTGTTGCCCGGGGTGGGGCAGAAGGTGGCGTCCTGCGCGAAGGTGCCGCCGCCGTTGTCGGCGTCCAGGTAGATCTCGAAGGCAGAGTGGCGCAGGAACTGGCCGGGTTTGTTCGCGGACTCGAACGTCAGGCAGCTGCTGTCGGCGAGGCCGGTGCGGACGATCCAGGTGGCGTCGGCCTTGTCCGTGGCCGAGCTGGAGGAGGTGACGGGGGAGATGACGGCCTTGGTGTCGGTGTCGTCGTGGCGGAGGTAGTCGGAGGTGCAGCAGGCGGTGGTGGCTTTCAGGGAGATCCGGGAGCCGGGTGTCAGGGAGCCGGTGCCGGTGGAGCCGCTGTTGTACCCGGCGGCGGTGATGTTGGCCTGGACGGCGCCCTCGGTGGCGTCGGAGGGGTAGCCCGAGGTCATGACGCCTTCGTAGAAGGTGCCGGCGCTGGCGTTGCTGTTGTCGCCGCCGATGCCGAGGATGATCGCGCCCTGCTTCTTCATCGGGTTGTAGCCGGGGGCGTTGGGTCGTACGCCGCTGTAGTAGGTGGACAGGCCACCCGACTGCGCGTCGCCGCCGCGGATGGCCCACTGGTTCGGGCCGCCCTTGAGCATGGCGGTCAGGAACCGGTTGTCGACGCTGGGGTCGCCCGCGTTGTAGCGCGGGTCGGCCCCGGAGAACAGGCCGTTCTCCAGGTCGGCCATCACCCAGGGGCCGTTGCCGCTGCCCCAGCCCCAGCCCTTGCTGTCGCCGAAGTACAGGGCCTCCATGGTGCCGTTGCCGTCGTCGTTGCCGCTCGTCTCGGCGTTGCCGTAGTCGAAGCAGCAGCCGCCGTTGAAGTGCGTCCCGTCGAAGATGGCGTACATGCCCTCGGGCTGGTCGCCGGTCGCGACGCCGTTGGTGTGGTTGTTCCGGTAGCCGGTGCCGGGGGCCACGTAGACGCCGTACGCCTTGTGGCCGGCGACCGTGACCGGCGCCTCGAAGGCGTTGGCCAGGTTGTCGCTCCCACCTGCGGCCGGCCCGGGCCAATGGCCCCCGAGCGCCTGGGTGAGGTGGTTGCCCTTGCCGGACTGGTCGTAGAGGGCGGTGATGACGCAGCCGGTGCCGGCGCAGAACGCGTCCTGCGCGGCGGCGTCGGCGTAGCCGCCGGTGCTCAGCACGCCGATGTCCTTGGTCGCGCCGTCCGATGTGCGCCGCAGCTGGTACAGCGGGCCGTGGTAGGAGCCGTACAGCGCCCGGGTGGTGCTGTGCGCGGCGACGCACGGGGTGCCGCCGGCGGCGTAGATGTCGCAGGGCCCCTGGGTGGCGGCCTGGGAGGGGGTGGCGGTGCCGGTGAGTACGCCGACGGCGAGCACAGCGGCCGTCCCCGCGGCCGCCAGCGCCCGCCGGGCACGGCGAAGCCACGATCGTGCGGTCATGGACGAACTCCTTTGGGAGGTGGGGGAATGAAGGTGTGAGGGGCGCGGACAATCTGTTTTGTTAGCGCTAACAATTTCGGCCGGGGAGCGGCGATGCACAGGTTCGGTGGAGGGGTGCCTGGGGCGCCGCGACGGCCATCACTGTGGCCACCCGTCGGGGAGTCCGTCAAGACGTCGCGCATCGAATCCTGCCGGTGTGCACATTTTTCGCACCTCGGACCGTACGGCGACTCCGTTGTCGTGCCGACGGGCCAGGCGGGTGCCGCCCGCCGGCGCCGGGGGCGGCCCGCACCGGACCCTGGACACGCCCGGCGCGCCGGGGCTATAAACGTCACACCCCTGTTAACGCCAGATGTCGTGATGACGGCGAACCCCCGCCCCAAGCCCGCGAGTTGCCCTGCCCCGGGAATTTTTGTTAGCGCTAACAACGCCCGCGCACGGTGGCCCCCTCCCGAAAGGACCAGGTCAGCCATGCTGCCCCCTCCCCTGAGCCGCCGCAGTCTGCTCAAGGCGACCGGCGCCCTGGCCGTCGCGCCGGCCGTCGGTCTCGGCCTCGCCGCCCCGGATGCGCAGGCCGCCGCCGTCGGCACCACGACGCTGCCGTTCGACCTCGGCCAAGTCCGGCTCACCGGCGGCCGATGGCTCGACAATCAGAACCGGACCGTGGCCTACCTGCGCTTCGTCGACGTCGACCGCCTGCTGTACAACTTCCGCGCGAACCACCGGATGTCCACCAACGCGGCCGTCGCGCCGGGCGGTTGGGACGCCCCGGGCTTCCCCTTCCGGACCCACGTGCAGGGCCACTTCCTCAGCGCCTGGGCCCAGGCCTACGCCGGACTCGGCGACACCGTCTGCCGCGACAAGGCCGACCACATGGTGGCCGAACTGGCCAAGTGCCAGGCCAACAACGCCGCCGCGGGATTCACCCCCGGCTACCTCTCGGGCTTCCCCGAGGCGGATTTCACCCAGCTGGAGTCCGGCACGCTCCAGAACGGCAACGTCCCCTACTACTGCGTCCACAAGACCATGGCCGGTCTGCTCGACGTCTGGCGCCTCACGGGCAGCACCCAGGCCCGGGACGTGCTCCTGGCGCTGGCCGGCTGGGTCGACCAGCGCACCGGCAAGCTCGGGTACAGCCAGATGCAGTCACTGATGGGCGTCGAGTTCGGCGGGATGAACGAGGTCCTGGCCGACCTCCACCTGCAGACCGGGGACGCGCGCTGGCTCACGGTCGCCCAACGCTTCGACCACGCCGCCGTGTTCGACCCGCTCGCCGCGGGCCAGGACCAGCTGAACGGCCTGCACGCCAACACCCAGGTGCCCAAGTGGATCGGCGCCGCCCGCGAGTACCGGGCCACCGGAACCGCGCGCTACCACGACATCGCCTCCCACGCCTGGACGACCTGCACCACCTCGCACAGCTACGCCATCGGCGGGAACAGCCAGGCCGAGCACTTCCGCGCCCCCGACGCCATCGCCGGCTACCTGACCAACGACACCTGCGAGCTCTGCAACTCGTACAACATGCTCAAACTCACCCGCGAACTGTGGCAGTTGGAACCCCAGCAGGCCACGTACTTCGACTTCTACGAGCGCACCCTGCTCAACCACGTCGTCGGCGCCCAGAACCCCGCCGACCCCCACGGGCACGTCACCTACTTCACCCCGCTCAAACCCGGCGGCCGCCGCGGCGTGGGCCCCGCCTGGGGCGGCGGCACCTGGAGCACCGACTACGACACCTTCTGGTGCTGCCAGGGCACCGGGATGGAGTCCAACACCAAGCTGGCGGACTCCGTCTACTTCCACGACGGCACCACCCTGATCGTGAACCTGTTCCTGCCCACCGTCCTCAACTGGACCGAACGCGGCATCACGATCACCCAGTCCACCGCGTACCCCGCCGAGGACACCACGACGCTCCGGGTCACCGGAAGCGCCGACGGCACCTGGTCGATGCGCATCCGCATCCCCGCCTGGGCCGCCGGCGCCACCGTGAGCGTCAACGGCACGACACAGAACACCGCCACCACGCCCGGCACCTACGCCACCGTCACCCGCTCCTGGACCTCCGGCGACACCGTGACCGTCAAACTCCCCATGCACACCGCACTCCGGGCCGCCAACGACAACCCGGACATCGCCGCGATCACCTACGGCCCCGTCGTCCTGTGCGGCAACTACGGCAGCACCGCCCTCACCGACCTGCCGGCCCTCGACCCGGCGTCCATCGCCCGGACCGGCACGACCGGGCTCGCCTTCACCGCGACCGCCAACGGCTCGCCCGTCGCCCTGACCCCGTTCCACGAGGCGCAGGGCTTCAACTACACCGTCTACTGGAACACCAGGAGCACCGGAGGTACCGGGAGCACCGGCAGCGCCGGATTCCGCCTGCTCAACGCGGCCAGCGGACTGGTGCTCGGCATCCGGGACATGTCCACGGCGGACGGCGCGTCCGCCCTCCAGTGGCCCGACTCCGGCACCACCGACCACGACTGGGTGCCCGTGGCCGACGGCACCGCGCTGCGCCTGCGCAACGCCAACAGCGGCAAGGTCCTCGGCGTGCAGAACATGTCCACCGCCGACAACGCCCCGGTGCTCCAGTGGTCGGACACCGGCACCGCCGACCACCGGTGGTCCGTCGTCGAGGCGGCCGACGGCGCGTACGAACTGCGCAACGCCAACAGCGGCAAGCCACTCGGCATCGCCGGCGGCTCCCTCACCCAAGGAGCCCTCGCCGTCCAGGCCGCGGCCGACGGCACGGCGACCAGCCGGTGGTGGTTCGTACCGAGCGGCACCCGCCGCATCCAGAACGTCGCCAGCGGACTCCTGCTCGGCATCCTCAACATGTCCACCGCCGACGGCGCACCGGCGATCCAGTGGGACGACAACGGCACCGCCGACCACCTGTGGACCGCGGCCATCGACACCGGAGGCTACCTGCGGCTGCGAAACTCCAGCAGCGGCAAGGTACTTGCCGTGGAAGGCGCCGGCACCGCCAACGGCACCCGGATCGTCCAGCAGACCGACGACGGCACCGCCGGCCACCGGTGGCGCCTACGACACGGCGGCGGCGACACCTTCCGCATCCAGTCCGCCACGAGCGGCCGCGTCCTCGGCGTCACCGGCGCCTCCACCACCCCGGGCGCCCAGATCCTCCTGTGGGACGACAACGGCACGACCGACCACCTCTGGCGCTTCCTCTGATCCCTGAGGGCGCGCACAACGCCGGGGGCCCACGACGCTGTTGCGTCGTGGGCCCCCGGCGTTGGAAGGCCCGGTCTCCCCGCCGCCCCGCCTTCCCGCCTTCCCGCCTTCCCGCCTTACGACAACGGCATTGACGTGTGGGGGCGCCGCCGGTTTCATGGCTCGCACCCCGCACGCGCCTTCCCTCCGGCGCGTGCGTTCCCCCACGCGTGCACCCCCCACGACCAAGGCGGTGATCCGTTGGCATCGACGGTGAAGGACACGGGCAGCGGCCCGAGAGCGAACGCGGGCGGATCCCCCGCCGGCATGCAGAAGTCCATCGGCCTGCTGGACGGTGCGGCGATCGCCGCCTCCAGTACGGCTGCCACCAGCAGCATCGGGATCGGCCTGGGCCTGATGGCCGGGGTGGTCGGCCTGCACCTTCCGGCGATCATGCTGCTGGCCTTCCTGCCCGTGCTCGCCATCGCTGGCGGGTACGGGCGGCTGAACGCGGTGGAGCCGGACGCCGGCAGCAGCTACCGGTGGGTGGGGCGGATCCTCAACCCCTGGCTGGGGTTCCTCACCGGGTGGGTGAACACCGTCGGGACCGTGGTCTTCATGGCGTACACCACGACCGTCACCGGCTCGTCGGTCGTGCAGCTGCTCGACCAGGCCCACCTGCGCAGCGTCGCGGGCCTGCGGCTGGACGCGGACTCGACCGTCCAGTGCACCCTGCTCGGGCTGGTGGTCCTGGTCGGTGCCGCGCTGGTCGCGGTGCGCGGGCTGGACCTGGCGGCCCGGCTGCAGAAGGCGCTGCTGGTGTTCGAGTACGTCGTGCTGCTGGGCTTCTGCGGGTACGGGCTGTTCGCGGGCGACCAGCCGTTCTCGCCGCAGTGGTTCAACCCCTTCGACATCCCCTCCTTCGACGCCGTCGCGCAGGGCATGGTGCTGGCGGTGTTCTGCTACTGGGGCTTCGAGTCGGTGTTCAGCGTCGGCGAGGAGGTGCGCGACCCGCGCGACGCCTCCCGGGGCGGCATGATCGCCCTGGTGGTGATGATGCTGTTGTTCCTGCTCGCCGGCACGGCCTTCCAACGGGTCCTTCCGCCCGGCGAGTTGGCCGACAACGGCGCGCACGGGCTGGCCTACTTCGGGGCCAGGCTCGCCCACCAGCCGCTCGCCGCGCTCCCGTTGATCGCCCTGATGTTCTCCGCGGTGGCCTCGCTGCAGTCCTCGGTGATCCCGACCGCCCGCGGCATGTACGCGATGGGGCGCGACGGGGTGCTCGGCCCGGTCTGGACCCGGCTGCACCCCCGGCACGCCACCCCCGCCGTCGGCACCCTGCTGATCACCGGCATCGCCGCCGCGCTGGCCCTGGCCTCGGTCGCCATCCCGACCGTCAACGACCTGATCTCGGCCGCCGTCAACGCGATAGGCATCATCGTCGCCCTCTACTACGCGCTCACCGCCATCGCGGCCGCCGTACGGTTCCGCGGACTGCTGCGGACGAACCCCGTGGAGGGGCTGCGCGCCGTGGTCGGCCCGCTGTTGGGCGCGGCGGCACTGCTCGCCGTCGGCGGCTACCTCGCCTGGAGCTTCTACGACTCCGCCGACCACTTCGAACTGTCCGCCGGCAACGGGTGGTTCGAGCTGACCGTGGTGACGCTGATGATCGTCAGCGGGCTGCCGGCAGCGGCCTGGGCCCGCTGGCGGCGGCGCTCACCGTACTTCCGGTGAGGAGGAAGCCGTCGCCGCCCCCCACGCCGGCAGGGCAGTGGCAGAGCAAGAACACAGCGCCAACAGAGCAGCAACAGGCACGAGAAACAGGAACGGAGCGCCACCCATGACCGAGGCCGACCTGGTCTTCACCAACGGGCCCGTGCACACCGGCGACGCCGCCCGCACCCGGGCGAGCGGCCTGGCGGTGATCGGCGAGCGGATCGCCGCCGTCGGGCACGACGAGGTCCGCGAACTGATCGGGCCGAGGACCGAAGTCGTGGACCTCACCGGCAAGCTACTGCTGCCCGGCTTCCAGGACGCGCACATCCACGCGGTCTTCGGCGGGGCCGAGTTGGCCGCCTGCGACCTCACCGGGACGGTCGGCGTCGACGACTACCTGGAGCGGATCCGGGCGTACGCCGACGCCAACCCCCGGCAGGAGTGGATCACCGGCAGCGGGTGGTCGATGGAGAGCTTCGACGGCGGCCTGCCGACCCGCGGCCTGCTCGACGCCGTCGTCCCCGACCGGCCGGTGTACCTGACCAACCGGGACCACCACGGCGCCTGGGCCAACACCCGGGCGCTGGAACTCGCCGGCCTCACCCGGGACACCCCCGACCCCGCCGACGGGCGGATCGAGCGCGAGGCCGACGGCACCCCGAGCGGCATGCTCCAGGAGGGCGCCACCGCCCTGGTCGCCCGGCTGGTGCCGCCCTCCACCGCCGCCGACCGGCTGGACGGGCTGCTGCGCGCGCAGCGGCTGCTGCACTCGCTCGGCATCACCGGCTGGCAGGACGCGCTGCTCGGCGAGTTCAACGGCCAGCCGGACCCGTCCGACGCCTACCTCGCCGCGGCGCGCTCCGGCCGGCTGACCGCCCGGGTGACCGGCGCGCTCTGGTGGCAGCGCGACCAGGGTTCCGAACAGATCCCCGAACTCGTCCGGCGGCGCGAGGAGTTGAGCCACGGGCGGTTCCGGGCCGGCTCAGTGAAGATCATGCAGGACGGCATCGCGGAGAACTTCACCGCCGCGATGACCAGCCCCTACCTGGACGGCTGCGGCTGCGCCACCGCCAACTCCGGCCTCAGCTTCGTGGATCCGGCCGCACTGCGCGGATACGTCACCGAGCTGGACGCGCTCGGCTTCCAGGTCCACTTCCACGCCCTCGGCGACCGGGCTGTCCGGGAGGCACTGGACGCCGTCGAGGCCGCCCGGACCGCCAATGGGCGGAGCGGAGCCCGGCACCACCTCGCCCACCTCCAGGTGGTCCACCCGGACGACCTGACCCGCTTCGCGCGACTCGGGGCGATCGCCAACATCCAACCGCTGTGGGCCGCCCACGAACCGCAGATGGACGAGCTGACCATCCCCTTCCTCGGCCCGGAACGCGCCGCCTGGCAGTACCCCTTCGGCGACCTGCAGCGCGCCGGCGCCACCCTGGCGGCCGGCAGCGACTGGCCGGTCAGCAGCCCGGACCCGCTGGCGGGCCTGCACGTGGCGGTCAACCGGAGCGAGCCGGGGGCCACCGACGGGCGGGTCTTCCTCCCCGAGCAGCGGCTCGACCTCGGCACGGCGATCGCCGCGTACACGGCCGGGTCCGCGTACGTGAACGGGCACGACGACGCCGGCGTACTGGAGGCCGGGCGGCTCGCGGACCTGGTCGTCCTCGACCGGGACATCCTCACCGGCCCGGCTCACGAGATCGCCCAGGCCCGGGTGCTGCGTACCTACGTGGGCGGAGAGCCGGTGTACGCGGCGGACTGAGCCGGGCCGCGGTGCCCGCCGGCCGCGGTGCCCGCCGGTGGTGGCCGCCGGTGGTGGACCGCATGGGCTCGCGCACGGCGTCAGCGCTCCGGCCGACGATCACGATTCGACGTGGTGCTGCGCCATGTCGAAGTCGTCGCGGAGGCGATGCCATCGCCCTCGACAAGGAGTATTTCTGGTCCCTCCCGCCCGATGAGCTGTATGAGGTCGTCAAGAGCTACGAGTCGCTGCTTCGCCGCGAACCGAGTTGGCGTCAGAGCGAGGCTGCGAGCCGGGCCCCGGCGGCGTCGAGGAGGAGGTCCAGGGCGTACGGGTAGCCGCTGCGGCGCATGTCCGTGGTGAGGAGGTGGGCGGTGGCGGCGATGTGCGGGTGGGTGGCGGCGTCGAGCTGGGCGTAGGAGGCCTGCCAGACCTCGAGGTCGGCGGTCGCGGCGGCGGCGGGGAGGGCCAGGGCGGCCGCGTCCAGGGCGGCGAAGCCGAGGCTCTGGTCGACGAAGGCGTGGTAGATCCGGACGGCTTCCGGGTCCGGGAAGCCGGCGGTGCGCAGGATGCCGAGGATGGTTTCGACGGCGGCGATCTCGTGGGTGCGGCCGGTGGTGCGGTGGGCGGCGAGCAGGGCGGCCTGCGGGTGGGCCTGGTAGCTGGCGTGGATGCGCAGGCCGATGGCGCGCAGGTCGGCCTGCCAGTCGCCGGTCGGCTGCCAGCCCTGCTGGGCGCGGCCGATGAGTTCGTCGGCGATGGCGATCAGCAGGTCGTCGGTGCTGTGGAAGTAGCGGTAGACCGCGCTCGGGTCGGCGCCGAGCGCGGCGCCGAGCCGCCGGACGGTGAGCGCTTCGGCGCCGTGCTGTCCGACCAGCCGGATCGCGGTGTCGACGATGAGTCCGGCGGAGAGGACGGTGCCCTGCTTGGTGGGGCGCCGCCGTTTCCGGCGGGGTTCCGGGACTACGCGGTCGCTCATGCCCGCAGGCTACGTCAACGAGGTTGACGTAGAGAAGGGCTGAGGCGAAAGCGGAGGAAGTCCGGGAGCCCCGGGGAAGGTGGACGGTTCATCAGGTCCACCACGGTCACCAGGTCCACCACGTTCACCACGTTCACCACGTTCACCACGTTCACCACGTTCACCACGTTCACCACGTTCACCACGTTCACCACGTTCACCACGTTCACCAGGTTCACCAGGTTCACCAGGTTCACCAGGTTCACCAGGTTCACCAGGTTCACCAAGGAATCCTCTTGATCCTGTGATCGTTCCGCGCAGATCGGGCGGGTTGTGCGACCAGCCTTTCAAGCCGGTGTCCAGGCCTCCGGGTGGCGGCAGAACTGCCGCTATGCTGACCGCCGGTCTGCGCGGGGCGGGCCGGGGATCGGGGGACGGCTGATGAGTGGCGACGGTGCCGGGGCGGGCTTCAGCGCCCACCCGGACAAGCTCGGGGACGCGGGTGACCAGTTGATCGCGGCCAGTACGGACGTGGGCTCGGTCAAGGACGCGCTGGGCAAGCTGGGCATGTCCGGCGACGGGACCTTCGGCGAGTACGGCGCGGGCGACGCGGCCAAGGCGTTCTGGACGGCCTGGCAGGACGAGCTGGGCGTCAACGTCGACGCGCTGAACGACCTCGGCGGCAAGGTGCACACCACGGCGGCCAACTACAGCACCACCGACCACGGCGTCGGCCAGCAGTACCAGCAGCAGGGGGCGTGACGTGCCCGACCACAGCATCGACCCGCTCCGCCCGTTCGGGAACCTGGGCAACCAGCGCGAGCAGGCGGAGCGGCTCAAGAAGACCATCGACGACTCGCACGGCATGTGGGGCGCCGGGGACCTCAAGTACGCCGTCCACGACGCCCTGCAGCTGCCCGCCCCCAAGGGCGACCCGGGCAAGCTCGGCCAGCTCGCCACGTCCTACACCACGGCGTGCAGTCAGCTGGACGAGATCCAGGTGAAGGTGGCCCGGGTCGGCGCCGAGCACCTGCCGGACGCGTGGACGGGGCAGGTCGGGGAGAAGGCGGCCGAGGTGGTCAAGGCCTCCGCCGACGACCTGACGCGCTGCCGCGACATGCTCGGCAAGGGCCGGGACCAGCTGAACACGCTGGCGTCCGCGCTCAGTGAGGCGCAGGCGCTGCACGGGCAGGGCCACGAGCCGTTGAGCGAGGCGCTGAAACTGCTGCACGACATCACCGTCGCGGGCGCGCCGGACCCGATCAACTGGGACGACGACAAGATGCACACCGCCCACGGCAAGGCGAAGGACGGCATCAAGTCGATCTTCGATGCCGCGGTGAAGGCCGAGGACGCCGGCCGTGCCGCCGCCCGCGAGCTGAACGCTCTGGCGGACAAGGCACTGGCCGCCCGCTTCAAGAACAAGGGCCTGAGCGCGGCCGACAAGCTGGTCATCGCGGACGCGGAGGTCGCCGGCAGCGACCAGTTCGGCAACATCCTCACCGCCAACGACGTGACCCGGGCCGGCCAGTTCATGGACAAGATGAGCGACGCCGACCGCGCCCGCTTCGACCAGCTGCTGGCCGGCAGCAAGTCCCCCGAGGAACGCGCCTACCTGATGAAGGCGCTGGCCGCCGGGCACAGCTACGACGAGGTCAAGGCCTTCGACGACCAGATCCACGACCACGCCGGCGACCCGTCCTGGCTGGCCCAGCGCCTGTCCCCGGTGCAGATCGACTCCACCTCCGGGAACAAGTCGGACACCTCCTACCTGGGCGTGGCGTGGAACCAGGGCGACAAGCCGACCTGCGTGGCCGGCTCGACCGTCACCGCCCGGGCCATCGTCGACCCGCTCTTCTCCCTCCAGCTCACCACCGGCGGCCACCCCGGCGACCCGAAGTACGACAACGGCCAGGCCGCCTACGACCGCTGGCTCAAGGAGACCGACCGCGTCTACGACACCAAGAACTGGTGGAACGAGTGGCAGGACGGCATGAGCAACGGGGAGTCCAAGGACGCCGCCAACGACGAGATCGGCAAGCACACCGGGGCCGGCTACCACACCGTCGACCTGGAGGGCCCGGAGCAGCGCAAGGACGTGCTGGCCCAGGTCGAATCGGCGGTCGACCAGGGCAAGCCGGTGCCGATCGGCGTCAAGGAGGACACCTGGTTCCGCCCGGACGGCCACCAGATGATGATCATCGGGCACCGAGGCGACCAGCTGGAGATCTACAACCCCTGGGGCTACACCACCTGGGTGAGCGAGAGCGACTTCGTCAACAACCACATGGAGGGCGCGGCGAAGGGCGGCAACATGCCGATCGCCGACCACGTCCAGATGCCCAAGTGAGGCCCCAGTGAGCACCACCCCCCAACCGTCCCCCCAACCGGCTCGGCAGCCGGCTCCGCAGCCGATGAGCGACGCCCGGCTGGCCGAACTGGACGTCGAGGTCCTGCTGCGCTTCGGCCTCCCGAACCCGGGCCCGCACCGCTCCACGCTGTTCGGCGACGGCGCGGTGGCCGCCGCGATCACCGTCGACCGGCTCGGCGTCCTGCCGCGCGCCCTGGTCTTCCTCGGCGAGGTGGTCCGCTCCGGCGGCACCCGCTACGCGGCCGCCCTGCCCGAGCCGCTGCCCGCACCGGCGGCCGCGGTGGCGCGCGGCTGGCTGGAAGCGGCCGCGATGGTCGTCGGGGACACGACCGGGGACCTGCTGGTCGCCCGGTGGCTGGAGGCCGTCGCCGCCGTCCTGGCGCTGCGGGTCACCCACCGGGAGGCGAACCCGTGACCTGGCGCCGGATCCTGATCGCGGCCGTCGCCCTGCTGGCCGTCGCGGGCGTGGCGGGCGCGGTGGTGGTCCACAAGATGACCACGGGCAAGCTCGACCACGGCACGGTGTTCACCGCGACCTCCGGCGACCTGGCGGTCAAGCCCGGCGAACTGTTCTCCGTCGAGGTCAGCGCCCACCGGGTCACCGGCCAGATCTGGACGGTCGCCGACCCGGCGCCCGACCCGGCCGCCGTGGGGACCGTGGGCGACGAGTACGTGAAGAACTTCGGCCTCAAGGACCTCGTCGGCGCGACCGGCTCCGCCGGTTCCGGCGGCCGCTACTACTTCGTCTTCCGCGCCGGCCCGAACCCGGGCCGCACCACCATCACCCTGCACAACCCCAACCACGCCGGCGCCGGCGACCAGGTCGAACGGCACTTCACCGTCGACGTCCGCTGACCCGCGTCGAGGGCGGGGGGCGTACGGCGGCGCGGGCTGACGGGTAGAGGTGGGTACCGGCCCGCCCGGGCGGTCGGGCACGCCGCCGCGCTGTCCAGGCAGCCCCGCCCGCACCCTCGCCAGCCCCCGGCAGCCACCCGGGTGACGCGGGTTTGGCCCTCCGGCCGCTACGGAACGACTACCCGCCGTACCCACAGCGGCACCGGTTGTGCCCGAACCCGAGGGGTGGCATGGCGACCACAGGCTCCCAGGAGGCTCCCCGCCAAGCGAGGGCGCTGGCGCTCGCGCGGAACCCGAAGCTGTGGCTCTTCCCGGGAATCCTGTGCGGCCTGCTGGCCGTCGTCCTCTCGCTGCTCTACATGGGCGGCATCGTCAACCCGACCGGGCACCTGCACCGGCTGCCGATCGCCCTGGTGAACGCCGACCAGGGCGCACCGCCACCCGGCCAGCCGGAGAACCTCGGCACCCGGCTGACCAGGGCGATCGTGGCCGGCACCCCCGCCGGCACCGTCGCGTGGCGGCAGGTCGACGAGGCCGGGGTGCGCGACGAGCTCGCCTCCGGCAAGGTCTACGGCGCGCTGCTCGTCCCCAAGGACTTCACCGCCGCCGCCACCGCGCTGGTCACCGGCGGAGCCACGGAGCGGCCGACCGTCACTGTGCTGACCAACCCCGGCCTGGGCAGCCTCGGCTCCTCGCTCGCCGCACAGATCGCCCAGAACGCCGCCCACCTGGCCTCCCAGGCCGCCGGCCGGGAACTGCTGGCCGCCCTGCCGGCCACACCCGCCCCGGGACCGGACACCGGAGCCACCGCCCGGCTGCTGCTCGCCGACCCGATCGCCGTCACCACCCAGGTCGGCCACCCGATCGGCAGCCACAGCGGACTCGGCCTGAGCGCGTTCTACTTCACGCTGCTGGCCGTCCTGACCGGCTTCATCGGCGGCAACATCATCCACAACGGCGTCGACGGCGCGCTCGGCTACAGCGACAGCGAGATCGGCCCCTGGCACACCCGCCGCCCCACCGTCCCGATCAACCGGACCCAGACCCTGCTGCTCAAGATGGTCATGACCGCCGGCATCATGCTGATCACCACCTCCCTGGTGCTGCTGTGCACGGTCGGCATCCTCGGCATGGACGCCCCGCACCAGGCGATGCTCTGGCTCTTCGCCTTCTGCGCGAGCCTCGCCGTCGGCCTCGGAGTGCAGGCGATCAACGCCGCGTTCGGCGGGATCGGGCAGCTGGTGTCGATGTTCGTCTTCATCGCGCTCGCCCTGCCGTCCTCCGGCGCGACCGTCCCCCTGCAGGCGGTGCCCGGCTTCTACCGATTCCTGAGCGTCTTCGAGCCGATGCGCCAGCTCAGCGACGGCATCCGGGCGATCCTGTTCTTCGACGCCCGGGGGGACGCCGGGCTGGCCCGCGGCTGGGTCATGATCGCCATCGGCGTGGTGCTGGCCCTGGCGTTCGGCTTCGGCATGACCCACTACTACGACCGCAAGGGCCTGCACCGCTGGACGCCCCAGCCCACGGACTGACGACGCCGAGGGCCGCCGGCCTCGTCCTCTACTCGGCCGCGTCTGCGATCAGGGCCTCGTTCTTCCCGTTCGCGTTCTCCTGGGCTTTCGCGTTCGCGTTCTCGTTCTTGCTCGCGTCGGGGAGTCGGATGCGGTCGGTGCGGGTGTACACGTTCATCGAGTCGCCGCGCAGGAAGCCGATCAGGGTCAGGCCGCTCTCCTCGGCGAGGTCCACAGCCAGCGAGGAGGGCGCGGAGACCGCCGCGAGTACCGGGATCCCCGCCATCACGGCCTTCTGCACCAGCTCGAAGGAGGCCCGGCCGCTGACCATCAGCACCGAGCCGCGGGCCGGCAGCAGGCCCTCCCGCAGGGCGTGACCGACCACCTTGTCCACGGCGTTGTGCCGGCCGACGTCCTCGCGCAGGCAGAGCAGCCGCCCGTTGGCGTCGAACAGTCCGGCCGCGTGCAGGCCGCCGGTGCTGTCGAAGACCTTCTGGGCGGCGCGCAGCCGGTCCGGCAGGGCCGCGAGCAGTTCGGGGGTCACGCGCAGCCCGTCCTCGGCGACGCTCCAGGGCGCGGTCGTGCGCACCGCGTCCAGGCTGGCCTTGCCGCACAGGCCGCAGGAGGAAGTGGTGTAGAAGTTGCGCTCCAGCGAGGCGTCGGGGGCGGGCACACCGAGGGCGAGCACGACGTCGACGATGTTGTACGTGTTGCCGCCGTCGGCCGTGGCGCCCGCGCAGTAGCGGATGCCGGTCACCTGGTCGGCGGCGTGCACCACGCCCTCGCTGACCAGGAAGCCGGCCGCCAGGTCGAAGTCGCTGCCGGGAGTGCGCATGGTCACGGTCAGCGGCCGCCCGTCCACCCGGATCTCCATCGGCTCCTCGGCGGCCAGGGTGTCGGGGCGGTACGAGGGCGTGCCCTGGCGCAGGCGTAGCACCCTGCGCGGTACGGTCACTCGGCCCATGGTCGTCGGCTCCTAGCGGGTGGTCGGTACGAACAGCGCGTCGCGGCGGTCGCCGTCGTGGTGGTCGCCGTCGTGGCGATCCCCGTCGTGGTGGTCCCCATCGTGGCGGACTCCATCGTGACGGACTCCACGGATGAATCCTCGCGCGTTTCGCGTCCACAGTCGGCCACCGAGTAATGCCGGCGCCCTGGCCGGCCTGGTTTCCTGACCGGAACCCACGACCGCACGATCGGGACTCCCGATTCGACGTGCGGCCACTGACCTCCCAGGCCAAGCCACAGGGCTAAGCCTGGTCGCCGACCGCCAGGACGACGGCACTCGCCGCGCCGCCCGGCGTCTCGTACCTCACCGTCTCCCCGACGTGCCGCCCGAGCAGCGCCTTCCCGAGCGGGCTGTCGGCCGTCACCAGCGTCAACTCCCGTTCCTCGGCGAGCTCCGCGATCTCGACGGTCTCCTCCGCCCCGTCCGCGAACCGCACGGTGACGGTGGATCCCATCCCCACCACCTCCGTGGACGGCGGCCCGGCCACCGACGCCTCCCGCAGCCGCTCCTCCAACTCGGCGATCCGCCGGTCCAGCCGCGTCACCTCCGACGCCCGCTGCAACTCGTCCGCCGCATCCGCCCGGTCCCCCACCGGCTCCACGCCCCGTAGCGTCGCGGCCACCTCCCCCCGATCCGCCCGCAGCTGCGCCAACTCCTCCTGCACCGCACGCAGGCCCTCAGCACTGATGGGTTCGGGACCACCGGTCATTCCTGCTCCCGGGTCTCTCGCGCAACGCTCAAACACCGGCCGCCTCCCATTACCCCACCCCACCCCACCCCGGGCAACTCCGCCCGGGCACCGGGCCTGACGGGGTGGCGGTGATCACCTTGCGGCGTGGGGCGCCGAGGGAAAGCGCAGGTCGGGGGCCGGGGGGTCGGGGCGCAGGGTGGGACCGGCCGCTGGGGCGCGAGCGGGCGAAGCTACCATGTGGGCAACACCCTCAGCTCGAAAGATGGACTTGTGACTGTCAACGACGACGTGTTCACGGACTGGAAGAACCGCGAGGAGATCGCGGAGTCGATGATCCCGATCATCGGGCGACTGCACCGGGAGCGGGACGTCACCGTGCTGCTCCACAGCCGGTCCCTGGTGAACAAGTCGGTGGTCAGCATCCTCAAGACGCACCGTTTCGCCCGGCAGATAGCGGGCGAAGAGCTCTCGGTCACCGAGACGATGCCGTTCCTGAGCGCACTGACCACCCTGGACCTCGGCCCCTCGCAGATCGACATCGGCATGCTCGCCGCGACGTACCGGGCGGACGACCACGGCCTGTCGGTCGAGGAGTTCACCGCCCGGGCCGTTGCCGGCGCCACCGGTGAGAACAAGCTGGAGCGCCGGTCCGCCCAGGACGTCGTGCTGTACGGGTTCGGCCGCATCGGCCGACTGGTCGCGCGGCTGCTGATCGAGAAGGCCTCCGGCAACGGCCTGCGGCTGAAGGCCATCGTCGTGCGCAACGGTGGTGGCGACGACCTCGTCAAGCGGGCCTCGCTGCTGCGCCGTGACTCCATCCACGGGCAGTTCCAGGGCACGATCACCGTTGACGAGGCGAACAACAAGATCATCGCCAACGGCAACGAGATCGCGGTGATCTACTCCGACGACCCGACCAAGGTCGACTACACGGAGTACGGGATCAAGGACGCGATCCTGATCGACAACACCGGCAGGTGGCGTGACCGCGAGGGCCTGTCGAAGCACCTGCAGCCCGGCATCGCCAAGGTCGTGCTGACCGCCCCGGGCAAGGGCGACGTCCCGAACATCGTGCACGGCGTCAACCACGACATGATCAAGCCGGACGAGCGGATCCTGTCCTGCGCCTCCTGCACCACCAACGCCATCGTCCCCCCGCTGAAGGCGATGGAGGACGAGTACGGCGTGGTGCGCGGCCACGTGGAGACCGTCCACTCGTTCACCAACGACCAGAACCTGCTGGACAACTACCACAAGGCCGACCGCCGCGGCCGCTCGGCGCCGCTGAACATGGTGATCACCGAGACCGGTGCCGCCTCGGCCGTCGCCAAGGCCCTGCCGGACCTCAAGGCGAAGATCACCGGCAGCTCGATCCGCGTGCCGGTGCCGGACGTCTCCATCGCGATCCTCAACCTCCAGCTGAAGCGGGAGACCAACCGCGAGGACGTCCTCGAGTACCTGCGCAACGTGTCGCTGACCTCGCCGCTGAAGCGCCAGATCGACTTCATCGACTCGCCCGACGCGGTCTCCAGCGACTTCATCGGCTCGCGCCACGCCTCGATCGTCGACGCCGGCGCGACCAAGGTCGAGGGCGACAACGCGATCCTGTACCTGTGGTACGACAACGAGTTCGGCTACTCGTGCCAGGTCGCCCGGGTCGTTCAGTACATCTCGGGCGTCGAGTACCCGACCTACCCGGCTCCGGCGGTCTGATCGGGCTGAGTGGGTCGCGCGGAGTCTGCGCGGATTGCGCGGATCGCGCGGATTACGCGGACTGTCGGCGGGGCGGTGACCGGTTGGTCGCCGCCCCGTCGGCGTTCCGGGGGGCTGGGGGCGGTACCGTGCCGGGCGGGCTTCGGGCTTCGGGCTTCGGGCTTCGGGCGTTGGGAGGGGTGGGGATGGTGGACGGGTGGCCGACGGTCGAGCTGGATCCCGTGCGGCGGTTGAGGGTGCTGGCAGCGGCCGGGGCCGGGCGCCCGCTGTTCGCCGAACGGCGGCTCGCGGCCGGGTTCGACGCGGTGTGGTCGGTCGCGAGTGACCTGTCCGGTGAACTGCCCGGGCTCATCAGTGGATTGCGCTCCTTCGAGGTCGGGCCACCGGGGGATGCCGGGCCGTCGCGGGGCGAGGCGGTCGGCGGGGACCGGCTGGAGGGGATCGCGGTCAGCACGATCGGGCACCGGGAGCGGTTCGAGATCGTGCTGCGCAGCGGATGGTGCCTGATGCAGAGCCGGGTGCTGCTCGGTGGGATGGCCGCCGTGCCGGAGGGCGACGGGACGCGCTTCGCCCTGCTCGCGACGCTGCGGTTGCCCGGCGCGGGCCCGGTGCAGCGTTTCTTCGGCGGGCTCGCCGACCGGCGGGGCGAGGCGCTGCTGGACCGGCTGGAGGGGAGGGTCGGGTCAGGGGGCGACTCGGCGGTGGAATAGCCGGCGGGCGGCGGCGGCGACCTCTTCCGGCCGCTCGTGCGGCAGGAAGTGCCCGCAGCCGGGCAGGATTTCGGCCCGCAGATCGTCCGCCCGCGCGCCGACGGGGGAGAGCAGGGCGGGGCGGATCACCGGGTCCTGTTCCCCGCCGAGCAGGAGGGTGGGGACGGTCAGCCGGCGGTGCCGGTAGCGGCCCAGGGCGAGGCGGGGGATGTCCCGGGCGACGAACCCCCAGTGCAGCCGTTCGGCGGCGTAGGCGGCGTCGGGGGTGCTGCCCGCCGCCGTGTACTCGGCCAACACATCGTCGGTCCAAGGGCTTTCGTCGGTGACGGCCCGCCGGAGGAGGTGCGTCAGGAGGCCCGGGTAACGGCGGACCACCCGACGGCCGACGCCCGGGTACTCCAGCAGCGCCGTGTACCAGAACCGCCAGGCCGTACCGAGCAGGACGCGCTGTCGCGGCCAGGGGTGGGTCATGTTGAGCGCGAGCAGGCCGGTGAACCGCTCCGGTGCGCGCAGCGCCAGCTCGAAGCCCGTCCAGGCGCCCCAGTCGTGACCCACCAGGCCGACACGTTCCAGGCCGAGCCGGTCGAGCGCGGAGAGCACGAGACGGGCCCGGTCGTCGGTGGTGTATCCGGTTCGGCGCGGGGCCTGCGACCAGCCGAAGCCGGGAAGGTCGAGGCAGAGCAGGCGGAACTCCCCGTCGAGCAGCGGAAGTACGTGCCGCCAGGCGTACCAGTGCTGGGGGAAGCCGTGGAGAAGCAGCAGTGGGGTGCCGGTGGCGGAACCGGTCTCGGCGACGTGCAGTCGGGTGCCGTCGGCGTCGACGTCGTGGTGCCGCACGCCCGGGAGTTGGGGGAGGGGGCGGCGGTTGGCGGGGTCGGTCATCGGGGCCTCTCTTCCGGCTGCCGGGTGGTGTTCCCGGAGGCGACGGGGGTGCGCTCGCGGAAGACGGATCGTCTTCCGGGATAAGAGAGGGCGGGGGAGGGGCGGACAATCCCTCGGACCGGCGGGAATTTTGGAAGGTCAGCTCTCCTCGCTGATCCACGCGGTGCGGAAGCCCCGGCGGGCGCGGAAGAGTCGTGAACGTACGGTGCCGAGGGGAAGGTCGAGGATCTCGGCCACCGATCGCTCGTCCAGACCCTCGACGTGGCGGAGCGTCAGGACTGCCCGGTGGTCCGGTGGCAGGCGTTCCAGGACGTCGCGGATGTCGGCGGCCAATTCGCCGTCGCGCAGGTCAGGCCGGTCGGTGCTGTCCGGGGTGGCGGCACGGACGAGGGAGACAGCACCTCGGCTCGCGAACCGGACGGCCTCGCGCGCGGCGATGGCCCGGGCCCAGCCGAACAGCGCGCCGGGGGAGTCGAGGTGGTGCAGATTCCGGACGATCGCGATCATCGCCTCCTGGGCGGCATCGGGTGCGTCCTGCAGGGCGATCGGCGCGCAGACCCGGCCGACGTACGGCATCAGGAGACCCACCAGCTCGTCCAGGGCGAGGGCGTCGCCCTGCTGGGCCGCCCGGACCAGCGGGGCCGGGTCCGGGCGTCGATTGCCCGTGCCTGTCGTGCCTGTCGTGTCAGCCGTATCTGTTGTACCTGTCGTGCCTGTCGCGTCCGTCATGTCGCCCCCGTCGGCGGTCGTCGCACCCAGGGGGACGGTACTGGACGGGGGTGGGGTGAGCGGTGGGGTGGGGTGTCGGGTGGGTGGGGCCGGCGGGTGGTGCGTTGGTGGTGCGGCCGTGGTGCGGCGGTGGGGCGCGGTTCGGGGTCCGGGGCCCGACGGCGGGTGGGGGCGGAGCTGCGGCTATGTTGAGCGGGCACTGACAGTCGGAGGGAGCGGGCGATGGGGATGGGTGGTCGGCGAATAGCCGCCGGGGTGGCGACCTGGGTACTGGTGGCAGTACTGGCCGGGTGCTCCTCCGGGGGGTCGAAGGACGTCAAGGGAGCAGCCTCGGGGACGCCGGGTGCGGCGGTCGCGACCACCGCGGCGGCCGCCGGCACGGCAGCGGCGACCGCGCCCGCCGCCGACGCGCCCTCGTCGGCGCCGGTCGGGGCCGGTGCCGCGTCCGGGGCGGCCTCGGCTCCTGCGGGCGCGCCGACGCCGGCCGCCGCGGAGACGCCCGGGGCGGACCTGGAAGGCGCGCTGCTGGACGACAAGGTGGTCGGCCAGGTGCTGCCGGACACGAAGACGATGGCCGGATGGCAGGAGGAGAAGCGCAAGATCGACACCGCCGACCACGCCGTCACCTGCACCACCGCCACGCCCTGCACCGGCAAGCCGCTCAGCGGGTCGGTCCGCTTCGCCTCGGGCGACGTCGTCACCCGCTTCATCGTGGAGACCCTGCCCAGCCGGGATGCGGCCAAGAACCGGCTGAAGGAGACGTACACCTCCTACGCCGCCGGGCCGTTCAAGAAGATCGACACCCCGGCGCTGGGCAGCGAGAGTCAGGCGTTCCAGGGACCGCTGGCCGAGGGCGAGGGCGTCGGCATCGTGGTGCGCTCCGGCACGGTGGTGGCGAGCGTGACCACCGAGGGCGGCCCGGTGGACGTGGCCGCGACGCGGCGGTTCGCGGTGATGCTGGTGAAACGGATCGAGCAGGCGCAGGCGGGCAAGGTGCCGGACGCCGGGCTGGGCCTGGCCTGACGGCGGCCTGGTGCGCCGTGGTCGGGGCGGCCGGACTGCCTGGACTGCCTGGACTGCCCCGGCGGCGTTGATGGTCCGCGCCCACGCCCCCATCACGACCTGATCGAGGGGCTGCCCGAGCCCGCCGCCGACGCGTCCGCGCGCTTCGAGGCGGCGGTCGGCGCCTACTGCCGGGTCGCTGTCGAGCTCGGCTCAGCCCGTCGGTCCGCCACGCCCGCCAGTACACCGCCGACACTGCCGACGCCGCAGCCGGTCGGCGATGGATCCGGTTTCCTCCCGCAGGTACCGGGACGAACCGGATGAGGGCGCCGCCCGCCAGACGGGCGGCGCCCTGCTGTCCTGCCAGTGGGGTTCCTGCCGTTGCACCACCGAGTGTCGGTCCGGGCGTTGATCCCGACGATCCGGCAGGCTTCCCTACTGCTCAGGCCCTGGTTCCTTGCACCCCGGGGCCGTCATGCGCGGGTTGGTGTGGGCCGGTGCGCGGGTTCGTGCGTGGTCCCGTCAGCAGGGGCCGTCGTCGGCCCAGACGCCCCACTGGCCGCTGGCGCTCGGTACCTCGTTGAGCGTCCACCACTTGGCGTGGTAGTTGTGCCCGTTGTACGAGACCTTGGCGCCACCGTTGTACGTGGTGCTCGCGCTCCACGCCGGGGCCGTGCAGGTGCCCGGGGTGCCCGGTGTGGTCGGCGGTGTGGTCGGGGGAGTCGTCGGCGGCGTGGTGGGCGGGGTGGTGGGCGGGGTCGCGCCGGCGAACTTCACCGTGTACTTGGTGAAGTCCCAGTCGTTCTGCGTCACGCTGGAACAGGAGCCGGACAGCCCCGGATCCACCGGTCCCGGGCACTGCCGGTCCCGGTTGACGGACCAGTAGGTGTACCGGGCCAGGCCGTGCGCCGTGGCGAAGTCCAGCACGGTCTGGAAGTCGGCCTGACGGAAGTACTCGGCGGCGTCGGTGCGGCCGTTCATCATCGACACGCCCTCGTGGGCGTACGCGGTGGCCTCGTTCCAGCCGAAGGTCGTCTGCAGGAGCTGGTTGAACTTCACCAGCGCGTCGGTCTGCGCCGCCGCGCCGTTGAAGCCGCCGTCGAACGGCATGATCGAGTAGTTGTTCGGCGTGAAGCCCTGCGACTTGGCCTCGTTGAGCATCTGGGTGCCGAACCAGCCGGTGCCCGCGTTGGTGCCGGCGGTGGTGATCGAGATGTACAGGCCGGGGTTGTTCTGCTGGAGGATCTTCGCGGCGCCGATCTCGTTGTGGATGGCCGCGGTGTTCTCGTACTCCGGCTCCTCCAGGTCGAAGTCGATCGCCTTGAGCTGGTACTTGGTGATCACCTTCTGGTACCCGGCGGCGGTCGCCTCGGGCGTGCCGCAGACCTGACCCAGCTTGGTGCCGCCGTACCCGCCGACCGACACCGAGACGTCGCCGCCCTTGCCGCGGATGGTCTGGATGACGTTCGGCATGGTGGTGTCGGTGTCGATCGAGGAGGTTCCGCCCCAGGCGGGGGAGCAACTGTTGCCCTGGGCCAGGATGAACGCCAGTTGGAAGGCCTTCTGGCCGGTGGCGTCCATGACGGCGGCGGCGTCCGGCGGGCTGTTGTCCTCGGGCATCAGGTACGGCGCGGAGGCGTACCAGTTGCTGCCCAGGCCGGTGGCGACGGCGGTGGTGGCGGTGGTGGTGTCCGCGGAGGCGGAACCGGTGCCGGCCAGGGCGGCGACGCCTCCGGCGACCAGGCCGAGCACGGCGACCACGGAGAGGGCGGCCCGGCGGGAGCGACGCCGGTGTTTCGGCGCGCCGTGCGGACTGGCGGGGTGTTCCGGCTGGTCCGGGTTGGCAGGGTGTGGGGGGAAAGCGCGTTCCATCGGAGACCTTCCAGGAAACGGCGGTGGGGGAAGCGCCCGTACGCGCCGGAGGTGGGGGTGGCGCGGCGGCAGGCCGAACGGCCCGGGGGCGTTGGGTGGTTGCCGCAGGCTCCCACTGGTATAGACCTGTCACGCAGGGCGGGTCAAGACCCGGCGGAGGGGAACGGTGAACCCAGCGGAACGGATCCCCCCGTTCCGATTTCCCTTGTGTTGACGGCTTTCGAACGTGGTCTGGGCAAGCCCTCGAACGGTCAGTCGGCTCTTCGGCCCGCGAGATCTCGTGAGTAACTGCACGGCCTCTCCAATCCGCCTTCCCTAGCGGAAGAACGCAAGGGTTCAGGCGATTCTCAACCTGGTCGACCGTGTGGTTTCCGGCGGGCGCGACGCGAATGTCGCGGAGGCGTTTAGGTCACGGAGTGCTGCTCCTGGACCTGTGCCGCCGCGCCGTCCTGCGTCACCCACGCGACCGCTGGCGGATCCAATCTGCTGTTTACGCTCGAGCTCGCAAGGAAAGTCAATTCGCATGGCTCCTGGCATGGTTCGCCAACATCCTTCGGAAATATTCGGACGGGAGTTTCGGTACCCGACAACGGCTTCCGGACGGCGCCCCGACGCCGGAATTCCGGGCGGCCACCGCATTGGACGGCGAGGTCGCCCGGGCGGACCCGGCTGGGGCCTCGGCGGTGGTCGGCTCCTTCTCCGGGCCCTGCGGGCCGCGCCTGGAACAGGTGCCCGACGTCGTCAAGGCGGTCACCGGCTACCCGGGCGGGCGCGAGCGGGTCCTCGCGGTCATCAAGGGGGTCGTGGTCTCGGGGTCGAACATGCGCCCGACGGCGGCCTGGCGGGGCGCAAGCCCGACCGACTGCTGGTGAAGCGGCTGTCGGCGCTGCCGGGGGATCAGATCCCCCGGCCGGTCCGCCCGGTGGTGGAGGGCGCTACGGTGCCGCGCGGGCACGTGGTGCTGCTGGGCCAAGCCGGAGTTCAGCGCGGGCTCCCGGCTGCGAGGTTGAGCCTCCTCTTCCGCGGGCTGGTCCATGCGGTCCCGCCGGCTCGCCCTGGACGGCCCGTCGCCGAGCCGCCCGCGGCAGATCAGCCGTCGCGGGCCGGATCGACGGGGGAGTTCCACCGGTCCTCCCGCCGGTGCCCAATGAGTCCGCTCAACCCGGCGACACCGCCAACGCCGCGGCCTTGGCCCTGCTCTTCGCCATTACCCCCACCCCCGCCAGCAGCCCACTGACCGCCGGGGACCACGGCCGACTGGCGGGCCCCGTCAGCGTCAGCGTCCGGTGGACGGCGGGCCGGATCGGGACCAGCACGCAGTCGGCCGGGAGCATGGTCAGCGCCAGCGCCGGCATCACGGAGACCCCGACGCCCGCGTGCACCATGCCGATCAGGGTGTTGAGGTCGCGGATCCGGTGCCGGGGCGCGAACCGGGTGCCGGCCCGCCGGTACACCTCGCGGATGTGGCGCTCGCAGCCGCCCTCGGAGAGTAGGAAGTCATCGTCCTCCAGCTCGGTGACGTGGATGCTCTCCTGACCGGCGAGCGGGTGGTCGCGGTGCAGTAGCGCGTGCATCGAGTCCGCGCCGAGGGAGACCGCCCCGGGCTGCAGAGGTCCCGCGTCCACCAGGACGGCGGCGTCCACCGTGCCGGCCTCCAGCCAGGTGCCCAGCTCGGCGTCGTCGCCCTCGAAGACGCGGACGGTGACCTCCGGGTAGGCGGCCTTCCAGTCCCGCAGCAGTCCGGGCAGCAGCGCCTGGCAGACGGTGGTCGGCGCGGCCAGCCGGATGGTGCCGGTCAGTCCGCCGGTGTGTTGGGTGGCGATGGTGCGCACGGCGGCGGCGGAGGCGACGGCCGTACGGGCGTGCGGCAGGACCTGTTCGCCCAGCGGGGTGGGCCGACACGGGGTGCCGCGCATCAGGACGGGTGCGCCGAGGGCCTTCTCCAGTGCGCCGACGGCGTGCGAGACCGCGGACTGGCTGATGCCCAGATCATCGGCGGCCGCGCCGAAGCCGCCGGCGTCGGCGACCGCGACCAGTGCCCTGAGCTGCGCCAGGTTGACCTCCGTGGTCATCGGACGTCCTGGGCCGTGCGACCTCGGGTCATGAGACTTCCTCATCCAGCTGGGAGTGCCACTTGTTGGACTCATGGTCGGACGTCGGGTCACGCTCTGTCCAGACGGAGGAAACAGCGGAGGAATGCGGGGGCGGTTGCGGTGCGGATCTGGTTGCCGGGTTTTGTGGCACTGTCGGCGATCTGGGGTGCGAGCTTCGCCCTGATCAAGGTGGCGGTCGACGCGGGGGTGCCTCCGGTCTGGGTGGCGCTGTGGCGGTGCCTGCTGGGTGCGGCCACGCTGGGCGCGGTCCTGGTGGTGCGCGGTGAGCGGATTCCGCGCGACCGGGCCCTGTGGGGACACTCGGCGGTGGTCGCGGTGCTGCTCAACACGGTGCCGTTCATCCTGCTGCCGTTCGGCGAGACCAGGGTCAGCTCGGTACTCGCCGGGGTGATGAACGCGACCACGCCGCTGTTCACCCTGCTGTTCGCGGTGCTCACCGTCCCCGACGAGCGCCGCCCTGGTGCCCGCCGGCTCACCGGCCTCGCCCTGGGCTTCGTCGGCGTGCTCACGGTGCTGGGTATCTGGCGCGGCATCGGCTCCGGCGAGGCCGCCGGGGGGCTCCTCTTCCTGGCCGCCGCCTGCTGCTACGGGGCGGGCTTCGCCTACCTGCGGCGCTTCCTGGCCGGCCGGCCGGAGTCCGTCACCGTCCTCTCCGTGCTGCAGATCGGCTGCGCCGCCGCCGAGCTGGCCGTCATCGCGCCGCTCGCCGCGGGCGCCCCGCACTGGCCCGGAGCCGGCCCGGCCGCCGCCCTGCTGGTGTTCGGTGCCGTCGGTACCGGTCTGGCGTACCTGCTCAACCTCGACCTGGTCCGGACCGCCGGCACCACGGTGGCCTCCGCCGTCACCTACGTGATGCCGCTCTGGTCCACCGGGATCGGGGCGCTGTTCCTCGCGGAGCCGGTCGGCTGGAACGCCCTGGCCGGCGGCGCGATGGTGATCGCGGCCGTGGCGCTGACCCGGCCCCGCCCCCGGTCCGCGCCCAGCGCGGCGGACCAGGCCCCGAAGGCGCGTCAACCTGTCGGCCACGGCGCGCGCCGCCCCGACGACGGCACGTACGAAGATGCCACGCATAGGGATCTCCCTCCCCGAACGGATCCTCCCGGGACAAGCCGGTGGGAACCGGTCTGATCGGACAGGCGAATTCGTACCCGACCTGACGTTCGGTGTCCACTGAATTACGGATTGTCCGTGGGCGCCGCTATGGTGGCCGTGTGGTGAGGTCGTGGGATGCGGCGGTGGAACGGGCGCAGGACCGGCTGGCGGTGGGGCCGAGGCTGCGGGTGGCGGACGAGGGGGGCGGCGGTGACGAACGGCGTTTCGTCCTCTGGGACTTGGCCTCCATCGTGGAGGGTGAGCTGGGCGAACTGGTGGACCCGGACGGGTTGGCGCCCGAGGCCGAGCGCGCCTGGCGCGAGCGGCTGGGGGAGAGCGGCCGGGAGTGGCCGGGCGGGGAACTGTACCGCCGCCGCTACTGGATCCGGGACCACGACGGGGCGGTCGCGGGCACCGTCGCGGTGGACAACTGGACCAAGGGCCCGAGCCAACTCGCCGTCTCCTCGCTCTACGTGAGCCCGGCCGCGCGCGGGCGCGGGCTGGCCGCCGCCGCGCTGGACGCGGTCTACCAGGCGGCCACGGCCGAGGGCCTGCCCGGCTTCCGGCTGGAAGCGCACTGGGCCTGGCGGCCGGCCGTCCGCTACTACCTGCGCCGCGGGCTGTGGGTGGTCGGCTGGAAGCGTTCGCTCTCGTTTGCGCGGATGCCCCAACTCCCCTCCTATCAGGTGCGTGAGGAGGACGGCCGACTCCTCCTGCTGGTCGCCGACCGGCTGCGCGGCTGGGTGCCGATACTGGCGGCCGGCCGCGAGGGCCATCGACTGCGGCTGGACGAGACGGCCGACTACCGGGGCGCCGACGGCTGGGTGCACGAGTACGCGCGCTCCACGCTGGCCCTGCACCTGGCGCTGGCGGGCTTCCCGCTGGTGCGTGGCCCGCAGTGGTGGGCGGAGGCGTGGCGCTGGGCGGACGCGGGGGAGCCGGAGGGACTGGCCTATCGGATCGAGGAGTTCGAGCGGACGGCCCGGACCGCCCGGACCGCCCGGACGGCGGAGCGCGGCACGGCCGCCGCGCACCCCCCGGTGCCGCCGCCCGGGTCGCCGCCTTCGCTGCAGAACCCCCGGCCGGCCATCGGGCAGGCCCCCGCGCCGGCCCAGGCGCGAGGGCAGGGGGCGAGGACCTCGGTGCCGTCCCCGCAGCTGGCAGACTCGGAGAATGGCTGAGATCGAGATCGACGGCGCCCCGGCCGACGCGGCGCGGCTGGCCGCGCTGGGGCTGCTCAACTACGGGCACTTCACCACCTTCCGCGCCGAGGCGGGCCGGGTCCGCGGCCTGACGCTGCACCTGGACCGGCTGGTCCGGGACTGCCGGATGCTGTTCGCCGCCGAGCTGGACCGGACGGAGGTGCGGGAGCGGATCCGCGCGGTGCTGCCCGCCGACGGTGCGCCGGTGATCGTCCGCGTCACCGTCTACGCCCCGGCGCTCGGCCTGGAACGCCCCGCAGCCCCGGCCGCGCCCGTCCTGCTGGTCACCACCCGCCCGGCCCCGGCCGTCGAGCCCGCCCCGCTGCGGGTCCGCACCGTGGCGTACCGGCGGGAGCTGCCGGAGGTGAAGCACGTCGGCCTGTTCGGACTGGTCCACCACCGCCGACAAGCCCAACTCGCGGGCTGGGACGACGTGCTGCTGGTGGACACCGAGGGTCGGGTGACCGAGGGCGCGACCTGGAACGTCGGCTTCCTGGACGGCGACCAGTTGGTCTGGCCGGAGGGCCCGCGTCTGCCCGGCGTCACCGAGGCCCTGCTGTCCGGGGCGTACCAGGGCCCGCAGTCCCGCGAACCACTGCCCGCCGCCGGGCTCGACCGCTTCACCGCCGCCTTCGCCGTCAACGCGGGCGTCGGCGTCCGGCCGGTCGCGGCCGTCGACGGCACCGCCCTCGACCCCGCCCACCCGGTACTCGCCGAGCTGCGCGCCAGCTACCTGGGGATCGCCGCAGAAGCGGTGTAGGGACAACCCGTCCCAGGCCTGCCGGTGACCTCGATCGGGAGGTGGGCGGTGGGCGGTGAGAGGAACTCACGGGGCGGTCTCATGAGTTGGGCTCATCCGTGGGTCCATGAGCGGGGCTCATGGCCCCTCTCATGAGGTGCTCTCATGCATGAGCGCACCTCATGACAAGAACCGGGACAGAACCTCCCGAGAATCCCCGGTGAGAAGCCCATGAGCCGCACGGGAGAGAAGCTCATGAGGGACGCCCTTGAAGACCGCTCAAGGGTATCCCTCGTCCGGGTGACAGAGTCGGGCCCAGCAGGCGCAATGGGGTAACGAGCCGACCCAAAGGACTTGATTGCAACCGGTCGTGATGTCGGATCAGCTACGCTCTCGCCCGCCCGACCGACCGCCGAAGCAGAGAGTAGCCCGACATGAGCAGTCCCCCTGCCGCCCCTGCGCCCCGATGGCCGCTGATCCTGCTGCGTGCCACCGCCACCGCGCTCGCCCTGCTGGCCCTGCTCCAGGTCATGCTGGCCGGTAGTTTCCTCAACGGCACCTACGACTCCCTGAAGGACCACGAGGGCAACGCGATGACGCTGGCCACCGTGGTGGTGGTCCAGCTCGCGGTGGCCGTCGCGGTCCGGCGCCCCGGCCGGGGCCCGCTCTGGCCGCTGTGGACCACCGTCCTGCTCACCGTCGCGGTCATCGGCCAGATCACCGCCGGCTACGCCCGGTCGCTAGGCGTCCACGTCACCCTCGGCGTGCTGCTGGTCAGCGGCATCCTGTTCGGCCTGGTCGGCGCCTGGCGGCTGCCGCTGCCCGCCCGCTCGGCGAAGTACGAGGCGGGTCCGGAAGGCAGCGGTCGGCTTCCGCGCCCCGGCGGGCCGGTGGAGGTGTCCAAGTGAACCGACGCCGGTTCCTGGGCATCGGGGCCTCCGTCCTCGGTGCGGGCGCGCTGGTCGCCGCCGCCGTCCCCTCGGCCGCCCGACTGTTCGCCCAGGGTCGCCCCGGCCGCCTGCTGGCCAGCGAACTCGACCTGCCCGAGGCCTTCCGGGTGCCGCTGCCGGTGCCACCCGTGCTGCAGCCCGTGCGCACCGACGGGGCCACCGACTACTACGAGATCACCCAGCAGGTCGCCAAGCTGGAGATCCTGCCAGGGGTGAAGACCGAAGCCTGGACGTACGGCGGCAGCTTCCCGGGGCCGACCGTGGTCACCCGCGCCGGGCGGACGGCCGTGGTCAAGCACCGCAACGAGCTGCCGGTGCCCTCCGTGACCCACCTGCACGGCGGGCACACCCCGGCGGACAGCGACGGCTACCCCGTGGACCTGCTGCTGCCGGTGGGGTCGTCGGCGGACGCCGCCCAAAGCACGGCCGGGATGCAGGGAATGCCCGGGATGCGTCACGCGGCCGGCCGCGACGTCGTCGGCGAGCGCAGCTACACCTATCCGGGCAAGCAGCGCGCCGCCACCCTCTGGTACCACGACCACCGGATGGGCTTCACCGGCCCCGGTGTCTGGCGCGGACTGGCCGGCTTCCACCTCGTCCACGACGACGAGGAGGACGCCCTGCCGCTGCCGCGCGGCGAGCGCGACCTGCCGCTGATGATCGCCGACCGTTCCTTCGCCGCCGACGGCTCCTTCCGCTACCCCGCCGCCGACCCTTCGCTCGCCCGGCCCGGCGTCACCGACGACTACACCAACGGCGTGCTCGGCGACGTCATCCTGGTCAACGGCGCCCCCTGGCCCCGGCTGGACGTCGACCGCGCCCGCTACCGGCTGCGCCTGCTCAACGCCTCCAACGCCCGCCTCTACCGGCTCGAACTCGACCCGCAGCCCCCCGGTGGCGATGCCCTGGTGCAGATCGGCTCCGACGGCGGACTGCTCACCGCCCCGGTCACCCACGACGGGATCGAGATCGCCCCCGCGGAACGGTTCGACATCGTGGTCGACTTCTCCCGCTACGAGCCCGGCACCCAGGTGCGCCTGGTCGACCGCTTCGGCAGCGGCCGGACGTCGGAGGTGATGCGCTTCGACGTCTCCTCCAAGCAGGTGCAGGACGACACGTCGGTGCCCGACAAGCTGGCCACCGTCGAGGGGCTGGACCCGTCCGCCGCGGTCGCCACCCGCGACTTCACGTTCCGCCGCAGCCGCGGCGACGGCTGGACCATCAACGGCGACCCGTACCAGCCCGGCCAGAGCATCGCCACGCCCGCCCTCGGGGCCGTCGAGCGCTGGCGCTTCTCGACCGACCTGCACCACCCCGTACACGTCCACCTGGACCACTTCCAGGTGATCAGCCGCAACGGCGCGACGCCGGGCCCGTACGACGCGGGCTGGAAGGACACCGTGGACCTGCGCCCGTCCGAGGCGGTGGAAGTGCTGGTGCGCTTCACCGACTACACGGGGACGTTCATGCTGCACTGCCACAACCTGGAGCACGAGGACATGGCGATGATGGCGGACTTCACGGTGCAGTGACGCCGGTGGTCGCGGGTGGTCGTCGGTGTTCCCGGTGATTCCCGGTGGCTTACCGGTGCCTCCTGTTCCCGGTGTTCCCGGTGGTTCCGGGGGTTCATCCGAAAGGCCGAGTGCCGGGGGGTGCGCGCTGCGCCCTCCGGCACTCGTGTCCTAGCGTCGCGGGGAGGGGTACCCGTCGCCTCCTGGCGTCGTGGGGAGGGGTACCCGGCCGAGGGACGGAGCCGCCGCATGACCACCCCCGCCGAACGCCGCCGACGCGGCCGCGCCGCTCGGGACCGCGTCTCCCGCTCCGACCACGGCCGGTGGATCCCCGCCGCCGACCGGCCCGACCCGCTCGGCGTGCTGGAGCGGCAGGGCGAGGAGCGGGTCGCCCGACTGCTGCCGATCCGCTACGGACGGATGGCCGACAGCCCGTTCGCCTACCTGCGCGGCGCCGCCGCCGTGATGGCCGCCGACCTCGGCGCCGCCCCCGACACCGGCCTCACCGTCCAACTCTGCGGTGACGCCCACCTATTGAACTTCGGCGTGTACGCCTCGCCGGAACGCGCGCTGCTCTTCGACGTCAACGACTTCGACGAGACCTACCCGGGCCCGTTCGAGTGGGACGTCAAGCGCCTCGCCGCCAGCGTCGCCGTCGCCGCCCGCGGCAACGGCCAGGACGAGCAGCACGTGCGCCGCGCCGCCCGGGCATCCGTCCGGGGATACGCCGCCGCGATGCGCCGACTGGCGGGAATGGGCGAACTCGACGTCTGGTACACCCGGGTGGACACTGCGGACCTGCTGCCGCTGCTGCGCACGCCCCGGCGGCGCGAGCGCGCCGAGGCCGAGCTCTCGCGGGCCCGGCGCCGCACCAGCCTGCAGGCCTTCGGCAAGCTCACCGAGGAACGGGACGGGCGGCGGCGGATCATCAGCGCGCCGCCGCTGATCGAGCCGGTCAAGCCGTCCGAACTGCGAGGCCTCGGCAAGGTGTTCAGCGACTACCGGGCCACGCTGGCCGAGGACCGCCGGGTGCTGCTCGATCGCTACCGCTTCGTCGACGCCTCGACCAAGGTGGTCGGGGTCGGCAGCGTCGGCACCCGCTGCTACATCGTCCTGCTGGAGGGCCGGGGCCCCGGCGATCCGCTCTTCCTGCAGCTCAAGGAGGCCGGACGGTCGGTACTGGAGGACCACCTGCCGCCCGTCCGGGTGGACGCCGAGGTCGCCGCCCACCACGGCGGCCGCCGGGTGGTCACCGGCCAGCACCTCATGCAGGCCGCCGGCGACATCTTCCTCGGCTGGACCACCGGCCCCGCCGGGCGCCACTTCTACGGCCGCCAGTTGCGCGACATGAAGGGCTCGGCGGAGGTCGGCGCCATGAAGCCCGCCGGCCTGCGCGCCTACGCCGACCTCTGCGGCCGCACCCTCGCCCGCGCCCACGCCCGCACCGGTGACCGCCTCGCCATCACCGGCTACCTCGGCAGCGCGGACACCTTCGCCGAGGCGGTCGCGGAGTTCGCGGTCCGGTACGCGGATCGGACGGCGGCGGATCACGCGGAGCTGGTGGCGGCGGTCGCGGACGGGCGGGTGGTGGCGACCCGGGGCGTGTGAGGGCTCGCCGGACCGCGCCGGGCCGGGCCGCGACGCGCGGTGGAGGGCCGGGCGGGCAGGCCGCCTGGCAGCAGTTGCCGACGGGACGGTCACACCGTACTCGGGCGCATGAGGGCCGCGAGGCGTTCCAACTGCTCCATCTGGCCGGTCAGTTCCAGTGCGCCCAGGCGGGCGACGAGATGGCGGGCGCCGGCGGCGGTGTAGCGGGCGAGCTTGGCGGAGACCTCCTCCGGCGTGCCGAGGGCGAAGGCCTGGATCTGCTCCGTCTCGGCCAGCGGGAGCCCGTAGTTGGAGCGGGTGTAGGCGTCCATGGCGCGGCGGGCGGCCTCGGCGTCGCGATCGATCCTGACGTTGACGAAGAGGGCCGGGGTGATGGTCTCCGGTGCGCGTCCCGCCTGCCGTGCCGCCGTCCGGACGGCGCCGAGCCCGGTGCCGTAGTCGGCAGGGTCGGGCGGGTAGGGCAGCCAGCCGTCGTAGTGGCGGCCGGTGCGGGCGAGGGCCGTCGGGGTCGCGCCGCCGAGCCAGACCGGTGGGCCTCCGATACGGAACGGCGCGGTGGCGATCGGAAGTTCGGCGAAGGAGTGGAACTCGCCGCGGAACTCCGTCGCCCCGGCCCAGAGCGCCCGCCACAGGGCGACCGTCTCGTCCAGCCGGGCGAAGCGGCGCTCCCACGGCACCTGGGAGAGTTCGTGCAGCGGACGGCCGAAGCGTCCCGGGAAGCCGGCACCGACCGCGACCGTCAGCCGGCCGCCCGAGAGTTGGTCGACCGAGGCCAGCGTCTGCGCGGTCTGCACCGGGCGGCGCAGCACCGGCAGCAGGGCGCCGGTGCCGAGCCGGATGCGCTCGGTCACCGGGGCGACGGCTGCCAGCATGGTGAGAGGCTCGATCCGGGGGCTCAGCAGGGAGTCGTTGACGAAGAGCGAGGAGAAGCCCGACTGCTCCGCTTGGCGGGCGAATCCGATCAGGTCGCGGGGGCCGCCGGCCGCCCACTGGTCCTGGCCGGTGGGGAGGAAAACACCGATGTCCATGGCGTCGATGCTGGTCGCTGCGGTGCATGGGCTCAATTCCCCCGGGGGAATGGCGGACCGCGGGCCGTCCGCGGTTGGCTGGTCGCGTGGACTTCCCTCAAGCGCTGCGTGAGCGCCGTACCAGCCGCCGACTCAGCCAGCTCGACCTCGCCCTCCTGGCGGGCACGACCCAACGGCACGTGAGCTTCATCGAGTCAGGCCGATCCGCGCCGGGCCGGGGCATGGTCGTCCGGCTCGCCGAGTCGCTGGACCTGCCGCTACGGGAACGCAACGCGCTGCTCCTGGCGGCCGGTTACGCGCCCGTCTACCCGGAGACGCCGCTGGACGGCCCGTCGCTGGCGCCGGTGCGGGAGGCGATCGACCACATCCTGGCGGGCCACCTCCCGTACCCGGCACTGGTGGTGGACCGCCGGGGCGACGTCGTGGCCGCCAATGCGGCACTGGGCGTGGTCACCGAGGGCGCCGACCCGAGGCTCGTCGGCCCCGGCACCAACGCCTACCGGCTCGCACTGCACCCCGACGGCCTCGCCCCGCGCATCGTCAACTTCGCCGCCTGGGCACGCCACATTGTCGAGCGCACCCGCCACCTCGGCGAGCTCCACCAGGAGTTGAGCTCCTACGTACCCGAAACCGAGGTCGCCGAGCAGCACTTGGGCTTCGCCGTCCCGCTGGAGCTGCGCACCTCACTCGGCGAACTGCGCCTGATGACGACGGTCACCACCTTCGCCACCGCCGTGGACGTCACGCTCGCCGAGCTGAAACTGGAGGCCTTCCTGCCGGCGGACGCGGCGCCCGCGCAGGCGCTGCAACGAGGCGCCGCTCAGAGCCCGGGGAACTGGTAGTCGACGGCGATCCGGCCGCCGGCGTCCAGGACGACGAACTCCGCTCCGCCGCCGACCGGTTCGCCACCGTCAGTGGGCACCATCTCCCAGGTGAAGCGGACGACGTCGCGCAGCCGCAGCGCGTCCGGCCGGGCCCGGAAGGTGAACTCCCCGGGTGCCACGAACTCCTCGTAGGCGCGGGTGACGCGGAACTCCAACTCCTCGTACCCGCGCGCCTCGAGGACGGGCTCCGCAAAGCCGACCCGGGCGGCCGCCTCGCGGACCTCGACGGGTGGATGGAGCAGGTGCAGGCCGCCCTCGGCCCACAGTGCCTCGATCGCCCTCCGGCGTGCGACCGGGTCGGACTCGGTCCACAACGCGGCGTAGCGGGCGGCGAGTTGCTGGGCGTTGGTGGCGGGTTTGGCGTTCGTGTCGGTAGTCGGTTCGGTGGTCACAACGGCAGTCGGGTCGGTGGTCGTGTCGGTGGTCATGGCGGGCTCCTCTGCGGGTCCAGTCGGTGGCGGTGCGACCCATCCTGGGAGCAGTGCCGTGAGCGGACAATTCCCGTCGGGGAATGGCCCGATGGGGATCGGCGGCGCACAACGCGTGTGCGCCGGCTCAGGGGCGGGGGCAGAGGCCGCCCGTTACCAGCCGGAAGAGGTGGTTGCGGCGCTCGGCGAGGGTGGGGTCCCTGCCGGCAATCCAACTCAGCACGTTGGCGGGGGCGAAGACGTCGAGTGGGGTGACGTCCGGGCGGATCAGGCCTTTCCGCTGGACGGCGTCGATCAGTCGTCCGCCGGCCTGGCGCATTCCCTGGCAGCCGGCGTGCAGGGTGGACTCCGGGTCCTCGATGGTGGCCATCAGAGTGGCGGGCAGGCCCTGGTAGACGCCGGCGTCGAGGGTGAACTCGTAGAGCCAGTCGGTCAGCGCGCGTTCGGCCGGTTCGGTGACGGCGAGGTGCTCGAAGCGGCGGCCGAGCAGTGCCTCCAGCAGGTCCTCCCGGCTGGGGAAGGGCCGGTAGAGCGTACCGAGGCCGACGCCGGCCCGCCGGGCCGAGCAGGGGGCACATCCAGGGCAAGATCGTGCTCAGCGTGGTCGAGTAATCGAGTAGACGCCGCGGAGGCGAGTGCCGCCAGTGCCGGGGGCGGGGACGCACCGGCGGACGCTGCCGGGGCCGTCCACGTTCTCTGGCCCACACACAATCGGATCGGGCCCGGCCGTCAGCTCGCCCCGGGCCGGGTCGTGGGCGGGCCCGCGGGTCGGCCCGGGAACGAGGACGCGGATGGGCTCGCAGGTGGGTCCGTGAGTCGGTTTGTGGGTCGGTTCGTGGGTCGGCTCCTGCGTCGGATCGCGGCGATCGGCAGGGCGAGCGCGACGAGGAGTCCACCGGTGTGGAACGGGCCGAGGCCGCCGGCTGCCGTGTCGAGCCTGGTCGCGGCGAACAGCGGCCCTGCGGCGGCACCGACGTTGAGGGCGGTGGTCGAGTAGGCGCCCGCCATGGTGGGCGCTCCGGCGGCCTCGCGCAGCACCCGGGTGATCAGGGTGCTGCCGACGGCGAACGACAGCACGCCCAGCAGGAACACCAGGGTGAGCAGGGCGCCCGGTTCGTCCGCGAGGACCGCCAGCACCGGCCAGCCGGCCGCCAGCAGTGGGCCGCCGACGGCGAGGACCATGCCGGGGTGCCGGTCCGCCAGCCGCCCGGCGGCGGTGACGCCGACGAAGGACCCGGCCCCGAACAGCACCAGGACGACGGGCACCCACAGTACGCCGAGCCCGGCGGCGCCGGTCACCACGGGCGCGAGGAAGGTGAGTCCGCCGAAGGTCGCCGCGTTCACCAGCGCGGCCGCCAGCATCACCCGCAGCAGCGACGGGCGGCGCAGCTGCCGCAGTTCGGCGCGCAGGGCCGGGCCGTGCGGCTCGTCCGCCGCCGTCGCGGGGGCGGCGGCCAGACCCCGGGCGAGGCCGACGGCGGCGGGCAGGCAGAGTGCGGCGACGGCCCAGAACGCGGCACGCCAGCCGAACAGCGCGCCGAGGACCGCGCCGCCCGGCACCCCGGCGACCGTGGCCACCGTCGTCCCCGACAACAGCACCGCGAGCGCCCGCCCCATCCGGTCCGCCGGGACCAGCGCGGCGGCCGTGGTCAGCGCCACCGCTAGGAACCCGGCGTTGGCGAGCGCGGCGACCACCCGGGTCGCCAGCAGCAGCGGGAAGCTCGCGGTCACGGCGCCCACGGCGTGCGCCGCCGCGAACACCAGGAGGAACCCGAGCAGAGTGCTGCGCCCCGGCCGGCGGCGGGCCGACGCGGCCGTCAACGGGGCGCCGACCGCCATCCCGATCGCGAAGGCCGAGGTGAGGGCGCCCGCCGTACCGACGGTGACGCCGAGGCCGGCGGCGAGGTCCGGTAGGAGGCCGGCGAGCATGAACTCCGAGGTACCCATGGCGAACACGGCCAGGGCGAGCAGGTAGAGCGGAAGGGGCATCGAAAGCTCCGGGAGCGAGGAGAAGCAACGAGGAACGGCGTCTCGTCACCGCAATCAGCCCCCGAGGGCGCACTCACGCGCAGCGGCGCTCGCGCGGCTGTGGGCGCGAGCGCGGACGCGAGCGGAGCTCAACGCCTCAACGGGTGCGGGGGTGCAGGGGGCTGACGGCGTGACCGAAAGCCCCCACCCTGGATGCCTCAGGGCTCGACATGTTCCGCACGCTACCCGATGGGCGGCCGCTCCGGCACCGGGATTTTCCACTTGCCCGCGTGGACCGGGTGACGTTGGCTTGGCGGCATGAGCGAACTGCGCACCGCACGCCTGCTGATCCGCCGCTGGCGGGAGTCCGACCTCGCCCCCTGGGCCGCGATGAACGCGGACCCGGAGGTCCGCGAGCACCTCGGCGGCCCGCTCACCCGCGAGGGGAGCGACGCCTCGGTGGCCCGCTTCGAGGCGGCGATCGAGCGGCGCGGGTACGGCTGGCTGGCCGTCGAGGTGCGGGATAGCGGTGAGTTCGTCGGCTTCGTCGGCCTGGACGACATCGAGGAGACGGACCCGGTCGACGGAGTCGAGATCGGCTGGCGCCTGGCCCGCTCCGCCTGGGGCCGCGGCTACGCCACCGAGGCGGCCCGCGCCGTCCTCGCGTACGGCTTCGACACGCTCGCCCTCCCCGAGGTCCTGGCCATCACCACGGCCGCCAACCTGCGCTCCCAGTCGGTGATGCGCCGCCTCGGCATGACCCACGACCCCGCCGAGGACTTCGACGACCCCGCCGCTCCGCCGGGCCCGCTCCGCCACAACGTGGTCTTCCGGTTGCGCCGGGAGGACCGTCGGCCGTAGGCGTGCCACCGCGTGACGGGGGCGGCGGCGTCCCGAGGGAGGGCCGACCGGGAGACGGTCGGCGGCGCCTCGGTCGACAGCGCCCTGCGGCGGTCGCAGGCCGCATCCGGCACGACCACCGGCACCGCCCGCGAGCCGACGGTTCGACCGCACAGCATTCGACCGCACAGCAGTGGAAGCGTCAGTCGGTGGCCGGGTCGGATCCTGGGCAGGTGCCGACTCCGGTCTCGATGTCAGTGCCGTGTGCAAGGGTGCCTCCATGCTGGCGATCACGGTGCAGACGAACGACGGGGTGCGGCGCTCCCGGCCGCGCGCGGACGAGTTGGCGGGGCTGGTCCGGCGCATCGGCGCGGACGACGACCGCTTCCTCGTCGTGGAACGGATACCGGACCTGCCGGACGTGTACATCCAGGTGTGGCACGCGGACGGCGGGGACTACACGCTGGAGCACCGCGACGGATCCGCCGAGCGGCACTTCGAGGTGCGGCTGGACGGGCCCGGGCCGGTGGCCGAGACGATGACGGCGTGGGCACGCGGCGCGTCGGGCTGGGGCGACGGCCTGGACTGGAAGCTCCTCGACATGGGCCCGGCGCCGGAGCCCGTGCCGCCGCCGGAGCTGGACGCGGACGAGCGGCCGGAGTTGGAGGACCGGCTGCGGCTGACGCTGGCCTGCGGCTACACCGGCCGGGCCGAACTCGCGGAGCAGGCCGAGGAGTACCTGGTGTCGGGCGACCGCCGTCCGGTCTCGCACGCCCAGGCCGAGCGACTCGCCGACCGGCTCTGGCTGGAGCGCGTCGGTGAGCAGACCGGCTGGATCGGCGAGACGGACCCGGAACGCCTCGCCCGAGCCTTCGCCGCCCTGGAGGCGAGCGGCATCACGGCCCGCGAGGACTTCACCTGCTGCCGCTCCTGCGGCGAGTCCGAGATCGGCGCCGCCGGAGCCCCGGACGCCCGCGGCTTCGTCTACTTCCACTCCCAGTGCACGGAATCCGCGGCCGCCGGCCAAGGCCTCTCCCTCCTCTACGGCGGCTTCGACGGCTCCCCGTCGACCACGACCGCCATCGGCCAGGAGGTGGTCACCGCCCTCGCGGCCGCTGGTCTGCCGACGGTATGGAACGGCGATCCGTCGCACGCGATCGAGATGCGCCCCCTGCTCTGGCGCCGTCGCCTCAGCGGGTGAGCGGCGCCCAACGGCCGTACCTTGCGGGCGGATGAAGGCTCACACGGCGAACGTCGAACGTTGGACGCCGAGCGTCGGCCGGCGGAATGGGGGAGCAGCGTGCTGCAGGTCGGGCAAGTGCCGCGGAGCAACGCGCGGGAGCTGTGGGGGCGTTGCCGAGGAGCCTGCGGCGGCAGCTGATCGCGGCAGCCCGGCGGGGCCGGGGCTGGGAGGAACGCCGGGTGGCGGCGGTGGCGGTCGGCTGGGCCTGGCAGGTGCTGGGCACCCCGGAAGGCCGCCGACGACCGGACCTCGGCGAGCGGCTGCGCTACGCGCTCACCGCGGTCCTGAGCGCCGGCCCGGGCGCGACGGCGGGTGTCGACGTCCTCGACGGATCCCCGGCCCACGACGCCAACCCGCTGGTCCGCCACTGGGCCCGGCAGGTCGAGGTGACCAACCCGGTACGGCGGTGAGGTAATCCCCGTGGTCCTGGTGGATCCGTCGCGCAGCCGGAGTGGGCAGCCGGAGTGGGCAGCCGGAGTGGGCGGCTGGGACAGCCATCCGGTGTCGGTCGGCGAGTGCGTCGCCGGGCTCGGTGGATGAGCGGGACTCATCGGGGGGCGACGGCGATGAGCCTGGTGAATGCCCGGGATGAAGCGCCGACCCAGGCGACGGTCGGCGGCGCGCCAGGCCTGATGAGCCTTGCCTGGCTTCGTGGAGGATCGAGCCCCTGGAGCGCTACCGGACAACGCCTGCTCGCGCATCTGCACGGAACGGGATTCACCGGCGCGCCGCGCCCGTACGGGCACAGCGATGACGGCGCCGAGGAATTCGTCGAGTACCTGCCGGGAAAAGTGGGGCACGATGGCCGGGGCGCCGAGGCGTGATGAGGGCCTGGTGGTCGGTGCCGCGGTTCGGTCGGCGGCACCGCGGCACCGGTGTCTCACGGCACCAGGAGGTGGAGGGCGTGCTTCTCGACGGCGACTTCCACCGGCAGCGGGGTGATGAACTCCCCGTCGGCGTACGCGGTGATGCCCGGGGACTCGATGCGCAGGGACTCGGTGCGCAGGGTGGTGACTTCCGGGCGGGTGGTGTGGGTGCCCTTGAAGAGGGTGGGGAAGAAGCGGGCGATGCGCAGCCGGGGCATGGCGTCGACGAGGGTGACGTCGAGCAGGCCGTCGTCCGGGAGGGCGTCGGGGCACATGAGCATGCCGCCGCCGTAGCTGCGGGTGTTGCCGATGGCGGCGAGGGTGAGGTCGCGCTCGATGACGGTGCCGTCGGCGAGGGTGATCCGGAACGGCAGCGGGCGCAGGTTGGCGAACTCGATGAGGATGGCGAGGTTGTAGCGCATCCGGCCGCGTGGCCAGCGTAGGCGGTTGGTGCGGTCGCTGACCAGGGAGTCGAAGCCGGTGGCGAGGATGGAGCCGTACCGGCGGACGGCGCCGTCCGGGCCGGTGACGCGCCCGACGTCGACGGTCCGGACCCGGCCGGCGGCGATGACGTCGGCGGCGGCCTCGGGGTCGCCGAGGGGAAGGCCGTACGCGCGGGCGTGGTCGTTGCCGGTGCCGGCCGGTACCACGCCGAGCGGGACGGGGGTGCCGGCGAGGGCCTGCAGGGCGAGGTTGACCATGCCGTCGCCGCCGACCACGGCCACCGCGTCCACGCCGTCCGCCGCCGCCTCGCGGGCGAGGCGGACGGCGTCCTCGGCGGAGCGTCCGGCGTGCGGTTCGGCCTCGATGCCGAGGGAGCGCAGGCGGGCGACGGCCCGTTCCGCGGCGGGGCCGGCGTGGCCGGCGCCCGCTGCCGGGTTGGTGAGAACGGCGACCCGGCGCACGCTTCTCGGGCCGGCCGGCCCATGAGCGCGGCTCATGGGATCAGCTTGCCGGGGTTGAGGATCCCCGCCGGGTCGAGCTCGGCCTTGACGGCGCGCAGGATCCGTACGCCCAGGTCGCCGACCTCGTCGGTCATCCACGGGCGGTGGTCGGCGCCGACGGCGTGGTGGTGGGTGATGGTGCCGCCCGCGCCGACGATGGCGTTCCCGGCCGCGTGCTTGGCGGCGCCCCAGCGGGTGAGCGGGTCCTCGCCGAGGGCGGCGACGACGGTGAAGTAGAGCGAGGCGCCGGTCGGGTAGACGTGCGAGATGTGGCAGAGCACGAGCGCGCCGGGAAGGGCGTTGGTCAGCGCCTCGGTGACGGCGGTGCGCAGGGTCGGCAGGCGGCTCCAACTCGCCGCCGTCTCCAGGGTCTCGCACAGCGCGCCGGCGCGGAGCAGCGAGTCGCGCAGGTAGGGGGCGTTGAACCGGCCGTGCTCCCAGGCCCGGGCGGGGGTTTCGCCGAGCGAGGTGGCGCCGGCGGCGAGCAGGGCCGCCCGGGTCGCGTGGTGCCGGGCGGCGACCTGCTCGGCGTCGCCCTCGAAAACGGTGACGGCCAGGCAGCCGGTGACCGTCGGGGCGCCGCCGATCTGTTCGGTCATGGCCAGGTTGACCATGGTCTCGGCCTCGTCGGAAAGCCGGATCACGGTCGGGCCGGTGCCCTGCTGCTCGACGGCCCGCAGCGCCGCCGTCCCGGTGGCGAAGTCGGGGAAGCTCCATGCCTCGTACGCCTTGGCGGCGGGCAGCGGGTGGACGCGCAGCCGGACGGCGGTGATCACCCCGAGGGTGCCCTCGGAGCCGAGGAAGAGCTGGCGCAGGTCGGGCCCGGCAGCGGAGGCGGGGGCGCGGCCGAGGTCGAGCGTCCCGGCGGGGGTGACCACCCGCAGGCCGCGCACCATCTCGTCGAAGCGCCCGTATCCGGCCGAGTCCTGGCCGGAGGAGCGGGTGGCCGCGAAGCCGCCGATGGTGGCGTAGCGGAAGCTCTGCGGGTAGTGGCCGAGTTCCCAGCCGCGTTCGGCGAGCAGCGCTTCGGCGGCGGGGCCGGTGAGGCCGGCACCGAGGACGGCCTCGCCGGAGGTCTCGTCCAGGTCGAGCAGTCCGTCGAGGCGGCGCAGGTCGAGTGAGACGACGGCGTCGAAGGCGCCGCGCTCGGGGTCGAGGCCGCCGACGACGCTGGTGCCGCCGCCGAACGGGACGACGGCGATGCGGCGTTCGACGCACACCGCGAGGACGGCGGCGACGTCGTGCTCGTTGCCGGGCAGGACGACGGCGTCGGGCGCGTCCTGCGGTTCGCGGCTGCGGCGGCGCAGCAGGTCGGGGGTGGACTTGCCGCCGGCGCGCGGCAGGCGGTCGGCGTCGGCGGCGCTGACGTGGTCCTCACCGACGGCGTCGGCGAGCGCCTTGACGTCCTCGGGGGAGAGCCGGGAGGGACGCAGGACGACTTCGTCGGCGCCGGGCCCGGGGGCGGCGTCGCCGGTGACGCCGAGGGCGGCGGCGAGCAGCCCCTTGATGTCGGCGGACAGCTCCTTGGCCAGGGCCGGGTCGCCCCAGGCGTCCCACTTCATCGGGGGGAGCGGAAGCGCGGCGCCGGCCGGTCCCGCTTGCGTCTCAGATGCCATGCGTTACAGTTTCACACATCATGTCAAGTAGTAACGCCGAGCCGGCGGCAGCAACCGGGCAGCCCCGCAGCACCGACGACGCGATCCTCGACGCCGCCGCCGACCTGATCGTCCATCTCGGCGTGCGCCGCACGCAGTTGGCCGAGATCGCGCGCCGCGCCGGGGTCAGCCGGCCGACCGTCTACCGGCGCTGGCCGGACGTCCGGGCGGTGATCGGCGCGCTGCTCACCCGGGAGATCCTGGCCACGCTGGAGGGCGCCTCCCTGGAGGGTGCATCCCTGGAGGCCGCTTCGCGGGAGGCTGCTTCGTGGGAGGGCGACTCCCTGGGGGGCGCCTCCCCGCAGGATTCCGCCTCTGGCGTCCAGGACCGGGAGACCTTCGTGGAACGGGTCGTCGAGGTCGCCGTCCGGCTGCGCGACCACCCGGTGCTCGGCGCGCTGCTGCGCTCCGACGACTCCGACCTGCTGCTGGAGTACGTGGTCGAGCGGCTCGGCGCCAGCCAGCGCGGCCTGCTGGAGGCGCTGCGCACCGGCATCGAGCAGGGGCAGGCCCACGGCTCGATCCGGGCCGGCGAGCCGATCGAACTGGCCGCCATGGTCCTGCTGATCGCCCAGTCCACCGTCCAGTCGCACCGCATGGTGGCCTCCCTGCTGCCCGAGGCGGCCTGGCGGCGCGAACTGGCCAGAGCACTGAACGGATACCTCGCACCATGACGCCGCCCGCCGTCGGTCCCTTCGCCGGAACGAGCCGACTCAACGCCGTCCGCCGCACGCTGGAGCTAGAAGCGCTCGGCGATGACCCGCACGTCGACCTGCTGGTCATCGGCGGCGGCGTCACCGGCACCGGAGTGGCCCTGGACGCCGCCTCGCGCGGCCTGCGCACCGTACTGGTCGAGTCCCGCGACCTGGCGTTCGGCAGCAGCCGTTGGAGCTCCAAGCTGGTGCACGGCGGTCTGCGCTACCTCGCCTCCGGCCGGATCAAGGTGGCCCGGGAGAGCGCGGTCGAACGCGGCGTGCTGATGACCCGAACCGCTCCGCACCTGATCCGTGCACTGCCCCAACTGGTGCCGCTGCTCCCGGACTTGCTGCGCCCCGGGCAGGCTGCGCTGGTCCGCGCAGGCTTCCACGCCGGGGACGCGCTGCGGGCCGCCGCCGGTACGCCGGGCGCGCTGCTGCCCCGGATGCGCCGGATCGACGCAGCCCGCACCCGGCAGCTGGTGCCGGGCGTGCGGACCGTCGGCCTGCGCGGCGCGCTGGTCGCGCACGACGGCCAACTCGTCGACGACGCCCGCCTGGTGGTCGCCCTGGCCCGCACCGCCGCGCAGTACGGCGCGAGCGTGCTGACCAGGGTCCGGGCCGAGGCCGTGACCGGCACCTCCGCCCGGCTGGTCGACACCCTGACCGGGCAGGAGATGACCGTACGGGCGGGCGCGGTGGTCAACGCCACCGGCGTCTGGGCGGGCGACGTGGACACCTCGATCACGCTGCGGCCCAGCCGGGGCACCCATCTCCTGGTGGACGCCGAGTCCCTGGGGAACCCGACGGCCGCCCTCACCGTGCCGGTGCCCGGCTCGACCAGCCGCTTCGTCTTCGCCCTGCCGCAGCAGCTCGGCCGGGTCGCGATCGGGCTGACCGACGAGGACGCCCCGGGCCCGATCCCGGATGAGCCTCAGCCCACCGAGTCCGAGCTGTCCTTCCTGCTGGACACCGTCAACGCCGCCCTCGCCACCGCGCTGACCAGGTCGGACGTTCGCGGCGCCTACGCCGGGCTGCGCCCGCTGATCGACACCGGCGGCGGCAGCACCGCGGACATCTCGCGCGAGCACGCGGTGCTGGAGTCCCCGTCCGGGATGGTCACCGTGGTCGGCGGCAAGCTCACCACCTACCGCCGGATGGCCGAGGACGCGGTGGACGCCGCCGTCCGGCTGCGCGGCCTGCCCGCCCGGTCCTGCTGGACCGCCCGGCTGCCCCTGGTCGGCGCCCCCGCACACCGGGACAGCCGACCCCTGCCCGGCGCCGGGGCGCCCGCCTCGCTGCTCGCCCGGCACGGCGGCGCCGCCCACGAGGTGCTGGCGGCCGGGGAGGCGGCGCCGGTGGCCGAGGGCCTGGACGTGACACGCGCCGAGATCGCGTACGCGGTCACCCACGAGGGCGCGTTGGACGCCGCCGACGTGCTCGACCGGCGCACCCGGATCGGGCTGGTCGCGCAGGACGCGGAACGGGCGCGGGCGGCGATCGAGGAGATCGTGGCGGAATGCTGACGGCTCGTCGGGTTGGTTGATCTCCTCCTCGAAGCCCGGTGCGGGCCGTGGCGTCGGCCGGGAGGTGGGAGGCGGTTTCAGCGGGCCGTGTTCTCCGGCATGGCATGCTCGGCACCGGCGAGTTCCAGGACGCAGGACAGCGGGTGCTCGGCCGTGCCGGTGCGATCCAGCGTGACCGCGAGTGGCAGGGGCGGCTCCTCGGCGATCTGGGCGGCGAGAAGCAGCGGGTAGCTGCCGTGCCCGTGGACGCGGTGGAAGGCCAGCTCCTTGCCGTCCACGAGCAGCTCGGTCTCGGTGATCCAGCCGGAGCGGACGTTGACGGTCACGGAGTGCCCGCCCTGGTCGATGTGGAAGCTGTACCGCTGGCGCATGGGAACCTCCCGCGAGGGCGCCGCGCCCGGGACCGGGAATAGGGGGAGCCACCGCCAGTCTAGGTCGGCCGCGCCGCCCCGGCGCCCCGGCCGGTACGGTGATCGGCATCAGCGCCGGCCGCACCGGCCGCACCGATGAGGGAGATCGAGCTGATCGGTTCCCGCCGGCGCCCCTGAAATCGCCCCGGAGAAATTCCCGGGGCGAAGCCCGCCTGCAGACGGATTCTCGTGATCTCTACAGTGTTGTAGATTCGTTTGCAGGGAGATCCGAGGAGGGCATTGTGGGAGTTTCGCTGGCCAAGGGCGGCAACGTCTCGCTGAGCAAGGAGGCGCCCGGTCTGAGCGCCGTGATCGTCGGTCTCGGCTGGGACGTGCGCACCACCACCGGGGCCGACTACGACCTGGACGCCAGTGCACTGCTGTGCAACGCGCTCGGCAAGGTGATCTCGGACCAGCACTTCGTCTTCTTCAACAACCTTCGCAGCCCGGACGGTTCGGTCGAGCACAGCGGCGACAACCTGACCGGTGGCGGCGACGGCGACGACGAGCAGATCAAGGTCGAGCTCGACCGGGTGCCGGCCGACGTGACCAAGGTGGTGTTCCCGGTGTCGATCTACGACGCCGACGCCCGGCTGCAGAACTTCGGCCAGGTCCGCAACGCGTTCATCCGGATCGTCAACCAGGCCAACGGCCAGGAGATCGCGCGCTACGACCTGACCGAGGACGCCTCGACCGAGACCGCGATGGTCTTCGGTGAGCTGTACCGCAACGGCGCCGAGTGGAAGTTCCGCGCCATCGGCCAGGGCTACGCCTCGGGTCTGCGCGGCATCGCGACCGACTACGGCGTCAACGTTTGATCGTCGGCGTCTGATCTGTGACGTCTGACGTCTGACGTTTGATCGCTGACGTCTGACGCTGTCCGATTAGTGCGGGGTTCCGGCGGTCACGAGGAAGGCTCGGTCCGGTCGAGCGCGTGGCCGCCGAAACCCCCGCTGCCGGTGAGCTGGTGCTGCCACCAGGCGGTCATCGCCGGCTCGTCCATGGCGGCCCAGTCCGGTGCGTCGGTGACCTGCGCTCGGCCGAGCGTCCGGCCCAGGCTCACCAACTCCCGCCCGACCGCGCTCCGTTCTCGGTCGTAAGCGGACAGCAGCGCGGACCAGGAGCCGCCCGTGCGCCCTGCCTGTTCGAAGGCGTGGACGTCCTGCAGGGCCTTCACGGCGCCGCTGGTGTTGTGCGGGCGCACGACCGTGGCCGCGTCGCCGCCGATGAGGAGCCGACCGGCCGTGCGGCGCGGGGTCGCCAGGTCGTAGACGGGCTGCAGGAAGGTCCGTTCGCGCGGGGTCAGCGTGACCAGCCCGGCCCAGTACGGCGGCAGGTGCCGTTCGGCGAGCTGCCGCAGCTCGTCCAGACGGCCGTCGGTGAGGGCGCCGGCCGGGATGCCGGCCGGGCCGTCCGGGCGCAGCCAGGTCGGGGTGGGCGCGTAGAAGACCCAGTTCACCTGGGTGCTGCCCGGGTCGAGACCGGGGATGCGGTAGATCACGACCTGGCCGCCCCGATAGCAGACGGTGATGCACTCCTCCTCCGGCCAGACCGCGGCCCCGCCGGGCAGTTCCGCCAGCAGTGCGGCGTCGTAGCTGCCGCGCCAGCACACGTATCCGGCGAACTCGGGTGCGGCCTGTGGGCAGACGGCGGTGCGCACCACCGAGCGGTAGCCGTCGGCGCCGATCACCAGGTCGTACGCGTGGCGGCCGCCGTCGGGTTCCTCGACCCAGGCGCCCTCGTCGTCGCCGCCGACCGCGGTGACGGTCGTGCCCAGCCGGAACTCGACCTGCTCGGGCGTCCGTTCGCGCAACGCCTGCCAGAGCCCGGCCCAGTGGTGGGAGTGGAACGGGAAGGGCTGGTGCCAGAGCAGCCGCCCGCGCCCGTCCGGGCCGTCGCCGCCGTCGGCCGGTCCGCGGGTGATCCAGCGGCGGACGGTGAGGCGGTGGCGGCGGGTGTCCTCGGCGAGGTGCCCGGCGCGGACCAGTTCGTCGAAGCGGTCGTTGTGGGTGCAGATCCCCACGCCGCGGTCCTCCAGCCGTCCAGGGCTGCGTTCCAGCACCACGACTCGTTCCGCGCCCAACCGGGCGGCGGCCCCGGCGAACGCGCTCCCGGCGATGCTGCCCCCGACCACGGCCACCGAGCCACCCCGCACAGCCGCCTCCTCTCCCGAGCCTGCGATTCCCGCGCCTGTGACGTGTGTCGGTTAGGTCCGAACGTGCGATGTCGAGCTGGTGACGTCCGAACCTGCGGTGTCCGAGCTTGCGATGTCCGGGACACGACGATACGCGGCTCGCCCTCCGCCCGTGCCCCGTTCGGGTAGCCCCCCGCTTTATGCAACTAGTTGCACAGCGTTCGGCCCGTCCCCTACCCTGCGGTAACCACGACATCAAGCCCGCGCCCCAGGAGACGTCGATGAGCGCCACCCCCGGCAGCAGCCGCTACCCGCACCTGCTCAGCCCACTCGACCTCGGCTTCACCACCCTGCCCAACCGCGTGATCATGGGCTCGATGCACGTCGGCCTGGAGGAGGCCCCCGGCGGGTACGAGCGGATGGCCGCGTTCTACGCCGAGCGTGCCCGCGGCGGCGTCGGCCTGATCGTCACCGGCGGCATCGCCCCCAACGAGGCCGGGCGCCCCTGGGAGGGCGGCGCGATGCTGACCACCGAGGAGGAGGCCGACAAGCACCGCGTGGTCACCGACGCGGTGCACGCCGCCGGCGGGAAGATCGCCCTGCAGATCCTGCACTTCGGCCGCTACGCCTACCACCGCGACCTGGTCGCCCCCAGCGCCCTGCAGGCCCCGATCAGCCCCTTCGTACCCAACGAGCTCACCGCCGAGCAGGTCGAGCAGACCATCGAGGACTTCGCCCGCTGCGCCGAACTCGCCCGCCGCGCCGGGTACGACGGCGTCGAGGTGATGGGCTCCGAGGGCTACCTGATCAACGAGTTCATCGTCGCCGCGACCAACCACCGCGAGGACGAGTGGGGCGGCCCGTACGAGCGGCGGATGCGCTTCCCGGTGGAGATCGTCCGGCGGGTCCGCGAACGGGTCGGCGAGGACTTCATCATCGTCTACCGCCTCTCCATGCTCGACCTGGTGCCCGGCGGCTCCACCCTGGACGAGGTGGTCCAGCTCGCCCAGGCCGTCGAGGCCGCTGGCGCCACCGTCATCAACAGCGGCATCGGCTGGCACGAGGCCCGCATCCCGACCATCGCCACCTCGGTGCCGCGCGGCGCCTTCGCCTGGGTGACCAAGAAGGTCATGGGCAAGGTCGGCATCCCGCTGGTCACCACCAACCGCATCAACACCCCCGAGATCGCCGAACGGCTGCTCGCCGAGGGCAGCGCGGACCTGGTCTCGATGGCCCGCCCGCTGCTCGCCGACGCCGACTTCGTCGCCAAGGCGCGCGACGACCGCGCCGATGCCATCAACACCTGCGTCGGCTGCAACCAGGCCTGCCTGGACCACACCTTCAGCCTGCAGATCACCTCCTGCCTGGTCAACCCGCGCGCCTGCCACGAGACCGAACTCGTCCTCGCGCCGACCAAGGTGCGCAAGCGCGTCGGCGTCGTCGGGGCCGGGCCGGCCGGCCTCGCCTTCGCGGTCTCCGCCGCCGAATGCGGCCACGAGGTCACGCTCTACGACGCCGCCGACGCGGTCGGCGGACAGCTCGACATCGCCCGGCGCATCCCCGGCAAGGAGGAGTTCGCCGAGACGCTGCGCTACTACCGCACCCGGCTCGCCGAGACGGGCGTCACGCTGCGGCTTGGGACCACCGCCACCGCCGGGCAACTGGCCGGGGAAGGCTACGACCACATCGTCCTCGCGACCGGCGTCAGCCCGCGAACCCCCGCCGACATCCCGGGAATCGACCACCCGAGCGTGCTCAGCTACCTCGACGTGCTGCGCGACGGCGCCCCCGTCGGCGAGCGGGTCGCCATCCTCGGCGCGGGTGGTATCGGCTTCGACGTGGCCGAGTTCCTCACCGACCAGGGAGACGAGGCGAGCCTCAACCCGCCGGTGTTCCAGGCGAAGTGGGGCATCGACCCGGAGTACCGCGAGCGCGGCGGCCTGCGAGCCCCCGAGCGTCCGAAGCCTCCGCGCAGCGTCCACCTGCTGCAGCGCAAGACCACCAAGGTCGGTGCCGGGCTCGGCAAGACCACCGGCTGGATCCACCGCACCGAACTCAAGCACCGCGGCGTGGTGATGGTCCCCGGCGTGACGTACGACCTGATCGACGACACCGGCCTGCACATCACCGTGGACGGCGAGCGGCAGCTGCTGCCCGTCGACACCGTGGTGCTCTGCACCGGACAGGAGCCGCGCCGCGACCTGTACGAGGCGCTGCGCGAGCGCGGCCTGGCCGTGCACCTGATCGGCGGGGCCGACCTGGCCGCCGAACTGGACGCCAAGCGGGCCATCAAGCAGGGTACCGAACTGGCCGCTTCCATCTGACCTGCTCATGGGGCGCGTGTATGCGACCTGCTCATGGGCGCACCCATCCGGCCCCGCTCAGGCGCCTCTAGGATCGTCGCCATGTCGCTGCCGCACGCCATTCTCACCGCCCTGCTGGAGAAGCCGTCCTCGGGGCTTGAGCTGACCAGGCGGTTCGACAAGTCGATCGGCTTCTTCTGGCCCGCCACCCACCAGCAGATCTACCGCGAGCTGGGCCGGCTGGAGGCCTCCGGGCACATCCGGGCCCTCCAACCGGACGGGCCGGTGCGCGGGCAGAAGAAGGAGTACGAAGTCCTGCCGGAAGGCCGCGTCGAACTGGCCCGCTGGACGGCCGAGGGCGCCGCGCCGCGCGCCGTCCGGGAGCCGCTGCTGCTGCGGCTGCGGTCGGCGGCGGTGGTCGGCGCGGACGGCCTGCCGGCCGAGCTGGAGCGCCACCTGGCGCTCCACCGTGCGCAGCTGGCCGACTACCTGGAGATCGAGCGGCGGGACTTCCCGGCGGAGAAGGCGGGCGGGGAGAACCGGCTCCAGCACGCGGTGCTACGAGCCGGGATCGGGCTGGAGACCTTCTGGGTGGAGTGGCTCGCCGAGACGCTCGACGCCCTGTCGTTCGATGAGGCCGGCTCATCGGGTTCGGCATGAGACCCGCTCATGTACGCGGCATGGGATGGGACCTGCTCATGGCCTTCGTCATGAGGCGCGCTCATCGCGCTCCGTCATGAGACCCGCTCATGGTGCGCCGGTATGAGACTTGCTCATGACCTTCGCCATGAAACCTGCTCATCGCGCGTTTGGCCGTGAGTCGTGCTCATCGCGCGCCGCCATGCGACCCGCTCATGGTGGGCCTCCCATGAGGCCTGCGCGTACCCACTGCATGAGCCCGCCCATACCAGCCGAAGCGGCCGTGACCTGCGGCGATTCGCGCCCGCGCGCCTCGACCGGCCCCCGGTGGGACACTGGTTGCCGTCCCTGCCCGACTCTCGACCGGGGGCTCGCATGTCTCTTTCGAGGCCTCTCCACGCCGTCACCGCCGCGGCCGTCGTCCTGGCGGTCGCCCTGGGCCCGGCTCACCTGGCGTCGGCAGCGCCCGCCCAGGACCTGCCCTCCGCCGACCAGCTGAAGTCGGCCCTTCTCACCGCGGCCGACCTCGGCCCGAACTTCACCGAGGCGCCCGCCACGGAGAGCCCGAGCCCGGGCGCCAACCCGACCCCGGTCACCGGCTGCGACGCGCTCAGCGCACTCGTCAACGTGCACGCCACCCAGACCGGTCCCGCGAACCCGCGCGCCGAGACCGAACTCGACGGCCCCGACGGCAATCCGATGGTGACCGAGGCCCTCGCCGCCGAGGCGCCCGACCAGCTCGCCGCCGATTTCAACACCGCGGCCGACGCCTTCCGGACCTGCCACACCATCACCTTCAACGCCGGCACCGAGGACACGGTGACCTTCACCGTCACCCCCGTCATCCTCGGCGACCGCCAGGACGCCCCCGCCGTCCGCCTCGACGGCACCCTGGCCGGCGTCCAGCTCAACGCCTTCATCGGCATCGAGCGCTTCGGCACGGTCGCGATGGCCTTCGGCTACTTCCAGCGCGAGGGTGCCTCGTCCCAGACCGCGTCGATGCAGTACCGCACCGCCGTTGCCAAGGTCGAGCACACCCTCGGCACCACCGCAGGCAGTACCACCCCGCCCACCGCCGTCGCCACCCAGGGCATTCGGGCCTGAGCCGGCTGAGCCAGGCACCGAGCCCTCGCAGGCCCCGGCCGGCGGGACTCGGTGCTCGGTGAGGGGCGGCCGCACCCCCGTGGCGGCCGCCCGTCCACCGATCCCACTGCGCACGCGTACGGGCCGAAGCGCAAGAACGAAGCGCGCCGACGCGCACAACCGAGGCGCACGGCCTACGGGTGGAAGACGACCTCCGGGAAGGCCTGCGACGGTCCGTCGAGCAGGTGGTGGCCGCGGTGGCGCAGGTGCAGGTCGAAGAAGGCGACCGGGTAGGCCTGTTGGATACGGATGCCGCGGTCGGGGTCGAGGGTGCCGACCTGGGACTGGATCTGCTGCTCGGTCATGCCGAGCAGCTTTCCCGCCTGCGGGATCAGCGTCATGTTGTCGCCGTACGAGGAGTGGATGGCGCCCGTGGCCTGGATGTCGAGGCGCCAGCCGCGCAGGTGGTTCCAGAACGTCTCGGCGGCGGGGTTGACCGCCCGGGCCCAGACGGCGGTCATCATCATGAACGGCCGGTCTAGGTCGGTGCTGGGGGCGGGGTTGGAGATCATCGGTCCGTCGATGGCGAGTCCGGCGCGGATGCGCCGGTCGGCGGCCATGGCGAGGGCGGTGGCGGTGCCGCCCTTGGACCAGCCGAACGCGCCGACGGTGTCCGGGTCGAGGCCGCCGAGCAGTCCGGCCGGGAGGGCGCGCCGGTCGACGTCGGGGTTGCGGCCGGCCGCGAGGTCGTCGACGCAGTCGAGCAGGAAGCGGAGGTCGGCGGCATAGTCCTTCGGTGCCATCGGGACGTTGTCGGCCGGGGCGGAGACGGTGCCGTCGGGGAACTCGGTGAAGCAGTCGTGGGTGTGGTCGACGGTGACGACGGCGTAGCCGTGGCTGGCGAGCTCCTGGCAGATGACCGTGTGGTCGCCGCGGTGGCTGCCCGAGCCGTGCGAGAAGACGACGACGGGCAGCCGGTGGCCGCTTCGGTGGACGGGCGCGCCCTGGTGGCCGGAGGTGAGCGGGCCGGCGGCGGGGTCGAGCGGGAAGCCGACGTCGGTGAGGAAGGCACGCAGGGCGCCGTCGGCCATCCACGGGGCGAGCGGATAGGCGGTGGCGTCGGCGCTCCGGGCCGGGTACCAGACGGTGGCCATCAGCTCGCGGTACCGGCCGGGTCCGGCGATCGGGTCGGGGCGCGAGTCGTCGCGCAGGTGGAGCGGCACCATGCCCACGGGGCAGGGCCCGGTGGGCGCGGGGAGGGTGAGCCGGGTGGGGCCAGCGGCGGAGCCGGTGGGCGTGGCCGGGCTGCCGGAAGGGCCAGGGGCGCCCCAGGCGGTGTCGGCGACGCCGAGCGGCACGGCGGCACCCATGGCCAGGGCGGCGCCCATCATGCGGCGGCGCGTCAGTCCGGTACGGCTTGCGAACGGCGTGGTGTCCATGTGCGGAACGCTGTCACGCGGGGCCGGTGGGCGACATCAACCCGTCGACTGATCATCCGTCACCGCACATTGGCCCACGGGTTTACATCCCTGGGCTGATGTACTCGGCGGGGGCGGCCCGCTCACCCGAGGCGCGGCGGGCGCGGGTCGATCGCGCTGAGAGGCAGCGCCTGCGATGCGTTGCCCGCGATGCTTCGCCCACCAGGCAGGGCAGTTCCCTCAGGCAATTGCTGTGAGCATCGGGGGAGTGGGAAGTCGGCGGGTCCGACATCCCACTCCCCGGGCGCCTAGACGAAGTTCTTGTCGATCAGCATCTGCAGCACGTTGACGTGGAAGTCCGGGAAGTCCATCGGCACGATGCCGAACCGGGCGCGCTGCTGGGTGCGGGCGTTCAGGTACGGGTAGATGGCGTGGTCCATGAGGTCCTGGGAGCTGCGCTTCGGCCAGTAACCGCCGGCGTAGCTGAGGAAGTTGACGAACATCTTCGAGTAGTTCGGGTTGAGGAAGGCCTTGTCGAACTGGGCGACGATGAGCTGCCCCTTCCTGCCCAGCGGGTCGCTGCCGCTGATCTCCCAGGCGTCCTGGGTGTCGAAGTACTCGTTCTGGCCGCTGGACCAGTTGATCAGGCCCCACGGGTTGGCGAAGTCGGCGATCAGGACGACCTTTCCCCGGGCGGTGCCGAGCGTCGGCCACCCGTAGAAGTGGAACAGGCTCCGGAAGCCGAGCTCGTTGAAGTAGTAGTTGACCCGCCGCATGAACTCGTCGTCGCCGAGGGACTGCCCGCCGGCCCGCTCGTTCCTGAGGCGCATCAGGACGGTCTCGGTCGGGTGCGCCTGCAGGAAGGACCTGCACTGGTTGAGCACGTCCTGGAGCCGGATGTACTGGTAGTTGTCGGAGTGGTAGATCCCGAGCTCGTTGGGCGCGCCCTGCAGGCCGTTGCAGCGGATGTCGAGGAAGCGGACGCCCTCCTGCAACTGCTGCGGTATGCCCCAGTTCTGGGTGTGCGACCACTCGGTGCCGTAGTTGGGGTTCTCGCAGCACGAGTCGTGGGTGCCCGGGATGGTGAGGTTGAGCAGGGGAACGCTGCTGTTCAGCCGGCCCATCCAGCCGTCGGTCGGCAGTCCGCGCGGGGTGGTGCGCGCGGCGGCCCAGGCGGTGGACGGCAGGGCGATGCCTCCGAGGGCGGCTGCGCCGCCGACTCCCGCGCCCCACTTGAGAAGATCACGACGTGCGATGCCCATGGCGTGGCTCCTTTGGCCTTCCGATCGGCTGGACTTGCGCTGTCTCTGGTCCGAACGCGGCCTCGGCGCCCGGGGGTTCACGGCCGGCTCTGTCGGAGCGCCGGTTTCGGCCGCCGCCGTCGAGCCGATCCACCGGGGGCCGGGGCTGACGTTCACCACCATCGCAGGTGACCGTCCGCCCGCGTAAGGAGGCGAGCGACGCAGGGTGGGCCGACGTCCCGCTCCACCGCGCTCGTTCGGGTGAAGCTGGCGGAACATCAGTTTCGTTCGTGCCCTGATGGCCAAGACCCGCTTCGGTATCCGTTCGCGAGAAGGTGGTTCCGCATGACCGACCAGACCCCGTCGATTTCCGACGCGACACTCACCGACATTGCCACCAATGGAATGTGGGGCGACGGCCTCGCCGTCAATCCGGCGGCCGTCGACGTCGCGCAGGCGCTGCTGGCGGCCCTCCGGGGCGAGGCGGCCGTCGAGCTTCCCGCGGAGCTGAGGGAGTTGGTGGACGGCGTCCGGCGGGCGGCCACGATCGAGCTGCCCCGGATCACCGCACCGGACGGCATCAGCCTGTCGGCGCTCAGCATCAAGCTGAACGGCGACGGTCCGCACCCGGTCGTGATCATGCCGGCCGGCTGGAACCCGTTCGGCTGGCTGCCGTTCCTCTACGCCTACCTCACGCTCGCGCGGCGCGGCTACCACGTGCTGGCCTACACGCCGCGCGGTATCGGCATCGCGGGGTGGCTGTCCACGTCCGAGGGCTTCATCGACGTCGCCGGGCCCGACGACTGGGCCGACGGCTCGGCGGTCATCGACTTCGCGCAGGAGTACTTCAGCCCGTCCCGCATCGGCTTCCTGGGCGAGTCGTACGGATCCGGGATCAGCCAGCTGGTCGCGGCGCACGACCCGGGTGACCGGGTCTCCGCCGTCGTCGCGCTGAGCACCTGGGGCAACCTGGCCACCAGCCTGCTCCACAACGACACCCGGCACCTGGCGGCCGTCCAGGCGCTGATCGGCTTCACCGGCGGCCCGCTGGAGGACAAGTTCGACGAGGGCACGCAGCAACTCCTCAAGGACTTCCTCAGCGGGGAGAGGCTGCACGCGGTGGTCGAATGGGGCACCGAGCGCTCCCCGCAGTCGTACACCGACGCCACCAACGAGCGCGGCATCCCGACGTTCATCTCGAACACCTGGCACGAGACGCTGTTCCCGGTCGGCTCGGTGGTCGACACGTTCCAGCAGCTCACCGTGCCGAAGCGGCTGAACATGTGGATCGGCGACCACGGCGCCCCCGAGGGCCCGGGCCTGGCCGGTCTGCTCGGTGGTGTGCCGTTCCCGGGGCTGGCGGTGCCGATCCGGGAGGCCTACGACTGGCTGGACCACTACCTGCTCGGCGTGGACAACGACGTGCCGACCTGGCCGGAGGTGAACAACCAGTCGATGTTCACCTACCGGACCCTCGCCATCCCCGGCGGTACCCGGCTGATCACCGTACCGGCGCGCCGCGAACCGCGCCCGACCTGGGACGATGTCACCACCGGCAGTGAGACCTGGCACCTCACCGGCACCGGCGGCACCGGTGACGGGGCGCTGGTCGAGAAGCCGACCACGGGGTGGTCCCGGGACTTCACCGCCGGCAACCCGACCGAGGCCGTCGCGGTGGACGCCCTCATGGCGACCGGGCAGCAGGAGTGGTTCGGCAACCCGAAGGCCTACGACGTGGCGAAGTTCGACCGCGCGCAGCTGCTGGTCTGGTCGACCGACCCGCTGACCGGGCCGGACGGCGAGGTGGCCCGCCGGATCCGTGGCGCCGCGACCGTCCGGCTCACGGTGCGCAGCACCGCCGACGCCACGACGCTGGTGGCCTACCTGTTCGACGTCGCCCCGGACGGCACCGCGCGGATCGTCACCCACGAGCCGTACACCGCGACCGAGCTGACGCCGAACGTCAACTGCGCCGTCGGCTGGGAGCTGCAGGCCGTCGCCTACGACCTGCCGGCCGGGCACCGCCTCGCCCTGGTGGTGAACAGCCGGGATCCGCTGTACTCCTTCGCGAGCGTGGACGGCAGCACCACCACGATCGGTTCGCAGAACGGCAGCGAGGCGTGCCTGGAGCTGCCGCTGGGCTGACCCTGGGCCTGTTGTCCGACGTTGTGCGAACGGCCCGTCGCCATGCGGCGGGCCGTTGGCGTACTCAGGGTCGCGGCTCGATGACCTGGGGTGATCCCTGCAACGCGGCTCACACAAGGTGTTAACACACCTGTTCGCTTCCACGTGGTCTACGCCACAGTAACCTCGCTCCGAACAGAGGTACGATCACGCTCGCACCTCCGATCGGAGGGGTACCTACATGCAGGAGCCCAAAGGGGGAAGCTCAGTCATGTCCGCAATCCTGGACGGTACTCTCACTTACTCGAACACCGTCCCGCGCGCCACCGTCCACCGGGCCGCCGTCTGTGAGGTCTTCCTCACCGACTCGGCCCGTGTCGCCGAGGACGAGTACCTCATCGCCGCGCAGCTGCCGCGGGTGCACAGCTACTACAGCGACAACGTCACCGCGCCCGCCGCCTACGACCCGCTGCTGCTGGTCGAGGTCTTCCGGCAGGCCTCCATCTACGCCGCGCACACGTTCCTCGACGCCCCGCTGGACAACAAGTTCATCTTCGTCGGCGGAGAGCTCGTCATCACCGACCCGGAGGCGCTGCGGATCGGCCCGCGCCCCGGCCACGCCGAGATCCGGGCCCACCAGGCCGACCTCAAGCACCGGAACGGCGCCGTCACCGGCAGCACCCTCGACCTGGTCCTCGCGGTGGACGGCAACGAGGCCGCCACCATGCGCACCGTCTGCCAGTGGATGCCGGGCGCGGCCTGGGACCGGATGCGTGACAAGGGCCGTGCCGCCCTCGCGCTCACCCCGGCCCGTCCGCACCACACCGGCCGCCGGGTGCCGTCGATCTCCGTCGGCCGCGCCTCGGGGCAGAACGTCGTGCTGGCCGGCGTCGAGGTGAGGGACCACGAGCTGCGGGCCCAGGTCGTCGTGGACCAGGGCAACCCGGCACTGTTCGACCACCCGCTGGACCACCTCCCGGGTGCGCTGATCTTCGAGGGGTTCCGGCAGTCCGCGATGTACGCGGCGCAGGAGCTGTTCGGGCTCTCCCCGCGCAGCCTCCTCCTCGCCCGGGTGGAGACGGACTTCACCCGCTTCGGCGAGTTCGAGCTGCCGACGGACTGCGTCGTGAGGGTCGTGGAGTCGCCGGCGGCGGACACCGTCGCGTTCGAGATCGCCATGGTGCAGGAGGACGAGCAGATCGCGCGGGCCCGGGTGCACCTCGCCCGTACCAGCCCGATCACCGGGGCTCTGGAGAATCGTTTCTCCTATGCCGCGGCCAGCGTCTGATCCCGCCACGGCTGAGCACACCGCTGAGCGCTCCGACTAACGCGTCAGGGAACACGACTGTGAGCGCGTCAGTGAGCGTGCCGCCGGGCGCCACCACCGAGCACCGCAAGGAGACGCTGCAATGACCAAACCCATGATCTGGTTCGACTTCGGCGGTGTGCTCTCGCCGCCGCTGGACGACCTCTTCGACTCGTACCACGCCCGCACCGGCATCACCCCGCGCCAGCTGAAGACCGCCCTGGGCGCGGTCGCCGGCGAACTCGGCGTCGAACCGCTCGCGCCCATCGAACTCGCCATGCTCACCGAAGCCGAGTGGGGCGAGTCCATGGTCCGCGTCCTGCGGGACGCGAACCCGGGCATCGACCTGACCCGCGCCCGCTTCGAGCGCTTCGGCGAGCAGTGGTTCGAAGGCGTCAACGCCAACCCGGTGATGACCGCGACCGTGCGGCACGCCAAGGAGCACGGCTTCCGGGTCGGCATCCTCAGCAACAACGTCCTGGAGTGGGAGCCGTACTGGCAGGCCATCGTGGCCCCGGCCGGCGAGATCGACTGCATCGTCGACTCCTGCAAGGTCGGGTACCGCAAGCCCGATCCCGAGATCTTCCGGCTCGCCGAGAAGGAGGCGGGGGTGGCGGCGGAGGAGTGCGTGCTGATCGACGACCTCCCCGAGAACTGCGTCGCCGCCCGACGCTGCGGCTGGCGCGCGGTGCACTTCCGCAACAGCGCCCAGGCCGTCCGGGAGCTGACCGGTCTGATCGGGCTGCCTGCGCTCACCTGACCGCTCCTGACCGAACCTGGCCGGCGCCTGCGCGCACCCGACCGCTCCCGGGCTGCCTTGCTGCCCTTGGCCGCGTCCGGCCTTGCGCGGCCGCGCGCCCATGCCCCCACGTCCAACCGGAGAACGCATGACTACCGTTGTCCCGTCCACGACCGTAGCCGTCACGGACATCCCGCACCTGGACCCCGTCCCGGCCTTCCTCCCGCTGACCGAACCGGGCCCGAACGGCGTGCCGCTGATCGAGCTGCCCAGCGGCCACCCCGCCGTCCACCTCACCCGCTACGCCGACGTCCACAAGCTGCTCACCGATCCGTCCTCCGGCCGCACCGAGACCAACGTCGAGGGCGGACCGAGCTTCCTGCCCACGGTGATGCCGAAGGAACTGCTGCTCAACCTGGACGCCCCGCACCACGCCAGAGTGCGCGGCTTCGTCTCCGCCGACTACAGCGCGACGGGCGTGGAGCGGCTGCGCCCGGTGCTCGACCGGGTGATCGAGGAGGGCATCGCGCGGCTGCGCGCGGCCCAGTCCCCGGACCTGTTCAGCGACCTGATCGACCGGGTGCCGATCACCGTCAACTGCCACTTCCTCGGGGTGCCGCTCGACGACGTCGACTACTTCCGGCCGTCCTCCCGAGTCGTGCAGATCGCCTCCCACGAGGACGTGCCCGACCTCGTCCAGCACTTCTACCAGGTCTACGGCTATGTGCAGGACCTGGTCACCGGCGCCCGGCCGGTGCTGCCCGGCGGCCTGATCGAGCAGTTCCGGGCCGACCGCGACCGCGCCGAACCGGCCATGGACGACGCCGAGTTGACCGGCATCTTCTTCGGGTCGCTGCTCGGCGCCGACCAGAACATCGTGTCCGTGCTCACCAAGTCGCTCTACACGCTGCTCGCCGCCCCGGCGCTGTGGCGCCGGCTCGCGGAGGAACCGGAGATCGCGCCGCGGCTGGCCGAGGAGCTGATCCGGCTGATCCCGCTCGGCACCATCTCCGCCTTCCCGCGGATCGCGGGCCGGGACCTGGAGACGAGCGTCGGCCTGGTGCCCGAGGGCAGCGTCGTCTACCCGGACGCCTTCGCCGCCAACCGCGACCCGGAGGTCTTCCCGGACCCGCTGGTCATCGACCCCGACCGGCAGTCCGCCAAGCGACACCTGCAGTTCGGGTACGGGATGCACCACTGCATGGGCGCGGCACTGGCCCGGATGGAGATCATCGCCGTCCTGACCCGCCTGGCGCAGGAGTTCCCCACGCTGGCGCTGGCCGTCGAGCCCGCGGAGGTGCCGTGGGACAACGGGACAGTACTGCGGCGGCCCACCTCGCTGCCGGTGCGGTGGTAGCGGTCGCCTAGGGAGAGATCCGGGAGAGATCCGGAAGAGAGCCGGAAGAGAGCCGTGAAGGGCGGGTACGGGGAGCCGTACCCGCCCTTCGGGCTTCCTTCTGTGCGGGCCTTCGCGCTGTGCGGGCCTTCGTGCGAGCGTCTACGGGCGGCCCGGGGTGCGGTCCGGGCCTACGGTTCGCCGAACCACTCGCGCAGCGTGCCGGCCAGCGGGCCGCCGTCGGAGGCCCAGGCGACGTAGCCGTCCGGGCGGATCAGGACGGCCTCCCAGGGGAGCTTGCGCCGGCCGTCGGCCCGGACGATGCGCAGCAGGTGCGACCAGCCCTCGGCCTGCTTGCGGTGCGCCTCCTCGTCGGCGCCCAGCAGGAGCAGCACCGGACGGCCGTCCAGCAGCAGGCGGATGACGTCGGTGGGGCCGTCCTCGGTGGTGAGGGGGAGGTTGGGCAGGAAGTGGCCCTCCCAGGGGGAACCGTCCGAGGTGCGCGCGGCGTAGACGGTGTCCTGGGCGCTGATCATGTTGCCGAGGTGGGTGTTGGCGCCCTCGACGCCGAGCAGCTCGGAGACCAGGTCGCGCAGGGGGTCCAGGCCCGGGTCGGGCCGCATCAGGGCGAGTTGGGCGCGGGTGTTGTCGACCACCCGGCGGGCGACCGGGCGGCGCTCCGTGCCGTAGGTGTCCAGCAGGTCCTTGCCCGCCGTCCCGGCCAGGGTGTGGGCGAGCTTCCAGCTGAGGTTGAGTGCGTCCTGCAGACCGAGGTTGAGGCCCTGGCCGCCGACCGGGAAGTGGACGTGCGCGGCGTCGCCGGCCAGGAAGACCCGGCCCTTGCGGTAGTCGCACACCACGCGCGAGAAGTCGTTGAACTTGGAGAAGAACACCGGGTCGGTCATCGGCACCGGGTGACCGAGGATGCGCTCGGCCTCGGAGCGGAGCTCGGCGAGCGTGAGCGGGGCGTGGCGGGACGGGTGCGGGCCGCGGAAGTCGATGGTGAAGAACCGGCTGTGCCCGTACGGGTTGACGCCCGCGATGGTCCAGCCGCGCGGGGTGCGGTTCCAGCCGGAGGGCACCCGGTAGGGGTCGGACAGCCGGACCAGGCCGAGCAGGGCGGAAACGGTCGCGGGGTGGGTCTCGGAGGCGAAGCCCAGCAGGTCGCGCACGCCGCTTCGGGCACCGTCCGCACCGACGACGTACTCGGCGGTGAACTGCCGGACGCCGTCCGGGCCCTCGGCCGTGACCTCGACGGCGTCGGGGCCCTGGACGACGTCGGTGACGGTGTGGCCGCGCAGGACGGTGACGCCACGGGCGCGGGCCCGGATCTCGAAGTCCCGTTCCAGGTCGGCCTGGGAGCGGCCGTAGATGGGGGCGGGCTCGGTGCCGGGGGCGGTGATGACCAGACCGGGCATGCCGGCGAAGTGGAAGACGTCGGCGTTCTGGCGGGCGAGGCTGTCGTCGGCGGCCTGGTGGGCGCGCAGGTGGCCGCGTCGGGCCAGGCTCTGGACGGTACGGGCGTGCAGGGTGCCGGCCTTGGGCTGGTCGACGGTCTCCGGGTTGGTCTCCAGGACGACGGTCGACACGCCGTGGTGGCCCAGCTCGGCGGCGACGAGCATGCCCACGGGGCCGCCCCCGACGACGACGACTTGGGCGCGGGTGGCGGTGGCGGGATCCATGGGGTCAGAGGTCCTTTCGGGGTGGGATGCCGGGGGCATGAGCGGAGCTCATGAGCTGGCCTCGTGCGGGGCGTTCAGGCGGAGCGGTCAGGCGGGGCGGTCAGGCGGGGCGGCCACGGGAGGCCTGCATGAGCTCCGTTCATGGACGGTCGTGATGAGCCGCGCTCATGCGCTGGCGACATGAGCGGCGCTCATAGGCGGTCGGCATGAGCGGCCCTCATGGGCCTGACCCATGAGCGTTGCTCACAGCCCCGCGCTCACGAGCCGCGCTCACGAGCCGCGCCCATGAGCCGTACACATGAGCCGTACACATGAGCCGCGCCATGAGCCGCGCTCATGTGCGGCGCCCATGACTCGGGCGCATGGCCTGTCGGCGCATGGGTGAGGGCCCGGCGCCGCTCGGGGGTTGCGGCGCCGGGCCCGGTCTCGGGGTGGTGCGGGAGGGCGGCCCGGGGGTGGCCGCCCTCCCGCGTTTCGGAACGGCGCTGCGGCCGTTGGTTCTTACGGGACGTTCGGGCGGTGGATCAGGCCTGGGCCTTCTGGCCGCCGCCGCGCAGCATGGCCGCGATCACGACGATCAGCACCACGCCGACGGCCGCGAGGCCCCACAGGACGGAGTGGAAGGCGGAGTCGTAGGCGTTGGCGAGGAAGTCCACGAAGCCCTTGTGGTCGGTGGCGCCGGACAGGTCGGCCGCTCCGGCGAGGTCGCCCCCGGCCGCCTGGTCGGCGACCTTGTCGGCCTGCGACGCGCCGTCGTGGGCGCTGATCCCGTCGGTGATCCGGGTGCTGAGCACGGTGGCCAGCGCGGAGCCGTACACCGCGACGGCGATGGCCTCGCTGCCCAGGCGCAGCGTGTTGAGGAAGCCGGCCGCCATGCCGGCCTTGGCCGGGTCGACGAGTTCCAGCGCCTGGCCGTCGACCAGGCCGGCCGAGAGGCCCATGCCGGCGCCGGTGATCAGCATCGGCGCGGCGAGCACCAGGACGGTGACGGACGGCGAGAGCAGGGTGAGGGCGATGTCGCCGACGACCAGGCAGGCCAGGCTGATGTAGATCAGGGTGAGCGCCGGGACGCCGCGGGTGACCAGCTTGGCGGCGAGCATCGGGAAGACCAGCACCGGGGCGGTGAGCAGCAGCATCAGCAGGCCGGCGGCGCCGGTGTCGCGTCCGGTGACGGAGGTCAGGTAGCTCGGCAGGTAGGTGAGCATGGTGACGAAGCCGAAGGAGGCGGCGACGGGCACCAGGCAGAGGCCGACGAAGCGGCGGTTGCGCAGCACGCTGAGGTCCAGCATGGGGTGCGCGCTGCGGTTCTCGACGGCGGCGAAGACGGCCAGGACGACGATGGCGCCGACGAACAGGCCGATCACGCCCACGCTGCCCCAACCCCACTGGGAGCCCTGCACGATGGCGGTGGTGAGCAGCACCATGGCGACGACGAACAGTGCGCTGCCGGGGACGTCGATCCGTCCGCCGCTGCCGGCGTCGGAGGGCATCGCGCGGGAGATCGCGGGCACCGCGAGCAGGACGGCGGCGAGGGCGACGGCGTGCACCGCGAACACCCAGCGCCAGCCGAGGCCCTGGACCAGCACGCCGGCCAGGGACGGGCCGATGGCGACGCCGATGCCGGCGATGGTGCCGAACATGGCGAAGGCCTTGGCGCGGGCCGGGCCGTCGAACACGGTGGAGACGATGGCCGCGCCGCAGGAGAAGATCGCGGCTCCGCCGATGCCGGTGAGGGCGCGGGCGGCGTCCAGCCACAGCACGTCGGTCGCGACGGAGCTGGCGAGCGAGGCGACGGCGTAGACGGCGACGCCGGCCGCGAAGGCCTTGACCCGGCCGATGACGTCGGCGATCGAGCCCCACACCAGGGTGAAGCAGGCGAAGGCCACGTTGAAGGCGTTCACCACCCACTGGAGCGGGGCCAGGTCGGCGTGGGTGCTGGTGCCGATGTCGGGGAGGGCGACCGCCGTGCCGGAGATGGACATGGGCACGACGAACACCGCGAGGAGAACCGCGGCCAGGGTGAGCGTACGGCCGGGCTGCTGCCCGTCCGTCACCACCGGCGTGGCAGACGGCGTGGTCTGCGTACTCATGGGGCACAACTCCAGGCTCGGCCCGGCCGCGGAACGGCCAGGTAAGGAATTTTTCGAACCTTACGGTGCCATGCGGGCGAGGTACGATGCAACCCATACCTGAGGATGCTTTCGGATGGAGGATCCGATGCCCGACCCGGAAGGCCACCCCTCGACCGAGGAAATGGACCTGCGGATGGTCCTGAACGCACTCGCCGACCCGCTGCGCTACGGAGTGATCTCCGCCCTGCTGCGCGAGGCCGAAGGGGCGGCGCGCACCTGCGCCTCCTTCAACCTGCCGGTGTCCAAGTCCACGATCACGCACCACTTCCGGGTCCTGCGCGAGGCCGGTCTGGTCCGTCAGGTGGACCGCGGCAACAGCCGCGCGGCCACCCTCCGCCGCGACGACCTCGACCGGCGCTTCCCGGGTCTGCTCGACCTCATCCGCGCCAACCCCTGAGCGCTCCGCCGCCAAGGAGCGGTCAAGGAACCTTGACCGCCCCTTGGCCCTTCGATGTGGTGACGGCATGTCAAACTGTGCGCCCCCACGCCCCCCACAGGCCGACGAGGAGACTCCGGTGGACCACGCCCGCCCGCTGATCGAGGACTTCCCCGCACATCCCGACGGCGACCCGGCCGACAACCTGGCCCGCGCCGTTAGTGCCCGCCGCACCGCCCTCGGCCTCACCATCGCCGACCTCGCCGCCCGCTCGGGCCTTCCCGAAGCCCACCTGCGCACCGTCGAGGCCGGCCACGCGGCGCCGACGCTCGCGCTGCTGACGGTGCTGTCGCGCGCCCTGCGCGCGGACCGGTAGGCGTAGGCGACAGCGCCGGCCTCAGGCCGGTTCGTACGTCGTGTTGCGGACCAGGGCGCGGGCGTGCGGGGAGTCCATGGGGTGGGCGAAGAGGTAGCCCTGGCCGAGGGGGCAGCCCATGGCGGCGAGGAGGTCGCGCTGTTCGGGGTTCTCGATGCCCTCGGCGATGACCTGGACGCCGAGGGTGTCGGCGATGCGGGCGATGCCTTCGACGAGGGCGTACTGCTGGGGCGAGTGGCCCAGGCCGTCGATGAAGGACTTGTCGATCTTGAGGAGGGAGATCGGGAACTCCCGCAGGTAGGAGAGCGAGGAGTAGCCGGTGCCGAAGTCGTCGATGGCGATGCCGACGCCGAGGGCGGAGAGGGTGGCCATGTCGGCGTGGATGCGGTCGTCGCGGCGCATCAGGACGGACTCGGTGAGTTCGAGGACGAGGGTGTGCGGGTCGATGCCCGAGGTGGCGAGGGCGTGGCGGACGATGTCCACGAAGCCGGCGTCGCGGAACTGGCGGGCGGAGACGTTGACGTTGACCCGCAGCGGGGGCCGGCCGGCGGCGGTGCGGACGGTCGAGCTGGCGGCGTGCCAGGCGGCGGCCTCCTGGGCGGCGCGTTCCAGGACCCAGGCGCCGAGCGGGACGATCTGGCCGCTCTCCTCGGCGAGGGCGATGAACTCGTCGGGCAGGACCATGCCGCGCCGGTCGTGCGGCCAGCGGACCAGGGCCTCGAAGGCGACCAGGTCGCCGGTGCGCAGGTCGACGATCGGCTGGTAGTACAGCTGGAACGCCGATTCTGCGATCGCCGAGTCGAGGTGCTCGTTCAGCTCGTGCCGTTCCACCAGCCCGGCCTGCAGCGCCGGCCGGTAGTGGCACCACTGGCGGCGGCCGGCGGCCTTGGCGGAATAGAGCGCGAGGTCGGCGTGGGTGAGCAGTTCGGTGGCGTCCACACTGTCCTCGGTGGTCGCGACCCCGATGCTGGCGCTCACCCGGACCGCGCCCGCCCTGAGCTTGAACGGCTCGGTGAACACCCCCAGCACGCCCGCCGCGATGGTGTCCACGTCGGCGGGCCGCGCCGCGTCCTCGACCAGCACCGCGAACTCGTCGCCACCGAGCCGGGCGGCGGTGTCGGAGGCGCGCAGCGCGGTGGAGATCCGCAGCGAGACGGCGACCAGCAGCTCGTCGCCGACCGCGTGGCCCTGGGTGTCGTTGACCACCTTGAAGTCGTCCAGGTCGATGAAGAGCACCCCGGTGACGGAACCGCTGCGCTGGCCGCGGGAGAGCGCGTGCCCGACCCGGTCCTGGAAGAGCACCCGGTTGGCCAGGCCGGTCAGCGAGTCGTGGAAGGCCCGGTGGGTCAGCTCGCGCTCCATCTGACGCTGCTCGGTGACGTCGCGCAGGGTGAGCACCAGGGCGCCGACGGTCGGGTCGGCGCGCAGGTCGTTGAAGCGGACCTCGGCCTCGATCGGGGTGCGGTCCTGGCGCAGCAGCCGCCAGTGCTCACGCGGCTGCTCGCGGGACTGTTCGCGGCTCCCGTCCGGGGCCTGCCCGGGGGGCTGCGCCTCCCGGGGCTGTTCCGAGACCTGCTCCCGGGAGGGCCGGCCGCGCGGCGGGTCGGCCGGGCCGGCCGACCCGCGCATCCGGGCCAGTGCCCTGCCGACCTCCCGGCTGTCCTCGGGTGGGACGAGGTCGGTGAGCAGCGTGCCCTCCAGGTGCGGGTGGCCGAGCACCGACTCGGCGGAGGGGGAGGCGTAGCGGACGGTGTCGTCGGCGTCGAGGATCAGGATGACGTCGCTGGCGTTCTGCACGAGCGTGCGGAAGTACAGCTCGCTGTTGCGGCGGGTGACCTCCCGGCTCAGCACGACCCGTTCGACGGCGAGGGCCGCCTGTCCGGCGAGGATCTCCAGCGAGCTCCAGAGGCTGGTCAGTTCCTGTTCGGTGCCGGTGACGATGAGCGCGCCGATCAGCGGGTCGCCGGAGGGCCGTTCGGCGAGGGTGAGCGGGCAGATCAGGGCGTGGGGCATGCCGTCGCGGTGCCCGGACGGTTCGTGGCCGGGCAGGTCGACGGCTTCGGCGGGCAGCAGCCTGGTCTCGCGGTAGGCGGCGAGGGCCAGCACCTGGTCGGAGTCCGAGGCGGTCCCCAGCCGGTGCTGCCGCGGGGCGCCGCGTTCGGCGTGCCGGACGTGCAGGACGCCCGCTTCGGCGACGGCGAGCAGGGCGACGTGCCCGGGCTCGGCGGGCATCAGGGTGGAGGCGGTGGACTGGACGGCGTCCGCGACCTCCTCCACGGTGACGGCCGCGGTCAGCCGGGCGCCCGCCTCGCGCAGCGCCCGTTCTCGGGCGACGGCCTCCCTGCGGGCGGAGACGACCACCGCCAGCCGGGCGAGGACGAGCAGGTAGAGCAGCGCGGAGAAGGCGCCGATCACGCCCGCGTTGCCGGTGTTCCCGGCCAGTGACTCGATGATCAGGATCGCCGGGGCGATCAGCGAGGCGAGGGTGAGCAGGACGAGCCGGGCGGTGCTGAGGTCCGGCTGCTGGGTGGGCACGGGTCTGGTCAGCTCGACCATCGACGGGTGCAGCGCGGCCGCGCCCCACGCGGCGTAGAAGGCGGCCCAGCCGAGTTCGACGGGCGTGCCGATGCGCCAGGTGCCGTGCAGCTGGATCAGCCCGTACAGCACGTCGGAGACGAGGAGGCCGAGGGTGCCGACGGCGAGCAGCTGCAGTGCGCGGGAGTTGCCGCCGCGCGGGGTCAGCAGGCGCAGCAGCAGGGCGAGGACGACCACGTCGCCGAGCGGGTAGGCGATCGAGACGGCCTTCTGGAACCAGGTGAGGTCGGGGCTGCGGGTGTACGGGAGGATCAGGTAGATCCAGGCGAGCAGGGCCAGGCCGATGGTGGGGATGAGGGCGTCGAGCAGGCCGGCGCGGTCCTGACGGGCCGTGCGCCAGCGGATGAATCCGAGCACCCCGGCCGCGTACAGCACGTACTCGGCGAGGTAGAAGCCGTCCGCGACGGAGGGGAACGGGTTGGCCAGGTGCAGGATGTCCAGTTGGACGGCCTGCACGACCTCGCCCGCGGTGAAGCTCAGGTTGGCGAGCGCCAGGAGGTACCAGAAGCGCGCGTGCGCGGGGCGGTTGAGGCGGACGCCGAGCACGATGGCGGCGACGCCGCCGAGGCCGATGCCCGTCCACCAGATGATCCGCTGGCCCGGGTTGGCGTAGTAGATGCCGGTGAACAGCACCATCCAGATGAGGTAACAGGCCGTCAGGCGTTGTCGCCGGCGTGTCAACGAGGCTACCTCCTCCGCGACATCACCCCGCCGGGCGGCGGGGGAGTTCGGGCGAGGGCGGGGGCCGGGGCGCTCGGGTGCACCGGGCGGCTCCGGCGGGGGACGGGGCGCGTGGTCGCGCCCGGGGCCCGACGCGGGTCCGCTCCCGGTCGCCGGGCACGTCTTCGCGCGGGTGTGCGGCGTCCGGCCGGGGAGCGACCGGACGTTCTCGATGTGTCGTGAGTGCGTATAGTCGGAAATGTCGCACTCCCAAGCATTCTGCCGCCACAGCACGAGGTCAAGCCGGTGGACGACGCAGCAGACAGCGCACAGGGCGTACGAACGGATGTGAGGTCCGGGCGTCACGCCGTGGTCCGCAACGACAACGGTCAGTACGCGATCTGGCCCGACGACTTGACCGTCCCCCACGGGTGGCACCGGGTCTACGGCCCGGCGGAGCGGGACGACTGCCGGGCCTGGGTGGAACGGGAGTGGCGGCCGACGGGACTGGGCTTCGCCGGCTCGGACCGCCCCGGGCGGGCGGCGGCCGGGTTCGCGGACACGGTGCACGGACTGTTCCGCACGCGGGCGGCGCGCGACCCCGGCGCGGTCGCCGTCGTCGCCGAGGACGCCACCCTGAGCTACCGCGAACTCGACCTGCGCAGCGACCGGTTGGCCACTGCCCTACGGGCGCGCGGGACGGGGCCGGAACGGGTGGTGCCGGTCTGCCTGGAACGCGGGGCCGACCTGGTGACCGCCTGGCTGGGCGTACTCAAGGCGGGCGGCGCCTTCCTGCCGCTGGACCCGGCGCACCCGCGGCGGCGGCTGGCCCGACTGGTCGAGGACTGCGGGGCGCGGATGGTGGTCACCGACAGGCACGAGTTCCCGGGCGTGGCGGCGCTGCGGCTGGCCGGCGGACCGCGGGAGGCCCCGCCCGGCGCCTATGACTATGGCCATGCCGACGCCGACGCCCGCGCCCAGGCCTCTGGCCCGGACGACCTCGCGTACCTGATCTACACCTCCGGCACGACCGGCCGTCCCAAGGGCGTCCCGGTCACCCACCGTGCGCTGGTGTTCACCCTCGACCGGATCGTCCACGCGTACCGCCTCGCGCCCGGCGAGCGCGTCCTGCAACTGGCCGCGCTGGGCTCCGACACCGCACTGGAGCAGGTCTTCGGCGCCCTGCTCGCGGGCGCGACGGTCGTCCTGGGCGGCGGCGGGAGCGGGGGCGGCACCTGGGCGCCCACCGAGCTGGTGCGCCGGCTGCCCGGGCTCGGCCTCGCCGTCGCCGACGTCACCCCCGCCTACGGGCACCACGTCCTCGACCTGCTCCCGCCCGGCGGCCCCGGCCCGACGGGACTGCGGCTGGTGGTGGTCGGCGGGGACGTCGTGCACGCCGACGACTGCCGCGCCTGCCTGGACCGGCTGCCCGGCGCGCGGCTGCTCAACGCGTACGGGGTCACCGAGGCGGCCGTCACCTCCACGCTCTGCGAGGTCACGGCGGAGCTGCTGGCGGGCGGCGGCGCGGCCGCCCCGGTGCCGATCGGGCGGCCGCTGCCCGGCGTGCGGGTCCACGTGCTGGACGCCCGGCTGCGGCCCGTCCGGCCCGGGGAGAAGGGGCAGATCCACCTCGGCGGCCCCGGCCTCGCCCGGGGCTACTGGCGCAGCCCCGGCCTGACCGCCGAATCCTTCCTGCCCGACCCGTACGCGCCGCTGCCCGGTGAGCGGATGTACCGCACCGGCGACGCCGGACGCTGGCGGGAGGACGGGCAGCTGGAGATCCTCGGCCGCTTCGACGACCAGGTGAAGGTCCGCGGCCACCGGGTCGACCCGGCGGAGGTCGAGGCGGTGCTGGCCGCGCACCCGGACGTGCGGCAGGCGCGGGTCGCGGCGGACGGCGAAGCGGCAGACGGCAGCCGGGCGCTCACCGCCTACTACACCCCGGCCGCCGGGGCGGCCGGCGGCGCCGAGGGGATCCGGGCGTTCCTGGCCGAGCGGCTGCCGGAGTACCTGGTGCCAGCCGCGTTCGTGCCGCTGGAGGCGATGCCGCTCACGGCGGCGGGCAAGATCGACCGGCGGCGGCTGCCGCACGCCCCCGTGCGGGCGGCGGCCCGGGCGCCGGGGGAGGGCACGGCCGGCGTCGGAGCCGGCGTGGGAGCCGGCGTCGTGCCCGGGGAAGCCGCGGTCGGAGGGGCCGCGGGCGGGGGAGCTGCGGTCGAGGAAGCCGTCGGGCAGCTGTGGGCGGAGCTGCTCGGGGCCGAGACCGTCGGCCCGGACGACGACTTCTTCGCACTCGGCGGCACGTCTCTGCTGGCCATGGAGATGCTGGCGCGGGCCAGGATCATGTTCGGCATCGACGTCGGCCGGGTGCGGGCGCTCACCCGGGCGCTGCTGCGCGAACCCGCGCTACGGGCCTTCGCCGGGGCGCTGCAGGGGGCCCGTACGGGTGGCGCGGCGGGTGCCGAACCCGGTTCCGGCTCCGGCTCCGGTGTCGCGGTCGAGGCCGAGGTGGCTGCAGACGTAGGCGCGGGCATCGGTGCGGGCAGCGGGGAGACGGCCGTCGACTGGTTCGCGGAGGCCCGGCTTTCCGAACCCGTCGGACAGTCCTGGAGCCCCGCGCCCTCCCGGGCCGAACCCGCCGAGATCCTGCTCACCGGTGCGACCGGCTTCTGCGGCGCGCACCTGCTGCACACGCTGCTCGCCACCACCCGGGCCCGGATCCACTGCCTGGTGCGGGCGCCCGACGAGGAGCACGCGCTGGAACGGCTGCGCGCCACCCAGCAGCGCTTCCTGCGGCACGACCTCGCCGACCGCCGGGTGGTGCCGCTGACGGGCGACCTCACCCGGGCCCGGATCGGCCTGACGGAGCGCCAGTTCGACTGGCTCGCAGGGAATCTGGACGCGGTGTTCCACCTCGGTGGGCAGGTCAACTTCCTCTACCCGTACCTCCAGCTGCGCGACGCCAACGTCGGCGGCACCCGGGAGATCGTCCGGCTCGCCGGGCACAGCCGGGGCGTCCCCGTGCACTACCTGTCCACCCTCGCCGTCCTGGCGGGGTTCGGGGCGGCCGGCGTCGACAAGGTCACCGAGCGGACCCCGCTCGCGCACCCCGAACGGATCGGCGTCGGCTACGTCGAGAGCAAGTGGGTGGCCGAGCAACTGCTGCACAACGCGGCCGCCGCCGGACTGCCGGTCACGGTGCTGCGCACCAACGACGTCACCGGGGACCTGGCGAACGGCGTCATGAACACCGGTACTGAACTGTGCGCACTGATCAAGTACCTGGCGGACAGCGGTACCTGCCCTGACGTCCGGCTGCTGCTGGACTTCGTCCCGGCCGACCGCTTCGCCCGCGCCATCGCGCACATCGCCGCCCACGCGCCCGCCGACGGTGAGGTCTACCACCTCACCTCCCCGCAGCCCGGCGTCCTCGCGGACCTGGCGGACCGGCTCCGGGCGCGCGGCCACCGGATCGACCTGATGCCGTACGGGCCGTGGGTGCAGGGCCTGGTCCGGTTCGCCGCCCGGCACCCGACGCACCCGATCGCGCCGTTCGTCCCGCTGTTCGTGGACCGTGCGCCAGGGTCGGAGCTGTCGATCAGCGAGATGTACTTCCGACCGGCGTTCCCGCTGTTCGACCGGGCCAACGCGGACGCGGCACTGGCCGGGAGCGGGGTCGAGCTGCCACCGGTGGACGCGGGGCTGATCGACCTCTACCTGGCGGGGCTGGAGGGGGAAGGGTTCCTGGGGGTGGCGCGATGAGCGAAGCTCATGGGTCGGTGCGATGAACGGATCTCATGGGGGCGGCGGATGAGCAAGTCTCATGAGGAGCGTGCGATGAGGAAGTCTCATCAGGGCGGCGGGATGAGAAGAGCTCATGAGGACAGCGCGATGAGCGTGGCTCATGGGGTGGCGGCATGAGCGGCCCTCATGGTGCGTTTGGCGCGTTCGACGCCTTCGACACCTTCGACACATTGGACGTCCGACGTGCCCCTGGAGCCGGGCCGGTGGCGTTCGGCGGTGAACTCGGTGCGCGGGAGCTGCTGGCGGCGTACCGGCGCGGGCTGTTCCCGCTGCCGGCAGCGGACGTCTACGCAGGCGCGTACAACGAGGCGGTGTACGGGGATGCCGTCGAGGCGGGGGAAGTCGCGCTGCTGCCGGGCGGGGAGGACCCGTACGCGCTGGCGTGGTGGTCGCCCGACCCCCGGCCGGTGATCGCGCCCGACGGGGTGCGGCTCGGGGCCCGGCTGGCACGGCGGCTGCGCAACCGGTCGACGTGGTGGACGAGTGCGAACCGGGCCTTCGACCGGGTGCTCGCGGAGTGCGCCGAAGGGCGTCAACCCGTCTGGCTCACCGATGGGTTGCGCGCCGCATTGACGCAGCTGCACGTGCTCGGGGCGGCGCACAGCGTGGAGGTGTGGGAGGGGGAGGAGCTGATCGGCGGGGTGTTCGGGGTCGCGGTCGGCCAAGTGCTCAGCCTGGACTCGATGTTCCACCGCCGCCCGGACGCCGCCCGGGTCGCCGTCGCCGACCTCGGTGCGCGGTTCGTCGCGGCGGGCGGGCGGCTGCTCGACGCGCAGTGGGACGGTCCGCACGTGCGCAGCCTGGGTGCCGAGCCGATGGCGCGCTCCCGGTACCTCGCGGAGCTGTCCGCCGGGGGCGTCGCGGCCGGTCCGCCGATGGGTGGGCCACTGCCGGCCTCCCGGCTGGGGTGACCTGCGGTCAATCCTGCGGTGAGGGTCCGATTGGTCTGTCCGTTTGGCCTGTCTTCGACAAACTTATTCCTCGTCAGTAACATGACGCTGCGTGTTCAAGCGTTCGATAGGCAGGGCCGTCGGCCCCGCCGTCCTCACCCTCGTCCTCGCCGGGGCCGCCGCGTGCGGCCCGACCAGCCCCGGCACCACCCAGACCGGCGCCGCTCCGGTCGCCGCCACCGTCGCCGACGCGACCGCGACCGCCGCCGGGGGCAGCCCGGCCGCTGCCGCACCCGCCGGGAGCAGCCCGCGCGCCAAGGCGGCCTCGCCCGCCCCCGGCCGTCCGGCCGCGGGCGCCGCACCCGCCACCTCCGCGCCCGTCACCGCCACGCCCGCCGGAGACCGGCAGGCCGCGATCGGCAGCCCCGGCAAGGACGGTGGCGCGGTCACGGCGGCGACGAAGAGCCTGCAGCTGACCGCGTACGACCCGGCGGGCGGCACGGCGGTCCTGACGGCGGCGGGCGGCCCGGCCGCCTCCCCGGCCGCCACCCCTAGCGTCGCGCCGAGCGCCGCTGCCATCCCGTCGGCTGCACCGTCGTCGGCCGCCGTCCCAGCGGCAGTTGCCGCGGTCCAGCCCGGCCAGTTGCTCGCCAGCCCGCCCACCGCCGCCGCGCCGCAGGGTGCGCTGGTCGCCGTCACCGGCGTCCACCCCGGCGCGGGCAGCACGGTCAACCTGACCACCCGCCCCGCGACCCTCGCCGAACTCCTCGGCGGCACCGAGGCGGACGGCAGCGTGCCCGTCGACCCGCACGGCATCACCGTGACGCCGCTGGTCAAGGACCTCAAGGCCACCGTGGGCGCGGACGGCAGCGGCGTCCAGGCCGACGCCTCCGGCACCCTGGAGGTGGACCTCAAGGCCCCCGTCCCGCTGCCGGAGGGCGCCAGCCTGGACGCCTCCGGCTCGCTCCGCCTGCACCCGGCCGTCCACTTCGCCTACCACGGCGCCGCCGCGGGCAGCCCCCGCACCGCCTCCATCGGCTTCGACCTGGGCGCCCACGCCCAGTGGAAGGTCACCGGCGACGCCGCCCGCAGCACCGGCGCGGCGCCCGTCCGGGTGCCCTTCGCCAAGCTGCAGGCCAGTCCGGTGCTGACCGTCGCGGGCCTGCCCGTGGTCGTCAACCTCGGCCTGACCTGCTACCTGGAGGTCAGCGCCGACGGCCAGGTCCACCTGGAAGCGGAACAGGACGCCACCGGCACCTGGGCGGTGCGCGCCGACTACACCGGCGGCAAGGGGTGGGCCCCGGTCACCGACGCCGAGACCAAGGTCACCCCGGTCCACGTGCGACTGGACGGCAAGGCCGCCGTGCGGGCCGCGCTGGGCGCCGAGATCAGCCTCGGCCTGTACGACACCGTCGGCGTGGAGGCCACCGTCGCCCCCTATCTGAAGGCCCGGGCGGAGGGCTCGCTGGTCGCCGACTCCTCCGGCAACCCGCCGCAGGTTCAGGGCAGTTGGTCGCTCGTCGGCGGCGTCGACCTGAACGGCTCACTGCTCGCCCACCTGAAGGTCTTCGGCACTCCGATCATCGAGGGCAAGCTGCCGCTGCCAGCGTTCCACCGCGAGTGGCCGCTGATCGCGGGCTCGGCGGCCCTGCCGTCGCCGCGCCCGAGCGCCACCTGACTACACGTCACTACAAGTGGCCCCTCGACCAGTTCTCCGGTCGAGGGGCCGTCGTCGTCGGCGCGATCGAATGCGAGTGGGAACTCCAGCGCGAACACGCCAGCGAAACCGCTCGCGAACACGCCCGCGAGCGCCACCGATCGTCCCTCGAACGGTCCGGATCAAGGCGGCTGCGCCGAAGTCGTGCCGCTGTCAGGCCGGTTGGCGTTCATGGCAGATTGCGTCCGGTCGGCCCTGACCTCGGGGTGCCAGGCTGGCGTGAGGTCTACCAGACGGGGCGGAGGTCCTGGCGGTCGGTCGAAAATCCGGTGGGCGTCGCAGTCTCGGCCAGCCACAGCAGGCCCGGATCGGGCGGGAACTCGTCTGTCGTCGGCGCCGGTCGGTGCAGCCGCCGGTGGCCGGGCAGCGATGCCTCGGCCAGCACGCCGTCCCGCATCATCCACAGCCCGAAGCAGTCGTCCTCCTCGTCATGGATCAGCACCTGCACGCTCGCCCGGGACGGCCACGCCAGCGATTCCAGGTGATAGACCGCGGCCATCGTCGCCGCCGGGCCTGCTGACGAGCGCCCGGCCGGGGCCGCAGCGGCGGGTGACCCGCCTGGGCCTCGGGAGCGCGAGGCCCTGCTGTCCTGGTTGGCCGCGTCGACGGAGGCGCTGCTGGACGCGCTGAGGGAGGCCGGCCCGGATCGCGGCTGCTGGACGTGGTGGGGGGATTCGCTGTCGCCGCAGACCTGCGGTGCCGTGGCCCGGCACCAGCTCCACGAGATCGCGGTGCACACCTACGACGCCCAGATCGCCGTGGGCGCTGCGCAGCCGCTGCCGGAGGAGGTGGCGCTGGACGGTGTCGACGAGTTCCTGTCCACCTGTTGCTCGACGACGTCCGCCTGGCGCGTCCTCGACCTGCTCGTGGCCTGGGATCCGAGCGCATAGGACGTGGCGAAAGGTCACCTCGTGGGGTGAGCACTCGCCCGTGAAACGTCGTCGCGTGAAACCTTGTCGCGTGAATCCTCGTCTCGTGAAGCGGAGTGGGAAGTCGGTGAGGCCGACTTCCCACTCCGCTCGTTCTACGGGGTGGCGGTTGGGGGGTGGTTGGGAGTTCGCCGGGGTGGGGTGTGGCCGGGCCCGTCGCCGCAGCCGACAGGCGGAACCTCCCCTACTCTTCCTCCATGCTCTCTGTGGTGGTGGCCCCCTGGGCGGGCGAGGCGGAGCCGGTGTTCGTCCGAAACCCGGACGTGCTGCACGACGCCGCGAGCACGATGAAGGTCGCGGTGCTCGCCGCGTTGAGCCGGGGCGGGGCGAACCTCGATGCCGAGGTTCCGGTGGTGAACCGCTTCGAGTCCGTCGTGGGCGGGGACTTCCACAACGACCCGGACTGGGACAGCGATCCGCTGCCCTGGGAGCTGCTCGGCACGCACGTGCCGCTGCGCCTGCTCGCCGAGCGGATGATCACACACTCCTCCAACCTCGCCACCAACCTCTGCCTGGCCCGCACCACCCGGCAGGCCGTCGCCGAGGTGTGGCGCCGTGCCGGGGCCACCCGCAGCGCCAGCCCGCGCGGGATCGAGGACTACGCGGCGCGCGACGCGGGCGTGCACAACCGGGTCAGCGCCCGCGACCTCGTACGGCTCCTGCGTTCGCTCGCCGAGGAGCCCGAACTCCTCACGCTCCTCGAGGACAACGACTTCCGGGTGGACCTCGCCGCCGGCCTCCCGCCGCGCACCCGGATCGCGTTCAAGAACGGCTGGATCCCGGGAGCCCGCCATTGCGTGGGCCTGATCCACCCGCCGGACTGCCCGCCGTACCTCCTCGCGGTCTGCTACACCGGCCCGCTCGCCTCCGGCGCCGACCGCACCGACCCCGCCGCCCGCCTGCTGGCCCGGATCTCGGCGGCGGTGTGGGCGCGCCGTCATGGGATTCGCGCGGGTTCATGAGCATGACGATCAGCCAACTGCGGTACAGACCGTAGGCATTGCACTCACGCTGTCGGGGGAGAGCCTGGGGGTGAGCCGAAGTGTCATCGCGCCTGCGGATTGTCGCCCGACTGGTCACCGCGCTCACGGTCACGGCCGCCTACATCGCCCTGCACCTGGTGGTCAGCCTGGGAGACGACCAGACGACCGCCGGTGAGCGGTCGGCCGACGCAACGGCGGCGCTGTGGTGCGGGCTGTTCGCCCTGGTGCTCCTCGGGCCCGCCCTGTGGCTGCGCCACCGCCGCCGGTCGGGCACCAGGGAGCTCGTGGGCCTCGTCAGCCGGTTCGTCCCGCCGCAGCCCCGGTGGCGGAGGGCGGTCCGGGCGGCGAACAGCCTCGGCCTGATGCTGTTCGGGGGCGGCGCCTACGCCGTCGACATGTCGGAGCGACAAGGCCGGACCATGACCCTGGAGCAGCAGTTCCTGCTGCTGTCCGGCGGCTTGGCGGCTTTGGTGGCGGGCCTGCTGATCCTGCGCCGCACCCGGCTGCACGCCGCCCGGCCGGCGGCCCGGGCCCTGCTGCTGGACGGTCGCCGACCCGTGCTGTACCTGCGCAGTTTCGAAGACGACGGGATCGCCGCCGAGATCGACGACGGGGCGGACTTCAACCTCCACTCGCGGGAGGAGCAGCTCGCGCGGGCGTTGGGCGCGATCGGCCCGGTGATCGCCGTCGGACGGCCGGGGGAGCCCCTGCCGCGCCTCGGCGCGGCCCGGTTCTACCTGCCGCTCGACGACTGGAAGTCCACCGTGCTGCGGCTGATGGACCTGTCCCAGCTGATCGTCCTGCGCCTGGGGCAGGGGGACGGGCTCTGGTGGGAGGTCGAGCAGGCGCGTGCCACCCAGCCGGCGGCGAAGCTGCTCCTGCTGGCGCCGGCCGGCCCGTCCGACGTGGTCGCCCGGCTGAACGGGTACCTGCCCGTCCCGGTGCCGCCGGACGGGCTCGGCACCGGCGAGCACTGGATCTCCGCCGTCATCGTCTTCGACGACCGCTGGACGCCCCGGGTCGCCCCGGTGGGGCTCAAGCGCAAGGGGTGGTGGCGGGGCCTGGGTTCGAACGCGGTCATCGGCGCGGTGGAGACGCCCACGGCGTACGTGGCCCGGGCGATGCGGACGGCGCTCGCGTCCGTGGGGCGGCGTCGGCGGACGATGATCTGGCGGGCCCGGTTCGCGACGCAGCTGGCCGAGGCGACGGGCATCGGACTGGCGGCCACGGTGGCCCTGGCGGGCTGGCTCGGCTACCGGGTGGTGCAGGTGACCGGACTGTGGTGAACACCGACGCTGGGGGAGACATGGAGCATCCGGAAGAGGGCAACCCGCCCGTAGGCGCGGAGCGTGGCGTTGACGGCGGCGCGGAGCGTGGCGTCGACGGTGGCGAGGATCGTTACGCGGACCGTGACGCGGATCGTGGAGTTGACCGTGGCGCGGCGGCGCGGCTGAGGGCCGTGAGCGGCGTCGGTGTCGCCGCGTCGGTCCTGATCCTGCTGGTGGTGGGGTACGACGTGTTGCACACGGTGTCCGACTGGCGGGTCTACCTGGCGGTCGAGGACATCCTCGCGGGGAACGCGACGGTCGCGGACGTCCAGTCGGTCGACGACTTCGCCGGCTACTTCGACGGGCTGCAGAGCCTGGCGTTCCTGATCCCGGCCGGGGTGGTGTTCCTGGTCTGGCTGTGGCGGGCGAGGCTCAACGCCGAGGCGCTGGGCGGTCCGGGCAGCCAGCACCGGGCGCGCGGCTGGGTGGTCGGCTCCTGGATCACCCCGGTGGCGAACCTGTGGATCCCGTACCGCGTCATGGCGGACGTCTGGACGGCGAGTGCGCCCCGGCGGACGGCTCCCGGTCCGCTGCTGGCCGTCTGGTGGGTGGCGTGGGTGATCGGCGGCATGGTGAACCGGGCCTACACGTACCAGGTCATGAAGGCCGCGGCCTCGGTGGAGGACCTGCGGCGCGCCGTGTACCTGGGCACCGTCGGCCTGGCGCTCGACGTGCTGGCCGGTGTGCTGATCGTCCACACCGTCCACCGGATCAGCGCCTGGCAGACCCGGCGGCGCGCCGGAGCGGGCCGCTGAGTCCGCCGACCGGCGCGGCCGTCAGTACGGCTGGACGAGGACGTGCGCCGCGCCCGGGATGCCGACCTTGAGGAGCTCGTCCTCCTCCGGGGTGGTCGGGGCGCCGGTCTCCTGCTTGAGGATCGCGCGGGACAGGCCCTGCACCCACATGGCGCGCGGGCGCCGGCGCTCCTCCCAGGCGGTGAGCGCGGCCGGGACGGTGTCGGCCGCGTCGAGGCTGCGGGCGAGCACGAGCGCGTCCTCGACGGCCATCGCGGCGCCCTGGGCCAGGTGCGGGGTGGAGGCGTGGGCGGCGTCGCCGGCGAGGACGATCCGGCCGACGTGCCAGGGCTCGTCGACGCTGACCTGGGAGATCCGCGAATGGACCACGGCGGCCGGGTCGGTGACCTGCGCCAGCGCCTCGGCGATCGGGCCGCCGAAGCCGGCCAGGCGCTCGCGGAGCTGCTCGTGGGCGTGCTCCGGATCCGGGCGGAAGTCCTCGGCCTCGGCGAACACCGCGCCCAGGTACATGAGGTCCGTGCTGATCGGGGTGAGCAGCGCCTTCGCCCGGAGGTTGCCGGCGGACATCACCACGCCCCGCACCTCGGGCGAACGCGGCACGATGACGCGCCAGTTGGCGAAGCCGGTGTACTCGGGCGCGTACTTCTCGCCGTACAGGCGCCTGCGCAGCGGCGAGCCGATGCCGTCGAAGCCGACGACGAGGTCGTAGCGGCCGGCGTGCCCGTCGGTGAGCGTGACGTCCACGCCGTCGGCGTCCTCGGCCAGTTCGGCGATGGTGGTGCCGAAGCGCACCGTGGCACCCGCCTTGACGGCCGCGTCGGCGAGGACGCGGGCGAGCGCGGGGCGCGGGATGCCGTTGTTGGCGGGGGCGTCGCCCATCCGGGGCTGCGGGATCCTGGCGAGGGTGGCGCCGGCCGGGTCGCAGACGGTCAGCACCTCCCACTCGAAGCCGGCGGCGAGGCAGTCGTCCAGGACGCCGATCTCGCGCATCACGTGCAGCGCGTTGGACGGCTGGATGATGCCGACGCCGAGCGCCTCCAACTGCTCGCGCAGCTCGGCGACGTCGACATGGTGGCCCCGCCCGGCGAGGGCGGTGGCGAGGGTGAGGCCGCCGATGCCGCCGCCGTGGACGAGGACGCGAAGGGGTGTGGTCATGGTGGTGCTCCCAGAGAAGTGCGGTTCAGCCGGGGACGGGTGCGGCTTGGGGAGGATGGGGGTGAACTCAGCCGACGGTCGCGACGGGCCCGGCGGGTGTGGCGGCGGCGAGCTCCATCAGGTGGTCGACCAGGGCCAGCAGCAGGTCCCGCCCGAAGGCGCGCTCGCGGACGTCGCCGAGCAGCATCGGCACCTGCGGGTCGAGGTCGAGCGCCGCCCGGATCTCGTCGGGGGTACGGGTGTTGGTGTTGTGGAAGCAGTTGATCGCGACCACGAACGGGATGCCCCGGCTCTCGAAGAAGTCGATCGAGGCGAAACTGGTGTCCAGTCGGCGGGTGTCGGCGATGACGATCCCGCCGAGGGCGCCGTTGACCAGGTCGTTCCACATGAACCAGAAGCGCTCCTGCCCGGGCGTGCCGAACAGGTAGACGACCAGCTCCGGACTGACGGTGATCCGGCCGAAGTCGAGGGCGACGGTGGTGGTGTCCTTCTGGTCGACGCCGGACAGGTCGTCGACGCCGACGCTGGCCCGGGTCAGGTACTCCTCGGTGCGCAGCGGGGTGACCTCGCTGACCGAGCCGACCAGGGTGGTCTTGCCGACGCCGAAACCGCCCGCGATCAGGATCTTGACGGCGGCCGGGGCCGGGGTGGGGCCGCCGATGGCGGAGTGGGGTGTTGCCATGTCAGAGTCTCCGGAGTCCTTCGCGTACGGCCGTGAGCAGGCCGAGGTCCACGCCCCCGGCGGCGCGCGCCACCGAGAGCGGCGCCCGGGCCTTCAGCAGGCCCTGGGAGACCAGGTCGCCCAGCAGGATCTTGGTGACCGAGACCGGGAGGTCCAGGCCGGCCGACACCTCGGCGACGGCGGCCGGGCGCCGGCAGCGGTCGAGGATCAGGCGGTGCTCGGGCTGCAGGCCGCGGGCACCGGCGCGGCTGCCCCGCGCCAGGGCCGCGTCGGCCTCCTCCTCGACCGTGGTGAGCACGGTGATGAGGGTGAGGTCGTCGCGCTCGGGCGCGGTCCGGCCGCGGGTGATCGTGTACGGGCGGACCAGGCTGCCCGGCTCGTCCTCCGCGTCCTCCTCCAGCTCGCTCCAGTGCGGCACCGCACCGCGCCGCGGGCCGTCGTCGCGGGCCTTGTCCTGGCTGGCGAACCAGCCGTCGTCCCGGCCGTGGTCGCTGCCGTGGTCCCGGCTGCGGTCCCCGCCGTGGTCCCCGCCGTCGTCCCGGCCGTGGCCGTGGTCGAGGCCGTCCCCCCAGGAGGCGTCGTTCCCGTACGGGCCCACTCGCATCAGCCCCGGTTCCGGGCGGCGAAGGCGTCGAACGAGGCGGGGCCACCGGGGGCACCGGGGGCACCGGGGTCGCTCTCGCCGCGGGTGGGAGTGGTGAGCTTCTGGCCGACCTGCTGCACCAGGGTGTGCATCGCGACGGACATCACCTCGGCGTCCACCTCCTGCGAGGCGACCACGGCCAGGTGGGTGCCCTGGGCGGCGGCGATCACGAACAGCCAGCACTCGGCGAGTTCGACGATCACCTGGTGCACCGGTCCGCCGTCGAACAGCGCCCCGACCCCGCGGGCCAGGCTCTGCTGGCCGGTGGCGACGGCGGCCAGGCGCTCGGCGTCGGCCCGCTCGATGGTGCGGGAGTGGCTGACCACGAGACCGTCGTCGGAGAGCAGGACGGCGTTCCTGGTCCCGGGCACCGAGTCGACGAGTCCGTCCAGCAGCCAGTCCAGGTCCTGGTGGGTGGCGATCGTGCGGTTCATGACTGGTCATCCGTTCGTGTGGTTCGGGAGTCCGCGGCGGGCAGGGCCCAGGGGGAGGGGCCGGGCGCGGGAGCAGGGGGACCGGCGGGGGCGGGGGGAGCCGGTGGGACGAGGGCTTCGGGCAGCCGGTGTTCGCCGCTGTCCTGGGCCCGGGCGGCACGGGACTGGCGCTGGAAGGCCCCGATCGCCGCGCCCGAGCGCCGGACCGGGCGGTCGGGACGCCGGAGCGGGCCCGCCGACGGCGCGGCACCCCCGGCGACACCACCGGCGGCGCCCTCGGAGACGCCCTCGGAGACGCCCCCGGCGACGGCGTCGGAGGGGCGCCGGGTCGGGCGCTCGGTCACCTGCGGCTGGGCCGGTGGCACCCGCAACTCCGCGGCCAGGCTGGCCTGCCGCACGCGCTGCGGCAGTGGCGGCTGCCCGCCCTCGGCGGGGCTGTACGGCACCGAGGTGGGGTACTCGCGGCTGCCGCGCCGCTCGGCCAGCCGGTAGTGGTCGGCCGGGCGGTACTGCTCGTCGGCGTACGGGGCCTCGGCCTCGGTGACCCGGGCGTAGGCGATGTCCGGGTAGACCGGGGTGTCCTGCGCGGGCGCCGGGTCGTCCGGGGAGCTGTGCTCGATCGGCTGCTCCGACTGCTCCGACTGCTCCGGCTGCTCCGGCTGGAACGGCTCCTGGACGGGGGCCGGCGGGGCCGGCTGGAAGGGGGCAGCCTGCACGGGAGCCCCAGGGACACTGGACTCCACCGACGCCTCCGGCTGCGGCAGCAGCAAGGGCTCCGGCAGGGGCTCCGGCAGCGGCAGGGGCAGGGGCTGCGGCAGGGGCACCGGTGCGGCCTGCGGCAGGAAGTCGCCCTGCGCGAACGACTCCACCGGTGCGACCGGCGGCCCGGCGGGCGCCTGGGCGGGCGCCTCGTCGGAGGCCGAGCGCATCGCCCGGCGCGAGCGGCGCACCAGCGGGATCGGTTCGGCGGCGGCGCCGGGCGTGCCGTCCGGCAGCCCGGTGTCGCCGGCGATGACCAGTTCGTCCGGGACGAGCACGACCACCCGGGTGCCGCCGAAGGCGGACGGGCGGAACTCGATCTTCAGGCTGTTCAGTGCGGCGAGGCGGGCGACGACGTGGAAGCCGAGGCGGACGTCGTCGGCCCGGGCCAGCACGTCGGTGCGCGGCGGACGGCTCATCAGCTCGTTGGCGGCGTCGTACTGCTCCGGGTCCATGCCGAGGCCGCGGTCCTCGATCTCGATCGCGAGTCCGCGGCCGACGATGGCGGCCCGGACCTCGACCGGCGTGGGCGGCTTGGAGAAGGTCGTGGCGTTCTCCATCAGCTCGGCGAGCACGTGCGCGACCGGGCCGACGGCGCGCTCGGACAGCCAGGGGTGGCCCTCGACGTCGAGCATGATCCGGCGGTAGTCCTGCACCTCGCCCTGGGCGGCGCGCAGGACGTCCAGCAACGGGACGGGCTTGCGCCAGCGCCGCTGCGGCTGGCCGCCGGCCATGATGACGAGGTTCTCCTCGTAGCGGCGCAGGCGGGCGGTGAGGTGGTCGAGGTCGAACAGGCCTTCCAGGACCTCCGGGTCCTCGTGCTTGCGCTCCAGCTCGTCCAGTTTGCGCAGCTGGCGGCCGATCAGCAGCTGGGTACGGCGGGCGATGCGCTGCAGCAGGCGCTCGAAGCCGCGGTGCTGCTCGGCCTGGCCGACGGCGGCCTCCAGGGCGGCGGAGCGGGCCAGGTCGAGTGCCTGGCCGAGGCGGGCCAGTTCGTCGGTGCCGTTGCCGTGCGGGCCGGTGGTGATGGCGCGGCTCTCGGCCTCGACGTCGACCTGTTCACCGCGCCCGAGGCGTTCGACGACCTGGGGCAGGGTGCGCTGCATCTCCTCGGCCTGGGTGTGCAGTTCGTGGATGCGGCGGCGCAGCGAGCGGCTGAGGCGCCAGGAGGCGGTGACCACCGCGATGACCGTGATCAGGCCGATGACGGTGGTCAGCACGACCCGGGTCAGCAGGTCCAGGATGGTGCCCTTGCCGACCTCGACGATGCCGCTGGTGCGGGTCTCGATCGCCTTGACCAGCTGGGGGTTGAGCTGGTCCAGGGCCTGGCGCCACTGGTCCTGGGCGGCCGGGAGCCTGACGGCGCCGCCCGCGTCGGGGGCGGTGGGCTTGGTGAGCTGCTGTTCGACGGCGGCCTTGGCCTGCCACGCGGGGCTGTTCATCAGGTCGTGCCAGGCGGGGGCCTCGTCGTCGGGGAGGTACGGGACGACCTGGACGGTGAGCAGGTGGTCCTGGGTGCCGATGGCCTGTTGGACGGCCTGGTAGTCGGCCGCGCCGAGTCGGCCGGCGGGCCAGCCGCGGGCCAGGATGGCGTCCTCGCGGGCCAGCATCTCCTTGGCCCAGAAGGCGTTGACCAGGGTCTTGGAGATCCAGGTGACCTCGCCGGTGTCCACGTGGCTGAGCGCGGTGAACAGTCGCAGGTCCACCGCGATCAGGTCGGTGTAGTAGGCGAAGACCGTCTGCTGGTCGACCGAGCCGCGGTCCACGGCGGCGCGCTGCTCGGCGAGTCTGCCCATGGCCTGGCGGGCCTCGGCGACGGCGGTGCGGACCTCGTCGGGCGCGTTGTCGGCGGTCTCGCCGGACAGGGTCTGGAACTGGCGCACCGCGTCGTCGGTCGACTGGCGCTGGCGGCGCAGCTGGTCGGTGTTGGTGGCGGGCCGGGCGAGCGCTTCGGCGCTGAGCCGGCGCTCCTCCTGGAGGTTGTAGTAGACGATGTTGGACGGCTGGCCGGCCTTCTGGGCCAGCAGGCCCTGGGCGGCTTGCCGCTGGAAGTCGAAGACGGTTTCGCCGCTGGTGACGGCCCAGAGGGCGATGAGGGCGAGGCTGGGGACGACGGCCAGGACGAGCAGCGCCGTCCGCAGGGACAGGCGTGGACGCCTGCGGGGGCCCTTCGGCGTCGGGGGCCGCCGATTCGCACGCGCGCGCAGAGCAGACTCCTTGGGGCTGGCGGCCGACCACTGCGGGGCGGGCCGTCCGGGCACGGGCTTTTTGACGAAGCGATACTAGTCATACCGTGTGATTGGAGTGAAAATTCGTTCGCTGCCTGGGCGGTACTTGCGCACGGATCCGACACAACGTCACCTGGCCGTCGATCGTCCGTATGCGGAGAAGGTGGTTCCGAACTCGCCTGACCCAGTGTCGATGCGGCGTGCGGCCGGCGGATGGCCGCGGTGTGAAAACTGTGTGACGCCGCATCGCGACCCTACGGCGACGGCCCCTCAGTCCGCCAGGAGGCGGGAGCGGGTGGCCTCCAGCTCCGCCGCCAGGACCTGGCCGGCGGCCTCCGGATCGCCGTCGCGTACGGCGTGGACGAGGGCGGCGTGGGCGGCGTAGCCCTGGTTCGGGTCCTCGGCGCGGATGCCGAACAGGCCCACCAAGACGACCAGTTGCTCCCTCAGGACGGGGGCGAACTGGGCGAAGAGGTCATTCAGGACGGGGTTGTGGGCGGCGGCCACCAGGGCGGTGTGCAGGGCGATGTCGGCGTCCACGAAGGCGGTGTCGTCGGCCCCGCCGGCCGCGTGGCGGCCCGCGAGGGCGGCGTCGAGGGCGGCGAGGTCCGCCTCCGTGCGGCGGGCGGCGGCGAGTCGGGCGGCCTGTACCTCGACCATCGTCCGCACCTCGTAGACGTGCGCCAGCTCGGCTCGGCGCAGCCGGGCGGCCCAGTCCTCGGCCGGGCGGTCGGCCGTGACGAACACCCCGGAGCCCTGGCGGCTGCGCACCATGCCGGCCGCGGCGAGCGTGCGCAGCGCCTCCCGGACGGTCGAGCGGCCGACGCCCAGCTCCTTGGCCAGCGCCACCTCGCCCGGCAGCTTCCCGCCCACCGGCCAGTGGCCGGCCCGGATCTGCTCCTCGATCAGCGCGGCGGCCTGTTCGGCGAGGGGGGAGGGGTGGAGCGGGGCCATCGAGCTCACCTGTCAGGTTGTCTGAGGACTTGGGTCGTGGTTACTCTACCCGGCATGCAGCCCTGGATCCTCCCCTCGGGGGGCCTTCTTCTTGGTGGCCGCAGCGGGGCGTGACCGGACCGGCACCCCGCTGCGGCGCGCCGTCCTGCCGGTCACCGGTACAGCCTATGAGGAAGTCTCATGCGATCCCCCGTGGCCTTTCCCACCCTGCACGCCCCCGCCGGGCCCGTCCCGGCCGACGCCCCCGCCTGGAACCCCCAGCGCGGCGGGGCCATGCCCTCCCACCGCTACCGCCCCGCCCACGAGCGGGTCCACGTCCCCGCCCTGATGCGGCGCTGGCCCGGCCGGCGGATCGAGCGGGCGCCGCTGTGGGTGCCCGTCGACCTGCGCGACGGCAACCAGGCGCTCGCCGAACCGATGGACCCGGCGCGCAAGCAGCGGATGTTCGACCTCTTCCTGGCCATGGGGTTCAAGGAGATCGAAGTCGGCTACCCCTCCGCCAGCCGGACCGACTTCGACTTCGTCCGCCAACTGGCCACCACCCCCGGCGCGGTGCCCGAGGACGTCACGGTCGTCGTCTTCACGGCGGCCCGGGCCGACCTGATCGAGCGCACCTTCGAGGCCGTCGCCGGCCTGCCGCGCGTGGTCGTCCACCTCTACACCGCCACCGCGCCGCTGTGGCGGGAGGTCGTCCTCGGCAAGGACCGGGCGCAGCTGCGGGCGCTGATCACCGACGCCGCGACGCACCTGGCCCGGCTGGGGGAGGGGCAGGACGGCCTGCGGTTCCAGTTCTCGCCCGAGGTGTTCAACCTGACCGAGCCCGACTACGTGCTGGAGGTCTGCAACGGGCTGACCCGGCTCTGGGACGCGAGCCCCGACCGGCCGGTCGTCCACAACCTGCCGGCGACCGTCGAGACCGCCACGCCGAACGTCTACGCCGACCAGATCGAGTACATGGACCGGCACCTGGAGCGGCGCGAGTCGGTGATCCTCTCCGTGCACCCGCACAACGACCGGGGTACCGGCGTCGCCTGCGCGGAACTGGCGGTGCTGGCCGGCGCGCAGCGGATCGAGGGCTGCCTGTTCGGCAACGGCGAGCGCACCGGGAATGTCGATCTGGTGACACTGGCCCTCAACCTGCACACCCAGGGCGTCGACCCGATGCTCGACCTCTCCGACATCGACGGGATCCGGCGCACCGTCGAGCACTGCAACCGGCTGCCCGTCCACGAGCGGCACCCCTACGCCGGGGACCTGGTGCACACCGCCTTCTCGGGCACCCACCAGGACGCCATCAGGAAGGGGTTCGCGCAGCACGCCCGCACGGCCGCCGCACTCGGCGTCCCCGAGCGGCAGGCGCCCTGGTCCGTGCCGTACCTGCCGATCGACCCGGCCGACCTGGGCCGGGACTACGAAGCGGTGATCCGGGTCAACAGCCAGTCCGGCAAGGGCGGCATCGCCTACCTGCTGCAGAGCGGCGAAGGGCTGGAACTGCCGCGGCGGCTGCAGATCGAGTTCGCGCGGGTCGTGCAGGAGGCGACGGACGGTAGCGGGAAGGAGGTGACGGGGGACGAGCTGTACGCGCTGTTCCGGGCGGAGTACCTCGATGAGACTTCCTCATGGGCCTGGCGGGTGGGCGACGACTGGGCCGAGGTCGACGGGAAGCGGGGCACGGGCGCCGGGCCACTGGACGCGGTGGCCGACGCCGTCGGGGTGGAGATCCTCGCCTTCAGCGAGCACGCGGTGAGCTCCGGGCCGGACGCCGTCGCGTACGTGGAGGCCCGCGTCGACGGCCGGGTCGTGTGGGGCGCCGGGAGGGACGCCTCGGTGCTCACGGCGGGCGTACGGGCGGTGCTCAGCGCCGCCGGGCGGGCGCGGAAGGCCACGACGGGCCGCTGAGGCCGGACGACCTGCCGGACGGGAAGGACGCGAGGGGCGGGAAGGACGGGAAGCGGGGAGGGCGGGACGGGCGGCGCGGCACCGGCAGGGCCCGCCGCCCGGGCGCGCCCGGTGATCTCGATCACAAGGCCGTGACTTCTGCGCCGCCCGCCCCTTGATCGCTTACATGACACCGACGACCGCCGAACTGTCCCGCCTCCTCTTCGGCCCCGACCGCCAACGCGTCCACGGCCCCTGGCGGGATTTCATCGCCGACCCCGCCACGCACCGCCGCACCGAAGCCCCCGTCGCCGACCAGATCGACGCCTCCTACCGGAGGTTGCGGCAGCTCAACGCCTACACCGACCCCGCCGCCCTGGCCCGCGACCCGCACCTGCTCGCCGCCCTGCACGAGTGGACCGGCGTCGCCGACGGCAGCCTCACCGTCCTCGCCGGCATCCACTACAACCTCTTCCTCGGCAGCCTCATCGACCACGACCCCTCGCCCAAGCGGCCGTTGGACGACTACCTCCGGATGGACCGGATCGGCACTTTCCTGTGCACCGAAGTCGGCCACGGCAATGACGCCGCGGCGCTGGAGACCGTCGCCGACTACGACCGCACCGACCGCGTCTTCACCCTGCACACACCCGGCCTCTCCGCCCGGAAGTTCATGCCGAACACCGGCCCGGCCGGCGGCGCCAAATCCGCCGTGGTAGCCGCGCGGCTCCGCGTCGACGGGCGCGACCACGGGATCTTCCTCTTCCTCGTCCCGCTCAGCGACGAGGACGGACGCCCGCTGCCCGGGATCGACGTCCAGCCGCTGCCGCAGCGCCCCGGCAGCCCGGTCGACCACTGCGTCACCTCCTTCGACCGGTTCCGGCTGCCGTACGAGGCCCTGCTCACCGGCGCCCATGGCCGGCTCGCCGACGACGGCACGCTCACCAGCCCCCTCGGCAGCAAGCGGAAACGATTCCTTTCTGCGATCGGCCGGGTCACCGTCGGCAAGCTGTGCATGAGCGCCGCCGCGATCGGCGTCGCCCGGGCCGCCCTCGTCACCGCCGTCCGGTACGCGCAGCACCGTGAGGTCACCGGCGCCCGCCCCGACCGGCGCATCCCCGTCTGGGCCCACCGCACCCACCACGGCCCGCTGCTCGACGGCCTCGCCACCGCGTACGCGATGACCGCCCTGCACCGCGCCACCACGGACCGCTGGACCCGGCACGACCCGGCTGACCCGGACGCGGCCGCCATCGCCGAACGGCAGGTCGCCATCGCCAAGGGCTGGACCACCTGGCAGGCCCGCGACCTCATCACCGAAGCCCGCGAACGCTGCGGCGCCCAGGGGCTGTTGCCGGTGAACGGCATCGTCGCGTACGCGGCGGACGTCGAAGGCGCCATCACCGCCGAGGGCGACAACCTCGCCCTCTGGGCCAAGGCCGCGGCCGAACTCCTGCTGACGGACGAACCGGTGGCGCCCCGCCCGACGGCGGGCGATCCCGCCGATCCGCAAGTCCGCCAAGCCTTACTGCAGGCCGCCGTACGACTGTGCCTGGCCCGCGCCCGGACCCGGCTGCGCGAGGCCCCCGCCGGGGACGGCCTGCGCCGCTGGAACGCCGCCGCGCCCGACGCCCTGGCCGCCGTCACCGCGCGCGCCGAACACGACGCGGCGGCCGCCCTCCTCGCCTGGGCCGACGCCGCGCAGGACGACACCGCCCGCGCCGTGCTGCACGACCTGCACCGGCTGTTCACCCTCCGCCGGATCGACGCCCACGGGACGCTGCTGCTCGGCGCCGACGAGTTGACGGCCAGCCAGGCCTCGCGGCTTCCCGGTCTGCGGGAACGATCCGTCGGACGGCTGGCCGAACACGGCCTCGCACTGGTGGACGCCTTCGACCTGCCCGACGCCGTCCACCGCGGCCGGCCCATCGCCGGCCCGGCCTACCAGCAGGCCTTCGCCCGGCCCGCCTGAGGCCGGTCGGCCCGGCAGCGGCGGAACCCAGCGGCGCAGGAACAGGCGGCGGCTGAGCGGGCATCGGCGGAACGGGCATCGGCGGAACCGGCAATGGCCGAACGGCCAGGACCGCAACCGGCAGCCGCTGGGGCCCGGTTCAGTCGCCGAGTGCGGCGACGGTCTCCCGGGTCAGCTCCTGCGCCCGGGCGACCGTCGCCACCAGTTCGTCCGCCGTCCCGCCCGGGGCGGCGAGCAGGCCGCGCACCCGCGGGCCGAAGCCGGCGGGTGCGCCCGGCAGTCGTTCGGCGACGGCCAGCGCGCCCTTCTCGTTGAGGCACCAGCGGCGGTCGTGGGCGTACAGCGCCTGCACCAGGACCCCGACGGCCCGGGACAGGCAGAGCGAGACGTACAGCGAGTCCGCCCGTTCGGCGCCCTTCGCGGCGACGTCGAGGAGGAACCCGGCCTCCCAGGCGGCCGCCGTCAGGGCCGCGCGCAGCGGCTCGGGGTAGCGCGCGGTCTGCTGCCGCAGTGCCGCCAACTCCCCGCCCGGATCGGCCAGTACCTGCCCGAGGGCCACCTCGCCCGGGTAGCAGGGCGACCAGAACCCGAGCGGATGGCCCGGCTGCACCCCCACCTCGTACCGGCCCGCCCGGCAGTCCTCCCACACCCGGCCGACCCGGTCCAGGTCCCGCAGGATCCAGTCCACTGCGACACCGTCGACCCGCAGCCACGCACCGCCGTTCACCCACGGCCCCCAGCCGCCCGGCCCGGCCACCTCGACCCCGGGGCCGGCCAACTCCCGCAGGGCGCCGAGGTCGAGGGCGCCCCGGTAGTACACGCCGAGGTCCCAGTCCGAGCCCGGCCGGTGCTCGCCGCGCGCCCGGCTGCCGCCGAGCATCACGCCCACCACGCCCGGCACCCTTGCCAGTTGCCCGGCCATCTCCTCGATGATCGCTCGCATGTGACAGGAGTCTGGCAGAACGAGGGGGCGGAAGCGCGGAGAGGATGCGCGGAGAAGGCGCTGAGCGGAGGAGGCGTCCTCACTCCCCGCCACTCTCAACTTGTAGCGCGCGGGGAGCCTTGCGGCAAGGCCCTGGTGGTGCGGCAGAATCGCCGACTCAAGGACATGATCATCGGGAACGGGGGAGCCACGACGTGCGAGTGGTGTTGTCGACGTACGGGTCGCGCGGGGACGTCGAGCCGCTGGCGGGGCTGGCGGTGCGGCTGCGGGAACTGGGCGTGCAGGTGCGGGTCTGCGCCCCGCCGGACGAGGAGTTCGCGACGCGGCTGGCCGAGGCCGGCGTGGAGACGGTGCCGGTGGGGCAGTCGCTGCGCGCGCTGGTGACCGCCCCGCCCAAGGGGCAGTCGGACTTCCCCCGGCGGGCGGCCAGACTGGTCGAGCAGTTCTACGAGGCGGTGCTCGCCGAGGCCGAGCCGAGCGGCGCGGTGGTGGCCACCGGCCTGTTCCCGGCCGTGGCCGGTGCGCAGGCGGCGGCCGAGAAGCGGGGTGCCCGCTTCGCGTACGTCGCCCTGCAGCCCACCATGCTGCCGTCCCCGCACCACCCGCCGTTCGAGTACCCGATGCGGCCGTACCCGGCGGACGTGACCGACCCCCGGGAGCTGTGGGAGCTCAACATCGAGACGATGAACGCGCTGTTCGGCGAGCCGGTCAACAGCCACCGGGCGGCGGTCGGGCTGCCAGTGGTCGACAACGTCCGCGACCACGTGTTCACCGACCGCCCCTGGCTGGCGACCGACCCGATGCTCGGCCCGTGGACGCTGCCCGCCGACCGCGAGGTGGTGCAGACCGGGGCGTGGATCCTGCCGGACGAACGCCCGCTGCCCGCCGACCTGGAGGCCTTCCTGGCAGCCGGCGGGGCGCCGGTCTACGTCGGCTTCGGCAGCATGCCGCTGGGGGACGCGGCGGGCGCCGCCCGGGTGGCCGTCGAGGCCGGCCGCGCCCTGGGCCGCCGGGTGCTGCTCGGGCGCGGCTGGGCCGAACTGACCGAGGTCGACGGCGCGGCCGACTGCTTCGCCGTCGGCGAGGTCAACCAGCAGGCGCTGTTCCCCCGGGTCGCCGCCGTCGTCCACCACGGCGGGGCGGGCACCACCACCACGGCCGCCCGGGCCGGCGTGCCCCAGGTGCTGGTCCCGCAGATCGTTGACCAGCCGTACTGGGCGTCCCGGGCCGCCGAGTTGGGCATCGGCGTCGCCCACGACGGCGCGACCCCGACGGTGGACTCCCTCACCTCCGCCCTCCGGCAGGCCCTCGCACCCGCCACCGTCGAACGGGCCGCCGCCACCGCGGCCGCGATCCGCACGGACGGCGCGGCGGTGGCCGCGAAGCTGCTGCTGGAGGCCACCGAGGCCACCGAGGCCACCGGGGCCACCGCCGCCGCGGGTTGACGGCGGGCCCGGCCCGGCACGGAATCAGGAGGAGGCAGGCTCGGTGAGGTACTTGGCACCGGCGTCCGGGAGCTTGTTGCCGTCCTTGTCGAAGAACTGCCAGGACGTCGCCCGCATGGACCCCGGGCGGGCGATCACCATCTGGCGGGTCGGGGAGTCGCCGACGGTGACGGCCCGGGGCTCGGTGGTCGTGCCGTCCGCCCAGGTCACCAGCACCCGGCCGACGTCTGGGCCGATGGACAGGTTCACCACGTCCAGCGGGGCCACGGTGTCGCCCTTGCCCCGGTGGCCCACCAGGCCGCCGCCGAAGATGGTGGCGTTCCGCGGGTCGAGCTTGCCCGGCGACTCGGTGGTGCCCTGCGCGTCGTGGCCGAGCCGCACCCCGTCCACCGTGAAGTAGGTGTTCGTGACGTCGGAGTCGGGGTTGTAGTAGTGCAGGACGAAGTCCTCCGTCGGCTTCGTGACCGCCGCATCGTACGGGGCGCGCTCCTGCCACACCGCGAGCGCCTGCTCGTACGCCCGGTCCTTCGGCGCCGCCGGCCAGAGCGCCTCCCAGAGCTCCCACGTCTTTCCCCCGACGACGCCCTGCCCGATCCGGACCCGGACCGGGGTGAACGGGTCACGCACGCCGGGGGTGGTGGGGGCGGCCGCACCGGCCGTCGGGACGCCCGCGGGGGCGACGACGGCGCCGGTCCCGGCCGGGGACAGCCGACCGGACCCCTGGCCCGGGTGCAGCTGCGCCATCGCCCCGCCCGCCAGGGCCACCACCGAGGCCAGCGCCAGCGCGCCGACCGCCGTACGGCGACGCTGCCGCAGCCGGCGGCCGCCCGCCAGGATGTCCGCCACCGGCGCCGCGCCCACCCGCGCGCCCGCCGCCGCCTCGGCCAGCCCGAGGCCGACCCACAGGTCCTTGCCGTCGTTCACGTCCACGCTCCTACCGTCCGGGTCCGGGTTCATGCCGCTCCTCCGATGTGTTCCGCGTCCTTCAACGCCACCAGCTCCGTGACCTGCCGCAACCGCGCGATGCCCTTCGACGCGTGGCTGCGCACCGCGCCCACCGAGCACCCCATGGCCGCCGCCGTCTGGCTGTCGCTCAGGTCCTCCCAGTGCCGCAGTACCACCGCCTCGCGCTGGCGCGGCGGCAACGTGGCCAGCGCGGCCAGCAGCGCCCCGCGCTGGTCGGACCGGGCGAACCCGTCCCCCGGCGCCACCGCGTCCGGCACCGCGTCCACCAGCAGCTCCGGCGGCCGGCGCCGCCAGCGGCGGGCGTGCTGGTTGACCAGGATCCGCCGCACGTAGGCGTACGGGTCGTCCGCCCGCCGCACCTTGGACCAGGACGCACAGGCCTTCTCCGCCGCCGACTGCACGAGGTCCTCCGCCGCGTACTGCTCGCCGGCCAGCAGGTACGCCGTCCGCACCAGGCGCGGCCAGACCCCGACGACGAACGCCTGGAACTCGTCGTCCCGCCCGCTCTTCGCTTCTCTCATGAACATGAGCACCTCCTCACCCACCCAGAGCCCGCCGGCGGCCGAAAGCGCTTACTCCCGTCCCGGACCCCGTCCATCCAGAGCTACGGGGAGAGGGGTCTCCGGGGATCGGCGGGGCGACAGCAGGAGGGGACGGGCGCGGGGACGGAAGCGGGGGTGGGAGTCGAAACGAGGGGAGTGAAAACGGGCGGAGCGAAAACCGGTGGGAGCCGGCGGCGGAAGCCCCTACGATCCGCCGGATGATCCTTTCTCATGACGAAGTGGGCAGCGGGCCCGCCGTGGTGCTGCTGCATTCCTCGGTGTGCGACCGGCGGATGTGGGACGTGCAGTGGCAGCGGCTCGTCGAAGCCGGCTACCGGGTGGTCCGGTGCGACTTCCGCGGGTTCGGCGACTCGCCGCTCGCCGACGGGCCGTACAGCGACGCCGGAGACGCCCTGGCGCTGCTCGACCACCTGGGCATCGGGTCCGCCGCGCTGGTCGGCTCCTCCTACGGCGGGCGGATCGCCCTGACGGTCGCCGCGCTGCGGCCGGCGGCCGTCACCGCGCTGGCCCTGCTGGCGCCGGCGGTGCCCGGGCACCAGCCCGGCGAGACGCTGCGCGCCTTCGGGGCGCGCGAGGACGCGCTGATCGAGGCGGGGGACGTCGACGCCGCGGTCGAGCTGAACGTCGACACCTGGCTCGGGCCGGAGGCCGGTCCGCAGGCCCGCGAGAGCCTCCGGCGGATGCAGCGGCACGCGTTCGACGTGCAGGCGGACGCGACGGTCGGCCCGGACCGCGAGGAGGTCGTCGACCTCTCCGCGATCACGGCCCCCACCCTGGTCGTCGGCGGCGCCCACGACGTGCCGGACTTCCGGGAGCTCGCCGCCGGGCTCCCCGCCCGGCTTCCGAACGCCCGTCACCTCGAACTGCCCTGGGCGGGCCACCTGCCGAGCCTGGAACGGCCGGAGGAGACGGCCGCGCTGGTGCTGGACTTCCTGCGGGAGACCGCGGCGGCACGCTAGTGGCCGGACGGTCCTCCGCGGCCGTGTGCGCCGGGAGGCACGACCGCCAGGCCCTGCGGTCGTGCCTCCCGGGCGCCGCACTGCGTGCACATTTCCGTCACATCGGTGCCCTGCTCCACCCTTTCACCATCGGCTCGGTGTCCGAATTGCCGGGCGGTGGCGAATTTGCGCGGAATTTGCAGAATTTCCCGGCGCGGACGGATTCCCGGCATCGTCATCGATCAGTAAAACTTCGCAAAGAATTTCTACCTTCAACCAATGTGTGACCGCCACGTTCAACAGAATGTTGCAGCTCAGCGGCCCGATGGTCACCGTTCGTCCATTTGACGTAACCCGCCGTATCCACCCACGCCCGCAATCCGCAGGAGTACGGTTCCGGAGGAATCGCCGGGAGCTGCTTCCAAGCACCCCGGCCGTACCGGGAATTGGTGCGAAGCATGGGTCAGCAAGAAGGCGGGGGGAACGGCTCCGAGGCCGATCGTCCGCAATCCGTCAGGTTGGTCGCCGAGGTCCTGCGCGGCATCGCCCAAGTCGATTTCATGCCGTCCGTCGGGTGCGGACTCCTGTTCGTGGCCGCACTGTTCGCCGCGGGCCGGCAGTACGGCCTCTACGGCCTCCTCGGCAGCGCCGTCTCCACCGCCGTTGCGTACGGGCTGGGGCTCGACCGGGGCACCATCGGGGCCGGGCTGTACGGGTACAACGGGTGCCTGGTGGCGCTCGGCTGCGCCGTGTTCCTCGAAGCCGGGCACCCGGCGACGGCCGCGGTGGCGGTCCTCGGGTGCGCCGTCGCCGTGGTGGTCACGGCCGGGCTCGGAGCGCTCCTGGAGAAGTGGCGACTCCCGGCGCTGACCGCGCCGTTCTGCCTGGTCGCGACGGCCGTCACGGTCGCCGCACCCGGCTTCCGGCGGCTGTGGCACGGAGCGGCGCCACCCGCCGCCCTGCCCGTACCGGCCACCGGGGCGACCGGGCTGAGCTGGGAACAGCTCTGGCACGGCTTCTTCGCGAACATCGGTCAGATCTTCTTCATGCCGCAGTGGTACGTCGGCCTGCTGTTCCTGACCGGCCTGTTCGCGGCGAGCCGACGCGCGGGCCTGACGGCCTGCGCGGGCAGCGCCACCGGACTGCTCACCGCCTGGGCGTTCGGCGCGCCCGGCGAGGCCGTCGGACAGGGGCTGCTCGGCTACAGCGGCGTGCTGGTGTCGCTGGCGCTGTGCGGGGTGTTCGTCGCCCCGAGCGGCTGGAGCGCGGCCTACGCCCTGCTCGGCGCGGCCGCCGCCACCGTCCTGACCCCGGCGTTCGCGGCGATCTCGGCGGCCTTCGGCGGCCACGCCTTCACCTGGCCGTTCGTGCTGACCACGATGCTGTTCCTGGCCGCGGTACCGACCGTTCCGCGCCTGCGCCGGGTCTGATTGTCCGTCCAACTCCCTTGCATTTCATCGGATCCTCGGAAAGGAAGAGTGATTCCCGTGAATCTCTCGCCGCGTGAGATGGACAAGCTGTACATCTACGTCGTGGCCGACCTGGCCCGCAAACGCCGCGACCGCGGCGTCAAGCTGAACTACAGCGAGGCCTGCGCACTGATCAGCGAGGCCATCATGGAAGGAGCCCGGGACGGCCGCACCGTCGCCGAGTGCATGGAGATCGGCAAGCAGGCCGTCGGCAACACCGACGTCATGCCGGGCGTGCGCGAGATGCTCCCGCTGCTCCAGGTCGAGGCCGCCTTCGTGGACGGGACCAAGCTGGTCTCCTGCCACGACCCGGTCGGGGCCTGAACGATGGCACGGCCTCAGGCCACCGCCGCCGTGACCGCGACCGGGCCGGGCGCCGCCACCGTGGTGCTGGCCGGCGGACACGAGAGCTACGGCGGACAGGACCTGGCCGCGCTGGTGGCCGGCGGCCCGGCCGCCGTCGACGCCCTCGCCGTGCACGCCGCCGCTCCGGCGGGCCGGCCGCTCACCGAAGCCGTCCGGTCCGCGCTGGCCGCGGGCGACGGGCCGGTGTGCGTCGTCCCCATGACGCTCGGCCGCGACCCCGCACTGGTGGCCGACACCGCCCGGGCGCTGCGCTGGCTGGCCACCGGGGAGGGCCGGGGACGGCTCGCCCTGACCGCTCCCTTCGGCGCCGCCGAACACCTCATCGGCTGGCTGCGCGCCGTCGCCACCACGGCCCCGGGCGGCGCGGTACTGGTCACCGCCCCGGCGGCCGGGCCGTTCGAGGACGCCGAACTGTTCCGGATCGCCCGGCTGGTCCGCCAGCACGGGCGGCACCGGTGGGTGGAGGTGGCCTTCGAAGGCGGCGACCCCGACCCGGCCGAGGGCGCCGAACGCTGCCGCCTGCTCGGCGCCCCCGAGGTGACGGCCGTCCCGGCTTCCTTCGGCCCGGCCCTGCTCAACCCGGTACCCGGCGTACGCGACGGCGGACCACTGCTGCGGCCGTCCGCGATCGCCGGGGTGGTCGCGGCCCGGACGGCGGCGGCCCTGCACCTGCTCGGGCACGGCGAGGACGGCATCCTGGCCGGCCTCGACGCCGAGCACGGGCACGGCTACGCGCACAGCCACGGCCCCGGTGAAGCGCACCACCACCACGGCCAGCGCCAGAGCCACTCGCACTAGCAACAGCACCAGCACTCGCACTCGCACTCACCTCGCCCGGACACCCCCACGTCCGGACCGTCGAACACCCACACCCGCGCACACCCCCGCACATCCCCGCACCCCCGCACCCCCCCACGGAACCGGCAGAGAGGAAGGCCAGCCATGTCTGGTGGCGCCGCATACCTGTACGGCGACGACCCGGTGGAGATCAACGCCGGTCGCGCCAAGGCCACCGTCACGGTCAGCAACACCGGCGACCGGGCGATCCAGGTCGGTTCGCACTACCACTTCTTCGAGGCCAACCGCGCCCTCGACTTCGACCGCAACGCCGCCTACGGCAAGCACCTGGACATCCCGGCCGGCACCGCCGTCCGCTTCGAGCCCGGGGACACCAAGGACGTCACGCTCGCCGAGTTCGGCGGCCACCGCCGCCTGGTCGGCTTCAGCAACCTGGTGGACGGCGGCACCACCGCACCCGACACCCGCGCCCGCGCCATCGACCGGGCGATCGCCCGCGGCTTCAAGGGCACCAACCTGGACCACAAGGAGGACCGGCCCCGGGACTTCCACACGGAGACCCACCCGGAAGGCGACCGCTGATGGCCATCCTGTCCCGCAAGCAGTACACCGACCTGTTCGGTCCGACCGTCGGCGACCGCTTCCACCTCGCCGACACCAACCTGGTGGTCGAGGTCGAGCAGGACTTCAACCAGGGCCACTACGGCGACGAGGCCGTCTACGGCGGTGGCAAGGGCATTCGCGACGGCATGGCGCAGGACCCGGCCGCCACCTCCGTCCAGGGCGCGCTCGACCTGGTCATCACCAACGTCGTCGTGCTGGACGCGGTGCTCGGCGTCGTCAAGGGCGACATCGGCGTCAAGGACGGCTTCATCACCGCCGTCGGCAAGGCCGGCAACCCGCACACCCAGAGCGGCGTGCACCCGAAGCTGGTCATCGGCCCCGGCACCGAGGTGATCTCCGGCGAACACCTGATCGCCACCGCCGGCGGCATCGACACCCACATCCACTTCATCGCCCCGCAGCAGGTCCAGGAGGCGCTGAGCAACGGCATCACCACCCTGATCGGCGGCGGCACCGGCCCGTCCGACGGCACCAACGGCACCACCTGCACCCCCGGCCCGTGGAACATCCACCGGATGTACCAGGCGGTCGAGGACCTGCCGGTCAACGTCGGCCTGCTCGGCAAGGGCAACGGCTCGCTGCCCGGCGCGCTGCGCGAGCAGGTCGAGGCGGGCGCGTGCGGACTCAAGGTGCACGAGGACTGGGGCAGCACCCCGGCCGCGATCGACAGCGCGCTGAGCGTCGCCGACGAGTACGACGTCCAGGTGGCCATCCACACGGACACCCTCAACGAGTCCGGCTACTTCGAGGACACCCTCTCCGCGATCGACGGCCGCACCATCCACACCTTCCACACCGAGGGCGCGGGCGGCGGCCACGCCCCCGACATCATGCGGATCGCCGGCGAGCCCAACGTCCTGCCGTCCTCCACCAACCCGACCCTGCCCTACACCGTCAACTCGGTGGACGAACTGCTGGACATGGTGATGGTCTGCCACCACCTCAGCCACGACATCCCCGAGGACGTCTCCTTCGCCGACTCCCGGGTCCGCGCCGAGACCATCGCCGCCGAGACCGTCCTGCACGACGAGGGCGTCATCTCGATCTTCTCCTCCGACTCGCAGGCGATGGGCCGGATCGGCGAGACCTTCACCCGCGCGTTCCAGACCGCCCACCACTGCAAGGACCAGCGCGGCAAACTGGCCGGCGACAGCGAACGCCACGACAACGTCCGGGTGCTGCGCTACCTCGCCAAGCTCACCATCAACCCCGCCGTCGCCTCCGGCACCGCCGACCACATCGGCTCCCTGGAGCCCGGCAAGCTCGCCGACATCGTGCTCTGGCCGATCAACTCCTTCGCCGCCAAGCCCAAGCTGGTGATCAAGGGCGGGGTGATCAACTGGGCCCTGATGGGCGACCCGAACGCCTCGCTGCCCACCCCCCAACCGGCCGGCTCGGCCTGGAGAGCCGGGTGCTGCCGGTGCGGCGGTGCCGCTCGGTCGGCAAGCAGCACATGGTGCGCAACGACGCGCTGCCGAAGATCGCCGTCGACCCGGAGACGTACAAGGTCACCCTGGACGGCGAGCCCGCCACCATCGAGCCGGCCCGTGAACTGCCGCTCAACCACCTGTTCTACCTCGCATGAGCACCGTTCCCGAGCCTGCCGGGGCCGGACTCGACGCGCTGCTGGTGTGTCTCCAGCTGACCGACTCCGCCTTCCCCAGCGGCTTCTACACCCTCTCGCACAGCCTGGAGGGCTACGCCCAGGCCAAGGCCGTCACCGCCGACACCGTGCCCGACCTGCTCGCCGACCTGCTGCGGCACGGCGTCGGACCGTCCGACGCCACCGCGCTCGCCGTCGCCCACCGGGCCGCCTCGGCGGCCGACTGGGACCGGCTGGCCGAGACCGACCAGCGGCTGCACGCCACCAAGCTCAACCGCGAGCTGCGGCTTGCCGCCACCCGCACCGGACGCCAACTCCTCGACATCGCACGCGAGTCGGTGGGGGGCGAGCCACTGGAGCAGTACGCGGCGCTGGTCGCGGGCAAACGCGCCCCCGGCTGCCAGGCGGTGGCCGCCGGGGTGGCCTACGCCGCGGCCGGCGTCCCCGTCGAACAGGCCGTCACCGGCGACCTGTTCGCGTTCTGCACCAGCTTCGTCGGCGCCGCCCTGCGGCTGCGCCTCACCGACCACCGGCGGGCACAGGTGGTGCTGCGGGCTGCCTCGCCGGTAATCCGCGAGGTCGTCGCGGCCGCGCTGGAAAGGGAGTTGGCGGACCTCGGCGGCTGCGTACCGGTCGCCGACGCGATGTCCGGACGGCACGAGCGGGCCGAGGCCCGGCTGTTCGCCAGCTGAACCCCTGCCCCGCACGCCATTCCACACCAGGTCGCACACCAGATTTCACGCCAGTTGCACCCCAGATTTCGTACCAGAGGAGGAGAGTTGACCGAGAACGTGCTCCGCGTGGGCATCGGCGGGCCCGTGGGCTCCGGAAAGACGGCGCTGATCGAGGCGCTCGTCCCGGTGCTGATCGCGCGCGGCCACCGGCCGGCGGTCATCACCAACGACATCTACACCCAGGAGGACGCGCAGCACGTGCGCCGCACCCTGGCCGGGCTGCTGGACCCGGAACGGGTGGTCGGCGTGGAGACCGGCGCCTGTCCGCACACCGCCGTACGGGACGACCCGACGATGAACCTCGCCGCGGGCGCCGAGATCCTGGAACGCTTCCCGGACGTCGACACCCTGATCTACGAGTCCGGCGGCGACAACCTCACCCTGACCTTCAGCCCGGTGCTGGTCGACCTCTTCCTCTTCGTCCTCGACACCGCCGAGGGCGAGAAGATGCCCCGCAAGCGCGGCCCGGGCATCACCGAGTCGGACCTGCTGGTCATCAACAAGATCGACATCGCCCAGTACGTCCGCACCGACCTCGGCGTCATGGAGTCCGACGCCCACCGGGTGCGCGAGGGCGGCCCGGTGGTGCTCACCAACTCGCTGACCGGGGAAGGACTGGAGGAGATCGCCGCCTTCCTGGAGACCTTCCGGAAGGTCCCGGCGTGACGGCCTCCCCCGTCGCGGCATCCTCCGCCGCGGCCGCCCCCCGGCCGGTACCCCGGCTGGACCCCCGGCACTACGAGCCGGCCCGCGTCCCGTACGAGGTCCGCCGGCACGCCGGGACGCCCGACACCCTCGCGGTCGGGCGGCCCGGCAAGGTCGGACTGCTGGAACTGGCCTTCGAGAACGTCGGCGGACGCACCGAACTCACCGGCCACTACCAGAAGTCGCCGCTGCAGATCATGCGCCCGCTGCACTTCGACCCGGCCCGCCCCGACCTCGCCGTCACCTTCCTCATGTCCACCGGCGGCGGCATCCTGCAGGCCGACCGGCTGCGCACCGACGTGCGCTGTGGCGCCGACACGGCGGTCCACCTCACCACCCAGGCGGCCACCAAGGTCTACCGGATGGAATTCGACTACGCGACCCAGCTCCTCCACCTGGAAGCCGGCCCCGGCGCCTACGTCGAATACCTGCCCGAGCCGGTGATCCCCTTCGTCAACTCCCGCCTCTACCAGCGCACCGTCCTGACCGCCGACCCGGGCGCTACCGTCCTCGCCGGGGAGACCGTCCTGGCCGGCCGCCTCGCCCGCGGCGAGCGCAACGCCTACCAGGCGTTCGCCTCCGACCTCGAAATCCGGCGTCCCGACGGCCAGTTGGTGGCGCTGGACACCGTACGGCTGGAACCCTCGGGCCCCGGCGCGGGCGTCGCGGGGCCGGCCGTCCTGGCCGGCCACGACGTCATGTCCAGCCTGTACGTCCTCAGCCCGCTCGCCCCGGCCGGGCAGATCGCGGACACCCTGCACGAGGCACTGGCCGACCGCGGCCTGCTCCACGGCGTCAGCGTGCTCCCCCAGGACAGCGGCGCCTGGCTGCGCCTGCTCGGCTCCGACACCCGCGCCTGCGCCGCCGCCCTGCGCGCGGCCTGGGACGCGGTCCGGCGGCTACTGATCGGCGTCCCGGCGCCGGACCTGCGCAAGACCTAGTGCGGAACCGGTTCCTGGCGACGGCAGCGGGACCGGCTCGCTGCCGTCGTCGGCGGTCCAGAGCGCGCGCCGGGGTGCGTCGGCCGCCCGCTCCATGTGACGGGTACGTCGACCGCCGTCGGGGCGTACGGTGACGGGATGGCCCCGAGGACACCGCGCAGCATCCACGTCGACGGCCACGACTACCGCTGGGCCGTCCGCTTCCGCGACAGCGAGCACGTGCTCATCCGCGCCTGGCGCGACACACCCGGGCGTCGAGTCCGCCCACTGCAGGTCACCCGCCGCTTCGACGACCCGTGGATCCACTACGGCATCCTGCTCACAGCCCCCGCCGACCGCATCTCCGAGGTCTTCCAACTCGACCCCGTCCGACCCGCCTTGACAGCCGCTCTCATCCGGGCAGGCCTCGCCGCGGGCTGGCAACCGGACGATCCGGGCACGCCCGCGCGCTTCCTGATGACCGGCGGCCAGGCCGAGTTCACGCTCGCCCGGGAGGGCTGAGCGCGGGCGAAGGCGGCCCGCCGGATCCGGGATCACCGCATCGAACTCCGCGCGGGCTCGTCGTCGGGTACCGGGACCGGGGTCGGCCGGGGGCTCAGGACGCCACGTGCAGCCCCACCGAGCCGGCCGGCATTCCCGCCCGGTGGGCCAGGGCCGCCGCCTCGCCCCGTGAGGCGACGCCCAGCTTGGCCAGGATGTTGGCGACGTGGAACTTCACCGTCGACTCGCTGATGTGCAGCGCCGCCGCGATGTCACGGTTGCGGCGGCCCTGGGCGAGCTGGTCGAGGACTTCCGACTCCCGTGGCTGCAAGCCGTCCAGGGGGTCGGTGGCGAGGGTGGGCTCGGGCAGGGTGAGCGGCAGGTCGACGGTCACCGTGGTGCCCCAGCCGGGGACGGCCTCGACGGTGGACCGGCCGTTGAGGGCCGCGATCCGGTCCGTGGTGCGGTGGACGCCGAGGGCGTCGGCGGCCAGCACGCCCAGGCCGTCGCCGCGGACCACCGCCCGCAGGGCGTCGCCCGGGGTGAACTGCCAACTGACGTGCAGCCGGGTCGGCTTCTCGTGCTCCAGCATCAGCAGGACGGCCGCCCGGACGGCGTTCCGGGCGGTGTGCGCGGCGTCGGCCGGGACGGAGCGGGCCGCGTCGGCGGGCGGCGCGGCGTCCAGCCGGACCCTGGTGTGCCGCAGCAGCGGACGCAGCTCCCGGGTGAGCCGGGCGAAGGCGGCGCCGGCGGGCTCCTCGCTGAGCGTACGGTCCAGGTCGGCACCCTGGCGCAGGTCGAGCAGGGCGGTGACCGCCAGCTCGGTGGCGCTGCGGCGCGCGGTCGCGTCGTCCAGGTCGCCGGAGCGCAGCGGCGCCAGGATGGCGCTCAGCGCGGCGCTGTGGGTGCCGGTGAACTCGGCGATCGCCCGGGCGCGGGCGTTGGCGGAGGCGCGGGAGGCCGCGGCGTACTTCGGTCCGGCGTCGGTGGCGCGGTGGTCGGAGTGGGCGATGACCAGCTCCCACAGCTGCTGCAGGACGGCGAGTGCCCCCGGCGCCACGAGGGTGGCGTCCGCCCGGACGAGGACGAGGACGGCTCCGCCGCCGGGGCCGTCCGGCGTGGCGTCGCCGCCGGGCGCGGCCGCGACGACCACCACCGGCCGGATGCGGCCGGCGAGTTCGACGTCGCCCTGCCAGGGCCGACGGGCCGCGTCGGCCGCGTCGGCGCCGGGGGCTCCGGTGGTGCGCTCGGCCAGCCGGGCCAGTTCCAGGCTGCTGATGCCCTCGACCAGTTCGGGCAGGCCGTGGGCGTGCGTGGGGGAGTAGGTGCAGACACCGCTGAGCTGGGCGACCGCCACGTGCGGTACGAGGGTGCCGAGGGTCCGGGAGAGGCGGAGCATGAGCTCCGGCCGCGGCGTGCGCAGCACCTCGACGGCGCGCGCGAGCGCGTCCTCGGGCCGACCCCAGAACTCCTGCCACCGCTCGTCCACGCGGCCCGCGCCGCCCGCGCCGTTCGTCCCGCCCGCGCCGTTCGTCCCGCCCGCGCCGTCCGCACCGTTCATGCGGTCGAGCCTAGTCCGGCCGCGACCGGATCCGCCTGGCCGTTCGGACAGGTCGAACTGTCCGAACGGCAGGGTTCTCGACGGCGGGCCCCGGACCAGGATGGGAGCTGTCGGAAAGTTCCAACCCACCGAAACCCCAAGGAGTTTCCATGACCAAGGCGATCGCCTTCAGCGAGTTCGGCGGCGCGGACGTGCTGCACCCGATCGACATCGAGCTGCCCGCTCCCGGCCCCGGCCAGGTGCGGGTCGCGGTCCGCACGGTGGGCGTCAACCCGCTGGACCACAAGGTGCGCAGCGGTGTGATGGCAGCGGTCTTCCCGGTCACCTTCCCGGCGGTGCCCGGCTACGAACTGGCCGGCGTGGTGGAGGCCGTCGGCGAGGGAGTGAGCGGCTTCGCGCCCGGGGACGAGGTGTTCGGGGCCGTGATGGGCGGCGCCTACGCCGAGCAGGTCCTGGTGCCCGCCGACCACCTGGGCCACAAGCCGGCCTCGCTCGGCTGGGAGGAGGCCGCGGCGATACCGGTCGCGGCCGAGACCTCCGAACGGGCCCTCGACGTCCTCGGCGTGCGTGCGGGCGAGACCCTGCTGGTGCACGGTGCGGCGGGCGGGGTCGGCACCGTGCTGCTGCAGTTCGCCCGGGCCCGTGGGATCACCGTCGTCGGTACTGCGAGCGAGGCCAACCACGACTACCTGCGCGAGCTCGGGGCGATCCCGGTGGCGTACGGCGAGGGACTGGCCGAGCGGGTCCGGGCGGTCGCCCCGGACGGGGTGGACCGTGTGCTGGACGCGGTCGGGCTGGGCGGGGTGCTGCCGCTGTCGGTCGAGCTGACGGGCAGCGCGGACCGGGTCCTGACCATCGCCGACCTGGTGGGCGCGGAGCAGTACGGCATCCGCTTCACTGGCGGCGCCGAGGGTGCCTCGCACCACGAGCGCGGCTACGCCGCCGCGCTCGCCCTGCACAAGGCAGGCGCCCTGCGGCTGCCGCTGCACCGGGTGCTCCCGTTGGCGGAGGCGGCAGAGGCGCAGCGGATCAGCGAGCGCGGGCACCTGCGCGGCAAGATCGTCCTCACGGTCTGACGCCGCATCCGGGCGGTTCCCCGCCGTTCCGACCGTTCCACCCTGCTGTCGGCCCCGCCGAACCTGCTGGGCCTCCAGGCGGGAGAGGCCCAGCAGGCCGCCCGGCAAGCTCGGCAGCAGCGGCCGGGGCGACCGTCCCCACGTGCGCCTCAACGCCGGCGGCGGAAGCCCGGCCTCCGCCCGTGGCAGTCGGTAGAGTCGCGCCCATGGTGACTGTGAACGCGGCGGAAGCCCTGGTGGCCGGGCGGCTGGTCGGCCGCTCGTGCGTGGTGACGGGTGCGGCCAGCGGTATCGGACGAGCCGTCGCGGAGCGCTTCGTCCGCGAGGGCGCGTCGGTCGTGGCCACGGACGTCGACGAGGCGGGGCTGCGCCGGCTGGCCGACCGGTTCCCGGGGGCGGTCAGCACGGTGGTGGGCGACGTGGCGAGCGACGGGGACGCCCGCCGGATGGTCGACGCCGCCGTCGAACGGCTCGGGCGGCTGGACGTCCTGGTGGCCAACGCCGGGGTGCTCCCGCTGATGGAGATCACCGAGGCCACCGCCGAGGACTGGGACCACGTGATGGCCGTGGACGGCCGCGGCATGTTCCTCACCTGCAAGTACGCGATCCAGGCGATGACCGCCCAGGAGCGGCCCGGCGGCTCGATCGTCTGCCTGTCCTCGATCTCCGGCGAGGCCGGCCAGCGCGGCCAGGCCGTCTACGGGCCCGCCAAGTTCGTGGCCTCCGGCCTCACCAAGCACCTCGCCGTCGAGTGGGCCGACCGCGGCATCCGGGTCAACGCCGTCGCCCCCGGCACCATCACCACCGAGCGCGTCGCCCGCCTGCGTGATGAACCCGGCGGCCCCGAGTACCTGACGGCGATCGAGAAGCTCCACCCGATGGGCCGCCTCGGCGATCCCGCCGAGGTCGCGGCAGCCGTCCTGTTCCTCGCCTCGGACGACGCCTCGTTCATCACCGGCGCCGTCCTGCCCGTCGACGGCGGGTACTTGGCGCAGTAGCGGGCGTCCCGCGCCGAAATCCGGATGCGCCGAAATCCGGATGCGCCGAAATCCGGGTGCGCCGGGGGCCGGGACGCCCCTACCCTCACTCCCCATGGGCGCCGATGAACACCTGCTGAACGTGGTCGATGTCGAAGCGACCTGCTGGGAGGACCAGCCACCGCCCGGCCAGGTGAGCGAGATCATCGAGATCGGGCTCACGGTGGTCGACCTGCGGGCGGGTGAGCGCCTCGCCAGGCACCGCCTGCTGGTCCGCCCGGCCCGGTCGGAGGTGAGCCCCTTCTGTGCGGAGCTGACGGGGCTGACGCAGGCGGAGGTGGACGGCGGCCTCCCCTTCGCCGAGGCCTGCCGGGAGTTGGCGGCCCGGCACCGGACGGGCTCGGTCCCGTGGGCCAGTTGGGGCGACTACGACCGCCACCAGTTCACCCGCCAGTGCGGCTCGACGGGGACGGAGTACCCGTTCTGCGACCGCCACACCAACGCCAAACTCGTCTTCACCGCCTCCTACGGCCTGCGACGACGCCCCGGCATGGCCCAGGCCCTGGCGGTGGCGGGCCTCCCCCTGGAGGGCCGCCACCACCGGGGTGACGACGACGCGTGGAACATCGCCGCCCTGGTACTGGACCTGGCGGCGCGCGGGGACTGGCCCTGAGGGGAGCCGGACTGGCCCTGAGGGGAGTCGCCGGCGCCGATCACGCGGCGGGCACCGTGATCGCCGGATCAGGCCTCGGGGAAGAGCACCCGGCCGACCATCCGGGTGTCCAGGTACTCCCGGACGCTGGTGATCCGGCCGTCGGCCACGGTGAAGATGCCGGCGCACCGGTTGTCGTAGTGCCCGCCGCCCACCGCGGTGCCCTGGGCAAGCCACTCGGCGAGCACCTGCTCGCCGTCGGCCAGCACGTTGGTCAGCGTCACCTTCGGCGCGCCGCCGGGGGCGAAGAAGCGGCCGGCGCCGACCAGGAAGTCGTCCACGATCGCGTCCCGCCCGGTCCATGTCCGGCTCAGTGGCAGGTCGCCCGGGTACTCCCAGGTGGCGTCCTCGGCGAAGCTGTCCCGGATCACCGCGAGGTCGCCCTCTATGACGGCGTTGACGTACCGGACGACCACGGCCTTCGGGTCGAGCGTGTTCATCGTTCTTCTCCCTCTTCCTCTTGTTCCGCTCATCATCGGACGTGCGGATGAATCAATGGCATGTCAGTTGACGGTCAGTACGGCGTTGCCCCGGATCCGGCGGCCGCGCAGGTCGGCCAGCACCTCGGGGGTCTCCCGCCAGTCCCGCACCGCGCCCAGCTCCGGGTGCAGCCGCCCCTCGGCGGCCAGGCCCACCAGGACCGCCAGGTCGGCGCCGTCCGGCTCGTCCACGTCCGCGTAGCTGAACTGCCGGATGGTGGCGCTGGTCGGGCCGGTCAGCAGCGCGAAGAAGTCCAGGGTCACCGGCTGCCGGCTGGCCTGCCCGAACCAGAGCAGCAGCCCCCGAGGCGCCAGCAGGTCCAGCGCCACCGGCAGGTCGGCGCCGCCGGTGGACTCCAGCACCAGGTCGAACGGCCCCTCGGCGTCCGCCACCCGGTGCACCACCTCGGCCGCGCCCAGCTCGACGAGCCGCTGCCCGCGCTCCGTCGAGGCGGTCACCGCGGTCACCCGGGCGCCGGACGCGCCGGCCAGCTCGGTCAGGAAGTGGCCGACCCCGCCGGAGGCCCCGGTCAGCAGGATCCGCCGCCCGGCCAGGTGGCCGGTGTGCCGGGCGGCGGTGCGCAGCAGGCGCAGCGCGGTCAGCCCGGCCAGCGGCAGGGCCGCGGCCTCCACGGACGTCAGGCCCTCCGGCAGCACCGCGAGCTGCCCGGTCGGCACGGCCGCGTACTCGGCCCAGCCGAGCGCCGGCGGATGCCCGACCACCCGGCTGCCCACCGGCGGCCCGGAGCCGTCCGGCGCGGCCTGCACCACCAGCCCGGCCACGTCCTTGCCGGGCCGCCAACCGTCGCCCGGCGGGCGCTCCAGCTGGAAGGTCTCGCCCCGGTTGACCGAGTACGCCTCGACCTTGACCAGCGCCTGGTCGACGCCCGGCTGCGGCTCCGGCACCTCGGCGAACCGGACGGTAGCGGCCGCGTCGCGGGTGGCGGTGAACGCCTTCATGGTGTGCTCCTCTCCGTTGCCCCCACCTTCCTCCGGGCGCCGGTGCGAGATCCAACAACCGGTCAGCAGCCTTGACAACCGATGGTTGTCGGCCGTCACCATGGGCCCGTGGACCTCGATCCGGCCCAGCTGCGGGCCTTCCTCGCCGTCGCCGAACACCGGCACTTCGGCCGCGCCGCCACGCGGCTGGCCATCACCCAGCAGGCGCTCTCCAAGCGCATCGCCCGACTGGAGGAAGCACTGGGGGAGCGGCTGCTGGACCGGGACGGCGGCCGCGGCGCGGCGCCGACCGCGGCGGGAGAGCGGCTGCTGGAGCCGGCCCGTGCCGTGCTGGCCGCCGGCGAAGCCGCGGTGGTGGCGGTGCGCGGCGAGACCCGGCCACTGCGACTGGACGTATGGGGCCACCTGTTCGCCCCGCTGCGCACCGTCGGCGCGCTGGAGGTCGATTCCCTGCCGCTGGAGATCGGCCACGGCCGTGACCTCCCCTCGGTGCTCGGCGCGCTGCTGCGCGGCGAGATCGACGCGGGCTTCGGCCGCTACCACGCGCTGCCGGACGGGAGGGAACACGAACTCGCCCACCGCCTCGTCCGCCTGGAGCCGGTGGACGCGGTGCTCGGCGCCGGCCACCCGCTGGCCGGCGCCGACGCGCTGCGCCCCGGCGACCTCCGCACCAGCCGCCTCCTGCTCCCCGCCGCGCTGGCCCGCCTGGAGTTCCTGCAACGCTTCGCCGAGCGCTTCCAGCTGACCACCCTGCCCCCGCAGTCCACCCTCGGTGTCGAGCACTTCCTGACCCGGCTCGCCACCACGCCGGACGCCGTCACCCTGCTCCCCGCCGACGCCCCGCTCCCGGACCTACCCGGCCTGCGCACCGTCCCCCTGATCGACCCGACCCCCCTCTACGCCTGGTCCCTGGTCTGGCCGAAGCACTCCCCGCACCCCGGCCTCCCGCCCCTGCTGCGCGCCTTCGCCGACACCGGCCGCCGCAATCGGTGGCTGGAGTACCGGCCGGACCGCGACTGGCTGCCCGAGTCCGAGAGCGCCGCGGGGGTGTTCGATACCTGTTCCGGCTGACGCGAGGTTTCCGGGCGGAGGCCCGGTCGGGTCCGGTCCTCCGGTCCGGTCATGTCTGGTCCCGTCCGGGCCGGGGTCAGCCGGGCGGGTCTCGAACGCCCGCTAGGCGGCCAGAAGTTCGACCAGGGAGGACACCCCGTCCGGGCCGTGTCCGGACGTGACCGCCCGTCGGGTGAGGGCGAGTGCGGCGTCGAGGACGGACGTGTCCAGGCCGCGGGCCCGGGCGGTGTGCGTGACGTGGGCGAGCCCGGCTGCGGCGGAGGCCACGGTGCTCCGGTCGCCCGGGTGGTGGCGGTCGTCCGCGCGCTGCGCGAAGCTCTCGATCACCGGCGGCAGGATTTGCGGCAACCCCTGGGCGTACGGCGCGAGTTCGGCTCCGCTGATGCCCTCGGCGCGGGCGAGCGCCAGGGCGTGGACCCAGCCGTGCACGGTGGTCCAGAACAGGTCCAACAGGGCCGCGTCGAAGGCGGCCGCCCGCCCCGGGTCCGCGCCCACGTGGCGTACGGTGCCCAGGGCCCGGAGCGTCTCCTCGTGTGCGGCGAAGATCTCGGGGTCGCCGCTGAGCAGGATGGTGCCCTCGGGGCGGCCGATGGTGGGGGTGGGGGTGAGGATCGCGGCGTCGAGGAGGCGGACGCCCCGGGCCTCGGCGGCTGCGGCGTTCGCCCGCGCGTCGTCCGGCGCGATCGAGGTGGCGTTGACGACGGTGCGGCCGGGCAGGACCGGCCAGGCGGTGTCCAGCACGGCCCGGGCGGCGTGCTGGTCGCGTACGCAGAGCAGGACGAGCGGGGCGTCCACCACCGCCTCGGCGGCGCTCTCGGCCGACCGCGCACCGCGGGCGAGCAGTTCGCCGTCCCGGCCCGGCGTGCGGTTCCACACGGTGACCGGATGGCCGGCCGTCAGCAGCGCTCCCGCCAGCGCCTGGCCCATCGGGCCCAGGCCCAGCACGGCAACGGCGGCACGGGGGAGGGTGGTTGAGGAAGATCGTCGGTTCGTCATGGCGGTTACGCTAGACCTTCACGCCGACGGCAGAGTCAAGGCGCAGATCCCACCCGAAAGGTGCCCGATGCGGATCGGAGAGCTGGCCCGGCGGACCGGGGCCACCCCGCGCGCCCTGCGCTACTACGAGGAGCAGGGCCTGCTCGTCCCGGAGCGCCGCCCCAGCGGCTACCGCGAGTACGGGGAACGGGACGTCGACGCCGTCCGCGGCATCCGCACCCTCCTCGCGGCCGGCCTCAACAGCGCCGCGATCGCCCGGATCCTCCCCGGCCTGCCGCTCCCCGGGCACCGCCGCCCCGGCCCGACCTGCCCGGAACTGCTCGCGGGCCTGGCCCGGGAACGCGTCCGGATCACCCGGCAGATGGACGAACTCGCCGCGGCCCGCGACCTGTTGGACGCCATCGTGGGCTCGGAGGCGCCGAGCGAGACGATCCGCGCGGGTCGGCCGTCGGCGCGAACGTCGGCGCGGCCGTCGGTGCGAGCGCCGGAGCGATCGTCGGGGCGAACGTCGGAGCGAACGGCCGACCGGTTGAGGGAGACCGGGCGGAAACTCGATGGCGCCCGTTCCCGCACCGTGCTGAAGTGATCGGATGGATCATGACGAGGTGCTGGCCCTGTTCGACGACCGGATCCGGCGCAACGCGCAGGCAGACGACCCCGGTGTCCGCATCGAGCGCGACGGCGCGGTGGATGCGGTGGGCGGGGCAGGCAGGGTGGGCGGGGTGGTGCGGCAGGTGGGTGCGGCGACCGACTGGAACGGCGTGCTGTGGTCCGACCTGGACGAGGCCGGGGCGGACGCGGCGATCGCGGCGCAGGTGCGCCACTTCACCGGACTGGGCCTGGAGTTCGAGTGGAAGGCCTACTCCCACGACCGCCCCGCCGACCTCGGCGAGCGGCTGCTGGCGGCCGGCTTCACGCCCGAGCCGGACGAGGCGCTGATGATCGCCCGGATCGAGGACCTGCCCCTCGACGCCGCCCTGCCGGAAGGCGTCCGGCTGCAGCCGGTGACCGACCCGGCCGGGGTCGACCTCATGACGGAAGCCCACGAACGGGCCTTCGGCACCGCCCTGCCGAACCTGCGCGAGCGGATGCTCGACCACCTCCGGCACGGCACCGACACGCTCCACATGGTCGTCGCGATGGCCGGCGACCGCCCGGTGTCCGCAGCCCGGATGGAGCTCAACCCGGGCACCGGATTCGCCGGCCTCTGGGGCGGCGGCACCGTACCCGACTGGCGGGGCCGGGGCATCTACCGCGCCCTCGTCGCCCACCGCGCCCGCCTCGCCGCCGACCTCGGCTACCAGTACCTGCAGGTCGACGCCAGCGACCAGAGCCGCCCCATCCTCCAACGCCTCGGCTTCGCATGGCTGAGCACCACGACGCCGTACGTGTACCGGCCGTCGGCCTGAGGACGGCTGCGGGGCGTCAGGCCTTCCCGGCGCGGTCGTCGGCCTGGTGGTCGCCGTTCTCGGTTTCGCCGTCTGGGTCCCCAGCCTCGGATTCGGCCTCGGATTCGGCCCCGGACACGGTCGGTGGCGTGCCGGGCGGCCAGTGATGGCCGGCTTCGTGCAGCCCGTGCAAAGCCGTGAGGGTGGTCTTCTTCACCTCGGGCTACCGCCCGGACTTCGCAAGCTGGGTGCACTTCCCCGAGGCCTTCGACACGATGGGCTTTCCACTCCAGACGGACACCAGCAGCACGGTCGTGCCCGACCTGCATTTCATGGGCGTGCACTGGCAGCGGAACCGGCAGTCCGCGACCCTCCTCGGCGTCGCCGAGGAGGCGGCGGTGCTGGCGGAGCAGCTCGTCACAGGGTGAGCCCGGTCAGCGGCGTTATCCACCAGGCAACCGCCCGCATCCCAGCACGGCTGAGTCAGCGCCCGGCACCCGGCACCCGGCACCCGCGTCGGGGTAATACGACGGCGGTCAGCGGCAGAGCCCGAATTCGTGATCGTCCGGGCGGGGTGTCGTCCTCGCGGAGGGGGAGGTGTATCGGCCCCGCTCGCCAGCCACCGCTCGCCGGTCGTCCTGCTCGGCGGCCTCGGGCGCGAGGGCGACGTCGTCGCGGCCCAAGCCGGCCGGGTCGGCGGGTTGGTCGGCGGGTTGGTCGGGGGGTGGGTCGGGGGGTGGGTCGGGGGGTGGGTCGGTCGGGTTGATCTGGGGCGTTCGTCACCGGGTGGTCGTCAACCACCCCGGAATCGGCTCCCCGGGCTCACCCGAGAAGACCACCTCGCCCCGGTGAAGTACGTGCACCACTGCCGCCCCGGCGAGACTGCGCGGCAGCGACTGCGCCGCGAGCACGACCGTACGGCCTTCGGCGGTGGCGCCGGTGGCACCGGTGCCGTCGCCGGCCAGCAGGTGGGCGTGAATCCGGGCGGCGACGGCGGGGGCCAATCCACGCTCGGGCTCGTCGAGCAGGAGGAGGGCGGGTTTCGCCGCCAAGGCCCTTCCGACGGCGACGAGTTGCTGCTGACCGCCGGAAAGGGTGCCCGCCCGGCGATCGAGCAGGGCGGTCAACTCCGGGAAGAGCTCCAGCACCTCGGGCCGCCCCGGCCCGCCCAGGGCCAGGTTCTCGGCGACGGTCAGCGATCCGAACACCCCGCGCTCGGCCGGCACCAGGGCCAGCCCCCGCCGCACCCGCTGGTGCACCGACAACCCGCTGACGTCCCGCCCCCGCCAGATCGCCCGCCCGCCCGACAACGGCACGACCCCGGCGAGGGCGTGCAGGGCGCTCGTCCGCCCGGCGCCGTTGCGGCCGAGCAGGACGGTGACGGCGGCGGACGGGAAGGCGAGGTCGACCCCGTGCAGAGCCTCCAGCGGTCCGTACCGGACCCGGGCGTCGCGGAGGGCGGCTTCCACGGGCATCAGGCCACCGCCCCCCAAGCCCGGGTGACCCGCGGATCGGAGAGGACGGCTGCGGTCGGACCGCCGACGACCACGCGCCCCTCGGCCATCGCGTAGACGGTGTCGACGAGTTCGGCGACCAGCTCGGCATCGTGCTCGACCAGCAGCAACGCCATGCCGCGTCCGGCGAGGCCCCGCAGCACCGACACCAGGCGGGCCGTCTGCGCGCCGTCGAGCCCCGCCGCCGGCTCGTCCAGCAGCAGCACCCGGGGGCCGCCCGCCAGCGCCCGCGCCAGTTCCACCAGCCGCAGGACGCCGGTGGGCTGCGTCCTGGCCGACTCGGCAGCCACGTCCTGCAGCCCGAACAGCCGCAACGCCCGGACCGTCCGCTCGGCCGCGTCCCGCCTGTCCTGCTGCTCGGCACCCACCCGGACGTTGTCGGCCACCGAGAGCGTCGGGAACACGGCGATCTGCTGGAAGGTCCGAGCCAATCCGAGCCGCACCCGCCGGTGCGCGGACAGTCGGGTCACCTCCCGACCGCCGAGCAACACCCGCCCGGCATCGGGCCGGACGGTGCCAGCCAGGCAGTCGAACAGCGTGCTCTTGCCCGCCCCGTTGGGCCCGACCAGCGCTGTGATCCGCCCCGGCAACGCCACCAGATCCACCCCGCCCACGGCCTCGATCCCCCCGTAGCGTCGAACGATGCCCCGGGCGGTGAGACGGGCGGCGGGATGAGTGTTGCTCATGTCTCCTCATTCTGCGTCGCGGCCTCCGGGATGAGTGCGATGGTTTGCCCGAGCAGGCAGATGAGCGTTGCTCATGGGCATTCCGTGGCGGTGGGCGGCTGTCCGCGTCTGCGGCCGGGCGGTTGCTGCGCGGCCCACCTGTACGGGTGATGAGCGTTGCTCATGGGCGCCCCTCGCCGCCCACTCGCCTGTCCGCATACGTCACCGTCCGCCTGCCGCGACGATGCCACCCGAATGGGTCATGAGCGGGGCTCATGGCCGTCGCCCCCGCACCGCGATGGCTTCCCGTACGCGGCGGCCCGCCGGGGTGAGGCGGGAAGGCGGCAGGGCCGCGGCATGGCGGTGGCGGTGGTGGGGGAGGGCGGCGAGGCCTCCGGGGAGGCGGCCGATGGCTGCGGCCAGGGCGCCGACGGCGACGGCGGAGACACCGGCGACGGTGCCCGCGTCGAGGCCGATGAGGAGGGCGGCGGCCAGGACCGCGCCGAGGGCGCTGTCGGCGCCGGCCACGACGACGGCCGCGAACCACAGCAGGCCGCCTACCGGATCGAAGGCGGCGGGGTCGAAGGCGCGTCCGGCGAGGCCCATCAGGCCGCCGCCGAGTGCGGCCAGGGCCGCGCCCGCGACGAAGGCGAGGAGCTTCAGGCCCGGGACGTCCACGCCCGCCGCGACCGCGCCCGGTTCGTGGTCGCGCATGGCGCTCAGCGCCCGCCCGAGTCGGCCCCGGTGCAGGCCCCGGACGGCGAGCAGGCCGACGCCGAGGAGGAGGAGTTCGGCGAGGTAGAAGGCGCGGTCGCCGGCCAGGATGGACGGACGGTCGAGCACGAGCCCGGTGGTGGCGTACGGCTGTTGGAAGACGAAGCGGCTCATCGCCGTCCCGACTGCGAAGGTGACCAGGGCGAGTGCGAGCCCGCGTCGGCGGATCGCGGGCCAACCCGTGAGCAGTCCGAGCGGGGCGGTGGCCAGGACGGCGATCAGCAGAGCGGGCACGGCGGGCAGCGGCGGGATGCCGGGGATGCGGCCGGACATCAGCAGCGCGGTGCCGAGCGCGCCGAGGCCCGCGTACCCGGCTTGTCCGAGGGAGATCTGCCCGCCGTACCCGGTGACCACGACGATGGACAGCAGTACGAGCGCCAGCGCCGGGACGAGCAGCGCGCTGCGCAGGTCGTTGCCCCGGAAGCCGAGCGGCAGCAGGAGCAGCACCAGGCAGACCGTTCCCGCGAGCCGTCCGCCACCACTGTGCCCGCTCTCCGTGCGGCGGACGGCCAGTGGCGCGGCCTCGCTCCGTTCCCCGGTGATGCGCGGCCCGGCGAGCAACGCGGTGGCGAGCAGCGCGACCACGAACAGGTTCGACTGCACGGCCTCGACCAGCGGCAGCAGCTGCCCCGACGGGCGCAGTCGGGTGAGTTCCGACTGGGCGATGCCCAGGCCGAGCCCGGTGGCGACGGCGACCGGGATGCTGCGCAGCCGGGCGGCGACCGCGACGGCCATGGTCTCCATGACCAGCAGCGGCAGCCCGTACGGGTCGAGCAGCAGGTACGGCGCGAGGGCGATGCCGACGAGCCCGGCGGTGAAGGTACCGAATGCCCAGCCGGCGGCGGAGAGCCGGTCGGCGTCGACTCCGGCGAGGGCGGCGAGGCGGCGGTCGTCGACGACGGCGCGCAGCCGGAGGCCGAAGCGGGCCCACCGGGTGGTGGCGAAAACGGTGAGGCCGAGCACGAGGATCGCGGCGAGCTGGGCGACGGTGTCGGGCCGCAGGGTGTGCCCGCCGGGCAGGCGGATCGGGGGGCCGCCGATCGGCGAGGGCGTGCCGGCCAGCGGTGCCGCTCCCCACAGCAGGACGGCCACGCCGATGAGCAGCACGAATACACCGAGGCCGGCGACCATGGTCTCGGCCGGTCCGGCGCCGCGCCGCTGCAGGGGGCGGTAGACGAGGACGTCGAGCAGTACGCCGAGTGCGGGGCGACGGCCAGCAGGCAGAAGGCGACGGCGGGCCAGACCGGCCAGTGCCGGACGACGACGAGGTCGCGCAGCAGGTAGGCGACGGCCATGGCCTGGGCGCCCTGGGCGATGTTGAGCACCCCGGTGGCCCGGTGGCAGACGACCAGGCCGATGCCGCTGAGCGCGGCGGCGCTGCCGACGGTGAGCCCGGCGAGGGCGAGGTCGACGGTGAGGCCGAGCGAGCCGGGGGCGGCCGCGCTGAGGAGGGCGTTCACGGGTGGTCAGTCGCCGGGCGGGGCGGGTTCGCCCGGACGGGTGGCGGGGCCGGGGCCCGGGGCGGGTGGTGAGCAGAGCGGGCAGGGCGTCAGGCCCCGGGCGCGGCGGGCGTCCGCGTCCACCGGCTGGGCCCGCGCCTTGCCGGCGACCAGCGGGCAGTCCGGCCGGTGGTAGCGGGTGCCTTCGGGGACGGCCAGCCACCGGTCGTCGCCCCGGTCGGCCGGATCCGGCGCCTCGGGCCCGACGTCCGACCCGAGGCCATGTCCGGTGCCCCGTCCGGTGCCGCCTTCGTCGCCACGTCCGACGCTACGTCCGACGTGGGGTTCGGTGTCCGGCTCGACCAGCAGCCCGTACAGCCGTTCCACCCGTCGGCCCGTCAGCTCGTCGCTCCCCGTTGGGGACGGCAGCCGCAGGGCGACCAGGACGGCTCCGGACACGATCAGCGCCGCGCCCGGGATGGTGGACGAGGCCAGGTAGGGGATCTGCTGCTCGACGAACCGCTCGCCGGAGACCCCGTACCAGCCGAGCACGCACAGAACGGCCCCGACCGCGACGAGGAGCCAGCCCGCCCACTCCCGCGCACCCCGGAACGCCCCGCCCCGGAACGCCCCGCCCCGGAACGCCCTGCCCGGGAACGTGCCGCCCCGGAAGGGGGAACCCGTTGGGGCATTACGAGTGATTTCTCCTCCGGATTGCGATTCGTCCATGGATCCGCCTTCATGGTGTCACTTGAGACGTTTCCAGGATCGGCCTGGAACAGCATCCGGGGCGCCGGGAGACCGGCCCCGGGCGGCGCAGTCGAGAGGGAACACCATGCACGTGACGCAAAGCGGCACCCCCACGGGCGGCGGCCGGCGCCTGCGGACGGCGAGTGCGCTGCTCGCCCTGGTGCTGGCGGGAACGGCGGCCGCGTGCAGCAGCAGCAAGTCCGGTTCCACGGCTTCCTCCCCGGCGGGCGTGAGCGCGAGCGCTACGGCCTCCGCCAGCGCCTCCGCGAGTGCCACGGCTTCCGCGAGTGCCACCGCCTCAGCGAGCGCCACCGGCACCGCACCCGCCGACCCGGCCACCGCCAAGGCGGAGATCACCACCAACTGGGAGCGGTTCTTCGACCCCAGTACTCCGATCCCCGACAAGGCCAAGCTGCTCCAGGGCGGCGACATGCTGCTCCCGGTGCTCCAGGGCTTCTCGCAGGACCCCCGGGTCGGCCAGGTGCAGGCGAAGGTGAATGACGTGGCGTTCAGCGACGCCTCCGATGCGACCGTCACCTATTCGCTCTCGCTCCAGGGCGCCGTGGTCGAGCCGAGCGCGTCCGGCCAGGCCGTCCTGGACAACGGCACGTGGAAGGTGGCCCGCTCGACCCTGTGCGCCCTGCTGACCCAGGCCGGTGGCGCCAGTGGCTCCAGCGCCACCCCGATCCCCGGCTGCAGCTGACCGGGTGCGGCCGACCGCCCCGCCGCGGCGCCGGGCCGCCGACGCGTTCGCGCGCCGGCGGCCCGGCCGTGTCCCGGCGGCTGCTCCCGCCCCGGCCCGCGCCCCCGCTCCCACCCTCGTCCTGATCCTGATCCTGGTCCTGAGCCTCGTCCTCGTGGGCTGCGGCACCCGGCTTCCCGCCGACGCCTTCACTGCCCGCGCGACCCCCACCGCCGGGGCGGCCGGAAGCGCCAACCCCGCCTCCGACACCGGTGTCACCGCCACCGAGATCCGGATCGGCATCGTCACCTCCCTCACCAGCCCGGTCGGCAGCGAGGTGTTCAGCGGTCCTCGGTACGGAGCGCAGGCCTTCTTCCAGGCCCTCAACGACCACGGCGGCCTGCACGGGCGCACGGTCCGCCTGGTGACCTGCGACGACGGCGGCAGCGGCGTCGGCAACCAGGACTGCGTCCACCGGCTGATCGACCAGGCGCACGTCTTCGCCTTCGTCAGCGGCAGCGTCCTGGACTACGCGGGCGCGCCGTACGTGAGCGGCAAGGGCGTGCCGGACGTCGGCGGCCAGCCGATCGGCACGGCGTACGACCGCTGGCCGCACCTGTACGGGATCTACGGCAGCAGTGCCCCACGGGACGGGCGGGCGGTCGGTTGGAACGGGACGCTCTACCAGAGCACCGAGGTGTTCCGTTTCTTCAAGCAGCGCCTGGGCGCGAGCAGCGCCGCCGTGGTCGCGTACAACCAGGCCGACTCGGCCCGCTACGCCGGACAACTGAAGGCCGGGCTGGAGGCCGAGGGGTACCGGGTGCTGCTGCAGACGGTGGACTTCGCGCTGCCGAACTTCCAGGCGGTGGCAGCCGCCGTGCACGCGGACGGTTCGCAGCTGCTGTTCGACGCCATGGACAGCCGGGGCAACGCGGCGTTGTGCCGCGCGCTGGACGAAGCCGGGGTGACGGTGGCGGCGAAGGTCACCAACGTGCAGAACTGGTCGGAGTCGGTGCGCGCCGACTACGCCGCCTCGCCGAACTGCCGCAACGCGCTCTGGGCGACCTCGTCGAGCCTGAACTACGAGGACGAGCGGTACCCGACGGTGCGTGCGTTCCGGACGGAGATGGCCCGCTACTACCCGGACCGGGCCGGGGAGCTGTCGGCCTGGGAGCTGGAGGGCTGGGCGGGCGCGCAGTGGCTGATCGACGCGCTGGACTCCTGCGGCGCCGCGCCCACCCGCTCCTGCGTCGAGGCCTTCATGAACCGCGCCGAGCCGTACGACGCGCACGGCCTGATCCTGTCCGCCTCCTTCGTGCCGCAGCCGCCGCCCACCGGTCCGACCCGTGCCTGTCTCAACGCCGCCCGCTGGCAGGACGCGGCGCAGGTCGGCCAAGGCGGGCAGGCTGGGCAGGCCGGGCAGGGCGGTTGGGTCACCCAGGTGCCGTCGATGGCCACCGACTGCTTCGACGTGCCGCAGCTGCCGTACAAGCCGTAGACCGCGGACGATTCCCGGGCAACGCGGGGGCGCCGCTTCGACGTTCAAAAACGGTGTCAGGGTGCGGTGTCAGGGTGCGTGCCGAGGGCAGCGCCAGGGTGCGGTGCCTGGTCATCCACGGCCGGGGAAACCGCAGCAGGCAGCCGGGAGCCGCTCGACCACCACCATGGCCGCGTCGTCGTCCAACCGGCCGCCGACGTGGGCGAGCAGGTCGCGGCGGAGGCGGTTGAGCAGGGCGGTGGGGCGTTCGGCGCGCCAGGCGGTGACGCGTTCGGTGAGCGGGTAGAAGCGCCGCTGGCCGTCCCGGGCCTCGATCACGCCGTCGGTGTAGATGAGCAGCCGGTCGCCGGGGCGGAACGGGAATGTCTCCACCTCGTACGCCACCGGGGCGAGCTCGCCGAGGCCCAGCGGCGGGGAGGGCCGGCGGGCGGCCAGGGTGGTGATGCCCTCGGGGCGCAGCAGCAGTGGGGGCGGGTGGCCGCAGTCGATCAGGCGGACCGGTGAGCCGTCGTCGGGGATGTCCAGCAGGACGGCGGTGATGAAGGACTCGCCGGCCTCGTCGGCCTCCTCCGGGGCGCCCTCGGAGGACGGGCGGGGCAGGGCGAGCCGGGCCTGCCGGTCCCGTCGGGACTGTTCGGCGAGCTGGGCGAGGTCCCAGCTGACGCTGCCGTCCAGGTAGGCGGCCAGGTCGGGCAGCTCGGCGTGCAGGTGGGCGGCGGCGCGGAAGGCGCCGAGCAGCAGCGCCGCATCGCCGAGCGAGGACAGGCCCTTGCCGCGCACGTCGCCGACCAGCAGCCGGGTGCCAGTGGCGGTGCGGGCGGCCGCGTAAAGGTCGCCGCCGACCTGCGCCTCGGCCTCCGCGGCGAGGTAGACGGAGGCCAGGTGCAGCGGCCCGATCCGCTCCGGCAGCGGGCGCAGCAGCACCCGCTGGGCGGCCTCGGACACCGACCGGACCCGGGCCAGTGCGCGTTCGTGCCGCTCGCGCAGCACCCGCAGGCCGACGATCAGCGCGGAGACGACGACCTGCGCGCTCAGCTGGGTCTCGATGTTGGCGCTGGTCAGGCCGTCGCGGACGGAGCCGATCACGGTCAGTGCGGCGAGCGCGAGCAGCGCGACCCCGGCGGTGGCCCGCGGGCCGGCGAAGGAGGCGGTGAGTGCCGGGGCGACGATCAGCAGCGGGCCGAGGTGGATGTCCGGCGGGGAGAGGATGTCGACGACGGTGATCAGCACGATCAGCGCGAGCGTCAGCGCCGTCAGCACTCGGCGGTCGGGCCGCCAGGCGCGGCGGCGGTCGGGGGAGCGCGGCGCGTGCGGCGGGCGTGGCGGGCGCGGCGGGCGCGGCGGGCGCGGCGCATCGGGATGCTGCCGGAGGGGCACCTCTCCTCTGTACACCGTGGGGGTGGCGGGGCGCACCTCGAGGACTCACCCGAGGAGTTCACGCGGAGGGTTCACACGGAGAGTTCGCGCGGAAAGTTCGCGCGGAGACTTCACACGCTGAGGGCTCATTTTGGCCCGCCACCGCGCAGGTCCTCCGCTGTCAGCCCTCTTCGCCGTAGCGGGCCAGGTAGGCGGCGAAGCGGGCGACGTCCTCGTCGGACCAGTCGGTGAAGCGCGTGGTGAAGGCCAGGCGGCGCTGCTCGTTGGCGTCCCGCAGCAGGGTCAGCCCGGCCTCGGTGGCGCGCAGGATCTGGCCGCGCTGGTCGTCCGGGTCGGCCTCGCGGGCCAGCAGCCCGAGCTTCTCCAGAGCGGTGACCTGGCGGCTGACGGTGGACTTGTCGAGCATGAAGTACGCGGCCACGTCGGCGGCCCGGCAGCCGCCGCGCTCGGTGATCAGGTCGAGGATGCTGTAGGTGACCAGGGACAGGTCGGGGTGCAGCTGGGAGGCCTTGTGCCGGGCGCGGCGGGCGAAGGCGGTCAGCTCGCGCTGGATGGTGTCGATGGACGACTGGCGGCCGGGCACGGCGTTCCTACCTCCCTGAGGTTTGTTGCACTATACAACGGATTTGCCGGGGTTCGCGCGGTGCTGCGGCGCCGACCGGCCGTGCGGGTTCTGTGTGCTCTGCGTTTCCTGCGTGTCCTGCGGCGTGCCCTGCGTCCCCTGTGCGACCCGTGCCGCCTGCGCGGACTCGGCGACCCGCGCGGCCTGCCAGGCGCGGGCGGCGGCGATCCGACGGGTCGCACTCGGGTGAGTGGCGAACAGTAGCTCAAGCACCCTGGGTGGGTCGACATCGGAGACGTTCGCCAGTGCCAGTCTGCGCTGCATCGCCACGAACTGCTCGGCGTCACAGGTCAGTTCGAGTGCATGCCGGTCCGCCCGGGCCTCGATCCGGCGGCTCACCGCGCACTGCGCCGGCCCCGACAGCGCGCCCAGCAGCGCCGCGAGCGCCGCCAGCAGCGGCAGCGCCCGCGGGTCCGCCGCATCCGTCGACCCGGCGGCGTCCAGCAACGGCTGCCAGGAGGCCAGCAGACCGAGGACAACCACCGCGACCGCCGCCCCGACCGCGCCCAGCGCGGTGCCCACCGGCACGTCCCGATGCTTGACGTGGCCGAGCTCGTGCGCGACCACCAGCTCCACCTCGCGCGGCTCGGCGGTGTTCAGCAGCGTGTCGTACGCGACGATCCGCCGCGTCGCGCCCAGGCCGGAGACGTACGCGTTGAGCGCGGTGGTCCGGCGGGAAGCGTCCGCCACCAGGACGTCCCGCACCCGGACGCCGTCCCGCGCGGCCAGTGCCAGCAACGCGGTGCGCAGCTCGCCGGGCGGCATCGGGGTGAACCGGTTGAACACCGGCTCGACCAGCAGCGGGTGGAGGAAGGAGAGGGCCCCGGTCAGCAGCGCCGCCGCGCCCGCCGCCGGCAGCCACCAGCGCTGCGGCGACCAGGCGGTCAGCGCGAACAGCCCGAGGACGAGCGGCAGGACCAGGACGAGGGTGAGCGCGAGACCGCGCAGGGCGTCCAGCGCCCAGCCGGCCCAGCCCTGCGTCACCAGCCCGTACCGGGCCCGGACGGACCTCGCCCCGGCGCCGAACGGCAGCTGCAGCGCCTGCCCGACGACCACCAGAGCCGCCGCACCGGCCAGGACGGTGGCGGTGCGGGAGCCGCCGAACCAGCGGCCGACGGCGGTCACCAGGGCGGCACCGGCAGGGGTGAGACCGAGCAGCAGGGACAGCGTCAGGCCCGCCAGCCGGGCACCCAGCGCCCACGGCAGCTGGGCGCGGCGCAGCGCGCGGCCCCGGGCGCGCTCGGCTGGCGTGAAATCGGGTGCGACGTCGGCCCGGGGGGCATCCAGGCCGGATCCGGGGCCGGGGCCGGGGCCGGGGTCAGGGGCGGGCTGCGGGTCGGGGGTGGTGTCCATGGGCGGGTGCGGCTCTTCCGGTCTACCGGGCGTCCGGTCGTCGGTCGGGGTGTCGCGGTTCAGCATGACGTACCCGGCCGGTCTGGGCTCACTCTTCCGTGCCCCTCCTCCTCGGGCCTCCACGGGCCGCTCGGGCCTCTTCGGGCCGCTCGGGCCTCCTCGGGGCTCACTCCTCCGCGGGCCCGGTGGCGCGGTGGACGGCGGCACGCAGCAGTTGACGGCCGAGGTCGACCAGTGCGCGGCCGACCGCGAACTCGTCGCCGACCTGCGGAGCCGGGGCGTCGAGGGGGTTGCGGTGGGAGAGGGCGTCGCTGTGCAGGAGGTTGCCGTCGGCGTCCAGGACTGCGTGCACCCGGGTGGTGTCCCGGCCCTCGACCACGTGCAGGGTGAGCTGCCAGTCCTTGGTGCGGACCGCCCGCTCGTCCGCGTCGGGCACATCCCCCGTGTCGGTCGCCGGCTCCGTCGCCGCAGTCTCCCTCCCTGCGGAGCGGACGATCACGACCGGGCAGCTGCCGTGCACCGCGCACCGGGTGCTGACCGAGCCCAGCGGCGTCCGGGCGAAGGTGCCGCGGCCGCGGCTGCCCACGACCAGCAGGTCGGCCTGCTCGGCCGCCTCCAGCAGCACGTCGGCCGCGTGGCCGAGCACCAGACTCTCCCGGACCTCCACCGGGCGCTCCGGGCCGAGGATCTCGTCGATCTCGGCGCTCAGCGTGCGGCGGGCGGTCCGCTCGAAGCCGTCGTCCACCATCGGTGCGAACCAGCCGTACGGCGACGGGTACTCCCAGGCCGCCACCGCGTGCACCGCCGCCCCGGTCAGGACGGCCTGCCCGACCGCCCAGCGCAGAGCCGCCTTCGACGGCTCGGAGCCGTCGATGCCGACCACGATCCAGTGCTTCCGGGCGGGGAAGGACTGGCTGCCGCCCGGCACGTCGGCCGGGTCGTGGGCCGGGTCGTCGGCCGGGTCGTGGGCCGGGGCGCTGCCCACGTTGCTGCTCATCACGTCACACCTCCGGACCCCGGCGCGGGACGGGGTTCCCCGTATCACCACGCTGCGCGCCCTTCCCGCCGCCGCGCCAGGGACGGGGTGGCCGGATCGGGAGGACCGGTTGGGCCGGTTGGGACAACGGCGGGCCAACGGCGGCGCGGCCGTTGGGGAGCGGAGGAGCGGCCGCCGGTGTCCTCCTGTGTCCGGAATGTTGCGGCTCCGGGCCCAATTGGTGGTGATCCGGTGGCGTAGGCTGACCGTTCTTGCACCGTCCTCCGGGGGGAACCACTCATGCGCCGTGCCGCGGCCGCCGTCGTGCTGTTCGTCGGACTGACCGCCGTCACCGCCTGCGGACCGGACGACCCCGCCCCCGCGCCGCCCGGTGCCGCGCCCGCGCCGACTCCCGCCGCCACGACCCCTGGGGCCCCGACCCCCGGCGCGGCCCCGGGCAAGAGCACCGCGCCCCGGCCCGACGCCACCATCACCGTCGCCTTCGCCGGAGACGTCCACTTCGAGGGCCGCACCGAGGCCCGGCTGGCCGTCAAGGCGCCCGAGCCGGCGCTCGGCCCGATCGCCGCCACCCTCGCCGACGCCGACCTGTCCGTCCTCAACCTGGAGACCGCGATCACCGGACGCGGCGCCCCGGAACCGAAGACGTACACCTTCCGCACCTCGCCCAACGCGCTGTCGGTGCTCAAGGACTCGGGCGTCGACGTCGTCTCCATGGCCAACAACCACGCGGTGGACTTCGGCGCCGACGGCCTCACCGACACCCTCGCCGCCAAGGACTCCTCACCGATCCCGGTCGTCGGCGTCGGGCACAATGCCAAGGAGGCGTACGCCCCGTACGTCACCACCGTGCGCGGGGTGAAGGCCGCCGTGGTCGCCGCCAGCCAGGTCGAGGACCTCACCAACCAGAAGTGGCGGGCCGGCGCGAACAAGCCGGGCATCGCCTCGGCCCTGGACGTCCCGGCACTGGTCAAGGCGGTGGAGACGGCGAAGCAGCAGGCGCCGGTCGTCCTCGTCTACCTGCACTGGGGCGACGAGGGCAAGGCCTGCCCGACCGCCGCGCAGACCACCATCGCCAAGAAGCTCGCCGGCGCCGGCGCCACCGCCGTGGTCGGCACCCACGCCCACACCATGGTCGGCTCGGGCATGCTCGGCGACACCTACATCGGGTACGGCTTCGGCAACTTCCTCTGGTACGGCACCTCCGACTACCCGAACTCCAACGAGACCGGTGTCACCACCCTCACCCTCACCGCCGACGGCAAAGTGACCGGCGAGGCCTTCACCCCGGCCACCATCGACGACAAGGGCATCCCGGAACCGGTCGCCGGCGCCACCGCCGAGGCCGCCCTCAAGCGCCGCGACGGCCTGCGAGGCTGCACCGGCCTCTCCCCGGCGCCGAAGGCCCCCGCAACGGCGCAGTGAGGCAGTCCCACCATCGTCTGATGGTGGGACACGATGAACTGACGGCCGATCGGCTGTCGCTGCTGCGCCCGTCCGAGGACGACATCGACGCGATCCTCGCCGTCCACAGCGACCCCGCCGCCTGCCACCACTACCCCTCGGACGCGCTCGCCACTGAGGCCCAGGCCGCCGAACACCACGGCCGCTAGCACACGCTGTGGGAGCGGCGCGGCCAGCCTGCGGGGATGAGCCTCGCCCCTGCCGGGGCCGGCCTCATCCCTCCGGGCAGAGGATCAGGTCGCGCAGTGCGCGGCGGGTCGGGGTCGGGCCGGATTCGGCGAGTGCGGCGCGGATCCGGCGCAGGTGGCCGACGGTGAGCTGGAGGGGCGGTTCGTTGGGCTGGTAGGTGGTGCGGACGGGGTAGTCCACGCCGGGGTGGCGGGTCATCTCGATGTGGCAGCCGAGGACGTACGTCACCGGACGGCGCCGGGCGAGGTCGAGCAGCCGGTCGATGGTGCGCCCGAAGGCCACCCAGTCGTCGATGTAGAGCCGCCCGGGGTACACGGTGTCGCCGGTGAGCAGGAAGCCCGTCCACGGGTCGTAGTACGTCACCGCCGAGGCGTGGTGCCCGGGCGTGGCCAGGCACTCCACGGTCCGGCCGCCGCCGAGGTCGATCGTGGCCACCGCCTCCGGGTTCCGGTCGAAGCCGAAGTACGGCCAGGCCGACGACTGTTCGGCACCCACGAGGGTGGTCGCGGACCGGTCGGCGAACTGCCGGTCGCCGGCGACGTGGTCGTCGTGGTCGTGGGTGTGCAGCACCAGCAGTTCGTAGCGGTCCCGGGGGTTGCGGGCGAGCCACCGGTCGATCAGCCCGTCGACCACCGTGCGCAGCGGGAAGAACTCGGGCTCGGCAGTGGCCCCGGTGTCGATCAGCAGGGCGCGTTCCGTCCCGAACAGCAGGTACAGGAACGGGGCTTCGTAGTGGACCGCCTTGTTCTGCCGCATGATGACGGAGTGTTCGTCGTACTCGTGGACGTGGATCTCCGGATCCGTGTTGTGCTTCGGCGACGGTGACCCGTGGATCCACCGCACCTCCAGCGGGCGGGCGAACCGCAAGCCGTCGATCACGAGACCTCCCGGTGCTCCCCGCTCCGGACGGCGGGTTCGTCCCGACGCTAGGCGCTCGACGGTCGGCTGGGCGGGTGGGTTCGCCCTACGTCGTCTTTTCGGGTGACCCGGCGGCGGCAGCGGCGGCCGCCCGCGTATCTCAAGACGAGATGCAGGGCGTGCCGGTGCTCGCCAACCTGCCGCAGCCCGTGATGGACGAGGTGGTCGCCTGCGGCCCGCCGGCGTCGGTTCCTACCCGATCGAGTGGTTTGGACTTCTCTCGTCCCAAGCGCCTCCACCTCGCCCGTCGCGTTGTCAGTGCCCCTCGCTACGTTCCTCGCATCGCTGGTCAGCAGGCCATCGACGGGTGTTTCCGGTGGGAGGAGTGCGGCCTTGGCATGGGTGGAGACGGGCGTGGGAGGGTACCGCGTCGCGCTCGATGGGGAGGGCAGGGTGGTGTGCCGCAACGCGGCGGGCCGCGAGCTCAAGTCCGTTCCGTCGAAGCTCGGTGACGACCCGGTGGTCACCCAGCTCAAGCAGCTCGCCGAGTGGCTGGCCGGGCACGAGCGGCGCTGCCAGGACGACGTCGAGCGGTGGATGGTGCGCTCGCTGCCGGTGCCCGCCGCGGTGCTCAGCGCCGTGTGGCCGGACGAGGCCTGGCAGGCCGTGCTGCGTGACCTGGTGGTCACCGGTGCGGACGGCTCGGTGGCCGGCTTCCTGCGCGGTGCGGACGCCGAGCGCGGCCTCGGCCTGGTCGACCTGGACGGCGACACCGTCCGCCTCACCGACGGCGAGGTCCTGATACCCCACCCCGTCCTGCTCCAGGACCTCGACGAGCTGCGCGAGTTCGCCGTCGAGCTCGGCGTCTCCCAGCGCGTCCAGCAGCTCTACCGCGAGGTCTGGCACCGACCGGAGGAGCTGCCGGGCGGCACCGAGGTCACCGCGTACGCCGGCGGCCGCTACCGCGAGCTGCGCGAGCTGGTCGGACGGTGCAGCCGGCTCGGCTGCCGGGTCCGCGGCGGCTCCGCGGTCCAGCCGATCACCGAGGGCGGGCGCACCGTCGAGGCCAGGGTCTGGGTCGGCGACTACTACGAGTACGACGCGTGCGAGACCGGCGCGCTCAGCTGGGCGGGCCCCGACGGTCGGGCCCTGCCGCTCGCCGAGATCGGACCGGTCGCCTGGTCCGAGGGCATGAGGATGGCCGCCGCCCTGTACGCCGGCCGCACGATCGCAGGGGAGGACGCCGCATGACCGCCACCGGCCCGAACACCATCACCGCCGGCTCGGACGCCACCGCCGCCGGTCAGTACCTGGTCGCCACGTCCGAGGCCCTGCTCGACGCCGGCGCCGTACTGCCGCCCGGCACCCTGGCCGACGCCGGCCGCCCCGACAGCGCCGCCGACGTGCTCACCGCGCGCGGCTACACCCACCCCGCGCTGGACGGCCGCCGGATCGTCCGGCTGGTCCCCGGCGCGCTCGGCCAGGCCGAGGACCTGGCCCTCGACTTCCTCGGCCTGGCGCCGCACGGCGGGCCCGCGGAGGTCGGCCAGGTCCGCCAGGAGGCGTTGGGCTTTCCGGCCTGGGCGCTGGTCCACGACCCGGCCAACGGCCACCACGCGCTCGCCCTGGTCAAGGAGATGGAGCGGCTGGGCCGCCAGGTCGCCGCCAAGCCCGGCGCCGCCAAGGACGGCTTCGACGAGCTCGCCGGCCGACTCGGCCGCGCCGTCCCGCACTTCCTGCCCACCTTCTGCGAGGAGGTCGGCCGGATCTTCCACGGCCACGGCAACCAGACCTACGCCGCCGCCTGGTTCGGCAAGGCGCGCGAAGCCGAGCGCACCCACGGCCTGACGGTCGACGAGGAGCGGCTGCGCGCCGTCTTCCTGGAGTTCGCCCTGGCCGGCGCGCTCACCGTCAAGTCCCTGCGCCAGTACGTCAAGGAGCTCGCCCGGCGGCTCGACCCGCTGACCGCCTGGCAGCGCTTCCGCCAGCTGTGCACCGAGCGCTCCGCGGCCGGCATGGCCCCGTACGCCGGGGTCGCCGAGGACGCCCGTGCGCTGATCCGGGCCGCCGGGCTGGATCGCACGGAGCACGAACAGGCGCTGCTCGCCGAACTGTTGGCCTCCCCGGCGGTCAACCGGGCGCCCGCCGCCTTCTGGAAGTCCTGGCACGGCCCGCTGGTCGAACTGGGCAAGCGCGACGCCGAGGTCCGGGCCCGACTGCTGGAGCTGCTGCCCGACCCGGCCACCTCCGGCTCCGACCCCGGCCCGCAGGACATCGCCTGGCTGGACGTCCTCGCCGCGACCGGCGCCGAGGAACTGCTCACCGGCCCGCGCGCCGAGGGCGCCGAGCCCGCCGCCGCCTGGCTGCAGCGCTGGTGCCACCACCTCGGCCGCGGCTGGCGCACCCGGCCCAGCTGCCGGGCCACCCTCGCCCTGGCCGGCCGGATGGTCGGGCGGCTGCGGGCCGACGCCGTCCCGGTCGACCTGTTCACCGGCATCCGCGCCAGCAACACCCGACTCGACCTGCTGGACCTCCTGCTGGCCGAGGGCGTACCGGTGGCCGACCCGCCGGCCGGCCTCGGCTTCGACCTGCGCGACTGGGTCGGGCACTGCGGCCCCGACAGCCCCGCGCTGGCGGCCGTCGCCGCCGACGCCCGCTACCGGCCGCTGCTGCGCCGCGCCACCCCGTCCGCCTGGGAGACGGCCGCCAGTCGCCAGGCGCACGTCCTGCCGCTGCTGAGCGAGCTGTTCGCGGAGTGGGCCGAGGCCCGTGCCGACGAGCTGACCGCCGCCCGCGGCCTGGCCGGCGCCGCCGACCTGACCCGTTCGCTGAGCCAGCACCGCACCGCCATCCGGACGGTCGCCCCGGCCGCCGCCGAGAAGATCGCCGCGCTCGACGTCACCAGCCTGCTCGCCCGGGCCCTCGGCAGCGGCATCCTCGACGAACTCGGCTGGCCCGCCCTGGAGGAGGCGCTCGCCAAGCTGGCCGATCCGCCCGCCGCCCCGCCGGCCACCGACCCCGGCCTGGCCGCCGCCCCGTCCGCCGCTGCGCCGCCGGTCACCGCCCCGCCCGCCACCGCACCCGGCCTGAGCGCCCAGGGCCTGAGCGGCCTGATCGTCGAGGACGCCTGGCCGTGCCTGATCCTCGCCCGCCTCGACCGGGCCATCGTGGTCGGCCCGGACGGCATCCTGCTGGAGCACACCCTTCGCGTGCCCGAGCCGCAGCAGAACCGGAACCGGCCACGGCTGCGCCTCGTCGACGGTGAACTCCTGGTCGTCTGGTCCGAAGGCGGCGGGCAGAAGGCGTACTGGTCCAGCCGACCGGAGGAGACCTTCGAGCTGGAGGGCCGGACCATCGCCGGCTACCACTACGGCGAGCGGCACCCGGAGGCGCCGTCCCTCCCGCTGCCCGGCGGCGGCCGCACCACCGGCGAGCGCCCGCTGCACCCCGGCGACACCCGGATGCCGCACGAGCACCCCGTCCTCGGCGACGGCACCGGCTACTGGACGCTCCGGCACGGACCGGACGGGCCCGTCCTGCGCGAACTCGACCCGCTCACCGGCACCCTGGGCCGCGCCGCCGAGCCGCCGGTGATCGCCGCCACCGCCGCGGCCGGCCGGCTCCTCGACGGCAGCGTCCAGCTGCTGCCGCTGCAGCCCGGCCTGGAGCGCACGCCGCTGGGCACCGACGGCACCGTCCTCGGCAGTTGGGTCCGCAGCGAGCCCGGCCGGGCCCTCACCACCTTCACGGCCGACGGGCAGCGCATCGTCCTGCCGATGCCGGGCCGCCAGCCGGACACCGTCCCGGTCGGCCGGCTCGCCCTGCCCGGTGCGGCGGCCCCGCTGGTCAGCCGCTCGACCGGCGACCACCTCTCCCTCAACCTGCCCGACCTCACCGACCGCTCGGACCGCACGGCCGACCTGCGCTCCTGCCGGCCGGGTGAGCTCTCCGCCGCCGGTACTGCGCTGGTCCCGCCGTACGACCACTGGCACGCCCTGCGGCCCCGCGACGAGGCCGGTTCGCGGGTGCTGCGCGCCGTCACCGCCGAGCAGGCCGCCCGGCTGATCGACCTCGCCTGGCCCGTCGACGCCGAGCCCGTCCCGGAGGACGAACAGCGCTGGCTCACCGTCCAGGGCGCGCGGCGCCCGCTCGCCCAGCGCGGCGCGGCCCGCAACAGCCTTCCCGTCGAGGCGGTCGGCGCCGCGCTGCCCGGGATCGCCCACCCGCTGCTCCTCGCCGGCGTCGCCGGGCTCGCCCGTGCCGCCGCCGACCTGCTGGACCGGATCGCCCGCTTCCTCCCGCAGCCGGAGGCCGAGCGCCCCGGCACGGCGGCGGCCGCCGAGTGGCGGCCCGAGCACGGCCGCGACGACGAGCTGCGCGACGCCGTCCGCGCCGTCCTGCCCGAGACCGGCGGCTTCGGCAACAACTGGGGCACCTCCGACCGCTGCTGGGTGCTCAACAACCTGCGCACCGTCAGCACGGCGCTCGCCGCCCCGCCCGCAGCGAACGGCGAGGGCTGGAGCACCCCGGCGACGGTCACCCTGCACGGCGGCGACGCCAGCCACGGCTGGCTGCACCTGCTCGGCCGGACCGACGTCCTGGCCCACGCCGTGGCCTCCCCGCTGACCCAGGCGGCCCACCGCTCCTCGCTGGCCCTGCTGCTCGACGAGCTCACCGGGGGCCCGTTCGCCGACCGGGGCGCCACCCTGCGCGAGATCGTCCTCGGCGAGACGGCGGAGAGCGCCAGGACCGTCCATCCGGTCACCCACCGCCAGGGCGAGGTGCTGCGCCACGGCGACCGCACCGTCGTCATCCTCGGCCACCAGCGCCAGTTCACCGACGGCACGGTGCACTGGCTCGCCGTCGACCACGATCCGAGCGGCGAGTTCGGCCCCGTCGCGCACTTCACCACCGTCGAGGAGCGCGGCACCGAGGAGCGGGTCGACGCCGCCTGGGTCGCCGAGTTCCGTCGGGCCGCCGCCCTGCACGGCAGCGTCCCGTGGGACGGCGCCCGCGCCGCCGCCTTCTCCGAACTCACCGGCATCGGCACCGCCCGTGCCACCCTGCTGCTCTGCCCGCCCACCGGCCTCCTGCACTGGGGCCCCGTCGACGTGCCCGCCGAGTACGGCCTCAAGCCCGCCGCGTGCAAGGCAGCCCAGAACTGGCTGCGCGGACACGACCACGCCGGCATCGCCGCCGTCTGGAGCGCCCTGCTGCCCGCCGACCCGAAGACGCTGTGGACCGAGGGCCCCGACGTCGTCGCCGGCGCGGAGGCCTGGATCCGCCGCTTCGGACGACTCGTCACCGTCCCCGACGAGGTCCACGCCACCGTCCAGGGCGTGTCCATCACCACCATCGAGGAGGTGCTCAACCCCGCCCACACCCCGTGGCTGACCCGTACCACCGCTTTCCGGCTCAGCAGCGAAGGGCCGGCCGGCCCCCGGCTCGTGCCCGAAGACCTCACCGCGGTGCCCGACTCCGGCGCTCTGACCAGGGCCGTCGACGCCCTGCGCTGGCTTGCCTACCACCTGCCCGCCGACAGTCCGCTGCGCCCGACGCTGCCCCGGGCCGCCGCCGCACTGCGTGAACGCCTGGCCGACCCGGAGCTGCTGCTCGACCTCGACCTCGTCCGCACCGCCAAGGGCACGCCGCTGTCCGCCGTGCTGCGCACCCACTTCGGCCTGCCCGCCGCGGGCGGGGCCGACCCGGACGGCCTGGTCCGCTGCGGCCCGGCGCTCGTCCTCATGCCGTACCACGAGGAGTACGAGCGGGTCTGGCTGCGTCCGGCCGCTCTCACCGGCCCCGACGACCCGCTGCTCGACCTGCTCGACGGGCTTTCCGGCAGCTACTGGTTCGCCGTGGAGCGCGGCGCCATCGAATCCGTCCTGCGCGGCGAGCCGGAGCGACTGGCCGACCCCGCTGGCTCCGCTATGGCCTCCGCCTCCGCCGCTGCCGCCGACGGCCCGGCCTGGCTGCAGAACCCGCAGCTGTCCGTCCCCGAGCTGGTCGCCGAGGTCTCCCGCACCCACGACCTCGGCGAGGACGCGGCCGCGCTCTACCTCCAACTGCTCGCCCTGCCCGACCCGACCGACCGCAACACCGCCCGCTGGACGGGCTGGAAGCCCGCGCGGCTGAAGCGGGCCCGCGCCGAACTCGCCGCCACCGCCCTGGTCCTGGAGGCCAAGCGGTCCCGGGCCGGTCGCGGCCTCTTCCTGCCCGGCGGCTGGCAGGAGGCCAAGTCACCCGGCCTGCCGTCCGAGACCTGGAAGGCCGCCCTGTACGAGTTGCGCGCCCACGCGCCCGTGCTGGTGCCCCTGCCCGTCCCCGACCTGTTCGCCCGGGCCTGGCAGCGCACCGTCGACGGCGACGCCCCCGGATACGAAGAGCTCCAGACCAGCAAGCGCAGGAAGGCCCGGCGATGAGCACCACCACCCCGACCACGACCACGACCCCGACCACGACCCCGGTTACGACCACCACCCCGACGGTCACCGCCGAGACGATCACCGCCCCCGCCGTCCCCGCAGCCCCTGACCGGCAGATCGTGCCGCCCGAGGAGAAGTACGCCGCCGAACTGGAGTTCCTGGCCGCGTACGACGGCGGCCCACGTCCGCCCGGCTGGCGCCTCACCCCGCGCGCCGTCGTCACCTTCGCGATGGGCAGCGGCGGCGAGAAGCTCAAGGCCGGGCGCAGGAGCCTGGTCATCGAGCAGAAGTTCGTCGGCGAGCGCGCCCTGGTCGAGCGCTGCGTCGTCACCCTCGCCGGGGAGCGCGGCCTGCTGCTCGTCGGCGAGCCCGGCACCGCCAAGTCGATGCTCTCCGAGCTGCTCGCCGCCGCCGTCTGCGGCACCAGCGCGCTCACCGTCCAGGGCACCGCCGGCACCACCGAGGACCAGCTCAAGTACGGCTGGAACTACGCCCTGCTGCTCGCCAAGGGGCCCAGCCGCGAAGCCCTCGTGCCCTCCCCGGTGCTCACCGCGATGACCACCGGGGCGGTCGCCCGGGTCGAGGAGGTGACCCGCTGCCTGCCCGAGGTGCAGGACGCCCTGGTCTCGCTGCTCTCCGAACGGCGCGTGGCGGTCCCCGAGTTGGCGGGCAGTCCGGACGGGCAGCTGCACGCCGCCGCCGGGTTCACCCTGATCGCCACCGCGAACCTGCGGGACAAGGGCGTCAGCGAGATGTCCGCGGCCCTCAAGCGACGGTTCAACTTCGAGACGGTCGGCCCGATCGGCAGCCTCAGCGCCGAAGTCGACCTGGTCCGGCGCCAGTCCACCGTCGCCGTCGCCCGGGCCGGCGCCGCCTACGCGGTGGACGACGCCGTCCTGGAAGCCCTGGTCACCGCCTTCCGCGACCTGCGCACCGGCCGCTCCACCGAAGGCTGGGACGTCGAGCGGCCGTCCACCGTGATGAGCACTGCGGAGGCGGTCTCCGTCGCCACCGCGCTCGGCGTCACCGCGGCCTACCTGCCCGACGGCGGCGACCTGCTCGGCCGGCTCCCCGGCCAACTCCTCGGCGTGGTCCGCAAGGACGACCCGGCCGACGCGGCCCGGCTGCTCGGCTACTGGGACGGCCCGGTCCGCCGCCGCGCCGAGCAGGGCGCCGCCACCTGGCGCACGCTGTGGGACCTCCGCTCGGCGCTGGAGGCCTGAGCCGATGAGCAGCGCGGTGACCCCACTCCCGGACGACACGGACCGGGCGGTGCGCAGCGAGGCCCGCCGACTGGCCTCCTCCGGCACCGACGGCCCCGGGCCCTACCTGATCGGCGTGCGCCACCACGCGCCGTCCCTCAGCGCGGCCGTCCCCGCGCTGCTCGACGCGGCCCGGCCGGAGGCGGTGCTGGTCGAACTGCCCGCCGAGTTCCAGCCGTGGCTCGGCTGGCTCGCGGACGAGGCGACCGAGGCGCCGGTCGCCCTGGCCGCCGCCCCGGTCGGCCCCGAGGAGGCGGGCGGGCCCGCCTTCTACCCGTTCGCCGACTTCTCCCCGGAACTCGCCGCCCTGCGGTGGGCCCGGCGCAACGGCGTCGAAGCGATCGCCTGCGACCTCCCGCTCGCCCACCGCACCGCCCGGGCGGCAGCGGAACGGCGCCCCGGGGCGCTGTCGGACGCCCCCGGCGTCGCCGACGCGCTGCGCCACCGCCTCACCGGCCGGGACTCCGACGAGGACCTGTGGGACCGACTGGTCGAAACCGCCGCCCCCGGCTCCACCCCGGAGGCCGTCCGGCGCGCCGCCCTGCTCGTCGGCTGGGCACTGCGCCACGACGCCGAGAACGGCCCCGGCGTCGACCCGTACGACCTGCGCCGGGAGGCCTGGATGCGTGCCCGCATCCAGGCCGCCGCAGCCGGCGGACGCCGGATCGCCGCCGTGGTCGGCGCCTTCCACGCCCCCGCCCTCCTCGACGGGCCGTGCGCCACCGAGGAGTCGCCGCACCCGGCGGGCCCCGACCACGTCCTCTCCCTGATCCCGTACACCTACCCGCTGCTCGACGCCCGCTCCGGCTACCCGGCGGGCATCCGCGACCCGGAATGGCAGCACACCGTCCTCGACGCCGGCGGTGACCCCGACCGGCTCGCCGAAGCGCTCATCACCACCGCCGTCCGGATCTGCGCCGCCCTGCGCACCCAGGACCACCCCAGCGGCCCCGCCGACGCGCGCGAGATCGTCCGCCTGGCCGGCGACCTCGCCCGGCTGCGCGGCCATGCCGTGCCCGGCCGCGGCGAACTGGTCGAGGCGGTGCAGACCGTCCTCGCCCAGGGCGAACCCCTCGGGCGTGGCCGGGCCGTCGCCCGCGCCCTCGAACAGGTCCTGATCGGCACCCGCACCGGCCGCCCCACCCCCGCCGCCCCGCGCAGCGGACTCGCCCCCGCCGTCGAGACCCTCCTCGCCGACCTCGGCCTGCCCGGCCCCACCGACCCCGGCCCGCGCGACCTGCGGCTCGACCCGTTGCGCAGCCCCCTCGACCGCCGCCGCGAGATCCTGCTCCACCGCCTCGCCGCCTGCGACGTCTCCTACGCCGACCCCGTTCCCACCACCGGCGCCGGCGGCACCGAAACCCTCGGCACCCGCTGGCGCCTCCACTGGACGCCCGCCACCGCCGCCATGCTCACCGTCGCCGGCACCCGCGGCGTCACCCCGGCCCAAGCCGCCGACGGCGCCCTGCGTGCCCGCCTCACCGACCACCCCACCCCGCGCGAGACCATCGACGGCCTCACCGCCGCCGCCTCCTGCGCCCTCCCCGCCCTCACCGGAACCCGCCTCACCCAACTCACCACCACCCTCCCCACCTCAGCCACCCTCCCGGACCTCCTCGACGCCCTCGCCCTCCTCGACCGTCTCGCCGCCGGCCACTTCCCCGGCTACACCCCCACAGCGGCGGCCACCACGGCGCCCACCCCGGCCGAGACGCTCCCGCCAACCAGGCGCACGGGCCAGGATGCGGAGGCGGTCGGACCTCCTGACCTGTCCGCCCCGGATGGGGTGCGGTCGGCAACCGCACCTGGCGGCAAGGCGGTTGTCCCCGCGCTCGGCGCCCCGGCGCCCACCGGACCCGCCTCCGACGGTCTGGGCGTCGCAGCGGCGGCGCCTGCGGCCGTGGTGCCGCCCGCTGCAGTGGGCGCCTGGGGTGGCGGCGCCGGGCCGTCCGTCGGCGAGGCCGTCGCGCCGACCGTCGACGGGGCTGCGGGGGAGTCTGCGAGCGCTTCCGTGCCTGGCTCCCCGGTGCCGTCGGGTGGGCGGGCGATCACCGGGCCGCCGGGGGCGGTGGTGTCCCGTGGTCGCGCCCCGGAGGCCGATACCTCCTCCGCCTCCGATGGGCTGGTGGCGGCGGCCGGGGAGGTGCTCACGGTCGCCGCGGTGCGGCAGTTGGAGGGGATCGGCGGGTCGGATGATCCGCAGGATGCCCGGGCATTGGTCGAGCTGGTGCGGCGGGCGGATCGGCTGGGCGGCGTGCGGCTGGCGTACGTGCTGGCCGAACTCGCCGAGCGGGGTAGCCCGTTGGTCCGCGGCGCGGCCGGGGCGGTACGGGTGCTGCTCGGGCAGGAGTCGGCGGAGGTGCTGGGGCGGCGGGCGGCCTCGTGGGTGGACGGCGCGACCGGTCCGGAGGCGCGGCATGCGCTCGGCCGGGCGCTGGTCGGGCTGCTGACGGCGGCAGAGGGCCTGTTCGACGTGGCTCCGGAGGCGCTGGAGCCGGTGCTGGAGCGGGTGACTTCGCTGCCCGACGGCGCGTTCCTGGACCGGTTGCCCGCGTTGCGCGGCGGCTTTGACACGCTCAGCCCGGCCGCCCGCGACCGGCTGCTGGCCCTGGTCGAGGAGCGCCTGGGCGCCAGGCTCGCCGCGCTGCCGGAGGAGGCCGGCCCGGCTGTGGTCGCCGCCTGGGTGCGGGCGGACCTCGCCGCCCGCGCGACGCTGGCCCGCCGCGGCCTGCTGCCCCCGGCTCTTGCGGCACCCCCGACCTCCCTGGCACCCCTGGCGCTTGAGGCACCTCCGGCACCCCTGGCGCCTGAGCCTGCCGCCACCCGGCGGCCCGCCCACGAGGCAGCCGCTCCGTCGGCCGGCCACTCCCTCACCGCCGCCGAGCGGTGGCGGCTGCTCCTCGGCCGCCCCGGCAGCGGCGGCCTGAGCGGCCGCAGCGCCCGACTCGCCACCGCCCTGGACGAGTTGTACGGCAGCGGCCACGGTGAGGGTTCCGGCCCCGGCCTGGCGAGCCGGGGTGGCCGGGGTGGCCGCGAGGCCCCCTATCCCGGTGTGCGGGAGTGGGCCGAGGAGCTGGAGGCGCTGTTCGGCCCGGGCGTCCGCGAGGAGGTGCTGGCCGCCGCCGTCGCGCAGGGGCGCATCGACGTCCTGGAAGCGATCGACCCGTCCGCTGTCCGGCCGTCCGTCGATCTGCTGCGCACCGTGCTGGAGCAGGCGGGCGGCCTGCCCGAGGCGCGGCTGGCCCGGCTGCGTCCGCTGGTGCGGCGCTTGGTGGACGAGCTGACCCGCGAACTGGCGTCCAGGCTGCGGCCGGCCCTGACCGGGATCACCGTGCCGCGTCCGTCCCGTCGTCCGGGCGGTGGGCTGGACCTGGCCCGGACGATCCGGGCCAACCTCGCCACCGCCCGTCCTTCGCCGGAGGGCGGCACCCTCATCGTGCCGGAGCGCCCGGTGTTCCGGACCAGGGCCCAGCAGGCCAACGACTGGCGACTGATCCTGGTCGTGGACGTCTCCGGCTCGATGGAGGCCTCCACGGTCTGGGCGGCCCTGACGGCCTCGATCCTGGCCGGGGTGCCGTCGCTGAGCACTCATTTCGTCGCGTTCTCGACCGAGGTCCTCGACCTGACGGAGCGGGTGGAGGATCCGCTGGGCCTGCTGCTGGAGGTGCGGGTCGGCGGCGGTACCAGCATCGCGAGCGGGCTGCGGTACGCAAGGGAGCTGGTGTCAGTGCCGTCCCGCACGCTGGTCGCGGTGGTCAGCGATTTCGAGGAGGGCGGTCCGGTCACCGCTCTGCTGGCCCAGACCCGGGCACTGGTGGACGCCGGCGTGCACGTGCTCGGCTGTGCGGCCCTGGACGACACCGGGACGGCCCGCTACTCGAAGGCGGTCGCGGGCCGGTTGGTCGCGGCCGGTATGCCCGTGGCGGCGTTGAGTCCGCTGGAACTGGCCCGCTGGGTGGGGGAGAAGGTGCGATGCGTATGACTGCGCGGACGAACGACTGGCCGGCTGTACGGCCGGAGGTGGTCGCCGAGGTGGTGGCCGGGCTGAGCGCCCGGCTGCAGAAGCGGCTGGACGGCGCGGCGGAGAAGCTGGCGGAGCGGCCGGTCGCGCGCGACGGAGACCAGTGGCGGGTGGAGGTGGACGAGGAGACGGTGCTCGTCCTGCACGCACCGGGTGGGACGGTCGCCGACCCGGAGGGAGTCCGCTGTGGCTGTCTGCTCGCTCCGGCCTGCGTGCACCGGGCCGCCGCCGTCACCCTCTGCCCGCTCGCCGAGCCGACGGAGCCGACGGAGGCCGCCGAACCGGCAGAGCCGACGGAACCGACGGAGGCGGCCGAACCGACAGAGCCGACGGAACCGATGGAGGCCGCCGAAGCCAGTGAGATCACTGAGACCACTGAGGCGACCGGAGTGTCCGTCCCCACCCCCCTCACCACCGTCGAGCTCGCTGCCGCCCGCCACCTCCACCGGGCCGCGGCCGCCGTGCTGGCCGCCGGGGTGAGCGGCGCGGGCGGGGTGTCCCAGGCCGAACTCCTGCGCGCCGCCCACCAGGCCCGGCTCGCGGGCCTGTACCGCCCGGCGGTGGCGGCTGTCGCGGTGGTGACGCGGGTCCGGGCTGCGCGGTCCGGCGCACCCGACCACCGGTTGGCGGACTTGGTGGCCGGTCTGCGCGAACTGCTCGGCCTCACTGCCGCGCTGACCGCCGGGACCGGCCCGGCGGCCGAGCTGCGCGGCGCCGCGCGCCAGGCCTACCGGGAGGAGGGCGGCCTTCGGCTCTACGGGCTGTTCGCCGAACCGGTACTGACGGCCACCCATGCGGGCGCGGTCAGCTGGGCGGTGGACGCCGACGGGCGGCTCAGCACGATCGCCGAGGTCATGCCGCACGAGGACGCGGCGGCTGCCGCCCCGCAGGCGGTCGGGGCGGGCAACCGGACGGTCCGGCTGGGCGACACCGCGCTCAGCCACCGCGAGTTCAGCCGCGCCGGGCTGGCCGTCCAGGGGGCGACCAGGTCCGTCGCCGGCCGACTGGGCGCGGGTGCCGCCGTCCGGGCGGTCCGGGCGGGGGGTGCGGCGTGGACGGCGGAGCCCGCGGGCCGGCTCTGGTCCGTTCCGGCGGCCGACCAGGTGGCCCGGGCGCTCGCGGCTCAGGACCTGCCGTACGAGAGCCGCCCGGCGGGGAGCGACCTGCTGTTCCTTGACGTCACGCTGCTGGGCGCGGCCCCCACCGGGCCTGGCGGGGTGCCGCAGTTGCTGGCGCGGTGCGCGGAGGGCGGCCCGGTGCTCGCGCTGCGCGCGGCGCACGAGCACCCCAACCTGCCCTTCCGGGCGAACCTCTCGCTGCTCGCCACCGGGCCCGGCCTGCGCTTGCGGGTGATCGGCAGGCTGGAGCGCGCCGACCGACCGGAGCTGCGTCTGCTCGCGATCGGCACACCCCCGGAGGCCCCGGACCCCCTCGCACTTCCAGCTGACCGGGCAGGCCGCGTCAATCTCGGCCTCGAACGCCTCCAGACCTCCGACCTCCGCACCTCCGACCTCCGGACCTCCGACCTCCGCACCTCCGACCTCCGGACCTCCGATCCCGGCACCTCGGAAGCGGCACCCGGCCCGGCCGTCGGGGTTCCCGGGTTCCCCGCGCCGTACGGCCCGCCCGTCCATGTGCTGGGCCGCCGGGTGGAGCAGACGGTCACGACCGGTCGGCACGCCCTCGCCCCGAGCGAGGCCACGGCGGCGGCCGACCGCGCCCTGCTGCGCTCCGCCGGGCTGGCCACCGCCGCCGACCTGCTGGACGGCCTGCGGGCCGCCGCCGTGAGCCGGCGGCGCGACGTGTTCGGACGGATCGTCGTGGACGACCACGACGCCTTCGCCGCCGCCTGGCTGGCGGCGGCCTGCTACACCGAGGAGCTGGCCACGGCGCTCTGCGTGGCGGCCTGGACAGGGGAGGGGTGAACCATAAGCGGAACTATTTGCATGGTCCGGTAATCCGCGCCGACTGGCATACTTGGGAGGAGGCAGACCCCAACACAGTGCAGCGGAAGGGAAGGCGCGCCATGGGAATCCGCGACGATGCGGCCGAGGTCCGGGCCCGTGGCTGGCGCACGCTCGCCGCGCTGCACGGGATGATCGACACCGCGCTGGAGAAGGCCCTCCAAGCCGAGTCCCAGCTCTCGGTCGTCGAGTACACGGTGCTGGACGCGCTCTCGCGGCAGGACGGCTGGCACATGCGGATGCAGCAGCTGGCCCGGGCGGCGGCGCTGAGCAGCAGCGCGACCACCCGGCTGGTGAGCCGCCTGGAGGACCGGGGCCTGCTGAGCCGCTACCTGTGCGCGGACGACCGGCGCGGCATCTACACCGAGCTGACCCAGGACGGCCGTGACCTGCTGGCGACCGCCCGCCCGGTGCACGACGCAACCCTGGAGGCGACCCTGGCCCAGGCCGCCGAGGTCCCCGAGCTGGCCCCGCTGGTCGACTCGCTCGCGGCACCGGACCCAGCGCACGCCTGACGCCCCCCGCAAACCCCGGGCCCGCGGAACCCCGGCCCGCAGACCCCCAGGTCGGCAGAATCCCAGGCCCGCCGTCACCGCCGCCGGGTGGCCAGGGCGTTTCGGTGCACCCGGTCGAGCAGGGCGAGCAGCAGTTCCTTGCTGGACGCCCGCTCCCGGACGTCACAGAGCACGACCGGCACCTCCGGGCCGAGATCGAGGGCACGCCGGACCTCGTTCGGGGTGGCCTCGCGGCGGCCGTGGAAGCAGTTGACGCCGATCGCGAACGGGATGCCGCGCTGTTCGAAGAAGTCCACGGCGGCGAAGCTGGATTCCAGCCGCCGGGTGTCGGCGAGGACGATCGCACCGAGGGCGCCGAGCGCGAGGTCGTCCCACATGAACCAGAACCTGAACTGTCCCGGCGTGCCGAACAGGTAGAGCACCAGGTCCTCGCGGACGGTGATCCGCCCGAAGTCCATGGCGACCGTGGTGGTGGACTTGTCCTGGACGCCGTCGAGGCTGTCGACCCCGATGCTGGCGCGGGTCATCCGTTCCTCGGTCTGCAGCGGTTCGATCTCGCTGACCGAGCCGACCATGGTGGTCTTTCCGACGCCGAAGCCGCCGGCGACGAGGATCTTGACCGCGCCCGGCACCAGGCTCTGGGTCGTCAATTCGGGTCTCCTGAAGGGAACGGGGAGAGCGGGGGAGCGGGCGAGCGGGGCGAGTGGAGGTGGCCGGAGAGGAGCATGCGGTCCTGCCGGTCAGAGCCGGCGGACGCCCTCGATCACGGCCTGGATCAGCGAGACGTCCGCCGCCTCGGCGAGCTGGACCGGGGCGCGGGTGAGGATCAGCCGGGCCTCGACCAGGTCGTCCAGGAGCACCTTGACCACGCTGACCGGCAGGTCGAGCGTGGCCGCGATCTCGGCCACGGCCAGCGGGCGTTCGCGGCACAGGTCGATGATCGCGGCCGGTTCGGGCGAGAGCCTGCCGGTGTCGGTGCGCGGGTCGGTGGTGACCACCAGGGTGATCAGCGTGAAGCCGTCCCGGACCGGGCCGGTGCGCCCGTTGGTGATCGCGTACGGGCGGACCAGGTGGCCGGCGTCCTTGTCGTAGAACCAGCCCTCGTCGGCGTCGGCGGTGGTCACGCACCGCCACCCGGGCCGACCTGGCCGGCGTCGCTGCGCGGTGCCGCGGTGAGGTACTGGCCGACCTGCTTGACCAGCATGTTGATCTCGTAGGCCATCAGTCCGGCGTCCACCTGCTCGCTGGTGAGGACGGCCAGCCGGGCGCCCTGTCCGGCGGTGGTGACGAACAGGAACAGCTGGTCCATCTCGACCACGGTCTGCCGCACCCGCCCGCCGTTGAAGCGGTGTCCGGCGCCGCGGGCCAGGCTTTGTAGGCCGGAGGCGACGGCGGACAGGTGCTCGGCGTCGGCCCGGTCGAGGCCCTGGGACGTGCCCACCAGTAGACCGTCCTCGGACAGGACGATGGCGTGCCGGGTCTCGGGAACCCGCGCGACCAACTGGTCCAGCAGCCAGTTGAGGTCCCGCTGGGTTTCGGTGTGCTGCGTCATCACTGCTGGTCCTTGGCTTCCTGAGCGGCGGAGGCGTCCTGGGCGGCGGAAGGTGCGGCCGGGGCGTGGCGGGTGGCGGGCGCGGCCGGGGCCTGCGCGCCCGGGTCGGTGTCGGCTGCGCGGGCGGTCCGGGTGCCGCGCTGGATGGCGGCCATGGTGGCGCGGGAGCGCTGTGGTGAGGCGTCCTCGGTGTCGGTGTCGGCCCCGACGCCGACGCCGCCGTACGAGGGGGCGGCCGGGCCGACCGCGCGGCCGACGGACGGCGGCACGGCTCCGGACGCGTTGGACGCGCGGAGCTGCTCGGCCAGGCTGGCGTTGCGGACCCGCTGCGGCAGGACCCGCGGGGTGAACAGTTCGCCGTCCGGGCCGTGCTCGCCGGGGTCCTCCTGAGGGCGTTCGTGCCTGGGCGCGGAGCGGTCGGCGGGGATCCCGTCGACGGTCTCCGGCACCGGCACTGCCTCCGGCACCGACTGCGGCCCGACGGACGGACCGTCCACCAGGGCGTCGCCAGGGGCGTCGCCAGGGAGGTCGTACCGGCGCGGCATGAGGGGCCGGGGGACGACCACGGCGCCGGGCAGCCCGGGGATCTGGGCGCCGACGGACAGTCCGCCGTTGGTGAGCGCGGCCGGGCCGCCACCGTCACCGTCCCCCTCGACCGCCAAGGCCGCGCCCGGAGCGCCCGGAGCACCCGCACCCGCCGAAGTCCCGATCGCGACCGGGTCAGCCAGCCCGGGAGGCCCGGAAGGCCCGGAAGGCCCGGAAGGCCCGGTGCCGCCCAGCAGCCCGCTGAGCACCCCGGCGAGCGCGCCGGACAGTTCCGCGTGCCCGTCCCCGGGGGCCCCGTCGGTGGCCGGGCGTTCCGGTGCCGGGCTCCGGGTGACCCGTGCGCCGGACGGCAGGCCGGTCGCCGAGGCCGGCTGCTCGGCCTGCTCCAGCAGCACCGAGGGCACCAGCACCACGGCCCGGGTGCCGCCGTACGGCGAGGGCCGCAGGGCGACCTGGATGTCGTGCCGGGCGGCCAGCCGCGCGACGACGAACAGGCCGAGCCGCAGGTCGTCGCCGAGTGCGGAGACGTCCAGCTCGGGCGGGTGGGCCAGGTAGGCGTTGAGCCGCTCGTACTCGTCCTCGCTCATGCCGAGGCCGCGGTCCTCGACCTCGACCGCCAGGCCCTTGGGCACCTCCTGTGCGGAGACCTGCACCTGGGTGTACGGCGGGGAGAAGGTGGTGCCGTTCTCGATCAGTTCGGCGACCAGGTGGATGACGTCGGCGACGGCCTGTCCGCTGAGCGAGGCGCGCGGCACGCCCTGGACGACGACGCGGGAGTAGTTCTCGGTCTCGGAGACGGCGCTGCGCAGGACGTTGACCATGGGCACGGCGTTGCGCCAGCGGCGGGCGGGCAGTGCGCCGCCGAGGATGACCAGGTTCTCGGCGTTGCGCCGCATCCGGGTGGCCAGGTGGTCGACCGCGAAGAGCTCGCGCAGCAGCTCGGGTTCCTCGTGTTCGCGCTCCAGCGCGTCCAGCATGCTGATCTGACGGTGGATCAGGATCTGGGTGCGGCGGGCGATGTTGAGGAAGACCTTCTTCGTCCCTTCGCGGCCCTGGGCCTGGTGGACGATGGCGGCGACGGCGGCCTGGCGGACGGCGGCGAGGCCGTCGGCGGTCTGTTGGAGCTCGTCGCCGATCCGGCGGGCCGGCGCCCAGGCGGGCGGGGTGGGCACCGTCTCTCCGGCGCGCAGCCGCCCGACGACGTCGGGGATGTCGTGCTGGGCGAGTGAGAGGGTGTCGGCGCGCAACTCGGACAGGCGGCCGGACAGCGCCCGGGCGGCCCGGACGCCGCGGATCAGGCTGACCAGCAGGACGACGGCGACCACGGCGGTGCCGGCCGTCAGCGCGGTGCGCTGCCCGGTGTCGCGCAGCAGGTAGACGGCGTAGCCCCAGGCGGCGGCGAGGCCCAGGCTGGGGATCAGGACGAGGGCGAGGAGCGAGCCGCGGAGGGAGCCGGACCGGCCGGCGCGGTGGCCCGTGCGGGGGGCCGATATGCCTGGCATCTGACTTCCTTGTCGCAGGGCCGAGTTGTGAGGCCGAATCGCGGGCCGGGTCGCAGTTCCGAACGGCGGGTCGGCCCGTGCGGCCCGGGACTTCAGGGCGCCGAGGCCGGGGTCGCCGGACGAGGTGACGAGCCGTCACCATCCGAGCGGGGTGCAGCAATGACCGCCGACGGCAGGAAACCTATCAGCCCCGGATGTCCTCATCGCAACATCAACTGGCGATATATGAAACGTTGATGGCCCGGGCCGCCCCTTCGGGGCGGGGCGTTCGCCGACGAATCGCAGCAGCTCATTGCCGCCGGCGCAACAGGCGGACGGGCGCGGCGGATGGCTCTCCGGGAGGCGGGGCGCACCCCCGGAGAGCCGTCAGGAACAGGTCAAGCCGGCGTATGCTGGCCGGTCGCCACCGCCCTGGGCCGCTTCGGTCCGACCCAGGCTAGGGACGACCCAGGCTAGGGACGACCCAGGCTAGGGGCGGCCCAGGCGAGGGACGTCCCAGGCTGGGGCCGGCCCGTCGGCTCAGCCCGCCAGCGGTATCGGCACCACCTGCCCCGCGCGCTCCGTCCCACCCTCCGCCTCGAGTTGGTTGAGCTCGGTCCACGCCCAGCTCGCCAGGTCGGACAGTTCGTCCGACCACTGCTTGCCGTAGGTGCCCGAGGCGACCTGGCCCAGCCGCAGCCGCTGGACGTCCGAGGTGCCGGCCGGGGCGTAGATGTGGGTGGCATCGCGCAGGTAGCGGATGATGTTGAACTCCTCCTGGGTGCCGCGGGCGGCCAGGATCTCCATCGCGCTGCGCGCCGAGTCCATCGCGTACTCGGTGTTGACGAGCTTGGCGTTCATCAGCTCGGCGTCGCAGGCCTTGCCGTTGTCGAGCAGGTGCGAGGCGTGGTACGCGGCGAGCTTGGCGGTCATCAGCTTGGACTGCATCTCGCCCAGCTTCAGTGCGACGCCGTTGAGTTGGTTGAGCGGCTTGCCGTACAGCACCCGCTGCTCGGCGTAGCGCACGACGTCCTCGACGATCGCGACGTGGATGCCGAGTGCGACGGCGCCCAGGTTGAGGCGGCCGTACAGGGTGGAGGAGGAGTAGGCGACGTCCAGGCCCTGCCCCTCCTCGGCCAGCCGGTTGCCGACCGGGATGCGGCAGTCCTCGAAGACCAACTCGCCGAAGCTGAAGCCGTGCAGGCCGCCCTGCGTGCCGAGTTCACCGGCCCGGAAGCCGGGGCGGTCGCTCTCCACCAGGAAGGCGGAGAGGCCCTTGCTGCCCTTGCCGGTGCGGAAGACCACGCCGTGGACGTCGCCGATGTGGGAGTTGCCGACGAACCACTTGCGGCCGTTCAGTACGTACTCGTCGCCTTCGCGGCGGGCGGTGCCGGCCATGCCGAGCACGTGGCCGCCCGACTCCGGTTCGGTGACCGCGATGGTCGGCAGGGATGCGCCGGAGGCGAACTGCGGTAACCACTCGCGTCGTTGGGCTTCGGAGCCGAAGTGGATGACCTTCGCGACGCCGAGCTGTGAGGCCTGGGCCATGGCGCCCATCGCGCCGCTGACCCGGGCCAGTTCCTCCACAATGATGGTCTTGGCGAGGTGTCCCAGCCCCAGGCCGCCGAACTGCTTGGGGATGGTCACACCGATCCAGCCCCGGCGGGCGATCTCCCGCGACAGTTCGAACTCGACCTCCCGGTCGGCCTCCATTCTGGCCACCTGCGGACGCACCTCCTTCTCCGCGAACTCACGGACCTCCGCCCGGAGGCTTTCGTGTCGTTCGTCGGTGAAGTAGTCCATCGCCATGCTTGGTCCTCTCGTTCCGTGGGTGTCGTGCCTCCGTTCATGCCGTCGATGCCGCTCCGGCCGCCCCCCAGGGGGGAGATGGGTGGGGTGTGGAGGTTGGCGGCCGATCGCTCCCTTGCAATCGGTGCATGCGGACCCTGGAGCGGTTCCCAGCGGGGAGAGAGGAATACCGTCCGTGTCTTCGGCAGGGCTCATTGTCATATGTGACACCGCCGTCACGCTTAGTTGATCTTGGATTGGCGGGATTCCGTTCGTCCCTGCTACTTGCGTGTTTCGTTCACGTGCCGGGTGGGGATCGACCTCCCCCGTGCCCGAATCCGGCTGAGCGCCCGTTCACATGCGGATATGACTGTGCATCAGCAACGCGGACGGCCCGAACCGAGAGCACCGAACGGCCCGGATGTCTGATTACATGTGCGCCATGACTGATGTGATGAGCACTCAAGGCCAGTTCCCGGGTGCCGCCGGGGAGTCGGAGCGGACTCGCAGGTTGCGCGGCCTGGGTCTCAACGAACCGTCCGCGGACGAGGCCTTCGACCGCTTCGCGCACCTGGCAGCCAGCATCACCCGAGCTCCCATCGCGATGGTCAACTTCATCAACGACGAGCGCCAGATGTTCCGGGGGCTCTACATCCCGCCAAACTCGGCCGAAGTCGCGGCAGAAGAAGGCGCTTCGTGGGCAGACCGGGGCATCGCCTTCGACCTTCCCACCCGGCAGATGCCGATGAGCCACGGCTTCTGCCCGCACGTGGTCGCCCAGCGCTCACCCCTCGCACTGGACGACATCCTCGCGTACCCCCGGTTCGCCGGTAACCCCGTCGTGGACGAACTCGGGGTCCGCGCCTACCTCGGCGCCCCGCTCGTCGACGACACCAACACCGTCATCGGCACCGTCTGCGTCCTCGACCGGGAACCCCGGCAGTGGGGCCGCGAGCGGCTGCGCGACATCCAGCACCTCGCCGAGGCACTGCTCTCCGAGATCCGGCTGCGCGACAACCTGCTCGCCCAGCAGCAGGAGATGTTCGCCGCCTTCGACGGCTCCCCGTTCCCCATCATGCTGACCGACGGCCCCGGCCAGGAGATCCGCTACGCCAACGCCCAGCACGCCGACACCTTCGGCGCCCCCGTGGCGTACGGCGCGATCGGGCAGACCTACCCGCAACTCGGCGTGGCCGGCCTCCAGCAGGCCGTCTCCGAGGCGTACCGCACCGGCCGCACCACCGTCCTCAACGAGGTACGGGTGCAGTCGGCCCGACCCGAAGCCCCGCGCATCCAGCAGGTCTTCAGCTTCACCTGCACCCCGCTTCGGACCGCGCGCACCGGCCAGGTCAACGGCGTCCTCACCGTCGGCATGGACGTCACCGCGCAGTCCCGCACGGAGGAGGAGCTCGGCACGCTGGCCGCGCTGCTGGTGGACCGGCTGCAGCAGAACGGCGCCGCGACGCCGACCGGCCGCCCGGGCATCGCCGGCGGGTCCGGACTCGTCCTGCCGCGCTGAACCGCCGACCGGCCGCCCGTGCGCGGTTCCTGCCCGTCCCGCCCGTCCTGCCCGCCTTCCCCGTCCTGCCTTTACCGTCCACCGCCGTGGCGGGGAGCCTCTCACCCCCGAGGAGAGGCCCCCGCCACGGTGCTGTCCGGTCGAGGCGAGGCGAGGCGAGGCGAGGCGAGGCCAGGCCGTGGCGGTGGTGGCGGTTGCGCGGGAGCCCCGCCGCACGGCGCAGCGCAGTTCGGCCGGGCCGAGCGGGTGAACCGTCCGCCGTCCACGCCCCGGCCGGGCCCGCCCGCGGCGCGGCGGTGGTAGGCATGGGCCGCATGGACTGGTTCGCCGCCCCCGAGTACTGGTTGAGCCGACTGCTCGTCCAACGCCTCCTCGCCGCCGTCTACCTGACCGGATTCCTCGCCGCCGCCGCGCAGTTCCGCGCGCTCATCGGCGAGGACGGCATGCTGCCGGTGCCACGCTTCACCGCCCGCGTCCCGTTCCGGCTGTCACCGGGCCTGTTCCACCTCCATTACAGCGACCGCTTCTTCGCCGCCGTCGCGTGGAGCGGGGCCGCCCTCGCCGCCGCCGTCACGGCCGGGCTCGGCGACGCCGTCCCGCTCTGGGCGTCGATCCTGCTGTGGGCGGTGCTCTGGGTCCTCTACCTCTCCATCGTCAACGTCGGGCAGACCTGGTACTCGTTCGGCTGGGAGTCCCTGCTGCTCGAAGCCGGGTTCCTCGCCGCCTTCCTGGGCAACGCCGACACCGCCCCGCCCACCCTGGTGCTCTGGCTGATGCGCTGGCTGGTCTTCCGGGTCGAGTTCGGCGCCGGACTGATCAAACTGCGCGGTGACAGCTGCTGGCGCGACCTGACCTGCCTGCGCTACCACCACGAGACCCAGCCGATGCCCGGCCCGCTCAGCTGGTTCTTCCACCACCTGCCCGACCCGCTGCACCGGGTCGAGGTCGCGGCCAACCACGTCGTCCAACTCGTCGTCCCCGTCTGCCTGCTGTTCCCTCAGCCGGTCGCGAGCTACGCCGCGTGCGCCGTGATCGCCACCCAGCTGTGGCTGATCGCCTCCGGCAACTTCGCCTGGCTCAACTGGCTCACCGTCACCCTGGCCGTCGCCGCCCTCGAGCCGGGCCGGCTCGGCCTGCCCGTCCACGTCCGCGACCACCCCGGCTCCCCGCTCTGGTACGAGGCGCTGGTGATCGCGCTGACTGCGGCCGTCGTCGTGCTCAGCTACTGGCCGGTGCGGAACATGGTCTCCCGCAACCAGTCCATGAACCGCTCCTTCAACCGGGTCCACCTCGTCAACACCTACGGCGCCTTCGGCAGCGTCAACCGCCTCCGCCAGGAGGTCGTGGTCGAGGGCACCGACGAGGCCGTCCTCACCCCGCACACCGTCTGGCGCGAGTACGGCTTCAAGGGCAAGCCCGGCGAGGTGCGCCGCCTCCCGCGCCAGTACGCCCCCTACCACCTGCGGCTCGACTGGCTGATGTGGTTCGCCGGCATCTCGCCCGGCTACGCGCGCCCCTGGTTCCTGCCCTTCGTCGCCCGCCTGCTGGCCGGCGACCGGGCCACCCTGCGCCTGCTGCGCCACAACCCCTTCCCGGACGCTCCGCCGACCCACGTCCGGGCGACCCTCTACCTCTACCGGTTCACCGATTGGCGCGAACTGCGGGAGACCGGCGCGTGGTGGCACCGCACGGCGCTGCACGAGTACCTCGCGCCGGTCAACCTGCCCACCCTCGGCCGGGCCGGGTACCGGCCGCCACCCGGCCGACCGCGCCGCGGCGTCCGCGAAGTCCCGCTGGAGCGGCCGCGCCAGCCCGGCCGCCAGCCCGGTCAGAGCCCTGGCCGACGCTCCGGTCCAGGGCCCGGTCAGAGCCCCGGCCGACGCCCCGGCCGACGCCCCGGTCCGTCCGGGGAACCGCGGCCCGGACACCCGCCCCGACCAGCGCCGGACCACCCGGGCGGGCCGCCCGAGTAGCGGCCAGGCGGGCGGTATGGGATACGACACCGGCCCGTCGGGGCGGTGGGTGCGTGCAAGGCTCGAACGGGCACCCGTATTCTGGGCCTCCACAACCGGCAGCCCGACCGCGCGCCCCTTCGCCCCGCCCAGGGGCGACCCCGCGCAACCGGTCCGCCGCCCCCTCGCCGCCAGCCCCGCCGTCGTCGCCCAGAACCGGACCTCACATGACAGTGCTTCACTCGCGCAACGCCGACGCAGCCGACTCGGTGGACGTCGCCGACGCCGCAGACGTCAAGGACTCCCAGGACGCCGCCGCGGAGCCCGACCTCCGCGAGGACCTCGGCCGCTACGCCGAACTCGGGGCCTTCACGCTCAGTGCCGACACCCACGCCTGGTACGCGGCCGTCGACACCGTCGCCACCCCCGAGGACGCCCGCGCCGCCTCCACCGCGCTCGCCGAACTGCGCGGCCGCGACCTCCAGCAGACCTGGGAGGCCGTCACCACCCTGGCCGCCGACGTCAAGCTGGACGAACCGGACACGGTCGCCAAGACCGCGCTCCTGGTCGAGCTGCTCCACCGGGTCCACCGCACCTCCGCGACCCTCGCCACCGCCGCGTACGACGCCGACCTCGGCGCCCTCGCCGCCGCCACCGCCGACAGCGCCTGGCGCCGCGACAACGGCGTCAAGCTGTCCTGGCTGCGCGGCCGTTCCCTGCGCAAGCAGGCCGCCGCCCTCGCCACCGACGGCCGCATCCGCCGCGAGGACCTGCACGAAGCCCTCGCCTCCGCCGAGATCGAGCGCCGCGCCTGGGCCGCCCTGGCCCCGGCCGGCACCCTCCCGACGGCACCCGCCGACGGCGCCCTGGTCGAGCGCACCGCCCAGGCCTTCGAGGCGATCAACACCGGCCTGCGCGGCCTCGCCCGCCTGCTGCCCGACCACGACCTGGAGGGGCTGCCCTTCGCGGAGCTGATCGACCTGGTCGAGCGCCTCGCCTCCGACGAGGGCACCCTCTACCGCCTGCCCACCATCCGCAGCCTGCGCGCCACCCTGGAGGAGGCCGGCCTCGCCGACCTGCTCGCCGAACTCGCCACCGCCAAGGCCGACCGCCGCGCCGCCGAGGCCGCGTACACGGCCCGCCAGGCGCTGGCGGGCGGGCAGCGCGACGGGCTGGCGGAGGCGGCTGCCACCGAGGAGGCGGCGGTCGAGTCGCCCGTCGAGACGCTGGTCGAGTCGCCGGTCGGTCAGAAGCCGGAGATCGAGGAGCCGACGGTAGAGGAGCTGACGGTCGAGGAGCCGGAGGCCGAGGAGTCGGGCACGGAGCTGTCGGACGCCGAGGCCGAGGCCGAGGCCGCGGCGCGACAGGCGCTGGCCGGTGGGCAGCGTGACGGGCTCGTGGAGGAGGCCCCGGTTTCGGTGGCGGCTCCTGCCGAGGAGGCCGCCGAGACCGAGGCTGAGGTCGAGGCCGAGGTTGCCGTCGAGGCTGAGGCCGAGATCGACGCCGAGATCGCCGCCGCCGCCGACGCCGACGCCGATGCCGATGCCGAGGTCGTCGCCGAGCCCCAGCCCGAGCACGAGCCCGAGGCGGTGTCGGGCGACGACGCGGACACCGCTGACGACGAGCCGACCGCGCTGGAGGAGGAGCTGACGGAGGAGTCCCCGGCCGCCGTGGTCTCCCTCCCGGCGCCTTCCCCGGCCGCCGACGATCTGGTCGCCGCCGCGACCGCCGCCCTGGCCGAGGCCGCAGCGGTGGAGGAGGCGGCGGAGGAGAGTGCCGAGGCCGCCGTCGACGTCGAGACGCCCGCTGCTGAGGACGAGGTGGCGGAGACCGACGTCGTGGCTGAGGAGTCCTCGGTCGACGTTGACGAGCCCGCCCCCGTGACGGTCGAGGCCGTCGAGGCGACCGTCGAGGTCGACCCGGTGGTCGTGGTCGAGCCCGAGGTCGAGCCCGAGGTCGAGCCCGAGCCCGTGGCCGAGGAGTCGGTCGAAGCACCGGTCGCCGAAGCCGAGGCTGTTGTGGTGGAGGCCGCCGAGCCCGTCGTTGCCGAGCCTGCCGCCGAGCCTGCCGCCGAGGCCGCTGCCGATCTTCCCGCGCGTCCCGAGAAGCCGGACTTCACGCCGGGCCGCCCCGTCACCGCCTACTCGGCCGACGAACTGCTCGCCGTCGTGCGGTGGCTGGACGGCGACGGTGTCGAGCGGACGGACGAGGAACTGCTGCGGGCGGCCATGAAGGAGTTCGGCTTCGCCCGCCTCGGCCCCCGCATCAAGGAGGCGCTGGGCTCCGCCGTCGCCGCCGCGCGCGGCTGACCGGGGCACACCGCCGCAACACCACCGGAACGACCAGGGCCCGGGGCGCGATCGTGCGTCCCGGGCCCTGCCGCGTTCCGGCGGCCTTCGTCAACCCGCCTTGTTCCACGGCTGGCTGGACATCAGTGCCTTCACGTTGGCGACGTACGCCGGGTTGGGGATGGCCAGGCTGCCGACGACCGCGCCGGTGGTCGGGTCGGTGACGGCGTTGTAGTGCACGTTGCCCGCGCCCGCGTTGTACGCGGAGACGACCAGGTCGAGCAGCGGTGTCTTGCCGGTGGCGGGGTCGGGGGAGAGGTCGTACTTGCCGCCGAAGGAGGAGTCGCCGTAGTAGGCGACGAGCCAGTCGAGCAGTTGGGAGCCCAGTTGGACGTTCCCCGCGAGCGTGTCGGCGTCCGAGGCGGTGCCGAACTTGCCGTTCATCCAGCTGATGGTGTTCGGCATGATCTGCATGGTGCCGATCCCGCCGTCGCAGGCGAGGATGCCGGACTGCCAGCCGCTCTCCTGCCAGGCGATCGCCTTGACCAGGTTGACGGGCAGCGGCGGGAGCTGGTCGGTGCCGCCGCTGCTCAGCTTGAGGGTGCGGGACTGTCCGGCGGCCGCCGTGAGGGCCGTGGCCACGGCCTCCTTGGGGTCGTCCGGGCGGGGCTTGCTGGGGGTGCAGCCGCTCTGCAGCGGCGGCACGTGCGGGGTCGGCGGTGCGGGCGGCGGCGGGGGTGCGACCGGGCCGGGCTTGGCGGTCGGCACCGGGGCCGCGATGACGGGCTTGGCGACCGGCGGCTGGGTGGTCACCCCGGCGGGCAGGTCGCCGCCGGCGGCCTTCGCGGCGGTGCCCGGCTGGGTGCCCGGCACGGCCTTCGCCGACTTGCTCGCGCCGGCGGTCGGGCTCTGCGAGGCGCCGGGGCCGGCGCTCGCCGGGGCGGTCGGGCTCGGGGTGCCGCTCGCGGACGGGCTCGCGCTCGGTGACGCGGTCGGTGGCGTGGTCGGAGTCTCGGCCGGTGGCGCGCTCGCGGCCACCGGGATGCTGCCCGAGCCAGCGCCCTGGTGCGTGTCGGCGTGCTGGGTGCCGCAGCCGGTCAGGACGGCGGTCGACACGGCGGCGGCCGACACCAGCACCAGTGCCCGCCGCGTGGTGGTCGCTCTCAACTGTGGTCCCCCCGTGTGTCACCAGTGGTCCCGGTGAGTGGCGGTCATCCTACGAGGCGGCTCCCCGGTCGCCGGCGGACGGGTGGTCGACTGCGTGCCGCAGGACGACCGGGGCGGTGACGAGGGACGGTCCGTACCAGGTCAGGTGCCGTCCGCTGACCAGCGCGACCGGTGTGCCCGGGAACGCCTCGGGGCCGTCCACGGCGGTGAAGCGGTACGGCTCGTCCGGCAGTACCACCAACTCCGGTCGGCAGGCGAGCAGTTCGGGTAGCGGGACGGCGGGGTAGCGCTCGGGGTGGTCGGCGTGGACGAGCCGCAGGCCGAGGCGGTGCAGCAGGTCCCCGGCGAAGATGTCGCGGCCGAGGACCATCCACGGGCGGCGCCAGATCGGCACGATCGTGCGCGGGCCGCCGGGCGCGTGGAGCGCTGCGCCCGGGCCGATCCGGGCCCAGGCCGCCTCCGCCTCGCCCAGCCAGGCCGGGCGCGGCAGCCCGCAGGCGGTGGTCAGCAGCCGGTCCAGCGAGCGGAAGGCGTCGTCCAGGGTGCGGATGTCGGTGACCCAGACCGGGACGCCGGCCGCCCGCAGGGCGTCCAGATCGGGGCGCCGGTTCTCCTCGTCGTTCGCGAGGACGAGGTCCGGTTCGAGCGCCAGGATGCGCCGGACGTCGGGGTTCTTGGTGCCGCCGATCCGGGTGACGGCCAGGTCGGCGGGGTGGCTGCACCAGTCGGTGGCGCCGACGAGCAGCCCGGGCGCGGTGGCGGCGACCGCCTCGGTCAGCGAGGGCACGAGCGAGACCACCCGGCGGGGCGGGCGCGGCCCGAGCCGGACGGGCAGGTCGAGGTCGTCGCGCGGGGCGGTGGGGTCGGCCATCCGGCCAGCCTACGGCCGGGGACTGCGTGCAGGGACTGCGGGCGGTCCGGAACCAGGCCCTGGTTGCCCGATTCCGGGTTCTTGAACTCCGGGTTCCCGAACTCCAGGTTCTTGAACTCCGGGTTCTTGAACTCCGGGTTGCCGGATTCCGGGTTCCCGAATTCCCGGGAACCCGCAGCCCGGGCCGCCCGACTACCTGGTCCGGGTCCGCAGCACGGGCCCGAGCACGATCACCGACCAGGAGAGTTGTCATGCGCCCACGCGTTGTCTGCGGAATCGCGGCCGCCGTCGCCCTGTTCGCCACGGCCTGCGGAAGCGGAAGCGGGGGCGGGGGTGGACAGGGCTCTTCCGCCACCGTCCACGCCGCCCCCGCCGGCGCCTACCCGGTCAAGGTCGCCGACTGCATGGGCAAGGAGACCATCATCGCGAAGGCGCCCGCGAAGATCGTCACCAGCAACGCGTCGAGCCTGGAGATGCTGCTCCAACTCGGCGCCGGCGACCGGGTGATCGGCACCGGGTTCCCGCCCGGCAAGGGCTCCCTCCCGGCGGCCCTCGCCGAGCAGGGCGCCAAGGTGCCGGTGCTCGGCGACAAGACCATCGCCAAGGAGAAGCTGCTCGGCTCCGGCGCCGACCTCTACCTCGACACCTTCGGCGCGATGCCGATGATGGGCGGCGGCGCCACCGGGCCGAGCGAGGAGGAGTTCGCGGCGGCTGGCATCCACCACGTCTTCCTGCTCTCCACCGCCTGCGCCGGCACCCCGAAGGCCGCCAAGGCGCCGCGCACCGACCTCGCGGCGGTCGAGGACGACATCCGCCGCCTCGGAGCCGTCACCGGCACCGCCGCCCGGGCAGAGGAGCTGGTCGCCGGGATGGAGAAGCAGGTCGGCGAGGTCCGCACGGCGCTCGCCGGCGTCCCGGAGGGGCAGCGGCCCAGCTACTTCGTCTTCGACTTCGACGCCGGGACGAAGCAGCCGACGGCCGTCTGCGGCCGGCAGGTCGCCAACGCCGTCATCACGCTGGCCGGGGCCCGCAACGTGTTCGCCGACTGCGACGCCGACTTCAAGCCCGGCTCCTGGGAGGACGTCGTCGCCAAGAACCCGGACTGGATCCAGCTCGCCGTCCGCAACCGGGGCAGCGAGGAGGCCACCCGCAAGGCCTTCGACGACGCCGAGGCGTTCCTGAAGAGCTTCCCCGCGACCCAGGGGCTGAAGGCCGTCCAGGAGGGGCACTTCGTCCGGCTCGGCTCCGAGGTGACCACCATCGCGGGTGTGCGCAACGCGGACGCCGTCCGGCAGATCGCCGCGACCGTCCACCCCGACCTGGTACCCGGCGCCGTCAAGAACGGGCAGTAGAGCGTGACTTCGGTCGCCTCCACTGAACCGCGCGACGAACCGCGCGACGAACCGCGCGACGAACCGCGCGACGAACCGCGCGACGAGCCGCGCCCGGCCCGCAGCCTGCGGGCCGGGCCGCTGGCCGCCGCGCTCGCCGCCGCCCTGGTGCTCGCGCTGACCGCAGCCGTCTCGTTCGGCTCGGTGGACATCCCGCCCGGCGAGGTCTGGTCGGTGGTCGCCCACCACCTCACCGGCCGGGCCCCCGAAGCCGGCACCCGGGACCTCATCATCTGGCAACTGCGTGTCCCTCGGGCCCTGTTGGCAGCCGTGGTGGGAGCCGGTCTCGGCCTGGTCGGCACCGCCGTCCAGGCCCTGGTCCGCAACCCGCTCGCCGACCCGTACCTGCTCGGCATCTCCTCCGGGGCCTCCCTCGGGGCGGTCGCCACCATCGTCCTCGGCACCACCCTCGGGCTCCAGCTCTCCTTCGGCAGCGCGCTCGGCCTCACCGTCTCCCTGGCGGCGTTCGCCGGCGCGCTCGCCGCGTTCTCGCTGGTCTGGCTGATGGCCCGGCGCGGCGGCGGGTTCTCCCCGCTGCGCCTGGTCCTCGCGGGCATCGGCATCGCCCAGTTCCTCGGCGGCGTCACCAGCTACCTCGTCCTGCAGACCAGCGACGAGCAGCAGACCCGGGGCGTGCTGTTCTGGCTCATGGGCAGCCTCGGCGGCGCCGTCTGGGCCCAACTCGCCATCCCGGCCGTCTCTGTGGCACTCGGACTGGCCCTGCTACAGGCCCGCGCCCGGGGCCTCAACGCGATGCTGATGGGTGACGAGACGGCGGCCGGGCTGGGCGTGGACGTCGCCCGGCTGCGCCGCGAGGTCTTCGTCGTCACCAGCGTGCTCACCGGGGTGCTGGTCGCCGTCTCCGGCGCCATCGGCTTCGTCGGGCTGATGGTGCCGCACGTCTGCCGGCTGCTCGTCGGTGGCGACCACCGGCGCCTGCTGCCGCTGTCCGCGCTCACCGGGGCGCTGCTGCTGGTCGTCGTCGACACCGTGGCCCGCACCGCCCTGGACGGCCAGGAACTGCCGATCGGCGTAGTCACCGCCGTGCTCGGCGCCCCCACCCTGCTCTATCTACTGGACCGACGACTGGAACGCAATTGAGGATCGCCGTCGAGGACTTGAGCGTCACCCTGGCCGGGCGGACGGTGGTGGCCGGCGTCCACCTGGTCGCCGAGGAGGGGGAGATCGCCGGACTGGTCGGGCCCAACGGGAGCGGCAAGTCCAGCCTGCTGCGCACCGTCTACCGGCACCTGCGGCCGAGCGCGGGGCGGGTGCTGCTCGCCGGGCAGGACCTGGCGGAGCTGCGGCCCGCACAGTCCGCCCGGCACATCGGGGCACTGCCCCAGGAACGCGGCGGAGACTTCGAGTTGAGCGTCCGGGAGGTGGTCGCGATGGGGCGCACCCCGTACAAGCGGGCCTTCGCCGCCGACGACGCCGAGGACCACCGGATCGCCGCCGAGGCGCTGGCCCGGGTCGGCATGGTGCAGGCCGCCGACCGGCGGTTCGCCCAACTGTCCGGCGGCGAACGGCAACGGGTGCTGCTCGCCCGCGCGCTCGCGCAGCAGCCGGACGTCCTGGTGCTGGACGAGCCGACCAACCACCTGGACGTCCGGCACCAGGTCGAACTCCTCGCCCTGCTCCGGGAGCAGCGCCGCACCACCCTGGTCGCCCTGCACGACCTCAACGCCGCCGCCTCCGTGTGCGACCGGTTGCACGTGCTGCACCGCGGCACCCTGGTGGCCTCCGGGGCGCCGCGCGAGGTGCTGACCGCCGAACTGCTGGCGGAGGTCTTCGGGGTGCGGGCCGCGGTGGTCGAACACCCTCTCACCGGCGATCCGTTGATCGCCTTCGACCACCGCAGCCCGGCGGGGGCGGGGGCGGCCGCCGTGGGTGCGTAGGCCGGTTCTCAGCGGGACTCGTCGGGGCCTTCGCTGAGGCTGCCGCCGTGGTCTTCGTCGTGGCCCTCGGGTTGGGCCTCGTAGTGGCTCGGCCGGCCGTCGCGCAGCACCAGGCGGCCGAGCCGCGCGGCGTCCTCGCTGCGCAGCAACTCCCATGTGCCGTCCGCCCGGTGGAGCACGGAGGAGTGCCAGGGCGTGGTCCAGACGTCGGCCGCCTCCAGCAGCCGGATGCCGAACTTCGGCACACCGGCCGGCTGCGGGTGGATGGAGAGCCGGACGGCCCGCGGGTGGTGCTCGGCGATCAACTCGCCCCAGGCCCGGCTGCGCTGGATCACGCCGTAGGCGCGGCGGCGGCACTCCCGCTGCAGGGCGGAGCGGGTGCCGGGGAATCCGATGGTGTCCTCGGTGAGGAAGCGGGTGATGCCGCGGTACAGCCGCAGGGTCTCCTCCTCGGTCAGCACCTGCTCGCGCAACTCCTCGACGCTGGGCGCGTACTGCTCGTGCACCCGGGCGCGCTTCCCGTCGTACGGGAGGTCGCCGAGGACGGCCCGCAGGTCGAAGGTCGCGAGGTGGTCCAGGCCTTCGCGGTCGATCATCGCGGCCAACTCGTCGGAGTAGGCGTCTATGTGGTCGTCCGGGACGTTGATCAGGTCGCCGAAGATGTGGCCGTCGGAGCAGATCAGGATCCGCGCCCCGGGCTCGTGGAGGCGGCCTATCTCGGCGCAGAGCCGGTCCAGGAAGGTGAGCGACAGCCGCTCGCCCTCGTCGGGCAGGTGGCCGAGCACCTTGGCCGGGTTGGGCGACTTGCAGGGGAAGCCGGGCAGGGTGAACACGATCGGTTCGCCGGCGGCGATGAACTCCGCCAACTGGGCCAGCTGGAGCGGGAAGTGCTCGGGGCGCGCGTCGAACTGCGGGTCGGAGGCGCGTCGGTGCGGCAGCAGGAGACCGAGGACACGGGCGGCGAGCCGATCGGCCGAGGAGCGGTCCTCGGTGCCGGTGCCGGTGCGGGTGACGGTGACGGTGCCGGTGCCGGTGGTGTCGGGGGTCGGGGCGGTAGCGGTGCCGACGGGCGGCATGGTGGGTCCTCCACGGGTGGTGGTGTCGTACGGGTCGCGGGCAGGCGGTTCCGGGCGGCGTCCGGAGGGGAAGCCGGTGGTGTCCGGGGTCAGCGGCGCCGGTCGTAGGAGACGGGCAGCCGGTTGACCCCGCGCGCCAGGACGGCGGGGATCCAGGCGAGGTCCGCGAGCCCGTCGCCGGGGGCGTCGGCCGGGCGCAGGCCGGGCAGTCGGGTGAGCAGGGTGCCGATGGCGATCCGGAGTTCGGCCCGCGCCAGGGCGGCGCCGGGGCAGTAGTGGATGCCGTGGCCGAAGGCGAGGTGGGCGTTGGGGGAGCGGTCGAGGTCGAGGCGGTCGGCCTCGGGGAACTGTTCCTCGTCGCGGTTGGCGGCGCACAGCGAGACGATCACCGAGTCGCCCGCCGGGACGGTGGTGCCGAACAGGTCGCTGTCCTCGGCGAAGAACCGCCAGGTGGTGAGCTCGAACGCGGCGTCGTGGCGCAGCAGTTCCTCCACCGCCCGAGCGAGCAGCCAGGGTTCCCCGATGCCGTCGCGCAACCGGTCGAGCTGCTCGGGGTGGCGCAGCAGCGTGATCAGCATGGTGGTGATCTGGTTGGTGACCGGTTCCTGCCCGGCGACCAGCAGCTGGAACACCATCGAGTCGAGTTCCTCGCGGCTCAACCCGCCCGCGTCGTGGGCGGCGACGAGCCGTCCGAGCAGGTCCTCGGACTCCACCCAGCCGGGGGCCCGGCAGTCGGCGCGCTTGCGGGCGACGACGTCGGCGATGTACGTCTGCAGGCCGCGCAGCCGCCCCTCGTACGCCGGGCGGCCCGGGTCCTGCGGGCCGACGGGCTGGACCACCTTGCCCCAGTCGCGGTCGAAGCGGTCGGCCAACTCGGACGGCAGGCCGATGACTTCGGCGAGCACCCGGAAGGGGTAGTGGGCCGCGAAGCCGGCCACCAGGTCGGCCCCGCCGGTCTCGGGGAGTTCGTCGACCAGTGCGTCGGCCAGCTCCTGCAGCCGGGGGAGCAGGGTATCCACCCGGCGCGGGGCGAAGGCGTCCAGGACGAGCCGGCGCATGGCGGTGTGCTTGGGCGGGTCCTGGTGGAGCAGGTGGACCTGGAGCTGCGAGTGCTGCGGCTCGGGCATGATCGATGCGAGCCGGCGCCAAGTGTCGTTGCCCAGCGCGTGGTCCTTGCCGAGGCGCGGGTCGTTGAGGGCCGTGTGGGCGGCCCGGTAGCCGGTGACCAGCCAGGCGTGGATGCCGCTCGGGAACTCCACCCGGTGCACCGGCCCGGCCTCGCGCATCCGCCGGTACAGCGGGTACGGGTCGCTCTTGTACGCCGGGCCGTGCAGCGGGACGGGGGAGGGGAGCCGGTCGTACCCGTACGGGCAGCGCTGGGTATCGGCCCCGGCCGGGTCGGGGCGGTCGGGGAGCGTGTCGGTCATCTGGGGGATCCTCCGGTGCGGGGTGCGGGGTGCGGGGTGCGGGGTGCGGGGTGCGGGGTGCAGGGGTGCGGGGTGCGGGTTGCGCGGCGCGCGGTGTCGGGGGCGTCAGGTCTTGGGGCGGCGGTGCAGGGCGAGCAGGACGACGGCGGTTGCCGCGATCAGTGCGGCCAGGGCGATACCGGCGCGTGTCCCGGTGCTGTTGCCGGTCCCGGCGAGTGAGGCGGCGGCGGTCGCGACGGCCGGGCCGAGGGCGAAGCCGAGGCTGCGGGCCAACTGGACGGCGGACCCGGCGGTGGCCAGCGTCCCGGGTGGGGCGGCGGTCATCACCAGGGCCTGGGTTGGGCCGCCGTTGAGGCCCATCCCGGCGCCGGCGAGGGCGAGCCTGGCGGCGAGGTCGAGGGCGGACCAGTCGGAGTCGAGCGGGACGAGCAGGGCCAGACCGAGCGTGGTGACGGCGGCGCCGGTGAGCGCGGTCGGACGGGCGCCCCAGCGGTCGGCCAGCCGCCCGCCGACCCGTCCGGCGAGCACCATGCCGAGCGGGAACGCCAGCATGGTCAGGGCGGTGGCCGTCGCGCTCTCGCCCCGGGGGCCGCGCAGGTGCTGGACGAGCAGGTACTGGCAGGCCGCGAAGCCGGCGGCCAGCGCCAGCACCGAGGCGTTGACCCCGGCCGTCCCGGCGGCCCGCAACAGCCCGGCCACCGGTCGGCCGCCGGGGCGGCGCAGCCACAGCACCACCAGCGGCGCGGCGGGCAGCGCCAGCAGCAGCCACTGCGGTGCGTCGGGAGCCAGGGTGAGCCCGAGCAGGACGGCGGCCACGGCGCTGCCTATCAGGGCGGCGTCGCCGAGCGAACCCCGCTCGGGCAGGCGGAGACCACCGCGACGCGGGGCGTACCGCCGCACGATCAGCACGGCGGCCAGGCAGACCGGAAGCTTGACCAGGAAGATCGCCCGCCAGCCGAGGTGGTCCAGCAGCAGGCCGCCGACGACCGGGCCGGTCACGGCGCCGAGCGGGCCGAGGGTGGCGGGCACACTCATCGCCCGCCCGCGTAGTTCGGGCCGTACGGACGTCGCGGCGAGCACCGGCATCAGGACGAAGAGCACGGCCCCGAAGGCGCCCTGCAGCAGGCGGGCCGCGATCAGCCAGGCCGCCCAAGGCGCGCACGCCGCCAACACGCTGCAGCCGGCGAAGCAGCCGACCGCGAGCAGCAGGGCGGACCGGGTGCCGACCTGGTCCAGCCACCGACCGGCGGGCAGGAGGAGCGCGACGAGTGGGAGTTGGTAGCCGAGGACGGCCCACTGGGCGACGCCGGGGGAAACGTGCATGCCGGCCGCGATGTCGGTGAGCGCGAGGTTGACCACGTTCATGTCGAGCATCGCGACGAACGAGAGCAAGCCGGCTGCCACGACCAGGCTCCAGCGGTCGACCGCCTCCAGCTGACGATCAGTCAGTGGTATGGCGACCGTGGGCGGTTGCGCTGCCATGGAGTCCCTCCGTTCCCGAGCTGCCGGACCGGACACCGCCTCGGCGGCGGCGTCCGGTACAGCAGTCGGGGGCGCGGGGGCTCCGGTTCCGAACACTTGGGGGAATTTTTCCGGCGGCGGCGTTCTGCGAGCGGGCGGCGGATGACAGCCGACCGCTGACAGATGACAGGCGACAGATGACAGGCAACAGATAACAGATTTCGAAATCTGTCATCTGTCAGTCGTCGGCTGTTGTCCGTCGCCCGTCAGTTGTTCGCCGGCCCCGTTCAGCAGGCGGCTGCGAGCTCCCCGGCCTCGGCCGCCCGCAGGCGTGCCATCAGTTCCTCCCGCGCTCGGGCGACCCGGGAGCGGACGGTGCCGACGGGGCAGCCGGCCACCTCGGCGGCCTCGGCGTAGCTCAGGCCGACCACCTGGGTCAGCACGAAGGCCTCCCGCCGCTGCGCGGGCACCCGGTCGAGCAGGTCACCGAGGGCGATGCCGTCCTCGAACCCCGCCTCCGGCAGGCCGCTCTGCCGCTCCGCCGCCTCCTGCCAGTCCGGCAGCGCCGCGCAGCGCGGCCGGGCGGCGGCCATCCGGTACCGGTCGATCACCGTGCGCCGGGCGATCGACAGCAGCCAGGTGCGGGCCGAGGAGCGCCCCGCGAACGCGGGCAGGCCGCGCAGCGCGCGCAGGAAGGTCTCCTGCGCCAGGTCGTCGGCGGACTGCACGTCGGTCAGGTGGGCGACGAAGCGCCAGACGTCCCGTTGGGTCGCGCGGACGAAGGCCTCCACGTCCGCCGCCCGGCCGGAGCGGGCGGTCAGCGCGAGTGCGGTGAGCTGCTCGTCATCCACGGCGGCCTCCGACCCGGCCGGTCCCGGTGCCGTGGCAGTGCGGGACGATGGTCCTATGAGATGCGCGCAGTTCCGGACCGCTCTGTCCGCCCGGCTCGATGGCGAACCGAGCGGCCTGTCGGACGTCCGGTTGGACAAGCACGTCGCGCGCTGCACCGGCTGCCGGGAGTGGCTGGCCCGGGCGGAGCAGTTGGGCGGCCACATGCGGGCGACCGCGTTCGACGGGCCGTCGGAGGAGTGGTCGGCCCGGCTGTCGGCGGGGCTGGTCGGTCGCGCTCCGGAGGGCCCGCAGGCCGCCGAGCGGTAGGACGGTGGCGCCGGTCCGAGCCGGTGCGCCGTCGTAGTCAGGCATGGAAAGGTCCCGAGGGGAAGGCTGGGACGGCGCCGCGCAGGCGGCACCGTCGGCGTCCGTGGGCGACCGCGCGGGACGTCGCACCTCCCGGATGACCGGGGCGGCGCGGCGGCGGGCGCGGGCCCGCGCCCTGGCGGTACGGCGGCGGAAGGCACGGCCGGGCGGCAGGGCGACCTGCCCGTCGCGGGGTTCCGGAGGCCGGAGGCGGCCGGGGGAGCGCAGCGGCGGGCGCGTCAGCAGGCGAGTGCGAACGCCGGCGGCCCGCGCCGGACTACGGCATGCGTGAGCAGTACCGACCGGGGCGTCCGGGCCCGGTCATCGGCCGGCCGGGGCGGCGCCGGGGCTCGGTACCCGAAGGGACGCACGAGGAGCGTCAGCAGCGGGAGCAGCAGCGCCCCCGCGACGACAGTACCGAGCGCGCCGAGCAGTTCGAAGAGCCGGACCAGCGCCGCGTCACCGCGCCAGAGCAACAGCGCGCACGCCAGCGCGGCCAGCACGTGAGCGGCGACCATCCCGGGCGACGCGCCGTGCGCCATGCCGGAGGCCATGCCGTGGGACATGCCGTCCGCCATGCCGCCCGTCGTTCCGCTCGGCATTCCGTCGGGCACGGCGCCGGGCATCGAGTGCGCTATCCCGCGCATCCCGCGCATCCCGGGCATCCCGGGCGCCCCAGTCATCCCGGTGAGGCCCGTGTCCATGGCCATCCCGTCGGCGGAGGTCCCCATGCCCGCGGCCCCGTGGTGCATACCCGCCATCGGGCGCAGGCCGCCGGTGGCCGGCGGGGTGGCCGGGTCGAGGCCCGCCATCCGGGCCAGTTCGACCGGCGAGAGCCCGCCGGGCGCGCGGTCCGGGTTGCAGAGCAGCAGGGCCGCCCAGTCCGTGGTGGCGAGTCGGCCGAGGCCGCCGCCCCCTCGCGTGAGTGCCCCGGCCTGTTCGAACAGGAGGTGCAGCGCGGTCTGCGCCGCGACCATCCAGGCGCTGATCACGCCGAGTCCGCGCCGTCTCCCGGCGAGCAGCCAGGTCAGCCCGAGGACCGCCCCGAACGTGCCGGCCAGCACGGTCGGCGAGACACCGGACCCGGCCATGGCGACGTGCGCCGTGGCGGCCATCGCCACGCACAGCGCGGCGAAGACCGCGGCGCGCAGCAGGCGGATCCGGTCGGTCATCACGATGGCACTCATCGTCGCACCCACCCTGTGCGGCGGATACCGCACCCTCCGGTCATGGCCGGTTCCCGCCCGTGAGACCATCCCCGACCGCTCGCCCGACCGCTGGCCCGACCGCTCGGGCCGAACGGCAGCCGCGCCCGTCGACGGGGGCGGTGCGCCGATCCGGACAGTCGCTCATATGACCGTCGGGGCGGACTTGACAATCGCTCCTCACCTGCTCACTAAATGTGCACGGTCAGCTGCGTTCCGTGCATCACTGAGTCGCGCGCGTTCCGTGCGTGCCGGAACGAGCCCGTGCATAAAGAGGAGGCGCCTTGGAAACCCCGGCGGAAGCCACGAAGCCCCTTGTCGACTCCGCCGACCCTGCCGATCCCGTCGGTCCCGCGGACCTCGCCGCCCCCGCCTTCTGGCAGCTGCCTGCCCCCGCCCGCGCCGCCGCCTTCGCCGAGCTGCGCCGCCGCCCCGCCCCGGTGTTCTTCGGCGACCGGGCCACCGGCAAGGGGTTCCATGCCCTGGTCCGCCACGCCCACGTGGCCGAGGCCAGTCGCGCCCCGGCCGTGTTCCTCAGCGGCCCCGGCGTCACCACTCCGGCCCCGGCGCGCTGGGTCCGGCTGCTGTTCGGCGACTCGATGGTCAACCTGGACGACCCCCGCCACGCCCAGCTGCGGCGGATCGTCTCGCAGGCCTTCACCCCGCGGCTGCTCCGGCGGGTCGAGGAGGACGTCCACCGGATCAGCGCGGCCCTGGTCGACCAGGTCGAGCGGGACCGGCCGGAGGACTTCGTCACCGCGGTCGCCGCCGAACTCCCGTTCCAGGTGATCTGCACCATGATGGGCATCCCCGAGCAGCCGCGCCGCGCCATCCTCGACCTGGTCAACCGCACCTCCGCGGAGATCGGCGTGGCCCGCCCGCTGCGCCGCCGGCTCCGGGCGCCCGGGCGGGCGCTGCGGGCGCTCGCCCGGATGCAGGGCATCGTGGCCGGGATCGGCCGGGAGCGTCGCCGCCGGCCCGCGGAGGACCTGATCTCCGCGCTGGTCACCGCCGACGTGGACGGCCGTCGGCTCAGCGGCCGCGAGCTCGGCGCCTTCTTCACCCTGCTGCTCGTCGCCGGAGTCGAGACGACCCGCAACGCGCTCGCCCACGGCCTGCACCTGCTGACCGTCCACCCCGAGCAGCGCGCCCTGCTCCTCTCCGACCTGGACGGGCGGCTCGGCGGCGCGGTGGACGAGATCGTCCGCCACGCCACGCCGATCATCCAGTTCCATCGGACCCTCGCCGTCGACCACGAGCTCGGCGGCCCCGGCGGCCCGCTGCTGCGCGCGGGGGAGAAGGTCGCGCTGTTCTACGGCTCGGCCAACCGCGACGAGGCGGTCTTCCCCGACCCGGACGCCTTCGACATCACCCGCGCGCCCAACCCCCACCTCGGCTACGGCGGCGGAGGGCCGCACTACTGCCTCGGCGCGCACCTGGCCCGGCAGGAGATGACGGTGCTGTTCCGCGAGCTGTTCACCCGCCTGCCCGAGGCGCGCTCGCTCGGCGAGCCGGAGCTCGTGCCGTCCAGCTTCGACCACCGGGTCCGCTCGCTGCGTTTCACCTTCTGAGCGCCCCCGCACTCGAGTCCCGAGCGCCCCGCACACGAGTTCCGAGCGCTTCCGCACCGAGTTCTGAGCGCTCCTGCGCACGAACAGACGGCCTCGCCTCGGCTTTTCGACAAGTCACGAGAGGTGCGGGCCCCGCCGAGTGGCGGAAGGCCTACGCGCACGATTCCCACACCGCGTGGTCGTGCGCGAACAGCACCCGGCGCGGCCCGCACTCGGCCACCCGGTCGAGCCAGGCCCGGTAGCCCGGCAGGGGAGCCGCCACGCCTTCGAGCGCCGCCCGCCGGGCTAGCACCGCCTGCCCGTATTGGGAGGCGAAGTCGTACGCCTGACCGGCCAGCAGGACCGGGCCGTCCGGGCGGTCGACCAGCAGCGACTGGTGGCCCGCGGTGTGGCCGGGGGTGGGCAGCACCCGGACGCCGGGCCAGATCTCGGCCTCGCCGTCGAGCAGGCGGTAGTCGGCGCCGGGGAAGTCGACCAGCGCGTCGATGGTGTAGCCGCCGCGCCTGGCGGTGGCCAGTTCGTCCGCCTGGACCAGGACGGGGGTGTCGGCGAGCAGCGGGTTCCCGCCGCAGTGGTCGAAGTGCAGGTGGCAGTTGACCACGAGGTCGACGTCGGCGACGGAGACCCCGGCCGCGGCGAGCGCCTCCGGGAGCGGTCGGCGGACCGGCCGGTAGTGCGCCTCGGTCTCCGGCTCCCCGCTGCCGATCCCGGTGTCGAACAGCAGCAGTCCCTCCGGGCGCCGGACCAGGTACGCGAGCACGGGCTCCACGCGTGGCTCCGGGCCGCCCACCTCGGAGGCGGGCCGGACGAAGTACCCCAGGTCGAGTCGGCGGATCACGTGCATTCGTCCCCCAGGTCTCGGCGCGTCACCCTGTCCCCGTACGGGCCGCCTCGGCGCCTCCGGTTTGCACCCTACCCGCCGATCGGGAGCCCCCGATCGGCCTTCACCTGCTTCATCGTCAGGTGCGAGTTGACCTGGGCGATGCCGGGCAGTCCGGAGAGTACGTCGGTGATGAAGCGTTCGTAGGCAGCGATGTCGGCGACCGCGATCCGCAGCAGGTAGTCCGGCTCGCCGAACAGCCGGTGTGCCTCCACCACCTCCGGCAGCTCGGCCACCCGGCGCTCGAACTCGGCGACCGTCACCTGGTCCTCGTGACGCATGGTGATCGTCACGAACGGCTGGAATCCGCGTCCGACCGCCGCGCCGTCGACGATCGCCCGGTAGCCGCGGATCACGCCGTCCTGTTCCAGCTGGCGCACTCGGCGCAGGCAGGGCGACGGGGTGAGGTCGACCCGGTCGGCCAGTTCGGCGTTGGTCAGGCGGCCTTCCTGCTGGAGCTCGCGGAGGATTCTGCGGTCGATTCTGTCCATGGCGCAATATTCTGCCAAAAACCGGCTCGGACGTGCAGGAAGTGGCCATCGCGTGCCAGCCCTCTCCGGCTACCTTCAGTGACCGCACCGGTCCACGGACGCGTACCCCGGTACCCGAACCCGCCGCCCGGACACCCCGCCGCCCGGACGCATCCGGACCCGGACGCACCCGGACCCGGCCCACCCCGGGGAACCTCACCGCGACGAGCACGACAGGTCACTCACGCCCATGGACACCCACGCCCTCCTCCTCTTCCTCGGAGTCGACCTCCTGCTGGTCTGCACCCCGGGCCCGGACTGGCTCTACATCGCCGCCCGCGGCCTCGGCCAGGGACGGCGCGCCGCGCTCGTCGCGGTCGGCGGCGTCTGCGCCGGGTACGCCGTCCACACCCTGCTCTCCAGCGCGGGACTGGCCGCCGCGCTGCGCGCCGTCCCCGCCGCCCTGCCCGTGCTGCGCCTGACAGGCGCCGCGTACCTGCTGGTGCTCGCCGCCACCATGCTGTTCGCGCTGCGCAAGGGCGGGGCCGCGGCCGCCCTGACCGCACCCAAGCCGCAGCCCACCGCGACGGTGCTGCGCCAGAGCATGCTGACCGCGCTGCTCAACCCCAAGGGCCTGCTGCTCTACCTCTCCCTCGTGCCGCAGTTCGTCGACCCGGGTGCCGCCCTGCCCGTCGGCGTGCAGGTGCTCGCGCTCGGCTCGCTCAACGTGCTGGCCTGCGCGGTGGTGTACGGGCTGGTCGCGCACGCCAGCGGGCGCCTCGGCGGCCGATTCGGCGGTACGCCGCGGGCCGCCCGCCGGATGACCATGGTCTCGGCGGTGCTGCTGATGCTGGTGGCGGGCGTCACGGCGAGCGCCTGAAAAGGGGAGCACAATGCCGGGCATGACCGATCGTTCGTTGCCCGAAGCGTCCTCAGGATCCGCATCGCCCACACGGCCTGCATCGCCCGCAGGATCCGCAACGTCCATGCGATCCGCAGACCGCGAGCCCGCCGACCGCCCCCTCGCCGACGCCTGGGCGGCCCTCGGCGGCTCGGCCGAGCTGCTGGAGCGGGTGAGCTTCCACGGCCCGGAAGACGTGCTGCCCTCGGGCCTGCCGGTGCGGCGCCTCTCCCGGGCCACCGTGGCCGCCTGCTCGCTCGCCGCCGCCGAGCTGGCCGCCCTCCGCACCGGTCGCCCGGTCCCCGCGGTCCGGGTGGACCAGGGCGCGGTCGCCACCGCTTTCGTCAGCGAGCGACACCTGACGGTCGACGGCCGTTCGCCCGTCAACTTCGCCCCGCACTCCGGCTTCTGGCGCACCGCCGACGGCTGGGTGCGCACCCACGCCAACTACCCGCACCACCGCACCCGGCTGCTCGCCGCCCTCGGCCTCGCCCCCGACGCCGGGCCGGAGCAACTCGCCGAGACGCTCGGCAAGCTGCCGTCGGAGCAGGTCCAGGGGCGTGCGTACGCGGCGGGGGCGCTCGCGGTGGCCGTCGTGCCGGTGAGCGCGACCATGCACCCCCTCGTGGAGCACCGGGAGGTCAGCGCCGGGAGCACCGCGAACGCCGGGAACACCGAGAACGCCGACGGCACCGCGCACGTCGCGAACGCCGACGGCACCGTGAACGCCACGTCCGCGCGTCCGCTCGGCGCGGCCCCGGTGGACCGGCCAGCCGCCGGGATCCGGGTCCTCGACCTCACCCGGGTGATCGCCGGACCGGTCGCCACCCGGACCCTCGCCCTGCTCGGCGCCGACGTCCTGCGCGTCGACTCGCCCCGGCTGCCCGAGTCCGAGGACGCCCACGCCGACACCGGCTTCGGCAAGCGCTCCACCCGCCTCGACCTCGCCGATCCCGCCGACCGCACCGTCTTCGAGGACCTACTGGCCACCGCCGACGTCGTCGTCACCGGTTACCGCCCCGGCGCCCTCGACGCCCTCGGCTTCGGGCCCGACGCGCTGTTCGCCCGCCGCCCCGACCTGATCGTCGCCCAGGTGTGCGCGTGGGGCTGGACGGGGCCGTGGGCGGGGCGGCGCGGCTTCGACAGCCTCGTCCAGGCGGGCGTCGGGATCGCCGACCACGAGGCCGCCGCCGACGGCCACCCCGGCGTCCTGCCCGCCCAGGCCCTCGACCACGGCACCGGCTACCTCATCGCCGGCGCCGTCCTGCGCGCCCTCACCGACCAGCGCACCCGCCGCCCCGGCGGCCGCCACCTGCGCTTCTCCCTCGCCGGCACGGCCTCCTGGCTGCTGCACGGCATCGAGCGGCAGGAGCCGGCCCAGGTCGGCTGCGAGCCCTACGACCCGTCAGGGTGGCTCGTCGAGACCGACTCCGCGTACGGGCGGCTGCGCCACGCCCTGCCGCCGATCGGGTACGAGGGAGCGCCCGCCGACTGGTCGCGCCCGCCGGGGCGCTGGGGGACGGACGCGCCGGTCTGGCGCTGAGCCCGGGGCGGCCGGGCCGGGTGTCGGAGGCGTCTGGCAGCATCGGCCCATGACCACCGCACACGCCACCGACTACACCTGGTTCAAGAAGCGCTACCCCGTCCTGGGTGAGGCCTACTGCCTCACCCAGGTCCAGGGCGTCTCCGCCGGGGAACTGCTGCGCCGCTTCGACGCCCTGCCCGGCCGCGAGGTGACCGGGCTGGACGCGGTGGTCGAGGCCTGGGAGACCTTCGACGACGGCGAGGACGAGGAGGCCGCGGCCCTGCTCGGGGAGGACGACGACCGGCTGCTCGTCGCCGTCACCGAGCTGGACGGCTGGGCCCTCGCCGTCGAGGTCTACGGCTACCTCGGCAGCCTGCACGAGGTCATCCCCGCGCTCACCGACGGCACCCGCCTGGTCTCGCACTTCCGCAACGTCAACGCGGTGGACCACTTCAACTGGTGGGAGCACGGCGGCTGCCGGCTCCGCTTCGAGCCGCTCTTCGCCGACCAGCGGGACGGCTCGGACGCCGCCGCCCCGGGGACCGTCGAGCTGATGGCCGCCTGCGGATTCCAGCTCGACGGGGAGCGCTACGAACTGCACACCGAGGCCGCGTTCGCGCTGGCCGAGCGGCTGACCGAGGTCCGGCTCACCCCGGAACGGCTGGAGGCCGCCACCTTCCGGCTCGGCTACGCCCCGCGCCCGTAGCCTCGGGTGCCGGCAGTCGCGGCACCGCCCCAGCTCAGGGCCTCGCGGCTCAGACCCCCGAGGGGAGCCGCCTGGCCCGGCTGCGCACCTGGATCGCCGTCGCGATCTCGACCACGCCCAGGATCACCAGCCAGCAGCCGGCCAGCACGGTCAGCGCGGCGATCGACCCGACCGGCCAGACCAGCAGCAGCACACCGGCCAGCGTGTTGGCCACGCCCGCGAAGGCCTGCCAGCTGCGGGCCGGCATCAGGGGGTCGGAGATCGCGGCGGCGAGCTGGGTGATGCCGCGGAACAGCCACCCGATCCCGATCCACAGCGCGAGCAGCAGGAGGGACCGCACCGCACTGCGGAAGCAGAGCAGCCCCAGCAGCACGCAGACCGCGCCGCTGATGAAGGCCAGCACCCGCAGCGCGGTGGTGGCATGGGTGCCGAACGAGGCGACCAGTTGCACGATGCCGATCACCAGCAGGTAGAGCCCGAAGAGCACGCCCACCACGAGCAGCGTCTCGCGGGGCCAGACGAAGACCACGATTCCGAGGGCGAGCGAGGCGAGTCCGGCGACCAGCAGGATCTGCCAGGCGGCCTTGGCGAGCAGGCCGAGCGGGCCCTGGACCGGGGAACCGTCGGGGGTGATGATCGGAGGGACCACGGTGGCGTACTCCTCGGGCCGGCGACGGTTGACGTCGGGTCGGGTCGGGTCGGGCTGGGCTGGCGGGACTGGGCGGGGCGGGGCGGGGACGGACTGGGCGGGGACGGACAGGGATCGGACCCCAGCCTCTGCGCGCCGCCTTCGGGTCGCGCGCCGGACACCGCCGTTCGAGGGATCCGCCGCGGTCGCCGGAACGACACCCGCCGGACACCCGCCGTCGATATCATCCGGCGGTATGACTCATGAAGGGTGGGGGAGCCCTCCGGTCGAGCCGATCAGCCAGCACTACATCGTCTGCGGGGGCAACGCGCTGGCCCACCGACTGATCCTGGAGCTCGTCGAGCACTACGAGGTACCCGTCGTCGTCCTGGTCGCCGACCGGACCCGCGACCACGCGCCGCAGATCGAACAACTCGACGGCGTCGCGGCCGTCGTGGAGTACGCCGGCATCACCGACGAGGCCCTGCGCGCGGTGTCCATCAGCACCGCCCGCGGCCTCGCCCTGGTCGAGGGGAGCGATCAGGAGAACATCCACGCGGCGCTCAGCGCCCAGAACCACAACTCCGACATCCGCATCGTGTTCCGGATGTTCAACCAACGGCTCGGCGAGAACATCGAACGGCTGCTCAGGAACGGCGCCGCGCTCTCCGGCTCCGCCACCGCCGCCCCGGCCTTCGCGGCCGCCGCCCTCGGGCGGCCCAACTCGGTCGAGATCGACGGGCGTTACCTGCACATCGCCTTCGACGACGACATCACCGCCGACCGGATCTGCGTGGTCGCCGACCAGATCGACCGGCAGGACCTCAGCAGGATCCGGCTGCTGCCCGAGCAGCAGGGCGACTCGGCCGAATTCGTCAGGCTCGCCTGCGAGTTCGGCGACGACGGACCCATCCGCCCCAGGGACGAGCGGCGCGAACCGGAGTCGGCGGCCGAGCCTGAGCCGGCGGAGGAACCGGAGCCGGCCGCCGACCCCGAACCGACGGAGGAACCGGGCGGTACCGCCGCGCTGCAGGTGCTGCGGATCGAGCCGCGGGAGGCGACCGCCTGGCGGTGGCGGTTGCGCTGGCGGCTGCTCGACACCATGCGGTTCTTCACCAGCGCCCGGATGCGGCTGGTGCTGCTCACCGCCTTCGCCGCCGTGCTGATGTCCTTCGGCGTGCTCTGGTACCTCAACCGGGACTTCGGCTGGACCGTCTACATCTCGCTGCTCGATCTGGCCGGGAACGCCCAGCCCGACCAGCTCGCCGACATCGCCGCCGGGACGGGCACCGGTGGGCTGTGGCAACGGGTCGCGCAGGTGGTGATCACCATCTGCGGGATCACCTTCGCGCCGGTCGCCACCGCCATCGCGGTCGAGGTGCTGGCCTCCGGGCGGCGCGGACAGCCGCGCAACCCCGGGGCGGGCACCCGCGACCACGTGATCGTCGTCGGGCTCGGCAACGTCGGCACCCGGGTCGCGACCCAACTGCACGACCTGGGCGTACCGGTGGTCTGCATGGAACGGGATCCGCAGGCGCGCGGCGTCGCCGCCGTCCGGGCGCTCGGGATCCCGGTCGTGATGGGCGACGGCCCGTTCGAGGAGCAGTTGCGCCGGGCCCGGCTGAAACACAGCCGGGCGCTGGTCGCGGTCAGCGGCGACGACGCCACCAACCTGGAGGCGGCCCTGGAGGCGCGCCACGGCAATCCCGAAGTCCGCGTGGTGGTACGGCTGTTCGACGACGACTTCGCCGGGCACTTCTACCGGACGCTGGACAACGCCGCCTCGCGATCGGTCTCCTACCTGGCCGCGCCCGCCTTCGCGGCGGCGCTGATGGGGCGCGACGTGCGCGGGACGCTGTCGGTGTTCCGGCACGCGCTGCTGATCGCCGAGTTGACGGTCGAGGACGGCAGCGGGCTGATCGGCCTGAACCGGCACGACCTGGAGGACCCGGGCGGCGTCCGGGTCATCGCCGCCCGCTTCGCCCACACTGCGCAGCTGCAGTGGAACTTCCCCGACCGCACCCGACGGCTCACCCCCGGCGACCGGATCGTGGTCGCTGCCACCCGCAGCGGGCTGGCCCGGCTGAACACCGTGGCGGTGGAGGAGGGGTGAGCAGGCGGCGGGTGGCGTGCGGCGAGCAACGGGCGCCGGGCGACGAACAGAGTTCAGCTGACAGATTTCATCATCTGAAGTCTGTCAGCTGAAATCCGTCAGCTGATACCTGTCAGCTGAACTCGTTCACCCGTCGGCCGTCAGCGGTTGGTGAAGGACGGCGGCCGCTTCTCGGCGAAGGCCGCCATGCCCTCCTTCTGGTCCGCCGTGGCGAAGGCCGCGTGGAAGAGCCGGCGCTCGAAGCGGACGCCCTCGGCGAGGGTCGTCTCGAAGGCGCGGTTGACGCTCTCCTTGAGCATGACCGCCGCCGGGGTGGACATCGCGGCGACGGTCTCGGCGGTCGCCAGGGCCTCGGCGAGCAGCTGGTCGGCTGGGACGATGCGGGAGACCAGTCCGGCCCGCTCGGCCTCCTCGGCGCCCATCATCCGGCCGGTCAGGCACAGTTCCATGGCCTTCGCCTTGCCGACCGCCCGGGTCAGCCGCTGCGAGCCGCCGATCCCGGGGATGACGCCGAGCTTGATCTCCGGCTGCCCGAACTTCGCGGTGTCCGCCGCCAGCAGGATGTCGCACATCATCGCCAGCTCGCAGCCGCCGCCGAGCGCGAACCCGGCCACCGCCGCCACCACGGGCTTGCGCAGCGCGGCGAGCCGGTCCCACGGGCCCAGCCAGTCGTCCAGGTAGACGTCCGGGAACCGGTTGCCCTGCATCTCCTTGATGTCGGCGCCGGCCGCGAAGGCCTTATCCGAACCGGTGATCACCAGACAGCCGATCTCCGGATCCCGGTCGAAGGCGGTCGCGGCGGCGACCACCTCGTTCATCAGCTGGTTGTTCAGCGCGTTGAGCGCCTTGGGCCGGTTGAGCGTGATCAGCCCCACCCGGCCCTTGCGCTCGACCAGGATCGTCTCGTAGGTCTCGGTATCGGTTTCGGTCATCGCCGTCGACTCCCATTCCGCTGCTCGGCGCCGCGCGGGCGCGCCCTGACCACCCAACGATCTACGACCTGGCCCGCCTCGCGCCAGTCTTGACATGCGAGACACCGGTCACGAGCCGGCGGAGGGCGCCAGGCCTTGCGCCGCTCGACGATCCGGTCCCCGGGCGGGGGCATCGGCAGCACCGGGTGGTTCAGCGCGGGCCCACGGTGCGCCGACGGTGTGGGCGGCCGAGAGATCAGGCCAGGCCGAGCTCGTCGCCCTCGCGCGGGGCGAGGAAGCGGGCGACGTCCACCTCCGTCACCCCGGCGAGGGTGGCGGGCTCCCAACGGGGGTTGCGGTCCTTGTCGATCACCTGGGCGCGGATGCCCTCGACCAGGTCGTGGCCGTCCAGCGCGGCGCAGGAGACGCGGTACTCCTGGTCGAGCACGGCCTCCAGCGAGGGCAGCGTACGGGCCCGGCGCAGCGCGGCGAGGGTCGCCTTGACGGCGGTGGGGGAGTTCCCGAGGAGCAGTTCGACGGCCTCCTTCGCCTCCGGGACACCGGAGTTCAGCAGGCGCTCGACGATCTCCTCGACGGTGTCGGCCGCGTAGCACTCGTCGATCCAGGCCCGCTGCTCGGCCAGGGCGGCGGGCGGCGCGGGCTCGGCGTGCGCGGCGACGACGGCGTCGACAGCCGCGGTCGTGACGGAGCTGGTCGTGACGGCGGAGGTCGTGACGGCGGAGGCCGACGCGGCGCTGCGCGTGAGTGCGTCGAGCAGTTCGGGGATCCGCGCGGAGGGCACGTAGTGGTCCGCGAATCCGCACAGCAGCGCGTCGCCTGGGCCCATCGAGGCCGAGGTGAGCCCGAGGTGGATGCCCAACTCGCCGGGGGCGTCGGCGAGCAGGAGGCTGCCGCCGACGTCCGGGACGAGCCCGATCCGGGTCTCCGGCATCGCGACGGTGGAGCGCTCGGTGACGATCCGGATCGCGCCGTGGGCGGACAGGCCGACGCCGCCGCCCATCGTGATGCCGTCCATCACCGCGACGTACGGCTTCGGGTAGCGGGCGATCAGCGCGTTCAGCCGGTACTCGGCGCGGAAGAAGGCCCGGCTGCCGGCCCCGCCCGCCTTCGCGTCCTCGTGCATCGCGCGGATGTCGGCGCCCGCGCACAGGCCGCGTTCACCCGCGCCGGTCAGCACCACGACGCGTACGCGCTCGTCGGCCGCCCATGCGTCGAGCGTCGAGTGCAGGGTGGTGATCATGCCGTGGGTCAGCGAGTTGAGCGCCCGCGGGCGGTTCAGCACGATCCGTCCGACGCCGCCGTCCAGGTACGCCTGGACCTCCGCCACCTCTGCGCTCATCGGGCCCGCTCCCGTCCCTCGGTGATGTCGGTGTCCGTCGCCCCGCGACGTCCGCCGTCCGCCGTCCGCCGTCCGCCGTTCGCTTCCGTCGTCCACCGTACCGGGGGCGGTGCGCAGTCGTGATCACCGGGCCGGGGTGGCCGGCAGCCTCGGACGGCCTGCGGCTCCGGTCACGGCCAGGCGCGCAGGGCGAGTTCGGCGGTGCGTGCCAGTTCGGCGGTGGTGGCGCCGTCCCTGGCCTGCTGCGACATGCCCTGGATGACGGTGGCGAGGAAGCGGGCCAGTGCCTCCGGATCGGTGTCGGGCGGCAGGTCGCCGTCCTCCTGGGCCCGGCGCAGCCGCGCTTCGAAGACCCGCAGGTTCTCGGTGCGCAGCTCGCGCAGGTGGGCCTGGACCCAGGCGTCCTGCGGGGAGACGTTGGTGGCGGCGGAGATCACCAGGCAGCCGGCCGGGTGGGACGGGTCGGCGTAGACGGCGGCGGCCTCGCGCAGGATGCGGGCGAAGGCGCCGTACGCGGTGGGTTCCTCCTCGAGTGCGACGGCCACGAACGCGCCGACGGGGGAGCGGCCGTACTGCCGGACGACCTCCTCGAACAGTGACCGCTTGTCGCCGAACGCCGCGTACAGGCTGCCCGGGCGCATGCCCGTGGCGGCCGTCAGGTCGGTGACGGAGGTGGCCTCGTAGCCGCGCTCCCAGAACAGCCGGGTGGCGGCGGTCAGGGCCTCGGCGCGGTCGAAGGCCGGCGGGCGGCCGCGCCTGGGCCGGGGCGGGGCGTCGGCCGCCGCGCGCTCGGGCGCCTGCGCCTGCTTCGGCGCCTGGGCCTGCTTCGGCGCCTCCGCCTGTGTCTCGGTCATGGGCTGAATTTTAGAGCACTCGTTCAAAAAGTGTGTGCTAGCGTCTTTCTTGAGCGATCGCTCATAAAACAGTGGATGCAGCAGGAGGGGGCTCTGTCATGAGCGCATACGGGCTTCAGGGCAAGACGGCGCTGGTCACGGGCGGCAGTCGGGGGATCGGCCGGGCGATCGCCCGCCGGCTCGGCCGGGACGGTGCCACCGTCGCCGTCGGCTACGCCCGCGACGAGGCGGCGGCGGACGAGGTGGTGGCGGGCATCCGAGCCGACGGCGGCCGGGCGTTCGCGCTGTGGGCCGCGCTCGGTCGGCACGGTGACGCGGCCGCGCTGTGGGAGGCCTTCGACGCCGGCGTCGGGGCGCACGCGACGGACGGCGGGGTGGACATCATCGTGAACAACGCCGGGATCGGGCGCAGTGCGGACCTCGATTCGCTGACCGAGGAGCAGTTCGACGAGGTGTTCGCCGTCAACGTCCGGGCGCCGTTCTTCGTGGTGCAGCACGGGCTGAAGCGGCTGCGGGACGGCGGCCGGATCATCAACGTCTCCAGCGGCGCCGCCCGACTGGCGATGCCGGAGATCATCGCCTACGGCGCGACCAAGGGGGCGTTGGACACCTTCACCCTCAACCTCGCCAAGCAGCTCGGGCCGCGCGGGATCACCGCCAACTCGGTCGCGCCCGGCATCGTGGACACCGACGTCAACGCGGACTGGCTGCGCGGCAACGCGCAGGCGCAGGAGTACGCGGCCTCGGTCGCCGCGCTCGGCCGGGTCGGGCAGCCGGAGGACATCGCGGACATCGTCGCGTTCCTCGCGTCCGACGACGCCCGCTGGGTGACCGGTCGGGTCATCGACGCCACGGGAGGTGCGGGGCTGTAGGGGCGGGGGGCCGTTACGGGTGCGGGTGCCACGCAGCGGCTGACGAATAACGGCTGACGGATAACAGCTGACAGCCGACAGATGATGAAATCTGTCAGCTGTCAGCCGTCGTCTGTCGTCCGTCAGTTGTCAGCCGTCATCCGCGCACCCGCCCGGTCACCTCGCCGAACCCGACCGCGGCACCGTCCGGCCCGGGTGCGGTGGCGGTGATGGCGACCTCGTCGCCGTCCTCGAGGAAGGTCCGGGTCGTCCCGTCCGCGAGCTTCAGCGGCTCCTCGCCGTTCCAGGTCAGCTCGATCAGCGCGCCCCGGGTTTCCGGCTCCGGCCCGCTGACCGTCCCCGAGGCGAACAGGTCGCCGGTGCGCAGCGAGGCGCCGTTGACGGTCATGTGGGTCAGCTGCTGCTGCGCCGTCCAGTACATGGTGGCGAACGGCGGGCGTGAGACGAGGTGCCCGTTCAGCCGGACCTCCATGGCCAGGTCCAGGCCCCACGGTTCGCCGTCCCGGTCGTCCAGGTACGGCAGCGGCTCGACGTCCCGGCGCGGCGGTGCGACCCGGGCGTGCTGCAGCGCGTCCAGCGGGACGATCCACGGCGAGATCGAGGTGGCGAAGGACTTGCCGAGGAACGGGCCGAGCGGCACGTACTCCCAGGCCTGGATGTCGCGCGCCGACCAGTCGTTGAGCAGGCAGACGCCGAACACGTGCTCGCGGAAGTCGTCCAGTGCGACCGGCGTGCCCAGCGCGGACGGCGTGCCGACGACGAAGCCGACCTCGGCTTCGATGTCCAGTCGGCGCGACGGCCCGAAGCTCGGTGCGGCGTCGGCGGGGGCCTTGCGCTGCCCGTGCGGCCGCACCACCGGCGTGCCGGAGACCACGACCGTGCCCGCCCGCCCGTGGTAACCGATCGGCAGATGCTTCCAGTTGGGGGTGAGCGGCTCCGAGCCCGGGCGGAAGATCCGGCCCAGGTTGGTGGCGTGGTGCTCGGAGGCGTAGAAGTCGACGTAGTCGGCGACCTCGAACGGCAGGTGCAGTTCGACGTCGTCCACCGGCAGCAGCGCCGGCGACAGCGCCTCGCGGAAGGATGCGTCCGTGAGCCAGGTGGTGAGGTCCGCCCGTACCCGGGTCCAGGACGAACGGCCCGCTGCCATCAGGGGGTTGAGCGAGTCCGCGTCCAGCAGCACGGACGGTGCGCCGGCCGCGCGGGCGGCCGCCCCGGCGTCCAGCACGAAGTCCCCGACGCGCACGCCGATCCGGCGCCGGCCGGGCTGGTCGGCGGCGGTGAAGACGCCGTACGGCAGGTTGTGCACGCCGAACGGCGAGTCCTGGGCGCTGGCGAGCCAGCTGCGGGGGGTGGTCAACGGTCCTCCTGGTGCAGTGGACTGGGCGGCGACAGCAGGCCGAGCGCGGCCAGGTCGCCCAGGGGTTCGGCGATGCTGCAGGTGCCGAACGCGGTGAACGAGTTGCGGATCACCGTAACCTGACGGTCAGTCAGCGCGTGCACGGCCTTGGCCAGTGCCGCGCCGTCGCGCTCCGCCAGTACTGCCGCGGCGGCCGACCGGTCGGTCTCCTGCGCGGCCAGCAGCACGTTCAGGAAGCCGTGGTACTCGAAGCCGGTTTCCGGGTCGGTGTGCCGGACGGCGTTGTGCAGGCCGGCGGTGCACTTGTACGGCAGTCCGCGCTGCGCGCAGCCGGTGAGGAAGGCGGCCAGCTCCTCCTCGTCCGGGAACGCCTCTGCGACCAGTCCGCCGGTGCGGAACTTGGCCCGGTACGGGCTGTCCACCAGGATGTCCAGGACGGCGTCGAGCCCGTCCCCGCGCAGGAGTTCGCGCGGCAGCTCGATGGCGGCCGGGATGTCCGGCGGCAGCAGCCGGTCGAGTGCGGCGACCGCCTCGGCGGCGTCCCGGGTGGCCAGCTCGACCCCGGCCAGCTCGAACGGTGCGGCGGCGGCGAGCGCCGGGGCGAGCTCGGGGCTGCCCCCCGGCAGCACCAGGCCGACCCTGAGGGGCTTGTCGCCCGCGCCTGCCGAACCGCCCGCGCCTGCCGAACCCTCCGCGCCGCCCCCAGCCCCCGCCGAACCGTCAGCGGCCTCGGCCACGGCCAACTCGCCCAGCCGGCCCGCCCCGCAGAGGAGCGGGCCGACCGCCTCGGCGTACCAGGCCGCGCGGTGGGCGCGGTGCGCGGGCACCGCCTCGCCGACCGGCAGGTTCCCCGGCGGGAACACGGCCGCGTCGTCGAAGAGCCCGCGGAACAGCTCGGGGACCGGGCCCGCACCCCCGGGAGCGAGCCCGCTCATCGCCCGGGCCCCCGACCGGACCAGGTCCAGGCGTAGCCGGGGTCCTCGCCGGCCCGGCCGCCTTCGCCGAGCTCCAGCGGGCGGAAGGTGTCCACCATGACGGCGAGCTCGTCGAAGAACTCCGCGCCGATGCTGCGCTCGTACGCGCCCGGCTGCGGTCCGTGGGTGTGTCCGCCGGGGTGCAGCGAGATCGAGCCCTGGCCGATGCCGGAGCCCTTGCGGGCCGCGTAGTCGCCGCCGCAGTAGAACATGACCTCGTCGCTGTCCACGTTGGCGTGGTAGTAGGGCACCGGGATCGACAGCGGGTGGTAGTCCACCTTGCGCGGGACGAAGTTGCAGATCACGAAGTTGTTGCCCTCGAACACCTGGTGGGCCGGCGGCGGTTGGTGGATCCGGCCGGTGATGGGTTCAAAGTCCCGGATGTTGAAGGCGTACGGGTACAGGCAGCCGTCCCAGCCGACCACGTCGAAGGGGTGGTGCGGCACGGTGTAGCGGGTGCCCGAGATCCCGTTCGGGCCGCGGTGCTTGACCAGCACGTCGACGTCTCCGGCGGCGTCGGCCAGCAGCGGGCCGACCGGCCCGCGGAAGTCCCGTTCGCAGTACGGCGCGTGCTCCAGCAGCTGCCCGTACTTGGACAGGTAGCGCTTGACCGGGGTGATGTGGCTGTTCGCCTCGATGCAGTACGCGCGCAGCGGCTCGTCGCCGGCCGGCACCCAGCGGTGCGTGGTGGCGCGCGGGATGATCACGTAGTCGCCCTGGCCGACCTCGATCGAGCCGAAGACCGTCTCGACCGTGCCGGAGCCGGACTCCACGTACACGCACTCGTCGCCGAGCCCGTTGCGATACAGCTCGCTCGGGGCCCCGGCGGCGACGTACGAGATCCGCACGTCGCCGTTGCCGAGGACCAGCCGGCGGCTGCCCACGACGTCCGCGGCCTTCCACTCCTGGCCCGCGAACAGCTCGTGCAGCTTGAGGTGGCGGGGGAGCAGCGGGTGGTTGGGCACGGTGGACTGGTCCGGCAGCTCCCAGGGCACCGCGTTGACCACCGCCGAGGGGATGCCCCGGTGGTAGAGCAGCGAGGAGTCCGAGGAGAACCCCTCCTCGCCCATCAACTCCTCGTAGTAGAGCCCGCCTTCGGGGGTGCGGTGCTGGGTGTGCCGCTTGGGCGGGATGCTGCCCAGCTGCCGGTAGTACGCCATCTCCGTGGTCCTCCTCGACCGTTCGTCAGAGCTCTCCGAGGCTCACAGGTTGCCGCGGCGGTCCTGCTCGCGCTCGATCGACTCGAAGAGCGCCTTGAAGTTGCCCTTGCCGAAGCCCAGCGAACCGTGCCGCTCGATGAACTCGTAGAAGACGGTCGGGCGGTCGCCGATCGGCTTGGTGAAGATCTGCAGCAGGTAGCCGTCCTCGTCGCGGTCGACCAGGATGCCGCGCTTCTTCAGCTCCTCGATCGGCACGCGGACCTTGCCGATCCGCTCGCGCAGCTCCGGGTCGTCGTAGTAGGCGTCCGGGGTGTTGAGGAACTCCACGCCGCGGGCGCGCAGGATGTCCACGGTGGTGAGGATGTCGTTGGTGGCGAGCGCCATGTGCTGGCAGCCGGGGCCGGTGTAGAACTCGAGGTACTCGTCGATCTGGGACTTCTTCTTGGCAATGGCCGGCTCGTTGAGCGGGAACTTCACCCGGTGGTTGCCGCTGGCGACGACCTTGGACATCAGCGCGGAGTACTCGGTGGCGATGTCGTCGCCGACGAACTCGGCCATGTTCACGAAGCCCATGACGCGGTTGTAGAACGACACCCACTCGTTCATCCGGCCCAGCTCGACGTTGCCGACGGCGTGGTCGAGGGCCTGGAAGAGGCGCTTGGGCGAGCCCTCCGGGTGCTGGACCCGGCTCTCCGCGACGACGTAGCCCGGCAGGTAGGGGCCGTGGTAGCGGGAGCGGTCGATCAGGGTGTGGCGGGTCTCGCCGTAGGTGGCGATGGCCGCGCGGCGTACGGTGCCGTTCTCGTCCGAGACGTCGTTCGGCTCCTCGAGGACGGTGGCGCCGGAGGCACGGGCGTGCTCGATGCACTTGTCGACGTCCGGGACCTCCAGGGCGAGGTCGACCACGCCGTCGCCGTGGCGGCGGTGGTGGTCCAGCAGCGCGCTGTCCGGCCGGACGCCGCCCTTGATCACGAAGCGGCAGGAGCCGGAGCGCAGCACGTACGCCTTGCGGTCGCGGCGGCCGGTCTCCGGTCCGGAGTAGGCGACCAGCTCCATGCCGAACACGACCTGGTAGAACTGGGCCGTCTGGGTGGCGTTGCCGACCACGAAGACGACCGCGTCCTGGGCCGTGACCGGGAACGGGTCGGTGGCCGCGTCGTGCTCGACCAGGCCGACGAGGCGGCGCAGCTGGTCGGCGTCAAGACCGGCCTCGCGCTCCTCGGGGGTCAACTCAAGGGCGTCGGACTGCGTGGTCATCGCTCGTTCCTCCACTTCGGGCCTCGGCTCTGAGGCTCCCGCTGGATCGCGACCGCACCGCGGACGGGTGGGCGGTGCGGTTGCGGAGAGCTTGCTCCTGTCGGGGTGGTTGGGCAACAGGTCGATTTTTCACTGCTCAATGTGTACAAGCTGAACAGGAATTCCCGCGTCGGGCTGCGCAGAATGTGCTGCCGATCGGGCGTGACACACGAAGTCTGCGCAATCACCGTTCGCGGGTTCGCGGGGGTCACTGGTTCACGGGGTCACGGGGTCACGGGTTCTCGGGCGTGGATCCGGACCCGGGCCGGGGGAGGTGGTGCAGGAACCAGTCCCGGGCCAGCTCGGCGACCTGGTCGAGGGTTCCGGGCTCCTCGAACAGGTGGGTCGCGTGCGGCACCACCGCCAGTTCACTCTCGCAGCGCAGCAGGCTTCCGGCCCGTCGGTTGAGGTCGAGCACGGTGGTGTCCAGGGAGCCGACGACGAGCAGCGTCGGGGCGCGCACCCGCCCCAGCGTCTCGGGCCCGGCGAGGTCCGGGCGGCCTCCGCGGGAGACCACGGCGCGCACGGCCGGGCCCAGCTCGGCGGCGGTGTGGAGTGCGGCGGCAGCACCGGTGCTGGCGCCGAACAGGCCGAGCGACAGTCCGCGGGTCTCGGGCACGGTTCCGGTCCCGGGCGAGGCGCCCTGTGCAGTCCCGGTCCCGGGTGCGGCGGCGTCCTCGGCCCCCAGGTGCCGGGCGACGGCGGTCAGCCGGGAGCCGAGCAGCCCCACGTCGAACACGTTGCGCCGGTCCGGCTCCTCGCCCTCGGTGAGCAGGTCGAGCAGCAGTGTGGCCAGCCCGGCGCGGTTCAGGTACTCGGCGACGTACCGGTTGCGCGGGCTGTGCCGGCCGCTGCCGCTGCCGTGCGCGAAGAGCACGACGCCGCGCGCACCGGCCGGCACGGTCAGCCGTCCGGCGAGGCGGACTCCGGCGACGGGCAGGACCAGCTCGCGGTCGACCCCGGCGGCCACCGCGGGGTCGGCCGCGGGCAGACCGTCCCAGGCCTCGGCGAGCAGCCGCAGCACTTCCTCGTCCGGGGTCTGCGAGAAGTCGACGTAGAACTCGCCGATGGCGAAGAACGGCGACGGGGTGTCGACGCAGACCAGCTCGTCGGCGACCTCGTCGAGGCGGTCGGTCCAGTCCCGGGGCGCCACCGGCACGGCCAGCACCACCCGGGCCGCGCCCCGCTCCCGGACGATCCGGCAGGCCGCCCGGGCGGTGGAGCCGGTGGCGATGCCGTCGTCCACCACGACCACGGTGCGGCCGCGCACGTCGGCGGGCGGGCGGTCACCCCGGTAGCGGCGGGCCCGGCGCTCCAGTTCGGCGCGCTCGCGCCGCTCCACCTCGGCCAGTTGGGCACCGGTGACCGACGCGACCCGGATGACGTGCTCGTTCAGCACCCGGACGCCGCCCTCGCCGATCGCGCCCATGCCCACCTCGGGCTGGTAGGGCACACCGAGCTTGCGGATCACGCAGATGTCCAGCGGTGCGCCGAGTGCCGCCGCCACCTCGGCGGCGACCGGCACCCCGCCCCTCGGCAGTGCCACGACCAGGGTGTCGGGGCCGCTCAGGTACCCGAGGCGGGCGGCGAGCCGCCGCCCCGCGTCGGTGCGGTCGGCGAAGGGGGTGAAGTGGGTTCCGGTGACGTGCATGACACGGCCTCCGCTTCCACCGTACGCCGTTCCGGGCGCGGCCGTCCGGCCCGGCCCGGCCCGGGCCTCCCGAGCCGGGGGCGGGACTGGTGCGGGCTCCGGCCGGGACCGGACCGGGACAGGAGCGGGATAGGGCCGGGCGCCGGCTGGGCCCCGCCCGGGATACGGCCGGGATACGGCCGGGATACGGCCGGGATACGGCCGGGCTCGGGCCGGGCTCGGGACGGGACGGCACGCCCGTGCGACCGGGACAACGGGCGGCGCACGGTGGATCACAGAGGCGGACCGGAAGGCCCGCCGCCGACCGGAAGGCCCGCCGCCGACCGGAAGGAGCGCCCGACATGCCGGGCACCGTCATCACCGACCTACGCCGCCGCGGCGCCGTCGACCCCTGCCGCCTCCTCCCCGGCCCTCCGGTCTCCCCTCTCCCGTCCCTGACTGTTCGTCCCCCTCCGAGGAGGCGTCTCATGATCGTCGTACCCGCCGCCGTCCCCCGCACCGCGCCCGCCTTCCGACGGCTGATCGACCCGGAGCAGCGGCCGTTCGTCCGTGCCGGCCTGACCGTCGAGACCCTGCCGCCCGGCGTCCAGGTCGAGCAACTCCCCTACCAATCGGCGGAGTCGGTGACCGTGGTGCTCTCCGGTCGGCTGTCCGCGGCCGGCCGGATCCTCGCCCCCGGGGAGGCGCTGCACCACCGGCCCGGCAGCACCTGCCGACTCGCCGCCGTCCGGGGCGCGCCGACCGCCGTGCTCACCGTCCGCCCCGTCCCGTCCCGCTCCGACATCCCCGCCCAGCGGTCGGGCCCCGAGGCCGTCCGGGCGTGGCGGCAGGTCGACGTGGACACGGTGGACCTCGAACCGGGCGGCCTCTGCGGACCGTACGAGGACCGGGCGGCCGACTCCTTCCTGCTGGTCCTCTCCGGGCCCGGCGCCTTCCTCGGCGAGCTCGGCGAAGTGCCGGTGCTGCCCGGCGACTTGATCTACGTCAGGGCGGGGGAGCGGTACGGCCTGCGGGCCGGGTCGCGCCGGCCGGTCACCGCCGTGCTGGGCCGGATCGGCGCCCCCGGCGCCGTGCGGGGACCGGAACGGGACATCGGGCCGATGCGCTCGGGGCGGGTCCGTCCGCGGAGTTGAGAGCGAGCGATGGGCCCACGGCGGTGACCGGCCCCGGATCGGCTCCCGGCCCGCCCGCGGCGCGGACGACTCGGGAGGCTGTCACGGAAAGTAGCGGCATCGCCGCTGGTAGTGTCGGCCGGGTGGATGAGAAGCTGCCGCTGGCACCCTCGGACCCGGGCGATGCGCCGCCGGTCCGTGTACTGATCGTCGACGATCACCCCCTCTTCCGGGAGGGGCTCAAGGCGGCGCTGGAGAGCGCCCCGGGCGTCCTCGTGGTCGCCGAGGCCGAGGGGGTCGCCGATGTGCCGGAGGCGGTCGCCCGGCACCGTCCGGACGTGGTGATCATGGACCTCTCGCTGCCCGACGGCTCGGGGCTGGAGGCCGTCCGCGGGCTCGCCACCCAGGAGGCGCCGCCGCCGGTGCTGATGCTGACCATGTCGGACGACGACGGCAACCTGCTCGCCGCGCTCCAGGCGGGTGCGCGCGGCTACCTGGTCAAGGGCGCCGGGCGGGAGGAGGTGCTGCACGCGGTGCGGACGGTCGCGGCGGGCGGCGCGGTGTTCGGCGGCGAGGTGGCCGGGCGGATCACCGCCCTGCTGGCCGGCGCGCGGATGCGGGAGGCGGGGCAGCTGTTCCCGGACCTCACCGCCCGGGAGGCCGAGGTGCTGGACCTGGTCGCGCGCGGGCTGGACAACCGGCGGATCGCCCGGGAGTTGGTGGTCGCGGAGAAGACCGTCCGCAACCACATCACGCACATCTTCGAGAAGCTGCACGTCGCCACCCGTGCCGAAGCCGTCGCCCGGGCCCGCGACATGGGCCTCGGCGACGGCTGACGCATCGGTTGAGGCGCCGGTTGAGGCGCCGGCGGGCCGGACGCGCGGCGAGCCGGAGCGCGCAGACGGGCCTCAGGAGAAGGCGGCCCCGGTGTGAGCGCCGCCCGGATGCGAACCGGGGGTGCCGGTCCGCCGACCGGCACCCCCGGAGTCCTTCCGTCCCGCGGCCGTCGCTACGGCTGCATCTCGTACGCGCCCGAGAGCGCCTCGACCCGGGCCCACACCCGCTCGGCCCGCGCCGCGTCCGACACCGGGCGGCGAACGTTCGCCAGCGCCCAGGCGGCCTGCTCCTCGGTGGTGGAGGCCTTGCCGTGCAGCTCGGTGGCGTGCGCGGAGAAGTCGCGGACCAGGGCGTCGAAGATCTGGTCCAGCACGTCGCGGCCCTCGTCGGTGGCGTCCAGGCCGGTCAACTCGGCCTGCTCCAGCACCAGCTGGCCGTAGACGAGCAGCGCGAACAGCTGGCCGATCTCCAGCAGGAAGTCCAGGTCCGCCTGCTGCTCCTTGCTCGGCGCGTGGCTGAGCAGCAACGCGCAGAAGCCGTCGGCCTGTTCGCGGAACCGGGCGACGTTGGGCAGCTGCGCCTGGCGGTCGTAGGCGGTGCGCCAGTCGTGGAAGCGGATCGCGCCGAGGCCGCGGGCCGGGCCCTGGCGGAACAGGAAGGCGTCGTCGGCGGCGTCCAGCCGGCTCGGCACCGGGGCGTAGTCGGCCGGCGCGAACAGGTAGTTGCCCATGAACTTGAGGATCAGCGCCAGGTTGACGTGGACGGTGCCCTCCAGCTTCGGCAGGCCGCGGATGTCCTTCGCCGCCTTGTCGAAGTAGGTGTCCGCCTCGAAGCCCTTGGCCGCGATGACGTCCCACATCAGGTCGATGACCTTCTCGCCCTCGGTGGTGACCTTCATCTTGGTCATCGGGTTGAACAGCAGGTACCGGCGGTCCTCGGGGGAGGCGGTGCGGAAGTAGTCCACGGCTCGCGCGCTGAACAGCTTCATCGCGACCAGGCGGACGTAGGCGTCGGTCAACTCCCGCTTGACGTGCGGGAAGTCGGTGACCCGCTTGCCGTACAGCACCCGGTTCTGCGCATGCGTGACGGCCTCGTACATCGCGTGCTCGCAGATGCCGATGGAGGCGGTGCAGAGGTTGAACTTGCCGACGTTGACGGTGTTCAAGGCGGCGTCGAAGGCGGCCGGGCCGGTGTGCAGCACGTCCTCGGCGCGCACCGGGTAGTCCTCCAGGCGGAACTCGCTGACGTACATCTGGGCGTTCACCACGTTCTTGACCAGGTGGTACGCCTCGTGGCGGCTGTCGGCGGCGAAGAACACGTAGCCCTCGGGGCCCTCGACGTCCGAGCGGCGGCCGAACACCGAGACCAGGCCGGCCACGTTGCCGTTGCCGATGTAGTACTTGGAGCCGGTCGCAGTGAAGCCGCCCTCGCCGTCCGGGGTGAGGATCATGTCGGTGGAGTAGATGTCGGCGCCGTGGCTGCGCTCGGAGAGGCCGAACGCCATGACGTGGCCCTCCGCGAGGAGCTTGGCGGCGCGGGCCCGGACGGCCTCGTTCTCGCTCTGCCAGACCGGGCCGAGGCCCAGGATGGTGACCTGCCAGGTGTACCAGTAGCCGAGGCCGTAGAAGCCGAGGATCTCGTTCAGCTCGGCGATCCGCGCGGTGTCCCAGCGCTTGTCGGGGTCGGCCGCGGAGGGGGTCAGGAACTCCGCGAACAGGCCTTCCTTCGCGGCGAATTCGAGGAAGTCGGCGTACCAGCTGCGGTCGATGTAGGTGTCGATCAGCGCCTTCTTGCCGCGGGACTCGAACCAGTCCACGGTCGCGCGCAGCAGCCGGCGGGTCGGCTCGTCGAACTGCGCGGGGTCGTAGGTGCGCGGGTTGAACAGCATCGAGGACTCCCGGGGGTCGAGGGTTCGGGAAGGAGTTGGGACAGGCATGGCAGGCAGGGAAGAGGACGGGCAGGCGGGTGCGGCCGGTCGACGTGTCAGGACGGCTGGTCGGCGGCGAGCCGGCGCAGGGTGACGAGCACGTCGTCGAGCCAGGCGAGGGTCATCCGCTCGTACTCGATGCCGCCGCGCAGCACCACGTGCTGCAGTTCCTGCCGGGTGTCGAGCGCGGTGAGGTCGGGGAAGTCCCGTTGTTCGCCGTGGAGGTAGCGGGCGAGCAGCGTGGCGTGGCTCTCGCGGTGCCGCTCGACCTCGGAGACCAGCGCGGCCGGATCGTCGAAGGCGGCGGCCCGGATCTTGACCGCCAGTTCGTGCCGGACGGACTCCGGCTCGACCGGTTCCCGCAGCCAGCCGGCCAGTGCGGCCCGTCCGGCCTCGGCCGCCGAGTAGACCTTCTTGTCCGGGCGTCCGCCCTGGGAGACCTCCTCCGCGGCCACCCAGCCGTCCGTCTCCATGCGCCGCAGCACCCGGTAGATCTGCTGGTGGGTGGCGGTCCAGAAGCGGCCGATGGACCGGTCGAAGCGTCTGGCCAGTTCGTAGCCGGAGCCGGGCTGCTCCAGCAGCGAGACGAGGATCGCGTGCTCCAGTGCCATGCCCGGCATCCTGCTATGCAACGAGTTGCATAGGCAATGGTCCGCCGTGGGGGTGAGACACAGGTCACCGGCGTGATCGGATGGTTATCGATCAATCCGGGCAAGTAGGTGCAAAACATGGGAGAAGGGACAGAATGGGTACGGGGCGAAGCGCCTTCACGGGCGAACGCCTCCCAAGGTTCCGGACCACAGGAGGTGGTATCGGTGGCAACCCATATCCCGACGGGCATGGAGCACCATCCGGACATCGTCGAACTACGCGAACACTACGAGCGGGTCACCTCGACCCCCCGCGCCCAGGGCATCGAAGCCCTGGCCGTACTGGCCGGCCTCTTCCTGGCGGCATCGCCATGGATCGTCGGCTTCACCGCGTTCAGCACCCTGACCGTGACCTGCCTGATCGTGGGCCTGGCCTACACGGTGCTGATGGCGGGCTACGGAACGGCCTACGAGCGCACCCACGCGAGGGCCTGGGCGGCCAGCGCACTGGGCGCCTGGACGATCATCTCCCCCTGGGTCGTCTCGGGTTCCGTCGCGCACGGCAAGAACATCGTCACCTGCGTCATCGTGGGTGCCGTGATGTTCCTGCTCGGCCTGGCGGCGATCTCGATGGCCACCATGACGTCGAACGGAGCAGCAATGCGGCGCGGCCGGGCGGGCCGTGCCCGAGCCACCAGGGGCTGATCTTCCCCGCAGCCCGTGTCCGGGGCGCGGAGGGCGCGGACCGCCCGCCGCGCCCCGGCGCACGTCCCAAGGGCCCCGGGGGACACCTGGGACGCGCCGGGCTGACCCGCGTCCCTACGGGTGCGTCATCCGCAGCACGTCCAGCGCCTCGTCCAACTGCGCCTCGGTGAGCTTGCCCTGCTCGACGTAGCCGCGCTCCAGCACGACCTGGCGGATCGTCTTGCGCTCGGCCAGGGACTGCTTGGCGACCTTCGCGGCCTCCTCGTACCCGATGTAGCGGTTCAGCGGGGTCACCACCGAGGGCGACGACTCGGCGTACTCCCGGGCCCGTTCGACGTTGGCGGTGATGCCGTCCACCGTCCGGTCCGCCAGCAGCCGGGCGCTGTTGGCGAGCAGCCGGACCGACTCCAGCACGTTGCGCGCGATCACCGGGAGCATCACGTTCAGCTCGAAGTTGCCGCTCGCGCCGGCCAGCGTCACCGTCGCGTCGTTGCCGACCACCTGGGCGGCGACCATCAGCACCACCTCGGGCAGCACCGGGTTCACCTTGCCCGGCATGATCGACGAACCCGGCTGCAGGTCCGGCAGGTTGATCTCACCGAGGCCGGTGCGCGGACCGGAGCCCATCCACCGCAGATCGTTCGCGATCTTCGTGAACCCGACGGCCACCGTGCGCAGTTGACCGCTCAGCTCGACCAGGGCGTCCCGCGCGCCCTGCGCCTCGAAGTGGTTCCGCGCCTCGGTCAACGGCAGGCCGGTGACCCGGGCCACCTCCGCGATGACCGCCTCGGGGAAGCCGGGCGGGGTGTTGATGCCGGTGCCCACCGCCGTGCCGCCGAGCGGCAGTTCGGCGACCCGGGGGAGCGTGGCCAGCAATCGCTCCCGCCCGTGCCGCACCTGCGCCGCGTAACCGCCGAACTCCTGGCCGAGCGTGACGGGCGTGGCGTCCATCAGGTGCGTCCGGCCCGACTTGACCACCTGCGCGAACTCGGCGGACTTGCGCTCCAACGCCTCCGCCAGGTGCTCCAGCGCCGGGACCAGGTCATGGGTGACGGCGCCGGTGGCGGCGATGTGGATCGAGGACGGGAAGACGTCGTTGGACGACTGGCTGGCGTTGACGTGGTCGTTCGGGTGCACCGCGCGCCCCAGCCGCTCCGCGGCCAGGGTCGCGATCACCTCGTTGGTGTTCATGTTGGACGAGGTGCCGGAGCCCGTCTGGAACACGTCCACCGGGAACTCGTCGTCCCAGCGCCCCTCCGCGACCTCCTCGGCCGCCGACACGATCGCCTCGGCCGTCTCCTCGTCCAGCACCCCGAGACGGGCGTTCACCCGCGCCGCGGCCCCCTTGATCCGGGCCAGCGCGGCGATGTGCGCGCGCTCCAACCGCTGGCCGGACACCGGGAAGTTCTCCACCGCCCGCTGCGTCTGTGCCTGCCACTTCGCGGCGGCAGGCACCCGGACCTCGCCCATCGAGTCGTGTTCGACCCGGAACTCCTGGGGCTTCTCCTGCTCGTCACCCATCGCGCGCTGCACCTCCTGTACGGGCCTGACCGGCCCGGAACGGACCTTCGATCACCACAGCCGCGAGCGGGCCCCGGGTATTTCCGGAGGAGGCGCCGGGCACTCGGTCGGGCGCCCGGGGCCGCCCTCCCCGCGGCGCGCCTACTACGGCATTGCTCCTACCACCCGGGCAGCTCGGCGCGGACCAGTTCGCCCGGGGCGGTGCCGGCCTGGGCGACCAGCGCGCCGCCCGGAGCCCAGACGCCGGAGCCGCCCGAGCTGTCCGGGAACTCGCCGGTGGCCCCGGCGGAGGTCGCGAGCACGCACCACACCCGGTGGGTGGCGGCATGCGCCCGGAAGTGCCCGTCGCGGCGCTCGGCCCGGGCGGGGCCGGGCCCGTACAGGGTGGAGGCGACGTACGCGTCGATGCCGAGCGCGGCGGTCTCCTCGGCGTGCGTCGGATCGGCGGCGTCCGCGCAGATCGCCAGGCCCAGCCGCAGGCCGTCCAGCTCCAGGACGACGGGCTTCTCGCCGGGGGTGAACCGGTCCCACTCGGCGCCGTCCAGGCGCATCTTCCGGTAGGCCACGGCGGCACCCTCGCCGGTGACCGTCAGGGTGGCGATCGACTCGCGCCCATCGCCCTCCCGGACCGGCGCGCCGACCAGCGCGGCAGGGCCTCCGGTCGGGTGGGGGTGATGATCACGATCAACCTATGCGGCTGTCGAGAATCCCGGCAATGGTCCAGCTCACGGCGGTGGCAGGGCGGCGGCGGTGGGGGCGGGTCGATCGGGTGTGCCCGGCCTTGGACGGCGGCCGACCAGTGGCGACACCACCAGGTCTGACCCCTGACCCCATGTCGAGGGCTTCCCGGGGGCGATCGGCTCACACTCACTCGAAAGAGTGAGACATCGGGTGCACCGCCTCAAACCGGCGTACAGCCCTTCGTACGCTCCTCTCCGAGCCGGGTGCACACCGGCCGCACCCGCAGGGCCGCAGGTCGGCCCGGGGGACCAACGCGAGGGGGCGGACGAATGACCACGGGACGCGGCACGACCGGCAGGACGGACAGAACGGACGGCGCGGACGGGGCAGATCAGGCAGATCAGGCAGGCAGAGCGGGCGGGGCTCCGCGCCCGGGCGGCGGGCTCACCCGGCGGCAGCTGCTCGGGGCGTCGGCCGCGCTCGGCGGCGCGGCCTGGGTGCTGCGCGGCACCGTCGGCCCGGACAGCGCCGAGGCCGCCGCGCCCGCGCCGCCGGCCCTGCCCGCCGGCACCGAGCTCTACCAGCGGGTCTTCCAGAACTGGTCCGGCGAGATCCGCACCGACCAGCTGTGGACCTGCGCGCCCCGCACCCCCGAGGAGGTCCCGGCCCTCGCCGACTGGGCGCACGCCAACGGCTGGCGCCTGCGCGCCTCCGGCTACCGGCACACCTGGGCGCCGCTCACCGTCGCCGACCGGACCCCGGAAAGCGCCCGCGTCCTGCTCGTGGACACCAGCCGCCACCTCACCGCCGTCGCGGCCGACGCGCCCGACACCGTCCGGGTGCAGACCGGGGCCACCATGGAGGCCCTGCTCGCGCACCTGGCCGACCGGGGCCTCGGCCTGACCGCCTGCCCGGCTCCAGGGGAGCTCACCGTCGGCGGCGTGCTCGCCATCGGCGGCCACGGCACCGCCGTCCCCGCCGCCGGGGAGGTGCGGCCGGACGGGCTGGGCTACGGCTCGGTCAGCAACCAGGTCGTCCGGCTCACCGCCGTCGTCCTCGACCCCGCCACCGGCCGGTACGCGCTGCGCACCTTCGACCGCGCCGAGGCCGACAGCGCCGCGTTCCTGGTGCACCTGGGCCGTGCCTTCGTCACCGAGGTGGTCCTCCGGGCGGGCGCGGAGCGGCCGCTGCGCTGCGTCAGCCGGCTCGACATCCCGGCGAGCGAGCTCTTCGCCCGCCCCGGCTCAGCGGCAGGGGCAGGACCGGACGGAGGATTGCTCGGGGGACTGCTGGGCGGCGGTGGCGGTCCGCGCACCCTCGCCGAGTTCGTGGAGCGGGACGGCCGGGCCGAGGCGATCTGGTTCGCCTACACCGACCACCCCTGGCTCAAGACCTGGACCGTCGCCCCGACCAAGCCGCTCGCCTCCATCGCCGTCGACCACCCCTACAACTACCCGTTCTCGGACAGCATTCCGGAACCGGTCGCCCGGCTCGCCGGCCAAATCGTCGCCGGCGCCTGGGGATCGGCCCCGCTCTTCGGGCAACTCCAGTACCTGGTCGCGAAGGTGGCGCTCACCGGTGACCTCACGGACGTCCTGCTCTCCGGCGGTCTGCTCCGTGGACTGCTCAGCGGCGACGTGCTCACCCACCTGCTCGCGGGCGGCCTGCGCTCCGACCTCTGGGGCCCGTCGCGCACCCTGCTCCAGTACGTCCGTCCCACCACCCTGCGGGTCACCGCCAACGGCTACGCGATCCTCGCCCGGCGCGCCGACCTGCAGTGGGTGGTCAGCGAATTCGCCGCGTACTACCAGGAGTTGCTCGCCGCCTACCAGGCCCGGGGAGAGTTCCCGGTGAACGGCGCGGTGGAGATCCGGGCCACCGGCCTGGACGACCCGGCCCACTCCGGCGTCCCCGGCGCCAGGCCCCCGTTGCTGTCCGCGCTGCGCCCGCGTGCCGACCGCCCGGAGTGGGACACGGCGGTCTGGTTCGACGTCCTCTCCTTCCCCGGCACCCCCGGACTGGAGCGCTTCGCCCGGGACTTGGAGCAATGGCTGCTGCGCACCTTCGACGGCACCCGGGCGGGCCTGCGCGTCGAGTGGTCCAAGGGCTGGGCCTACACCGCCGACGCGGCCTGGGCCGACCCGGACCTGCTCGGCCGGGTCATCCCCGAGAGCCTGCGGGCCGGCGGCGGGCCCGGCTGGGACGAGGCGGTCGCCGTCCTGGACCGGTACGACCCGCACCGGGTGTTCGGAAACGCCTTCCTGGACGGCCTGTTGAGGTGAGCCTCGCCCGGTCGGCCGCAGGTCAGATGTGCTCCATCACGATCACCGCGAGGGTGTCCGGGGCCAGGGCGCGGAACACGTGCGGGGCATCGCCCGGGTAGCTCACGTAGTCGCCCGGGCCCAACTCGACCGGGGCATCCGTCGGTCCGGCCAGCGCCCGCCCGGAGCCGATCATCACGTGCTCGACGGTGCCGGGCATGTGCGGGTCGGAGGCCCTGGTCTCACCGGGCTGCGCCTCGATCCGGTAGATGTCACGCCTGGCGTTGGGCGGGCAGGAGGAGAGCACGGTGGCGGCGTAGTCGGCGCGCTCGGAGTGGGTCACCGGGCCCTCCCCGGCCCGGATCACCTTGACCACCGGGCGGGGCGGGTCGACCAGCCGGCTGAACGGTACGTTCAGCGCCACCCCGAGCGCCCACAGCGTCTCCACGCTCGGGTTGCCCGCGCCCGACTCCAGCTGGGAGAGCGTGGACTTGGCGATACCGGCGCGCCGGGCCAGCTCGGCCATCGACAGTCCGCTGCGCTCGCGTTCGCGCCGGATGGAGGCGGCGATCTGGCCGATCAGCTCGGTGCCGGAGCCGCCCGGGGTGCCGGGGGCGCCGGCGGCGCTTGGGCTGCTGATGGCGCTGGGGGTGGTGGCCGGGGTGGTCTGGTCACTCATGCTCGCCACTCACGCTTTCCTCTGGCTCCTTCTCCGGCCGCCGGCCCTCGGCGCGGCCGGTGCCCGTTCATGCTGCCACGGCCACCCGGGTCCGGGAGGGGCGGCCGGGAGATGGCCGTTCGGTCTGCCGGTCTCCTCGTTCGCCTTGACGAACCCGGCTGGACGGGTTCACTCTGATGAACATGCGTTCGCTACTCCGAACACTGGAGCATGCCACCCTCCGCGACATCGCTCTGGTCTGCCTGGCCGACGCCCTCGTCGGCGCCTCCTTCGGCGCAATCAGCGCCTCCGGCGGTCTGCCCCTCTGGGTGCCGATCGCACTCTCCGTCCTCGTCTTCGGCGGCGGCTCCCAGTTCGCGGCAATCGGCGTGGTGCTGTCCGGCGGCGGGGCGCTCGCGGCCGTCGCCACCGGACTGGTGCTCAACGCCCGGCTGCTGCCCTTCGGCTTCACCGTGGCCGACGTCCTCGGCGGCCCGTGGTGGCGGCGGCTGCTCGGCGCTCAGCTGATCACCGACGAGACCGCCGCCTTCGCCCTCCAGCAGGGCGAGCCGCGTCGGCGCAGGGCCGCGTTCTGGGTCTGCGGGATCGCGCTGTACGTGGTGTGGAACGTCTCGGTGCTGCTCGGGGCCCTCGCGGGCGGGCTGATCGGCGACACGGGCGCGCTGGGCCTGGACGCCGCCTTCCCCGCGGTGCTGCTCGCCCTCGTGCTGCCCTCGCTCACGGACCGGCGCACCCGTACGGCGGCGGTGGCGGGCGCGGTGGTGGCCGTCGCGGTCGCGCCGTTCGTGCCGGCCGGGCTGCCGGTGCTCTTCTCCCTCGTCGGCCTGCTGTTCGCCGGTCGCCCGGCGGCGGCAGCGGAGCCGCCTGTGAAGTCAGCGAAGCCTGCGAAGTCAGTGACGTCGGTGAAGAAGGAGCCGGTCCGATGATGCCGTTGTACGCCGTGCTACTGCTGGCGGTCGGGACGTACGCCTTCCGGATCGCCGGGCCGCTGCTCAGCGGCCGCCTCACCCTCTCGGACCGACTGCGGCACCTGCTCGCGGTCGCGGCGGCGGTGCTGCTGGTCGCCCTGGTGGCGACCGGCGCGCTGACCCAGGGGCACGGCTTCGCGGGCTGGGCCCGCCCGGCGGGCGTGCTGGTCGCGGGGGTGCTGGCGCTGCGCCGGGCGCCGTTCCCCCTGGTGATCGTCGCGGGCGCCGCGACGACGGCGGTGCTCCGGTTGTGCGGGGTGGGGTGAGCGCCCTCCGCCACCCCCGCCCGCCCCTGCCCCCCAGCGCCGTCCACGGCCACCAAGCCGGCCATGTAGCTTTCCTCACTCACTCGTGCCCGCCCGCCGCCCAGCCGCGTGCGGGATACTCGCCGGTGCTCCGCCAATCCGCCGACTGCCCTGGTTTCCCTGGCTCCCCTCACTTTCCTGCCTCCCCCGACTCCGCCGAGACTGCAAGGAGCTTCGATGACGAAGCCGACCCGGATCGACCCGTCCGACCTGCTCGCCGTCGGCGACCTCCTCTCCGACGAGGAGCGGCTGATCCGCGACACCGTCCGCCGGTTCACCGAGGAGCGGATCCGTCCGCACATCGGCGACTGGTTCGAGCGCGGGGTCTTCCCGGCCCGCGAGCTCGCCCCGGAACTCGGTGCCCTCGGCGTACTCGGCATGCACCTCGACGGCTACGGCTGCGCGGGCGCCGACGCGGTGGCGTACGGGGTGGCCTGCATGGAGCTGGAGGCGGCGGACTCCGGGCTGCGCAGTTTCGTCTCCGTCCAGGGATCGCTCGCCATGCGGTCGATCCACGCCTTCGGCTCGGAGGAGCAGAAGCAGCGCTGGCTGCCCGGCATGGCCGCCGGCGAGCTGATCGGCTGCTTCGGCCTCACCGAGCCGGACTTCGGCTCGGATCCGGCCAACATGCGCACCCGGGCGGTCCGGAAGGGCGGCGCGGGCGGGGACTGGGTGCTGTCCGGCAGCAAGATGTGGATCACCAACGGCAGCATCGCCGACGTCGCGGTCGTCTGGGCGCAGACCGAGGAGGGCGTGCGCGGTTTCCTGGTCGAGCGCGGCACCCGCGGCCTGACCGCCACCGACGTGCACGGCAAGCTCTCACTCCGGGCCTCCGTCACCAGTGAACTGGCCTTCGACGACGTGGTCCTGCCCGCCGACGCCGTCCTGCCCGGGGTGGTCGGTCTGCGCGGGCCGCTCTCCTCCCTCAACGAGGCCCGCTACGGCATCCTCTGGGGCACCGTCGGCGCCGCTCGCGACTGCTACACCGCGGCCCTGGACTACGCCAAGAGCCGGATCCAGTTCGACCGTCCGATCGCGGGCTTCCAGCTGACCCAGCAGAAGCTGGTCGAGATGATGCTGGAGGTCGAGAAGGCCTACCTGGTGGCGCTGCGGATCGGCCGTCTCAAGGAGGAGGGCGCGGCCCGCGCGCCCCACGTGAGCTTCGGCAAGCTCAACAACGTCCGCACCGCGCTGGAGATCGCCCGCAGCGCCCGGACCGTCCTCGGCGCCAACGGCATCACCACGGAGTACCCGGTGCTGCGGCACGCCAACAACCTGGAGTCGGTGCTCACCTACGAGGGCACCAGCGAGATCCACACCCTGGTCCTCGGCGAGGCCATCACCGGCGAGTCGGCGTACCGCTGACGGGCCGTCCAGCCCGGATGAGCAGCGGAAACCCGGTAGCCGGGCCGGCCGCGGCCCGGCTACCGTCGTCGCTCATGAACAGCACGCCCGCCCCGGCGCCCCCGACGACCACCCTCTGGCGCCCCACCGGCCCCCAGGAGCTGGCCCTGGTCGAGGCCGCCGACTGGCGTGCCTGGCCGCCCCGCCTGCCCGATCAGCCGATCTTCTACCCGGTGCTGAACGAGGACTACGCGGTCCGGATCGCCCGGGACTGGAACGTGCCCGCCTCCGGCGTCGGCTACGTCACCCGCTTCACGGTCGAGACCGACTTCCTCGCCCGCTACCCCGTGCGGCAGGCCGGCGGCCGGACGATCCTAGAACTCTGGGTGCCTGCAGAGGAGTTGGACGAGTTCAACCGGCACATCGTCGGCCGCATCGAGGTCGTCCACGAGTTCCGGCCCCAGCCGTGACGCGTCCGGCCGCGGGGCCGCGTACGGTGCCCCCGGCCGGCCGCGTCCTGCTCACCTCCGCCCAGCGGACCAGCACCACCCTGCTGCTCGCCGAGGCCGCCACCCGACGCGGCCTCACCACCGCCGTCCTCGACGGGCCGGACACGGTCGAGCTCCTCGCCGGGCGGCCCGTCCACTGGTACGGCGGCCCGCTCGCAGCCGCCCGGATCGCCGACCCGTACGACCCGGCCGAGCACTGGGCCGTGGTCGAGGCCAACCTGCCGTGGTTCGCGCACTGCTACGCCGCGGACCCGCAACGCGTCCTGGACGTGGTGCTGCGCGCCGCCGGCCCGGCCGCCGAACTGGCGGAGGCCGACCGCCGGTTCGTCCGGACGGCGGTCTGACGGCCCGAGCGGTGTTCGCCCGACGGCCGCCCGACGGCTGCTCGATTCGCGCGGAGATGTGCCGGCCACCCGCGGATGCCCGTCCGACACCCATCGGACACCCGCCGTTCGACGGCGCGACGCCGACCGGTACGGCGGCCGGTGCAGCATGGCGCGGTCGGCCGCGCCCCCCCCGGCGGATGCGGGCCGATCGTGCGCACCACCGAAAGGAACTCCCCATGTCCGCTGCCCAGCGGCCCCGCCCCCGCGTGCTCGTCGTCGGGATCGACGGCGTCCGCCACGACTACCTGGCGCAGGTGCCGATGCCGCGCCTCCAGGAAGTCGCCGAGGCCGGGTTCCTGGTGCCGGTCACCGTGGCGGACGGCACGCCCACCATGTCCGGACCATGCTGGGCCACCATCGTCACCGGGGTCGAGCCCGCCAAGCACGGGGTCTGGGGCAACCACCTGGGCGGCAACCGGCTCGACGTGTTCCCCGACTTCGCCACCCGCCTCAACCGCGGCGACCGCCGCCGCACCTTCGTCGCGGCCGGCTGGGATCCGCTGATGATCAACGAGTCCGGCGGCCCGCTCTTCCGCGCCCCCGGCCGGCTCTGCTACGTCGCCCCGGCCGAGGACACCCCCGAGGCCTGGGAGGCCGTGGACGAGGAGGTCACCCGCGAGGCCGTCCACGTCCTCGCCACCGCCGACCCGGAGGCCTCCTTCGTCTACCTCGGCGCCGTCGACGAGACCGCCCACTTCCTCGGCTGCGGCGACGAGTACCGCGCCGCCATGCGCACCGCCGACGAGCGCCTGGGCCGCCTCCTGGACGCTGTCCGCGGCCGGGACACGTACGCCGAGGAGCAGTGGACCGTCATCGTCGTCACCGACCACGGCCACGTCGACGCCGGCGGCCACGGCGGCCGCACGGTGGAGGAGCGGACCGCCTGGGTCGCCTGCGCCGGGCACGACATCCCGGCCGGTCCGCCCACCGGCGAGATCCGCCACCCGGACGTCGCCGCCCAGGCGTACGCCTCCCTGCTGCGCCCGATCGACCCGCACTGGACCCTCGACGGCCGCCCCTTCCCGGTCTCCCGCGTCGGCGGCGGTGCCCGCCCGGTGCCCGCGACGGTCTGACGACGGTCCGGCCCGGCTGACCGGCCCGACTGACCGGCCCGACTGACCGGCCCGATGGGTCGCTCCGATGGGCGGGTCCGATGGGCTGCTCCGATCGGCCGTGGCGGGTGTCCGCGACAGGGCCGCCCGATGCCCCCGAGTGCAGCACCTCGGGCTGCGGCGGAGCCGCGCTTGAGCGAGGCTCGACCGGGGCTCGCGCCGCGCTCGAGCCGGACGTGCCAACCTGGGCGCCGGACCGGCACGCACCCCGGGCCACCGGGTCTCCTGGCCCCGGGTCTCCGGCACTCAGGGCCTCTGCCGAAGGACGTACGCCGGAAGGTGGAGGCTGTACCCCGCGAGTCGGAGACCGGATCGCGACTTGGTGGTGACGCTTCGCCGGCCCGCTGCGGGCCACGATGGTTACCCCGGACGGCGGCCCCCGTCGCCCGGGCAGGCAGCGCACCTGAGCCACGCTTGTCGGCCAGGCAAACCGGCCATATACACCGGCCATATACACCGGCCACGGACACGGAGAGGGCAGTCGGGCATGAAGAGCATCGTGAGCAAGGTCGCGCTGGGAGTCGCGGGTACCGGCATGGCCGTCGCCGTGGCGGTCGTGGCGATCGGCCCGCGCGCGTCCGACTGGTACGCCGAGCGCCACCAGGAGCAGGCCGCGTACGACACCGGCACCCAGGCGAAGGCCGACCGCCGCTCGATGCCCGCCTGGCTCCCCGACAACGCCTCCGGCGTGAAGTACCTGATGTCCACCACGGGCGACGACCGCCTGCTGCGCGCCACCCTCCCGGAGGGGCGGCTGCCCGCCGGCTGCACCACCGGGCTGCCGGGCAAGTCGGCGCACCCGGTGCCGGAGTCGCTCAAGGCCGGCTGGTTCCCGGACAACGTCGTGACCAAGGTCAGCGGCACCTGCGGGCACTACAACGTGGCGCTGACCGGCAACCAGCTCTACGCGTGGCAGGACGGGGCGGCGGTGCAGGCGGCGCTTCGCGCCGAGCAGGTCGCCAAGCGCTGAGCCGGGCCGGGGGCGCGCCTGAGCGCCCTGACCGGGCATCAGCCCTCCTGACCAGGGAACGAAGCGGCCCCGAGCGGCCCGCCGGGCACCGGAAGGTGCAGGCGGGCCGTCGTCGTGTACGTGCCGGGACGGGCCGCAGCGCGATCCCCCGGCGCACCACGGCCGGAACCCGGAGCACCACGGCCGGAACACGGCGCACTACCCTGCTGTCGGAACCGGACCGGGCTGCGATAGGACGGGACGCGAACGAACCCGACGTCACCCGTCCGTAAGGAGAGCCATGCCCGGCCCGACCGTCGGCCCCGCCGACGACACGTCGACCGCTGCCGCCACCGCTGCCGCCACCGCCACCGGCCGGCCCGGCCCCGGTCGCGCCACGATCGCCGTCCTCGGCGGCCTCACCGCGCTCGGCCCGCTCACCACCGACCTGTACCTCCCGGGCCTGCCCGCGATCGCCGACGACCTGGTCGCCGAACCGGCCGCCGTCCAGCTCACCCTGACCTTCTCGATGTTCGGCGTAGCGGCCGGGCAACTGCTCTTCGGACCGCTCAGCGACCGCTTCGGGCGCCGGCCGCCCCTGCTGGTGGGGCTCGTCGTCTACACCCTGTCCAGCGTGCTGTGCGTCCTCGCGCCGAGCCTGCCGGTGCTGATCGCCGCCCGCTTCGTCCAGGGCGCGGCCGGCTCCGCCGGACTGGTCATCGGACGCGCCGTCGCCCGGGACCGCTTCCAAGGCGTCGCGATGCTGCGCTTCCTCGCCTCGATCGCCCTCATATCGGGACTGGCGCCGATCCTCGCCCCGATCATCGGCGCCCAGCTGATGCGGTTCACCTCGTGGCGCGGCACCTTCGGCGCGCTGACGGCACTCGGACTGCTGCTCACCCTGGCCGCGTTCGGTGCGCTGCGCGAGTCGCTGCCACCGCAGGCCCGGGGCGGCGGCGGGGTCGCGGCCACCCTGCGGACGATGGGGCGGCTGCTGCGCAACCTGCCGTTCCTCGGGCTCGCGCTGACCAGCTCGCTCGCGTTCGGGGCGCTGTTCGGCTACATCAGCGGGTCGTCGACGGTGCTCCAGCACGTGTACCACGTCTCGCCGCAGACCTACAGCCTGCTGTTCGGGCTGAACTCGGTCGCGATCGTGGTCATGACGCAGCTGAACGGGCGGGTGCTGGCGCCGCGCTTCACGCCTCGGGCGCTGATGCTGGGCGGGCTCGCGGCGGCGGTCTGCGCCGGGGTGGCGCTGGTGCTGCTGACGACGGTGTGGGACTTCGGGCTGGCCGGGTTCTGCCCGCCGCTGTTCGTGATGATGGGCAGCCTGGGGGTGATCCTGCCGAACACCGCGGCGCAGGCGCTCGGCCTGGTCGAGCCACAGGTGGCGGGCACGGCGTCGGCCCTGCTCGGGACGGGCAACTTCCTGGTCGGAGCGGTGGTCGCCCCGCTGAGCAGCCTAGGCGGGCGGCCGTCCGCGGTGCTGCTGGCTCTGGTGGTCCTGACCTGCGGGGTGTCGGCGACGGCGGCGTACCTGGCGCTGTGCCGACCGGGGCGGCCGTCGGGCCAGAACGAACCTGCGGGTAACAGCTAACAGATTTCAGATGACAGCTGACAGATGATGAAATCTGTCAGCTGTTGTCTGTCATTCGTCAGCCGTCAAGCGTTACCGCCTCCCCGACTCACCGCCCGCCCACTCGGCCGCCCGAGCTCAGGCAATCGAGAAGTCGTCCCCGTACACGTTGCCCTGGCCGTACCAGCCGTGCAGGTACACGGTGACGGTGCCCGAGGCGCCGGTGGTGAAGGGGACGGACAGCTTCGTCCAGCCCGCGGAGCTGGTCCAGGAGCTGGCGGTGGCACCGCCGCTGACGCCGACGTAGGCGTAGTTGCCCTGCACCCAGCCGCTCAGCGTGTAGCTGGTGTTGGGCTTCAGCGTGACGCTCTGCGCGCACTCGCCGGTCTGGCTCGCGGTGGCCGCGGCCTGCAGGGCGTGCGAGCCGGAGTGCACCGGGGTGGCGACCACGGCGCCGCCGCTCTGGCAGGTCCACGGGGCCGGGCTGCCGGTCTCCAGGTCGCCGTTGACCAAGCCGGTGGTCGGGCCCGTCCCAGCGACGGTCAGTGAGTACGTCGCGGTGTGGGAACCGGAGGGCGCGGTGGCGGTCACGGTCAGCGGGTAGGTGCCGGCCGCTGCGGCCGCGGTGGTGGTGATGTTGAGCGTGGCGCTCCCGCCGGCGGTGACGCTGCCGGGGGTGACGGTGGCGGTGACGCCGGCCGGGGCGCCGCTGACCGTGAGGTTGACGCTCTGCGCCGAACCCGCCGTCACGGCCGTCGCGATGCCCGCGGACGTGGCCGAACCGGCTTTGACCGTACCGGAGTTCGGGTTGACGGCCACCGAGAAGTCGTTGGTCGCCGTCGAGCCGCTGGTGAACGGCGCGAAGATGTGGGTGAAGTCCCAGGCGTTCTGGTTGATTCCGGAGCAGGAGTCGCTGCCGGCCGTGCCCGGGCAGCCGCCGTTGTCGCGCTGGAGGGCCCAGAAGGACAGGGTGTTGATGCCCTTGGAGACCGCCCAGTTGTACACGGTGGTGGCGTTGGCCACGGTGAAGGTCTCGGCCGCGCCGTAGTCGTCGATGCCGAGCATCTCGGTGATCCCGATCGAACCCCACAGCTGGGCGGGGGACTTGCTCGGGTACAGCTTGGCGAGCTGGTTGTAGAGGCCCTGCGCGGAGGTCTGGGTGTCGGCCGCCATGTCGTGGGCGGCGCCGTCGTAGTAGTCGAAGGTCATCATGTTGACGACGTCGATCCGCGCATTGTTGCTGACCGCGTTCCGCAGCACCGCGAGGCCGTTGTCGGCCAGTCCGCCGGTGGTGGTGGGCAGCGTGTACGAGAACTGGATGCTCCGGCCCTTGGTGGCGGCCCAGTCCTGCACGAGCTTGATCGCCTTGTTGCGGCGGTCGATCCCGGCGGTGTTGGTCAGCGAGTTGTCCTCGATGTCGAGGTCGATCCGGCTGATGTCGTAAGTCGTGATGACGTTCTCGAAGGCGGCGGCGATCTGGTTGACGTCGGTGCAGCTGTCGGCCAGCTCGGTGCCGGTGTTGTCGGCGGTGTAGCCGCCGAAGGAGGGGATCACGTCCCCGCCGTTGGCGCGGATGGTGGCGATGTCGGCGCCGAAGGTCGAGGAGGCGACCGGCATCGACGAGTCGCCGTTCCAGTACGGGGTGCACGAGCCCTTGGTGGCGGCCTGCAGGAACGCCATGGTCAGGTGCTTGGCGCCGGACTGCGCGGCCAGCGCGGCCGGGCTCTGGCCGGTCCACGCCTCGAAGTAGGGGGCGAACACCCGGCTGGGGAGCGGTGTGGCGGCCTGGGCGGGGGCCGTACCGGTGGCGACCAGGCCGGCCGAGGCGGCCAGCGTGGCGCACGCCGTCAGCGCGGCCTGGATCGTTCTGCGAAGGCGCATGGATTCTCCAACAGGCTTGGTGGGTCGGAGCGTTGGGGATCAGTGAGCGGCCCGGGGCGCGGCGGTCGTGTGGGGTCGACCGTGCGGCCCCTGGCCCGAGGATCTTGATCGGGATCGGGTGCAGCGCGGTGAAGCACAGTGGAGTGCGGTGGAGTGCGGTGGAGCCGGAGGTGGGATCGGGGGCGTGCGGAACCCCACCGACTCGCGTGGGCGCGGGCGGCGGTGCGCGTGCACGTGCACGTGCCGTACGGAGCGGGGGTGGGGTGGAGCAGGGCAAGGCAGTGCCTCAGCCGCCGGTGGTCACACCCCCACAGTGCATCCCGGTCGGATCGACATGCTTATGTTTGGACTAGACCACTGGTCTGTCAAGAGACCTGACAGTTCGTCAGCGTACGGCCCGGGTGTCCGAAGGGAGTGGATCGGCGGTCGGCGTGCGGGAGTTACCGGGAGCCGAGGCGGCCGGGGATGGAGGCGGCCGGAAAACGGCAACGCCGTGGCCGCGCGCCCGGTGAGCGGGGCGCGGCCACGGCTGCCCGGGGCTCAGGACACCGGGCGTTCGGGGTGCCGCGGCTCAGCGCGCCGCGGCACAGGGTGATGCGGGGTGGTGCGAGGTGGTGGCGTGGGCCGGATCAGTGCGGCGCCGGGCAGAGCGTGGCGCGCAGGGCGTCGTTGATCTTGGCGGCGGTGTCCGGCCCGAAGCCCTGCGGGTGGTCGGGCGAGGTGAAACGCTGGTTGGCCAGCTCGACCAGCTTCCCTGCGTCCTTGGGGAACTGGTACAGCGACTGGCACTGGTTGCGCGCCCGGTCCACGGCCTGGTCGGGCTTGCCGCCGACGATCGCCGGGTCGATCGCGTCCAGCGCGGCGACCAGCTTGGCGGTCAGGTCGGCGGCCGGCTTGGCGGGCAGCCCGGCGTCGGCGGGCGGGGCGGGCTTGGCCGGCGCGGGGGCTCCCGAGGCCCCGCCGTCGGGGGCGGGCGTGCCGGTGGCCGTGGTTCCGTCGGCCGTGGGGGCGGCAGTACCGGGCGCGGGGGTCGACGGCGGCGAGGCCGCGTCGGGAGCCGCGTCGGAGGGCGCGGTGGTCGAGGCGGCGGTGGTGGGGGAGCCGGCCGCGGAGGTCGCCTTGCCCGAGCTCGATCCGGAGCTGGAGCAGGCAGCGAGGCTCACCGCGGCGAGTGCCGTGAGGGTGGCGGCGAGGAGTCGAGTGCGCATGGCGCCCACCCTGTCATGTTCGCGGCGCGGAAGGGAAGGTCCCTGGGAAGGTGCCCGGGAGGGCGGCCGGAGCGGGCCCGGGTCGCCCGGACAGGGCCCCGGAACGGGCGAACGGCGGCCCGGGGGAGCCACTCCCGCCCCCGGGCCGCCGCCTGCATCCGCCGTCCGCGCAGGGGTGTCAGCCGAGACCGTTGGACTTCAGCCAGTCCTTGGCCACGGCCGACGGGTCCTCCTTGTCCACCGCGACGCGCTTCATCAGCGCCGTCAGCCCCGCGGTGTCGAGCTTGGCCGACACCGCGTTGAGCGCCGCCGTCGCCGTGGCGTCCACGCCCGCCTTGTTGACCAGCGGGGTGACGTTCTGCGCGCCGAAGACGTTCTTCGGGTCGCTCAGCGGGACCAGCTTGTACTGGACGATCTTCGGATCGGTGGTGAACACGTTGCCGACCTGGATGCTGCCGTCCTTGAGCGCGTTCGCGGTGGTATCGGCGGTGGGCTTCCACTCCTTCAAGGTCAGCCCGTAGACGTCCTTGAGCTGCTGCTCGCGGCGGGACTTGAACTCCGGCGGGCCGCCGATGGTGAACTCGCCGGCCTTGGCGGCCAGGTCCGCGATGCTCTTGAGGTTGTCCTTGTCCGCGGTCTCCTGGGTGACGCTGAGCGAGTCCTTGTCCTCGGCGGGGGAGGAGTCGAGGACCCCGAGGGTGGCGGGCAGGGCCTTGGCGAGCGCCGCGTTCACGTCCTGCGTGGTGACGGCGGTGGACTTGGCGTCCAGGTAGGCGAGCAGCGCGCCGTTGTACTCGGGCAGGACGGTCAGGTTGCCGCTCTGCAGCTGCCCGTAGAGCACCTCGCGGCTGCCGATGTTGAACTTCTCCTCGACCTTGACGCCCTTGGCCTTGAGCGCCTGCGAGTAGATCGAGCCGAGCAGGACGTTCTCCGGGAAGTTCGCGGAGCCGACGACCACCGTCGAGCCTGAGCCGCCGCCCGAGCCGGCCGAGCCGCCGGTCGACGAGGAGGCGCTCGAACCCCCGCCGAGCGGGTCGCCGCCGGAGGATCCGCAGGCGGTGGCGCCGAGGGCGAGCACGGCGAGCGTTCCGAGGGCGACGGCACGTCGGCCTGGCTTCATTGTCGACATGGTGACAGATGTCCTTCCGGAGGAAATGGGAGAGGGCTCTCAGCGAGGGGGTTCAGCAGGAGGTTCGGCAAGCGGTCAGCAGGAGGTTCGGCAGGCGGCTCAGCGGTCCTGGCGCTGGGCGCGCACCCCGGGCGGGAGCGCGAACCGGGCGAGCAGGGCGAAGAACAGCTGGGCGGCGACCGCGAGCAGCACCACCATCAGCGCGCCGCCCACGGTCACGGCGTACTTGCGGGTCGCCAGCCCGTCGATGACGTAGCGGCCGAGGCCGCCCAGCCCGACGTAGGCGGCCACCGTCGCGGTCGCGATCACCTGGACGGTCGCGGTGCGGAAGCCCGCCAGCATGGTCGGCGCGGCCGACGGCAGGCAGACCTGCCACAGCACCTGCGGGTGGGTCAGCCCGATGCCGCGCGCGGCGTCCCGGACGTCCGGATCGGTGCCGCGCACCCCCTCGACGGCGGCCACCAGCAGCGGCGGTGCGGCGAGCGCGACCAGCGGGAACAGTACGGCGGTGTCGCCGACCCCGGCGAGCAGCACCGCCAGCGTCACCAGGCCGAGGGTGGGCAGGGCGCGGGCGGCGCCGGCGAGAGCGGTCACCACGGTGACGCCGCGCCCGGTGTAGCCGATCAGCAGCCCGAGCGGGACGGCGATCAGGGCCGCGAACAGCAGGGCCTCGCCGGAGAGCAGCAGGTGCTCGGAGACCCGGTGCACGATCGAGTCCGGGCCGCTTCGGTGGTCCGGGGCGGTGAAGAAGTCGCTCAGCCAGTTCAGCCAGTTCACGAGCCCGCCCCCTTCTCCCGGACGGCCCAGGGCGCGAGCAGTCGCCGCGCGGTCACCAGCACCAGGTCGACGGCCAGCGCCAGGGCGGCGATCAGCACGATGCCGGCCAGGATCGGAGTGGGGAAGGTCCGCTGGAAGCCGTCGATGAACAGGTAGCCGAGCCCGCCGCGCCCGACCAGCGCGCCGACGCTGGCCAGCGAGATGCTGGACACCGCGGCGACCCGGAGTCCGGCGATCAGGTACGGGACGGCGGCGGGCAGTTCGACCGAGGTCAGCCGGTGCCACGGCCCGTACCCCATCGCGGTGGCGGCCTGCCGGACGGCGTCCGGGACGGCGCGCAGCCCGTCCACGGTGGTCGGCAGCAGGACGGCGAGGGCGTAGAAGGTGAGCGGGATCATCACCGTCGCCTGGGTGGCGAGCCCGGTGTACGGGATGAGCACGACGAACACGGCCAGCGAGGGCAGCGCGTAGACGATGTTGAAGACGGCGGACAGCGGCTGGTAGAGCCGGGGGAAGCGGGCACAGGCCAGGCCGAGCGGGATCGCCAGCAGCAGTCCGATGAGCACGGGGACCAGGGCGATCACGGCGTGGTCGGCGAGCAGGTGGCCGAGGTAGCCGAGGTGGTCGCCGATCCAGTACCAGCGGACGATCGGTTCATCGTCCACCATCCGCTCCGTCCTCTCCGTCCACTCTGGGCGCTCTATCCGCTCCGTCCGCTCCGTCCGCTCCGTCCGCTCCGTCCGCTCCGCCTGCTTCCCCCGGCGGGGCCGCTCCGGCGGCGGGAGGCTCGTCCGTGCTGACCGGCCCATCGGTCCGGTCGGGCCCGGCGGCGGTGCTCACGGCCCTGTCGGCCTCGGGCCGGAGCGCCGCCAGGACGGCCTCGCGGCTCGCCGTGCCGGTCGCCCGGCCGTCCGTGTCCAGCGCGACCGCGACGCCGGAGGCGGAGAGGACGGCGGCGTCCAGCGCGGTGCGCAGGGTGTCGGTGTCCGGCCGGAAGCCGGCGGCCGGGTGCAGCTCGGCGGTGACGGCGTCGCGGTCGATCCAGCCGATCGGGCGGCGCTCGTCGTCCAGTGCCAACTCCCAACCGCCGTACGTGAGTCCGTCGCTCACCGGGCGCAGCGCCACGGCGCGGGCGGGGCGCAGGCCGAGGCCGCGCAGGCCCCGGTCGCGGCCGAGGAAGGCGGCCACGCCGTCGTCGGCGGGGGTGGTGAGCAGGGTGTGCGGGTCGGCCAGCTGGGCGATCCGGCCGTGCTCGCGCAGCACCACCACCTGGTCGCCGAGCCGGACGGCCTCCTCGATGTCATGGGTGACGAACAGCACCGTCTTGTGCAGTTCGGACTGGAGCCGCAGCAACTCCTCCTGGAGTCCGGCGCGCACCACCGGGTCGACGGCGCTGAACGGCTCGTCCATCAGCAGCACCGGCGGGTCGGCGGCCAGGGCGCGCGCCACCCCGACCCGCTGCTGCTGGCCGCCGGACAGCTGGAACGGGTACCGCTTGGCGGTCTCGGGCGCCAGCCCGACCAGTTCGAGCAGTTCGGCAGCCCGGGCGCGGGCCTTCTTTCGGTCCCAGCCGAGCAGGTAGGGGACGGTGGCGATGTTGTCGATCACCTTGCGGTGCGGAAAGAGTCCGGCCTGCTGGATCACGTAGCCGATGCCGCGCCGCAGCTTGGCGGGCTCCAGCTTCGCGACGTCCGTGTCGTCCAGCAGGACCCGGCCCGAGGTGGGCTCGACCATCCGGTTGACCATGCGCAGCAGGGTGGTCTTGCCGCAGCCGGAGGGTCCGACCAGGACGGTTATCCGGCCGGTCGGGACCTCAAGGTCCAGGCCCTCGACGGCGACGGTCCCGTCGGGGTGGCGCTTTCCGGCGCCCTCGAATCTGATCACGGGGTGTTTCCTCGTCAGGGCGTCCCGGGGAGGCGGCGCCTGTGTCGGTCGGTCGTTCGGTTGATGGCGGTTCGTCGGCAAGCGCTGGTGCGGGTTGTGGTGGCGCCTGTCGTACCAGCCGCCCGGGCGTTCTTCCGCCCGCCTGGCTGCCCAGGTTCGGACCTGCGGAAACTCTGATCAGCCTATGACCTGCATCATCTCCTGTCTCTGATTTACCGACCGGCGCGTGCCGGGGGCCGGTGGACGCGACTGCGTGCCCGGCCTGCGCCTGGTCTGCGCCCGGCCCCCCTGCCTCTGGCTCAGCCGCCCTGACGGGTCGGCAGCCCGGCGGCCGCCCAGCCGACGAAGCCGCCGTCCAGGTCGGTCGCCCGGTGCAGGCCCAGCTCCCGGAGCGAGGCGGCGGCCAGGCTGGAGGCGTAGCCCTCGGAGCAGACCACGACCACCTCGACGTCGTAGCCCGCCGCCTCGGGGATCCGGTGACTGCCCGTCGGGTCGAGCCGCCACTCCAGCACATTGCGCTCGATGATCAGCGAGCCGGGGATCTCGCCCTCGGCGGCCCGCTGCGCCGCCGGGCGGATGTCCACCAGCAGCGCTCCGTCCAGCTGGGCCTGGTACGCCTCCCGGGCGCGCGGGCGGTGGACGCCCTCGCGGGCCCGCTCCACCAGGTCGTCGATCGTGGTCACCATTGCTCCGGTCCTTCCTCCGAGGTGGGGACGAGCCCTCCGGCCCGCAGGTCGTAGTGCGCCATCGAGTTCAGCGGCGGCGAGTAGGCGTGCAGGGTGACGGCGGGACCGGACGCGGTGTTCCGCACGTCGTGCACGTACTCGGGGCCGAAGGCGCGGGCGGTGCCGGCCTGGATCCGGCGGATCAGCAGGCCCTGGTCCGGGCCGCCGAGGGACAGTTCCTCCAGCTCGCCGAGCGCCACGGCGAAGGCGCCGCGGGAGCCGCCGTGGTCGTGGAAGCCGGTGGACTGGCCGGGCAGCCAGCTGATCAACCACACCTCGTGGTCGTCCTCGGCCACCAGGCGCCGGTACCAGCGCTCGTCGGTGGACAGGCGGACGAGGTGGATCCACTCCTCGGGCCGTTCGGCCAGCTCGCGGACGACGGTCCGCAAGGCGCTGGGGGTCAGCGGGGCAGGGGCTTCCCGGGGGCGGGTCGCCTCTGCGGGCTCCGCGACCTCTGCGACCTCTGCGACCCCTACGGCCTCTGCGACCGTCGGGACGTGGGCCGGCTCCGATTCGGTCGGGCTGGTCGGGCTGGGCGGTCCGGTCAGGCTGGTCGGGCCGGGCGTCGGGGTCTCGGAGGCGAGGTCCAAGCTCGTGTTCAGACTCATCAAGGCGTCCTCGGGTGCGGCGGGAACGTCGGCAGGGTGGGCCCGGGCTGCGGTGGCGGTGAGCGGGCGCCGGCCGACGGGGCGGCCCGGCACGCAGGGATGCGCCGGTGCTGGGGGCGGGAGGTCAGAACTACGGGTGCGGGTGCGCGGCGCGGGCCCTGGCGGGAGTCACAGGGCGGGACCGGCGGGGGAGTGCGAGGTCAACAGGCACAGATGGAACTCGCCTGGCGTCGCAGATCGACGTGCAGGCGGCAGACCAGATTGGCGCCGGATTCCATGCGCCGGATCCTTCCTGAGCGAACCGGACGAAGTCAAGCCGGTCCGGCGGCTGGTCGTCGGCCGTGCACGGTGCCGCGAGGCCCGTCGGCGACACCCCGATCGGACCGGCCGGCCACCTCTCGGCCCGACCGGGCGGCGCCGGCCTGCTCGACGGCTCCCCCCGATCCGCCCGTGGCCGGGCGGTCGAACTCTTGTGAACGCGGCTCGAACCGACGTCCGTGATAAGGCCCCCGCGGGTACTGCCCGGTGGTGGCCGTATCCGCACTCCGATCACCCCGGTTCACTCGTATGAGTAAGGAGGGCACTCACGGGGTAGATGTGCCTTTCATCCCACTCGGGAGCTCCCGCGTGTCCGCACGACAAGATCACCCCAGACGTGTTTCCGCCAACGTATTGTCAGGCCACCGAGGCCCGGCCTACGGTCTAGAGATCGCTTTCTACGCACGTAGACCCCTGTGGATCCCCGAGCGGATCCGCGGGTGAGACCCGCCCCGTCAACCCTCAGACCGCGGGTCCGACCGCACGGCCGGGCCGCGGAGTTGCGGAGGTACCCATGTCGCAGATCGTCCGTGCCGCGCTCGTCCAGACCCGCTGGACCGGCGACCAGGAGAGCATGATCGCCCTCCACGAGCGGTACGCCCGCGAGGCCGCCGCCCAGGGCGCGAAGATCATCGGCTACCAGGAGGTCTTCAACACCCCGTACTTCTGCCAGGTCCAGGAGCCCGAGCACTACCGCTGGGCCGAGGCCGTCCCCGACGGCCCGACCGTACGCCGGATGCAGGACCTCGCCCGCGAGCTCGGCTTGGTCATGGTCGTCCCGGTCTACGAGGAGGAGCAGGCCGGCTTCTACTACAACACCGCCGCCGTGATCGACGCCGACGGCAGCTACCTCGGCAAGTACCGCAAGCACCACATCCCGCAGGTCAAGGGCTTCTGGGAGAAGTACTACTTCAAGCCCGGCAACCTGGGCTGGCCCGTGTTCGACACCGCCGTCGGCAAGGTCGGCGTCTACATCTGCTACGACCGCCACTTCCCCGAGGGCTGGCGGGCCCTGGGCCTGGCCGGCGCGCAGATCGTCTACAACCCCTCCGCCACCAGCCGCGGCCTGTCCGCCTACCTCTGGCAGCTCGAACAGCCCGCCGCCGCCGTCGCCAACGAGTACTTCGTCGCCGCCATCAACCGGGTCGGCACCGAGGAGTACGGCGACAACGACTTCTACGGCACGTCCTACTTCGTCGACCCGCGCGGCCAGTTCGTCGGCGACGTCGCCTCCGACAAGGAGGAGGAACTCGTCGTCCGGGACCTCGACCTCGGCCTGATCGAACAGGTACGCCAGCAGTGGGCGTTCTACCGCGACCGCCGGCCCGACGCCTACGGACCGCTCGCCGAGGCCTGAGGAGCAGCACGATGACCACCCGCGACCCGCACCGGCGCACCATCGTCCGCGGCGGCCTCGTCATCACGGCCACCGAGGAACTCCTCGCCGACGTCCTGATCGAGGGCGAGCGCATCGCCGCCCTCGCCACCACCGGCAGCTCCGCCGCCGAAGCCTGGAGCGCCGACACCGTCCTCGACGCCACCGGCCACTACGTCATCCCGGGCGGCGTCGACGCCCACACCCACATGGAGCTGCCGTTCGGCGGCACCGCGGCCTCCGACACCTTCGAGACCGGCACCCGAGCCGCCGCCTGGGGCGGCACCACCACCATCGTCGACTTCGCCGTCCAGCCGGTCGGCGGCTCGCTGCGCGAAGGCCTGGACGCCTGGCACGCCAAGGCCGACGGCAACTGCGCCATCGACTACGCCTTCCACACCATCGTCTCCGACGTCAACGACGGCGTCCTCAAGGAGATGGACACGCTCGTCGACTCCGGCGAGTCCACCTCGTTCAAGCTCTTCATGGCCTACCCGGGCGTCTTCTACAGCGACGACGGCCGCATCCTGCGCGCCATGCAGCGCGGGGCGGCCAACGGCGGTCTGATCATGATGCACGCCGAGAACGGCATCGCCATCGACGTGCTGGTCGAACAGGCGCTCGCCGCCGGGAAGACCGCCCCCCGCCACCACGGCGAGGTCCGCCGCGAACTGCTGGAGGCCGAGGCCACCCACCGGGCGATCAAACTCGCCCAGGTCGCCGGCAGCCCGCTCTACGTCGTCCACGTCTCCGCCGCCTCCGCGCTCGCCGAACTCGCCCAGGCCCGCGACGCCGGGCTCAACGTCTTCGGCGAGACCTGCCCGCAGTACCTCTTCCTCTCCACCGACAACCTCGCGGAGGAGGGCGCCGACGGCTTCGAGGGCGCCAAGTACGTGTGCAGCACGCCGCTGCGGCCGCGAGAGCACCAGGAGGCGCTCTGGCGCGGACTGCGCACCAACGACCTCCAGGTGGTCTCCACCGACCACTGCCCGTTCTGCTTCGTCGGCCAGAAGGAACTCGGGCGCGGCGACTTCTCGAAGATCCCCAACGGCTTGCCGGGCGTCGAGAACCGGATGGACCTGCTGCACCAGGCCGTCGTGGACGGGCACATCAGCCGGCGCCGCTGGATCGAGATCGCCTGCACCACGCCCGCCCGGATGTTCGGGCTGCACCCGCGCAAGGGCACCATCGCGCCGGGCGCCGACGCCGACCTCGTCGTCTACGACCCCGCCGCGGTGCAGACCGTCTCCGCCGCGACCCACCACATGAACGTCGACTACTCCGCGTACGAGGGCCGCCGACTCACCGGCCGGGCCCGCACGGTGCTCTCCCGCGGCACCGTCGTCCTGGACGACGGCACCTGGCTCGGCCGGGCAGGCCACGGCGCGTTCCTGCGCCGCGACACCTGCCAGTACCTCGTCTGACCCTGCCGTTCCCGCCGTCTCCGCCGTTCCGCTGTTCCCGCTGTACGCCAGGCCTGCTGTTTTCAGGTCCGCTGTTGTCAGACCCCCTGTTGTCAACCTGCCGCCGCCCGGGCCCGCGACCGGCGGTCGGGCGGCGGCCCACCCTTCTCGGAGCCACCCATGGACATCGGCCTCGTCCTCCAGACCGACCCGCCCGCCCGCCTCCTCATCGACCGGATGGTCCGCGCCGAGCAGGCCGGGTTCAGCCACGGCTGGACCTTCGACTCCTGCGTCCTGTGGCAGGAGCCCTTCGTCATCTACAGCCGGATCCTCGCCGAGACCGAACGCCTGACCGTCGGCCCGATGGTCACCAACCCCTCCACCCGCACCTGGGAGGTCACCGCCTCCCTGTTCGCCACGCTGAACGACATGTACGGCAACCGCACCGTCTGCGGGATCGGCCGCGGCGACTCCGCCATGCGGGTCGCCGGACGCCACCCCGCGACCCTCGCCCGGCTCTCCGAAGCGATGCACGCCATCAAGGAGTTGGCCGAGGGCCGCACCGTCGAGGTGGACGGCACCGAGATGCACCTGCCGTGGGTCGGCCCGGACGCGTCGCTGCCGATCTGGATGGGCGCGTACGGCCCCAGGGCACTCGCGCTGACCGGACGCCAAGCCGACGGCTTCATCCTGCAGTTGGCCGATCCGTACCTCACCGAGTTCATGGTCAAGACGGTGCGTGCCGCCGCCGTCGAGGCGGGCCGCGACCCGGACTCCGTCACCATCTGTGTGGCCGCCCCCGCCTACGTCACCGCCGACGACTCTCCCGCCGCGCTCGCCCACGCCCGGGAGCAGTGCCGCTGGTTCGGCGGGATGGTCGGCAACCACGTCGCCGACCTGGTCAACCACTACGGCGAGCACTCCGACCTGGTGCCGGAGGCGCTCACCGACTACATCAAGGGCCGTCAGGGCTACGACTACAGCCACCACGGGCGGGCCGGTAATCCCGACACGACCTTCGTCCCCGACGAGATCGTGGACCGCTTCTGCTTGATCGGCCCGGCAGAGGTGCAGCGCGCCCGGCTGGCCGAGCTCCGCTCGCTCGGCGTCGACCAGTTCGCCGTCTACGCCATGCACGACGCGATCGAGACCACCATCGACGCCTACGGCACGGACGTCATCCCCCACGTGTGATCCCTTGATCGCGTGCCCCCTGTGATCTCAGTTGCAGCAGACGGGAGTTGCCCGTGCCCGACACCGCGACCGGCGGCGGCAGACAGCGGCAGCACCCCGACGGCCGAGTCGAACTCGACTCGACCGCCGGGGAGTTGCCTCCCAACGGTTTCACCAGCGACGATCTGCGACCGGTCCCGGTGGCACGGCGCACCTGGACCACGTACAACTTCCTCGCGCTCTGGGTCGGCATGGCCCACAACATCCCGTCCTGGACACTGGCTTCGGGCCTGGTGGCGATCGGGATGGACTGGAAGCAGGCGGTACTGACCATCGCGCTCGCCAACCTGATCGTGCTGGCGCCGATGCTGCTCACCGGGCACGCCGGCACCAAGTACGGCATCCCCTTCCCGGTGTTCGCCCGGGCCTCCTTCGGCCTGCGCGGTGCCAACCTGCCCGCCCTGCTCCGGGCGGCGGTGGCCTGCGCCTGGTTCGGGATCCAGACCTGGATCGGCGGCGAGGGGATCTTCCTGCTGGCGGGCAAGCTGCTCGGCCAGTCCTGGCGCACAGCCGGGGAGTTGGGCGGCTATCCGTGGACGCAGTGGCTGTCGTTCCTGCTGTTCTGGCTGCTGGAAATGGCCATCATCGCCCGGGGAATGGAGGCGCTGCGGCGCTTCGAGAACTGGGCGGCGCCGTTCGTCATCGTCGGCGCGCTCGCGCTGCTGGCCTGGATCACCGTCAAGGCGGGCGGGTTCGGCCCGCTGCTCGACCAGCCGTCCACGCTGGGGTGGGGCAGCGGGTTCTGGAAGGTCTTCTTCCCGTCGCTGATGGGCATGATCGGGTTCTGGTCCACGCTGTCGCTCAACATCCCGGACTTCACCCGCTTCGGTGGCAGCCAGCGGGCCCAGATCCGGGGCCAGGCGCTCGGCCTGCCGACGACGATGACGCTCTTCGCGTTCCTGTCCGTGCTGGTCACCTCGGGCTCCCAGGCCGTGTACGGCGAACCGGTGTGGGATCCGATCCAGCTCGCCGCCAAGATGGAGAACCCCGCCGGCATCCTGTTCGCGCTGCTGACCGTCCTGGTCGCGACGCTGTCGGTGAACATCGCCGCCAACGTCGTCTCGCCCGCCTACGACCTCGCCAACCTGCTGCCCCGGTTCGTCAACTTCCGCACCGGAGCGCTGATCACGGGCGTGGTCGGCATCGCCATCTTCCCGTGGCGGCTGATCGCCGACCCGCACGTCTACATCTACACCTGGCTGGGCGTCGTCGGCGGACTTCTCGGCACCGTCGCCGGAGTCCTGATCGCCGACTACTGGCTGCTGCGCGGCACCCGCCTCCAACTCGCCGAGCTCTACCGCCCGGGCGGGGCGTACTGGTACACCGGGGGCTGGAACTGGCGGGCCGTCACGGCACTGCTGGTCGGCGGCCTGCTGGCGGTCGGCGGCTCCTACTCCACCGTCGACGCCCACGGCGCGAAACAGGGCCCCTTCCCGGCGGACGGCCTCATCCCCTTCCTCAAACCCCTGGCCGACTACGGCTGGGCGGTCGGCCTCGCGGCGGCGTCGGTGGTGTACGTCCTCCTTGCCGGTCTCTTCGGGGGTCTGGGCGGACGGAAGGCGGCGCGCGGCGGAGGGGTGACGGCGGGCGGGTGACCGGGACAAGTGACAGCCGACAGGTAACAACCGACAGCTAACAGATGACAGCTGACAGAGTTCGAAATCTGTCAGCTGTCATCTGTTACCTGATATCCGTTTGCTGACTGTTGCCCCCGTCACCAGCCGCCATCGCTGTGACGCGGTCCACAGCGGTGAGGACCTTGGCGGTGCCGTCCTCGGTGGCGAGGGTGGCGGCGATGGACTGCGCGCGGGTGCGGTGGTGAGGGGTGTCGAGGGCGCTGCGGATCGCGGTGGCGAGACGCGCGGAGGTGAGAGCCCGGAGGGGGACGGGGCCGGGGGAGACGCCGAGGGCGGCCAGCCGGGCCGACCAGAAGGGGGCGTCCAGTTGGGCGGGGACGGGGACGGTGGGCGTTCCGGAGCGGAGGGTGGCGGCCGTCGTTCCGGCGCCCGCGTGGTGGACGACGACGGCCGTGCGGGGAAACAGCCAGTCGTGCGGGGTGTCGCCGATGGTCAGGACGGTGTCCGACTCCTCGGCGGCCAGCCCGCTCCACCCCGACTGCAGCAGGAGGCGCACTCCGGCGGTGCGGGCGGCAGCTAGCACGGTGGCGGTGAGTCGTTCGGGATCGGGCACCACGAGGCTGCCGAAGCCGACGAAGACCGGCGGCGGCCCGGCGGCGAGGAAGTCGAGCAACCGGGCCGGCGGCTGCCAGTCCGGCTGTGCGGGCGGCCACCAGTAGCCCGCCACGTCCAGGCGGGGGTGCCAGTCGGCGGGGCGGGGGACGACCGTCGGCGAGAAGCCGTGCAGGACGGGGTGGCGGCGGCGGGCTCGGGCGATGCCCTGCGGCGGTAGGCCGAGCCGGCGGCGCAGACCGCGGACGGCGGGCGCGAACAGCTGGTCGGTCACGGCCCGGACGGCGTGCCCGGCGAGCAGGTTGCCGGGCCGGGACAGTGATCGGGTGCCGGTGACGGCGGGGGCGAACTCCCGGGTGGGTGCCATGGGTTGGAGGAACAGTCCGATGGTGGGGACGCCGGCCGCCTCGGCGGCGACCTGGCCGAGCGCGCTGGTGGTGCTGGTGGTCAGCAGGAGGTCGGTGCCGAGGGCGACGGCCTCGACGATGCCGTCGCCGAGTGCCGGCATGAACCTCCTTCCGAGACGCAGGAGTTGAAGGATCTCCCCAGCCCCGCTGCCGGCCCGCAGCAGCCGCCGCCCATGCTCGGAGGCGAGTTCGGCGCGCGGATCGAGCGGCAGCGGCCGGAACTCCAGCCCGGCAGCCCGGACGGACTCCGCGAAAGAGGCGTGGGTGGCGACGGCCACCTGATGGCCGGCCGCACGGAGGTGGACCCCGAGCCCGGTGAAGGGGGCGACGTCCCCCCGGGATCCGGCGGTGGCGACCAGGATGCGCATGGGCGCAGTATCCCGGCGCGGACGCCCTGCGGGAAGGAAGCCACGCGCGGCCGGCGCCGTGAGGAGCGGGCGGTGGCCGGCTCCGACGCCGCGCCCTGCGGCGGGCGGAACCGGGCGACGAGCGGTGGCGTCCTCCGGAGCAGAGCGGACGGACGGGGCCGTCGCGCCAGACGGGAGGGACGACGGATGAGCATCATCGCGTGGATCGTGCTGGGGCTGCTGGCGGGTGCGCTGGCCAAGCTGCTGCTGCCGGGCAAGGACCCGGGCGGCCTGATCGTGACCACCCTGATCGGCATCGCCGGGTCCTTCGTCGGCGGCTGGGTCGCGTCGCACTTCCTGCACCGGTCGATCACTGCCCACTTCTTCGACGGGGCGACCTGGGTGTCGGCGATCGGCGGCGCCCTGGCACTGCTGGTCGTCTACCGGCTGCTGTTCGGCAACTCCCGCCGCTGATGGGCGGTTTCGACGGGAACCTGAGCTGACGGGACCGGCTTCCCGGGGCTGTCGGGTGTCCGGCCGGGTGGCCGGTTCCGGCCGGTCGTCCCGCACCCCGGAAACCAAGCCGCGCCCTCCGGCGTCCTTCGGACCGGGCCCGGTGTCTCGGCGGGGCCGTCACGCCGATGACGCGAGGGGCGACTGATGAGCTGGATGGCGTGGATCGTCCTTGGCCTGGTTTCGGGGACCATGGCCCGGATGGTGCTGCCAGGGAAACGCGAACGAGGTCTGATCGGAAGCACCCTGATCGGAATCACCGGCTCCTACGTGGGCACCTGGATCGTCACGCACTGGATGCACCGGTCGGTGAAGGTGAGCTTCCTCGACATCACCACCTGGGTCTCGGCGATCGGCGGCGCGGTGGTGCTGCTGTTCAGCTACGGGGTGCTCGTCCGCATCCTCCGGCGCTGACCGGAGGCGCAGACCGCGGCTGTCATCCGGCCGTCAGGCCGCGCCGGCCGACGCCTCCGCCACCCAGCCCGGCAACTCCTCGCGGGCGTGCAACCAGCCGTCCGGGACGTCGGCGAGCCCGGTGCGGGCGGCCACCACCCCGGCGGCGATGGCGCACGTGGTGTCCGTGTCGCCCCAGCCCTCCAGGGTGTGCCAGAGGGCGTCGGGCAGCGAGTCCAGGTGCCCGGCGGCGGACCAGAGGGCGAACGGGACGGTGTCCGGGGCGGAGATCAGGGCACCGGAGCCGAGTACCGTGGCGGCGTGTCGGACGCTGGTGTGCTCGGGCAGCCGGGCGGCGATCCGCAGGCCGGAGCGCACGTCGCTCACCGGCAGCCGGCCGGCGATCTCGGCCAGCAACTCCGCCCGGCCGGGAGCGGTTCGGCCACGGCTCCGGACCGCGAACGCGGCCGCGAGGGCGACCGCCACCGCGCCGGTGACCGCCTCCGGGTGGAAGTGCGTGGTGAGCGCCTGCAGTTCGGCTTGCCGGGCCACTTCGTCCAGGTCGTCGGCGAACCACGCGCCCATCGGGGCGACCCGCATCGCGGCGCCGTTCCCGTACGAGCCCTGGCCCTCGAACTGGCCGGCGGTGATGGCGCGCCAGTGGCCGCCGGCTCCGATCCCGCGCAGCACCCGGTGCATCGAAGGGCCGTACTTTCGTCCGTACTCGCGTGCGTACTCGGCGGCGAACTCCTGGGCCAGCGCGTCCTGTCCGACCTCGCCCCGGGCGATCAGATGGCGCACCAGCACGAGGGCCATCGCGGTGTCGTCGGTCCAGTGCCAGGGCGCGCGGCGGACGAGGCGTGCGGCGAGGGCGCTGGGCGCCTCGTCCACCGGGACGGAGAACCAGCGGTCGCCGAAGGCGTCGCCGAGGGCGAGCCCCTGCAGACTGTCCAGCACCGGGCCTGCCGCACGCATGTCATCCTCCAGACGAGATCAACTGTGTGCGGCAGTCTGCCGGACGGGCGGGGCGCCAACCACCGGATATCCTCGGGGTGTCGAAGCCCCGCCCGCCGACGATGGCACCTCAGAGAAACTGGCGGAGCGTCACTTCGCCTTCAGGCCGCCGAGGACGAGCTTCCAGACCGCCTCGAAGCGGTCGTCGACGCCCGGGGCGGACCAGGTGGACGCGTAGGCCGGATCGTGGAACGGGGCGGTGGCGTCGAAGACGGCGCGGGCGGTGTTCAGGATGTGGGCCAGCTTGAACTCCTTGCTGTCCATGCCGTCCTGGACGATCTGCGAGATCTGCTTGACCAGGGTGTCGATGTGCGCGTCGACGGTGCCGCTGGTCTCCTCGACCAGCACCATGTAGGTCGCGAACAGCTCCGGGTCCTTGAGCGCCTTCTTCCGCTTGGCCGCGAACAGCGTCGTCAGCCAGCGGTGCAGCCGCTCGGCGGCGGAACCGCCCTCGATGGAGATGGCCGAGAGCTCGTGGTGGGCCTGGTCGAGCCAGCGCTGGGTGACCGCCTCGCGCAGCGCGGCCTTGCTCGGGAAGTGGCGGTAGACGCTGCTGTGGCTGACGCCGAGGATGCGGGCGACGTCCACGACGGTGGCCTTGGCCGGGCCGAACCGCCGGAGGACGTCCTCCGCCGCGATCAGGATCTGCTCGGCGGTGAGTGTGGTGTCCGTGGTCACGGGGAGGGTCCGTCCTTAGGGTCGTGCGGTCGGGTGGTGCTGCGGTCCGGGCCGGTCGGGGCCGGCCGGCGGGACTGGTGGGACGGTGGGCCGGACCGGTCAGTGCTCGCTGTCCAGGTGGGCCATCTGCGCCGCAGCGTACCGGTCACCTGCGGCGGAGCCGGCGGGGACGGCCGCCTCGATGGCGGCGAGCTCGGCCTCGGACAGCGTGACGTCCAGCGCGCCGAGCGCCTCGGTCAGGCGCTCCCGGCGGCGGGCGCCGACCAGCGGGACGACGTCCTGACCGCGCGAGGCGACCCAGGCGATGGCCACCTGCGCGACGCTCGCCCCCTTCGCGGCGGCGATCCCGCGCAGTGCCTCGACCAGCGCGAGGTTGTGCGCCAGGTTCTCGCCCTGGAAGCGCGGACTGCGGGTGCGGAAGTCGGTGCCGGTGAGGGCGCGCTTCTGGTTCCAGTGGCCGCTGAGCAGGCCGCGCGACAGCACGCCGTACGCGGTGATGCCGATGCCGAGCTCGCGGGCCGCGGGCAGGATGGCGGCCTCGATGGAGCGGGTGAGCAGCGAGTACTCGATCTGCAGGTCGCTGATCGGGTGGACGGCGGCGGCGCGGCGCAGGGTGTCGGCGCCGACCTCGGAGAGGCCGATGTGGCGGACGTAGCCGGCCTTCACCAGGTCGGCGATGGCGCCGATGGTCTCCTCGATCGGGATCTTCGGGTCGAGACGGGCCGGACGGTAGACGTCGACGTGGTCGGTGCGCAGGCGCCGCAGGGTGTAGCTCAGCGCGGTCTTGGTGGCGGCGGGGCTCGTGTCGTAGCCGACCCACTGGCCGTCCGGGCTCCGCTGGGCGCCGAACTTGACGCTGATCTGCACGTTCTCGCGGTCGCGGCCGCGCAGTGCCTCGTGGATGAGCAGCTCGTTGTGGCCCATGCCGTAGAAGTCGCCGGTGTCGAGCAGGGTGATTCCGGCGTCGAGGGCTGCGTGGATGGTGGCGATGCTCTCGGCCTCGTCGGCGGGGCCGTACATGTCGGACATGCCCATGCAGCCGAGGCCGAGGGCAGAGGTGACGGGCCCGGCGGCACCGAGGCGGCGCTGGGCGGGGCGGGTGGTCGAGGACATGGGCACTCCAGGGTCCGGGGGCGGGCGCGGCGCCGGGCGGTGACGGCGGGGCGCGGGCAGGGTGGCCCGGGTGTCACTATGGCACGACAGCGAACAGAATTCAAAATCTGTTCGCTGTCGTCTGTTATCTGAAAGTTGAAATCTGTCGATTGTCATCTGTTAGACACCCGCGGGCGGTGTCCGATCGCCAGGAGCCCAGTCCTCGCGCCCGCCCGGAGCGCGAAGGAGGTGGGCGCGGGCGGGCGGCAGATTGCGCCAGACCGTGCGCGTGCCCAGCCCGTACGCCGACTCGAACTGCCGCAGCAGCCGCACCACCGCCCGGTGGCGGGCGCCCCGCCGGGGCCCCGAGGCCAGCGTTCGCGCCGTCGTGGTGCCGAGGTACCCGAAGTACGTGAGTTCGCCGCCGGGCACCAGCAGCCGCAGGTAGAGGTCGAGGATGTCGCGGACCTGGCCGGGCGCGAAGTTGGTGAACGGCAGCCCGGACACGATCACGTCGTACCGCTCGCCGGGGCCCGTCGTCCTGCCCTCCTCCGGTCCGGTCTCCTCCGGCCCGGCCCCCGCCGGCGCCGCGGGGTGCTGCCGTGGCAGCTCCTCGACCCGGCAGGCCGACAGTCGCAGTTCGACGCCCGGGTGGCGTGCGGCCAGCACCGGGTCCTCCCTGAGCCGGTCGGCGAACCGCGGGTTCGCCTCGACGACGTGTAGCCGGTCGCCCGGGCGAAGCACCCGGACGAGGCGGCGGGTCACCGCACCCGTGCCGGCGCCGACCTCCAGGACGGAGATCGGCCGGGCCGGGCGGCTGATGACCGGCACCGCCAGGGCGTTCACCAGGCCGGTGCTGCTCGGCGCCAGCGCCCCGGTGTCATGGAAGGTCCGCATAGCCTCGGCGAGGAACAGCAGAAGATCTGCGCCGGCGCCGGATGAACTGCACTGGGACGAAAGGGAGTCGGGCGCGTGGCGGAGCTGTTCGGTGGTCATGCCATCGACGCTAGGCAGGGCGGGAGCGCCGCGAATCGGCCGGTCAGCGGCGCCGGCCCCCGACGAAAGTCGAGGGTGCGGTTACCCGGAAGACAGGGGCGCTCCGGAACCGACCACCCCTAGCATCGAGTCCGACGGCCCTGAGGGAACGGGTGCGAGGAGGGGAGGAGGAGCCCGATGCGCAGGATGCCGCTCGGCTGGTACGGCCCGGAACACCGGCCCTGGACCGACACCTTGCTGCTGCTCGGCGTGCTCGCCCTCACCGCCGAGGAGGTCCTGGCCCAGTGGCTCCACTCCGACGGTCCGCTGCGCGTGCCGCGAACGGTGGTGGCCGCGCTCGCCTCGCTCTCGCTGCTGTTCGCGCGTCGCCACCCCGTCGCCTCCGCCGTGCTGCCGGTGCTCACCAGCGGGCTGTTCAACCGCGCCTTCCCCGGCCTGTTCAGCGTCTTCCACCTCGCCCACCTCGGCCGGACCGGCCCGGCGGTGGTCGGCGGCGTGGTCATCGCGGTGGTCGGCGCGGCCGGTGCGGAGTCGCTGGTCGGGTGGGCCGGCACCACTGGATCCCAACTCCTCGTTCAGGCCGCCACCCTGTCCTTCGGCCTGTGGCTGCACGGCAGACGGGTGCTGATCCGTACCCTGCACGACCAGGTCGACGTGCTGCGCCGCGAGCGCGAGTTGCGCGCCGAACAGGCCCGGGCCGCGGAACGCGCCCGGATCGCACGGGAGATGCACGACGTGCTGGCCCACCGCCTCAGCCTGCTGGTGCTGCATGCCGGGGTGCTGCGTGACCAGGCCCGGGCCGGCACCGTCACCGACGACGAGGACCGGCTCACCCACCGCCTCGAACTGCTGCGCACCACCGCCGCCAGCTCGCTCGACGACCTGCGCGACGTCCTGGGCGCGCTGCGCGCCGACCCGCCGGTGCAGCCCCCCGTGAGGGAGGAGTCCCTGGTGCCCAGCGGGGACGCGCAAGTCCCGGCGCCCGCTCTGCGCGATCTCGCCGAACTCGTCGGCGAGGTCGCGCAGGCCGGGCAGCAGGTCGAACTTGCCCTGTCCGGAGACCCGGAGACCGTCCCGACCACTCACCGGCTGGCCGTCCACCGCCTGGTCCAGGAGGCGCTGACCAACGCCCGCAAGTACGCGCCCGCCGCGTCCGTCACCGTCCGGGTCGGCTATGGGCCACCGGCGACCACTGTCGAGGTGTGCAACGGCCCGGGCGAGGCGCCGTCGGACGCGCCGGGCACCGGGGGCGGGTACGGCCTGGTGGGGTTGAGCGAGCGGGTCGGCGCGCTCGGCGGGCACCTCGACGCGGGCCCGGACGGCCGCGGCGGCTTCCGGCTCTCCGCCCGGTTGCCCGCGGCGGACCGGCCGCCGCAGCGGACGGTGCCCGAGCCGACGCCCGAGCCGGTGCCCGGCCGTACCGGCGGACCGCCCCCGATGGCGAACCAGCCGGGGCCGCCGAAGCAGCGGGGCGGACCGAACCAGTGGGGCCGACCGAACCAGCCGAAACAACCGACGCAGCATCCGAAGGACATCGCATGATCCGAACGATGGTGGTCGACGACGACGCACTGGTCCGCCTCGGCCTGGTCGACCTCCTCAGCCAGGACCCGGCGCTCACCGTGGTCGCCGAGGCCGCCGACGGACTGCAGGCCGTCGAGCTGGCCGGGTGCCGACGGATCGACGTCGCCCTGATGGACATCCGGATGCCCCGGCTCGACGGCATCGCCGCCACCCGGCGACTTCGCGAACTGCCCGACGGCCCGCGGGTCATCGCGCTCACCACCTTCGACCTGGACGAGTACGTGTACCAAGCGCTCGCCGCAGGGGCCGACGGCTTCCTGCTCAAGGACACCCCGCCCTCCGAGATCGCGCGGGCCGTGCACGTCGTCGCGGGCGGCCAGGGGATGCTGCACCCGGCGGCCGCACGGCGCCTGATCGACCGCTACCACCGCGTCGGAGCCCCCAGGTCGGTCGCCGCCCGCAGCCGGGTCGCCGGACTCACCCCGCGCGAGACCGACGTGCTGCTCGAACTCTCCGGCGGGCTCTCCAATGCCGAGATCGCGGGCGTCCTGGGGATGCGCGAGAGCACGGTCAAGGCGCACGTCAGCCGGATCCTGACCGGGCTCGGCGTCGGAAACCGGGTCCAAGCCGCGCTGCTGGCGCGCGATGCGGGGCTGGTGGGGGACGGTGCGTGAGGGCGGCGGGCCCGTCCACCTTCCAGCGGCGGCGGAGCCTCCCGCGGCAATGCAGGGCAACACAGGGCAATGCAGCGCGATGCAGGTCAATGCTGGGTAACGCGGGACGATATACGGCGGGGGCACCGGGCTCGGCGGGGCATCGCACCAGCCGGTGTTCATGCGGTCGTTCCTCGGACGTTCCCGTGGGGTCAGGCCGGGCGGAGGACAGGCTTCCCTGAGCCGTCGCGTGCTCCCGATTCGTACCGGGCGCTGAGCCGTTGTCACCCATCCGGCGTGGAAATGCCGTGCCTTGGCGGTTTGCGCTGCCGAACTCGGGCGGCGGGTCCATGGTGGAGATGGGCGCGATCCGGCGACCGCGCCCGCGCGCCGAACCAGGCCCGCGTGCCGTGCGCCCGCCGCGATTTCTCCGACGGGTGTCCGAGGTCGGGCCCGGAACCGGCACGCTGGGAGCAGGGCCACCTCGCAGGAAACCGAACGGTTCTTCTAGGCTCACATCTCGGCTTCCCTGCGGCGGGCCGGCCACTGTGCCCGCCGCCAGGAGGCCGCCGTCCACGGGGCTCCGGGCGGACCGGGGCCACCGGATCGAGCGAGGAGGACGCAATGCCAAGCACGCCGCCCAGCCGTTGCACCGCACTTGGGCCAGACGGGCCGCTCCGGCGGGCCGCCGATCATCCCGGCCGATCGCGGCGGTCCGGTCGGGCTTGGTACCCGGGCTGGAGCGGTCGGCCGGTACGGCCGCTGAATACCGGCGGCGGCCGCGGAGGCGAACGTTGAGTCCCCAGATCGTCGGGTCGCCCGCCGCACCGGGAGCCGCCGCGGAACCCGACCGAGCCCAGGTCGCCCTCCCGGCCGCCGCTGACGGCGAAGTCCCCGCCGTGACCACTGCAACTGCCGTAACCACTGCAACTGCCGTGACCGCTGCGACTGTCGTAGCTGCCGGAATTGCCGTAACTGCAGCGACTGCCGGAACCGTTACGCCCCGCGCAACCGCCGCAGCGACAGCCACGGTCGCCGCCACCACGGCCCCGGCCGCCGCCCCTGCCGCACCCGCCACACCGGCCACACCGGCCGCCCCTGCGGACCCCGCCGCCCCTGCCGCCGCGAACGCTCCGGTCACCGCGGCGCTGCCCGGTCTACCGCAGGCGCTCAGCGCCCGCGCCCGTACCCTCGCCGGTGCCGTCCGGCGCCGCTGCGTCGACCTGGCCCGGATGGAGTCGCCGAGTGGGGACGCCCCCCGACTCGACGCACTGGCCGAGGAGTTGGCCGCGGGTTTCCGTGCCACTGGCGCCACCGCCCGCCGCGAACCCGGTCCGGCGGGCGACCACCTCGTCCTGGAGTGGGAGGGGCGGGACGAATCCCTGCCGCACCTGCTGATCGTCGGCCACCATGACACCGTCTGGCCGGCCGGCACCCTGGCGGACTGGCCGGTCACCGAGCAGGACGGTCGGCTCACCGGCCCCGGCGTGGTCGACATGAAGGGCGGACTCGCCATCCTGGAAGGCGCGTTGGCGCTGCTCGCCGATCTGGGCGAACGGCCGCACCGGACGGTGCGGCTGGTCGTGGTGTCCGACGAGGAGGTCGGCAGTCCGGACGGGCGGCGCCTGGTCGAGCGCCAACTTCGTGGCGCAGCAGCGGTGTTGGGGCTGGAACCGCCGCACCCCGACGGTCGGTTGAAGACCGCGAGGCGTGGCAGCACCCGGGTGCGGCTCACGGTGACCGGCCGCGAGGCGCACGCGGGCAACGACGCCCACGACGGGGTGTCGGCGGTCGACGAGCTGGTGGACCAGCTGGTGGTCGTCCGCGGCCTCGCGGGCCAGCCCGGTACCGAGCTCAACGCCGGTCGGATCAGCGGTGGTTCGCGAGCCAACGTGGTCGCGGGCCGGGCCGAGGCCGAGCTCGGCCTGCGGTTCGCCACCGGCGAGGCGCAGCGCCGTACGCTCGACAACCTCGCCCGGCTCACCGCCCTGCGTCCGGGTGCCCGGGTGCGGACGGAGGTGCTGTCCAGCCGTCCGGCCTGGCCCGAGCGGACCGGCAACCCGTTGCTGCGACACGTACGTTCGCTCGCCGCTGTGCTCGGGCAGCAGTTGGACGGCGCCCCGGCCGGCGGGGCGGGGGACACCAACCTGCCGGGCTCGCGCGGGCTCCCGACCCTGGACGGGTTCGGCGCGGTGGGCGCCGGGGCCCACGCCCGGCACGAGTACATCCGGCTGGACCAGCTCGCCCCCCGGATCGCCCTGCTGGCGGCGTTGCTCGCCGTCCCCCTGCCGCGACTGCGCGACCGTACGGAGGGATGAGCGGGCGGTGGGCTGCCGTCGACGGCGGAACAGCGAACAGCTGACTGGTGACAGCTGACAGCCAACGGATAACAGCCAACGGACAACAGGTAACAGCTGACAGATTTCGAAATCTGTCAGCTGTTACCTGTTACTCGTCTCCGCGCCTTGCCATCCCTCCGCCCCGCCGCGCAGAATAGTACCGACCGAACGGTCAGTCGGTTGAAATTCTGGGGCTCCGGAGCCCCAGGGCTCCCGGGCGACGCGAGCTGCGCCCGAGCGGACCGGCACGGCAGGACGTAGCAGGACACGAGAGGGGACCGTGGTGACAGCAGAGGTGGCCGAGGCGCTCCCCGCCCAGACGCCGGAGGACCGGTTCGAGGCGGTCGTCACCGCCGAGCAGCGGATCGAACCCAGGGACTGGATGCCCGATGCCTACCGGGCCACCCTGATCCGCCAGATCGCCCAGCACGCCCACTCCGAGATCATCGGCATGCAGCCCGAGGGCAACTGGCTCACCCGGGCCCCGTCCCTGCGCCGCAAGGCGATCCTGCTCGCCAAGGCCCAGGACGAGGCGGGCCACGGCCTCTACCTCTACGCCGCGGCCGAGACCCTCGGCGTCGACCGCGCAGAGCTCACCGAGAAGCTGATCTCCGGCCGCCAGAAGTACTCCTCGATCTTCAACTACCCGACCCTCACCTTCGCCGACGTCGGTGTGATCGGCTGGCTGGTGGACGGTGCGGCGATCTGCAACCAGGTCCCGCTCTGCCGCTGCAGCTACGGCCCGTACGCCCGCGCGATGGTGCGGATCTGCAAGGAGGAGTCGTTCCACCAGCGCCAGGGCTACGAGCTCCTGATGACGCTGATGCGCGGCACCGAAGCCCAGCGCCGGATGGTCCAGGACGCCGTGGACCGCTGGTGGTGGCCGTCGCTGATGATGTTCGGCCCGTCGGACGCCGACTCGCCGAACTCCGCCCGCTCGATGGCCTGGCGGATCAAGCGGCACAGCAACGACGAGCTGCGGCAGCGGTTCGTCGACATGTCCGTCCCGCAGGCCGAGCACCTGGGCGTCACGCTCCCCGATCCCGAGCTGCGCTGGAACGAGGAGCGCGGCGGCTGGGACTTCGGCGAGCCGGACTGGTCCGAGCTGAACCGGGTCATCCGTGGCCAGGGCCCCTGCAACGCCCAGCGGGTCGAACGCCGTCGCGCCGCCCACGAGGACGGCGCCTGGGTGCGCGAGGCGGCCGTCGCGTACGCGGCCAAGCGCGCCGCCGAGCAGGTCACCGCGGCTGCCGCCCAGCACGCCCAGCACGCCGAGCCCGTCACCGAACAGGAGAACGGAAAGTGACCGAGTCCAAGGCCGGCTGGCCGCTCTACGAGGTGTTCGTGCGCCCCCGGCGCGGGCTGAACCACGTCCACGTCGGCTCGCTGCACGCCTCCGACGACCGGATGGCGCTGCTCGCCGCCCGAGACCTGTACACCCGCCGTAACGAGGGCGTCAGCCTCTGGGTGGTCCGCTCGGACGCGATCACCGCCTCCACTCCGGACGAGCGCGACCCGTTCTTCGAGCCCAGCGGCGACAAGGTCTACCGCCACCCGACCTTCTACGACATCCCCGAGGATGTCCCGCACATCTGACGGGGGAACCGCCATGCAGGACCGCACCGCCACCGCCGCAGGCGCCGACCAGGACGACCACGTCTACCTGAGCCTCGCCGAGGCCACCCCCGGCCCCGAGGGAGAGGGCCGCTGGGCGTACGGGACGGGCTTCGCCGACCCGCTGCTTGGCGTGGACACCACCCTGCCCGCCGGTCTGGACGGCGCCGACCTCGCCGCCTACTGCCTGATGCTGGGCGACGACGCGCTGGTCCTCTCCCAGCGGCTGATCGAGTGGTGCACCCGGGCGCCCGAGCTGGAGGAGGAGGTCGCGCTCGCGAACCTCGGCCTCGACCTGCTCGGCCAGTCCCGACTGCTGCTCACCCGGGCCGGCCAGGCCGACGGCTCCGGTCGCACCGAGGACGACCTGGCGTACTGGCGCGAGGACCACGAGTTCCGCAACGTCCGGCTGGTGGAGACGCCGAACGGCGACTTCGCCCACACGATCGCCCGGCTGCTGCTGTTCGCCACCGCGCGCGGCGCCCTCTACGAGGCGCTGAGCACCCACCCCGACCCGGTGCTGGCGGCGGTCGCCGCCCGGGGCGTCAAGGAACTGGCGTACCACCGCGAGTACGCCACCGCCTGGACGCTGCGCCTCGGGGACGGCACGCCGTACTCCGCCGAGCGGATGCAGGCCGGGCTGGACGCCGTCTGGCCGCTGCTGGAGGAACTGTTCACGGCGCACCCGGTGGAACTGCGGGTGGGCGTCGACCCGGCGAGCCTGCGCGAGCCGGTGCTGCGCGCGCTCGCCGCCGTCCTCGCCGAGGCCGGGCTGACCGTGCCGGAGGTGCCGCCGTTGGCCACCGTCCTCGGCAGGGCCGGCCGGGACGGCGTGCACACCGAGGCCCTGGGCCCGCTGCTCGCCGAACTGCAGGTGGTGGCCCGCGCCCACCCGGGGGCGACGTGGTGACGAGCGACGCGGCGACGCACCCTGCGGACACGACGGCGGACACCGCTGTGGCTACGGACCGCGACCTGGCCTGGGCGGTCGCCGCGGCCGTCCCGGACCCGGAGCTGCCCATGCTCACCCTGGCCGACCTGGGCGTTCTGGCCGGGGTCGAGGTGGACGGCGGCAGCGGCGCGGTCACCGCCTGGCTGACCCCGACCTACTCGGGCTGCCCCGCCGTCGCCGAGATGGCCGCCGACGTGGACCGCCGACTGCGCGCGGCCGGGCATCGGGACGTCCGGGTGCGCCTGCGGCTGGACCCGCCGTGGTCCACCGACCTGATCACCGCGGAAGGCCGCCGCAAGCTGGCCGAGGCGGGCATCGCGCCGCCGCGCCCGACCTCCGCCGTCGGGCCGACCGAGCCGGTTTCGCTCACCCTCGGCCCGACCCGTGCCGGAGCTGTTATCCGTGCCGGGGCCGTGCCGCGTACCGGAGCAGCCGCCCCCGTGCCCTGTCCGCTCTGCGGCGGCGCGGAGACGGAGGAGCTGTCCCGCTTCGGTTCCACCGCCTGCAAGGCGCTCTGGCGCTGCCTCACCTGCCGGGAGCCGTTCGAACGCGTCAAGGAGATCTGAATGCTCGCCGCTTCCTCCGCCGGCACCCCGGCGACCGACACCCCGGTGACCGACTCCTCGGCAACCGAGATCCCGGCGGCCGACGTGTCGGCGACCGCCGCCCCGGCGACCGGCATCCGCCCGGCCCGCCGCCCCACCTTCCGCCGACTGCGGATCGACCGGGTGGAGCGGCTCTGCGAGGACGCCGTGGCGGTGACCTTCGCGGTGCCGGACGAGCTGGCGGCCGAGTACGCCTTCCGCCCCGGGCAGACCCTGACGCTGCGCAAGGTGGTGGATGAGGTCGACGAGCGCCGCTCGTACTCGATCTGCGCCCCCGTCGGGGGCCCGCTGCGGATCGCCGTCCGGGAGGTGCCCGGCGGGCTGTTCTCACGCTGGTTGGTGCGCGAGGCGCGGCCCGGCGAGGAGGTGGAGGTCCTGACGCCCTCGGGCCTGTTCACCCCCGAACTCGGCGTCCCGGCCGACCACGTGCTGCTCGCGGCCGGTTCCGGCATCACCCCGATGCTGTCGATCGCCGGTTCGGTGCTGGCCGCCGACCGCCGCTCCACCGTCACCCTGCTCTACGGCAACCGGCGCAGCGACACCGTGATGTTCGCCGACGAGCTGGCGGACCTGAAGGACCGCTACCTCGCCCGCTTCCAGCTGGTCCACGTGCTCTCCCGGGAGACCAGGGACGCCGAACTGCTCAGCGGCCGCCTCGACCCGGAGCGGGTACGGGCGCTGCTGGCGGCGCTGGTGGACGTCGGGAGCGTCGGGCACTGGTGGCTGTGCGGCCCGTTCGGCATGGTCGCCGCGGCCAAGGAACTGCTCGCCGAACTGGACGTTCCGGGTGAGCGCGTGCACCAGGAGCTGTTCCACGCCGAGGACGAGCCGCTCCCGGAGCGCGACGACGACTGGGACGGGGCTGGTGCCTCGTCCGACGGCGCGGGCGGCGTGCACAGCGACGTCACCGTCGTCCTCGACGGCCGCGGCAGCACCCTCTCCCTCCCGCGCGACCGCTCGATCCTGGACGGCGCCCAGCGCTCCCGCCCCGACCTGCCGTTCGCCTGCAAGGGCGGGGTCTGCGGCACCTGCCGCGCGCTGGTCACGGAGGGCGAGGTGGAGATGCGCCGCAACTTCGCACTGGAGGAGAAGGAACTGGCCGCCGGCTACGTGCTCACCTGCCAGGCCCGCCCCCTCACCGACCGGGTGACCGTCGACTACGACCGCTGAGCCGCGACCGCCGCGCCCAGCCGCCGTAACGCCACAGCCGTAACGCCGCAGCCGTCGCGCCGCGGCCCGCTCGCCGCAGGCTGTCCGCCCCACGCAGCCCGGCAGTCAGACGACGGCCGGGGCGGGCAGCTTCGCCGGATCCCCGAGGAGCTTGACCAGGTCGTTGACGGCCGCGCGACCGGCCCGGTTGGCGCCGACCGTGCTGGCGGACGGGCCGTAGCCGACCAGGTGGACGCGCGGATCGGCGGTGGCCCGGGTGCCGGTGAGCGCGATGCCGCCGCCGGGGGAGCGCAGTCCGAGCGGGGCGAGGTGGCCGACCTCGGGCCGGAAGCCGGTGGCCCAGACGATCGCGTCCACCGTCAGCTCCTCGTCGCCCCAGGCGACCCCGTGCTCGGTGAGGCGGTCGAACATCGGCCGACGGTGCAGCGCGCCCAACTCCTCGGCACGCCGGTAGGCGACGGACGGCCCGAGCCCGGTCACGCTCACCACGCTGCGCACCGGCAGGCCCTGCCGCACCCGCTCCTCGACCTGGGCGACCACCGCCCGCCCGTACTCGGGGGTGAACGGCCCGTCGTGGACGACGGGTTCGGAGCGGGTGACCCAGACGGTCTCGCCGACCGCCGCCACCTCCGACAGCACCTGGATCGCCGAGGCACCGCCGCCCACCACCAGGACGCGCTTGCCCGCGAACTCCTCGGGGCCGCGGTAGTCGGCGTAGTGCAGTCGACGGCCGGCGTAGTGGCCCGGGTAGTGCGGGATGAACGGGCGGGTCCAGGTGCCGGCGGCGTTGATCAGCGCGCGGGTGGACCAGGTGCCGCGGTCGGTCTCGACCAGCAGCCGGGAGTCCGGGTGCTCGGACTCGGCGCGTACGGCGTGCACGGCGACGGGGCGTACGACCGGGAGCGCGTGCCGGGCCTCATACGCCGCGAAGTACCCCGGCACCACCTCGCGGGCGGGGGCCTCGGGATCGGGCGGCGGGAGTTCGGCGTCCGGGAGGTCGTGGAAGCCATGCACGGTGGCCATCCGCAGGGACGGCGAGCGGTGCGCCCAGGCGCCGCCGGGCGTGGCGTTGGCGTCGAGGACGACGAAGCCGCCGTCGGCGTCCGCCCGGTGAGGCCGGTATGGCCGGTAGGGGGCGAAACCGCGGCGGCGCAGGTGGTAGGCGGCGGACAGGCCCGCCTGTCCGGCGCCCACCACCACGACGTCCACGCGCCGGGGAGCGCTGTTCGTTGCACCGTAAACAGTCACGCCGGTGAAACATCGGCGGCCCGGCGACTGTTCCCTGCCGCTCCCGCCGTTCCCCCCGTACCTGCGGACCTGCGGACTACCCGCGTCAGGCGGCGGGGGAGATCACCGCGGCGGTGCCGTAGGCACAGACCTCGGTGCCGACGTCGGCCGCCTCCGTCACGTCGAAGCGCATCATCAGGACGGCGTTGCCGCCGCGCGCCTTGGTCTGCTCGATCAGTCGCTGCATCGCCTCGTTGCGGCTCTCGACCAGGGTCTTCGTCAGACCGCGCAGCTCGCCGCCGATCAGCGACTTCAGACCGGCCCCGATCTGGCTGCCGAGGTGGCGGCTGCGGACGGTCAGCCCGAAGACCTCGCCGATCACGTGGTCGACCCGGAAGCCGGGGATGTCGTTGGTGGTCACGACCAGGACGTCGGCGTTCGGGCCCTGCCCGCCGCCGTACTCATTGATGTCAGCCATGGGACTCATCCTGCCGATGTCACGCGTCCGAGTGACCGAGGCAGGGCCGCGTCGTGGCCGAGAAGGCTTCGGGAAGCTGGCTCGGACCGGTGATCGGGCGGCCGAAAGGCCGTACCGTAGCCCCATGGGCGAGCGAAGCGATCATCCACAGGGGCCGGGCGCGGCGGAGGACTCCGGTGCGCAGGAGATCGAGGCGACGGTGGTGCTGGGCCTTCGGATCACCGACTGGCCGGCCCTGCGCGCGGCCGCGATCAGGGCCGTCGAGGAACTGGACTTCGAGGGCATCGACCCGGCCGGCCAGCGCCGAGAACTGCTGCGTGAGGTCACCGAGGACGCCAACGCGGCGCTCGGTGCCCTGCTGCACCCGGACCGGCTGGTGGCGGCCATCCCCGGCGTGGAGGCCGTCGGCGGCACGCTGGAGATCAGCGTCACCGAGGACTTCACCCCGGACTTCGCCGAGCTGTTCCCGCTGGAGGGCGAGGACGAGGAGGGCGGCGCGGGCGCGGACTGGACCCTCACCCCGCGCACCGCCTGCCTCCTGCACGCCCAACTGCTCGGCCTCGCCGACGCGGCCTACGACGACCTCGACGAGCACGGCGACGAGGCGGTCGTCGACGGCGAGGACGTGGACTGGACGGTCTTCGCCCGGCTGCCCCAGCGCACCTGGCGGATGCACCAGGGCTGGCGCCGCACGATGGCCCGGGCCTTCGACGACCTCGCCGACGACCTCGCGCTCGGCGAATGGCCGCTGCCGCGCTGCCTGGCCGAGGAGATCGCGCTGCGGATGGCGCTGGTGGACGCCCGGACGCTGCTCGGCGCGCAGCCCGAGTCGGTGGCGGACATGATGGGCGACCTTCCGGCCGACCTCTACGACTACGACTGGGACGGCTGCCACGACGAGCTGTTCGGGGTCTTCGGGCCGGACGACGGCGATCCGGAACTGAGCACGGAGCAGCGGACGGAGGTGCTGCTCGCGGCCACCCACCCGGAGGGCTGGTTCCTGATGTACGAGGACGCGGAGGAGCGGGATCCCCAGCGCGGCTACCGGCGCTGAACGAGCGCCGGGGCGTGGGGGCGTCGGCGCATTCTGGCAGCGGGGCGTCGGGGGGCCCGGTTAGGCTGCAGGCATGTCCGATGTGTCTGGTATGCGCGATGTGTCCATGGGTGGTCCGGGCGGGGAGGACGGCCTCATGGCCACCGTCGAAGAGTCCGATCCGGCGCTGGCCCGGATCGCGCTCGGGCTGGACGGCGTACGGGCGGCACAGCGCGGGCGGACCGCCGAGGCGCGGGCCAGCTTCGAGGCGCTCTGGGAAGCACTGGGCGAAAAGGACGTCTTCCACCGATGCGTGCTGGCGCACTATCTGGCCGATCTGCAGGACGACCCGCGGGCCGAGCTGGAGTGGGACCGGCGGGCCCTGGCGGCCGCCGACTCGCTGACCGACGAGCGAGCCCGGACGTACGAGTCGGCCCTCCAGGTGCGCGCCTTCTACCCCTCGCTGCACCTGAACCTGGCCTCGGACCACCTCAAGCTCGGCGAGCCCGACCTCGCGCGCGAACAGCTGGAGCGGGCGGTGCGCAGCCTCGACGCGTTGCCCGAGGACGCCTACGGGGCGGGGATCCGGGCGGCCGTGGACGAACTTCGGCAGCGGCTGCGCTGAAGGGGCGGAGTGAGCCGGGCCGGCCGAACGGGGCGGGCCGAACCGGGCGGGGAGGGGCTGGCATGCTGGACGGGTGACTTCTCCGTTCGATGCCCCGGCTTCCGCTCCCCTGCCTTCCTCCTCCTCTCCCGACCTCGGCGCCGACGCCGGCTCGGACCCTGACCCCGGCGCCGGCGACTCCCCGGCCGGCGAGGACCGCGACGAGCGGCCGCAGTACGTGCTGCCGCTGCTCGTCCGATTGGAGCGGGCCACCCCGCCGGGGCGGACGGACGCGCTGGAGACCTCGGCGCGGGCGGTGCTCACCCTGCTGGCCGACCCGCGGGTGACCGAGGTCGACGGCGAGTGGGCGGAGCGGGTCGCGGCCTGGGAGGACGCCAGGATCCGCAAGGTGGTTCGCCGGGCCCGGGGCGGGGAGTGGCGCCGGGCTGGCGAGCTGCCGGGGATCACGGTGCGGGGACGGGAAGCGGAGGTGCGGGTCTTCCCGCCGGTTCCGCTGGACGGCTGGCCGAAGGAGCTCGCCAAGCTGCAGGTCTCCGGGACGGACCTGGAGGAGACGGCCGAGGTCGGCGCGCCCGAGCCGGGGGTGCCGGTGCTGTGGCTCAACCCGGAGCTGGAGATGAGCGCGGGCAAGACGATGGCGCAGACCGGGCACGCCGCCCAGCTCGCGTGGTGGCGGTTGGACGAGGCGCAGCGCAAGGAGTGGGCTGAGTCCGGCTTCGCGCTGGCGGTGCGGGCGGCCTCGCCGGAGACGTGGGAGGAACTCGTCCGCAGCGGGCTGCCCGTGGTCCAGGACGCGGGCTTCACCGAGATCGCGCCCGGCAGCTGCACGGTGATCGCGGAGCATCCGGCGTTGCGGTGAAACGGCTGACGGGTGACAGATGGCAGCTGACAGATAACAGCTGACAGATTTCGAAATCTGTCAGCTGTTATCTGTCGCCTGTCACCCGTCGGTTCGGGAGCGGCTAGCCGTCGGAGGCCTCGTACCGGCGCATCGCCCGCAGTCCGCCGTAGGCCGAGAGGGCCGTCCAGGCCGCCATGATCAGCAGTCCGGTCCAGTGGCCGTAGGCGACCTGCGGGTCGTCGACGTACCGCATCGCGTACTGGCCGGCCCGGTCGGGCAGGAACTGGACCACCCGGCGGACTCCGGGGACGCCGCCGAGCAGCGGCGACAGGAGGAAGACGGTCGGGACCAGCAGCCCCAGGGCGGCGGTGAGGTTGCCGAGCAGGGCTGTCACCCCGAGGCAGAACACCACCAACAGCGCCTGGTAGAGCACCCCGGCGACGGCGCTGCGGGCGAGGGCGGGCCCGTCCCAGGCGCCGGGAACGGTGGCCGCGTACCCGGCGAAGGCGCCCGCCGTGTCGACGGCGCCGACGGTGAGGCCGACCAGGGCGCCCAACGCCAGCTTGGCGCCGTACAGTCGGCCGCGCCGGGGGACGGCGGTGAGCGACACGTCGATCATGCGGGTGCCGAACTCCGGGCCGATCAGCAGGATGCCGAAGCACGTCAGGGCCGCCTGGCCGAAGTTGAGCCCGTAGAAGACGCCGACGCTCGGATCGTCGATGATGTTGCGGTCCGAGCCGCCAAGGATGGAGCCGACGGCCGTGGTCACCCCGGCGGTCAGCAGGAGGGCGAGCAGCGGGGTGACCCAGAGCGAGCGGAGGGTGGTGAGTTTGATCCGCTCGGCTCGGAGGGCACGGAAGGCGTGGACGGCGCTCATGCGGCGGTCTCCGCCCGGTACTCGACGCTGTCGGCGGTCATCCGCATGAACGCCTCCTCCAGTGAGTCCTGTTGGACCGCGATCTCGTACAGCACCACGCCGTTGGCGGCCGCGAGCGCGGCGATCCGCTCGGGTTCGGCGCCGCTCACCTCCCAGGCGCCGCCGCCGACGTCGGTGGCGTCGAGGTCGTGGCCGGTGCCGCCGAGTAGGGCGGCCAGCTTGGTCGGGTCGACGGCGCGCAGCCGGATCCGGGTGCGGCCGTGGCGGTCGATGAACTCGGAGGTGGCGTCGTCGGCGAGCAGCCGGCCGCGCCCTATCACCACCAAGCGGTCGGCAGTGAGGGCCATTTCGGTCATCAGGTGGGAGGACACCAGCACTGCCCGGCCCTCGGCGGCCAGGTCGCGCAGCAGGGTTCGGATCCAGCGGATGCCCTCCGGGTCGAGGCCGTTGACCGGCTCGTCCAGCATCAGGACCGGCGGGTCGCCGAGCAACGCGGCGGCCACGCCGAGGCGTTGGCGCATGCCGAGCGAGAAGCCGCGGATCCGGCGCCCCGCCGCCTCCGCCAGGCCGACCTGGGCGAGTACCTCGTCGCCGCGGCGCCCCGGCAGCCCGTTGCTCGCGGCGAGCCAGCGCAGGTGACCGTGGGCCGTCCGGCCGCCGTGCAGGGCCTGGGCGTCCAGCAGTGCGCCGACTTGGCGCAGCGGGTCGGTGAGTTCGGTGTACGGGCGGCCGCCGACCAGGGCGCGTCCGGCGGTGGCGCGGTCGAGGCCGAGGACCAGGCGCAGGGTGGTGCTCTTGCCGGCGCCGTTGGGGCCGAGGAAGCCGGTCACCACGCCGGGTCGGACCTCGAAGGTCAGGTTGTCGACGACGCGCCTGCCGTCGTACTCCTTGGTCAGGCCCTGGATCTCGATCACGGCCGGGCTCCCCTCATCGTCGGAGCGAGCGCTTCGTCGGCGCTCGCCGTGCTGCTCCGGGCGGTGGCTCCATTGGACCGGAGGGCGCCGGTCCGGCGGATCCCGCCAGGGCGGGGAGCCGCCTCCCTCTCGGGAGGGAGGCCGCGGGCGACCTGCGCGGGAGCCCGCGGCCCTCGCTGACCTGGCAGGATGGCCCAATGCCCAGGAACCAGGCGGCTAGGAGCCGAGCGGCCAAGGAAGGATCGCCCGCCCCGGCGGGGCCCAGTGCGACGGCCTTCGGTGCGGCAGCGTCCAGGCTGCTCGCCCCGCTGATGGCCGGCGCCACGTACGGGCGGCTGCTGCACCTGCTGGTCGGGTGGATCTTCGCGGGCGTGGTGCTGATGATCTATCCGGGGACGTACCGGAAGGGCCTCGGCGCGATCGTGACGGCCGGCGTATCGCTGGACGCCGTGCTGCTCGCGCTGGTCGCCCTCGTCCCGGCGGCGCGGCGTGCGGAGGGGGTGCAGGCGCGGTTGCTGCTGGTGCCCGACCGCGAGGAGGACATCGCCACCGAGCCCTCCCGGAGCTGGGCCGACCGGCGGCGGACGGCCGGCTGGCTGATCGGGCGGGTCGCGCTCGGCTCGGTGGTCGGCTTCGCGACGGCCTTCGGCCTCGCGGCGGGCTTCGAGCGGCTGACCGGTCCGCACGCGCTCCGGTACCTCCCGCTCGTCCCGCCGGCGGTGCTCGGCTTCGGCTGGTTCCTGGTGTTCGCGGGGCGGATCCAACTCGCCATGGCCGTAAGGCTGCTGGGACCTTCCCCGGCGGAGCGGCTGGCGGAGGCGGAGCTGCGAGCCGAACGCCTGCTGGAACGCAACCGGTTGGCCCGCGAGCTGCACGACTCGATCGGCCACGCACTGACGGTGACGGTGCTTCAGGCGGGCGCGGCGCGCGAGGTCGGGGATCCGGCGTTCGTCGCGAAGGCGCTCGAAGTCATCGAGGAGACCGGGCGCCAGGCCATGGACGACCTGGAACGCACCCTCGTCCTGCTGCGCGAGACCCCGCCCGGGGCGAACGGCGGGGCCGCCGAACAGCCCGGCATCGCCCAGCTCCCCGCGCTGTTCGACACCGTGCGAGCGGCCGGCAGCCCGGTCGACGCGCGGATCCGGGTGCCGGCCGGCGCGCTGCCCGGCGTGCTCTCGCGCGAGTCCTACCGGATCGTCCAGGAGGGCGTCACCAACGCGCTCAAGTACGCACCCGGCGAGCCCGTCGACGTCCGGATCGCCTTTCAGGACGGGCAGTTGGAGCTGCGCTGCGCCAATCGGCTGCCCGGCGACGGGAGTCGACCCCTGGCCGGCGGGGCGCGGCTCCCGGCGGGCGGGGTGCGCAAGGGCGGCAAGGGCCTGCGCGGCATCCGCGAGCGCGCCACACTGCTCGGCGGTGCGGCGACGGCGGGAGCGGGCACGGCGGAGGACGGCAGCGGGGAGTGGGTGCTGAGCGTCCGGCTGCCCCTACGCTTGGGCTCGTGACGAACGACCTTGTGGCTGACGGCCGGACCGGGGGCGGCAGCGGGATGGCCGGGGGCACTACGGGAACGACGGACATCCTGCTCGCCGACGACGAGGAACTGGTCCGGGTCGGCCTGCGGGCCGTCCTGGAGGCGCAGGGCGACCTGCGGGTGGTCGGCGCGGCGGCCGACGGCGCGGAGGCGGTCGCCCTGGCGCGTGAACTGCGCCCGCACGTGGTGCTGATGGACGTCCGGATGCCCGTGATGGACGGACTCGCGGCCACCCGTGAGCTGCTGCGCCCGGGCGCCCCGGGCGAGCGGCCGCCGCGGATCCTGGTCGTGACCACCTTCGAGAACGACGACTACGTCTACCAGGCGCTGCGCGCGGGCGCCGACGGCTTCCTGCTCAAACGCTCCCGCCCTGCCGAGATCGTTCACGCGGTACGGCTGGCGGCGGCGGGCGAGTCGCTGCTGTTCCCGGCCGCGATCCGCCGCCTGGCGGCCGGGCACGGCAACCCGACCGCCCGTACGGCCATGGAACGGGCGGCGCTGACCGAGCGGGAGACGGAGGTGCTGCGGCTGGTCGCGCGCGGCCTCAGCAACGGGGAGATCGCCGAGCAGCTGTTCCTCGGTGTGCAGACGGTGAAGACGCACGTCAGCAGCGTGCTGGCGAAGTTGGGCGCGCGGGACCGCACCCAGGCGGTGATCGCCGCGTACGAGTCGGGGTTCGTCGAGCCGTCGGAGTAGCCCCGCCAGCCTCGCGGCGGGCAGGCGGGCAGGCGGGCAGGCGGGCAGGCGGGCAGGAGGTCGGAAGGGCGGCGCCGGGCGGAGCGTCAGGCCGGGTAGGCGTGCGTCTGGGTGGCCTTGACCGAGGCCCAGACCGCGACGCCCGGCGCCAGCCCCAGCTCCGCGACGGCGGCCGGGGTGACGTCGGCGGCCATCGGCAGGTCGCCGGTCAGATCGGCGCGGACCTGGGCGCCGTGCAGGTCCAGGCCGGTGACCTCGACCTTCCACAGGTTGCGCGCACTGGACTGTGGCCGCTCCCGGTAGAGGGTCACGGCGGAGGGCGGGAAGGCGACGAACGCCGGGCCGTCCAGCTCTTCGGTGGTGGCCAGGACGGTGCCGTCCGGGAGCGTGACCCGGCTGCCCTCGGCCCGGCCCTGGTACAGGTTCAGCCCGACCAGGCGGGCGATGTAGTCGGTACGCGGCCGCCGGGCGACCTCGGCCGGGCTGCCGGACTGCACCTCGTGCCCGTCCTCGATCACCACCAGCCGGTCGGCCAGCACCATCGCGTCCAGCGGGTCGTGCGTCACCAGGACCGCCACCGCCTCGAACTCGGCGAGATGGCGGCGCAGTCGGGACCGTACGTCGAGCCGGGTGCGGGCGTCCAGGGCGGCCAGCGGCTCGTCCAGCAGCAGCAGCCGGGGGCGGACCGCGAGCGCCCGGGCCAGGGCCACCCGCTGCGCCTGGCCGCCGGACAGCCGACCGGGGCGGGCTGCGGCGTGGTCGGCCAGCCCCATCCGCTCCAGCCAGACGGCCGCCTCGGCCCGGGCGGCGCGCTTGGGCCGGCCCTGGCAGCGCGGGCCGAAGGCGACGTTGTCGAGCGCGCTGAGGTGCGGGAACAGCAGGTAGTCCTGGAACACCACGCCGACCGGCCGTCCCTCGGCAGGGGTGTGCACGCGCCGCGCCGGGTCCTCCAGAAGCCGGCCGTCCAGGCGCAGATGGCCGCCGGTGAGCGGGAGCAGCCCGGCGAGGGCGCGCAGCGCGGTGGACTTGCCGGCGCCGTTGGGGCCGAGCAGCGCGACCACCTCGCCGGGGGCGGCGGTGAGGGCGAGGTCGAGGGTGAACGCGGCGCGCTCGATCCGCAGTCGGGCGTCGAGGGCGCCGCCGGTGGTGTGGTCGGTGATCATCGAGTCGGCGTCCAGGTGTCCGAGGGGGCGGCCCGGCTGCGGTCCATGGTGGCGGTCGGGGGCGCGGGCGGCGTCACGGCGTGGACAGCCAGCGGTCGCGCAGGCCGACCAGGACGGCGACGGAGACCGCCAGCAGCACCAGCGACAGCGCGATCGCGGCCTGCGGATCGGACTCCATGGCCAGGTAGACGGCCAGCGGCATGGTCTGGGTGCGGCCGGGGAAGTTGCCCGCGAAGGTGATCGTCGCACCGAACTCGCCGAGCGCCCGGGCCCAGGCCAGGACGGCCCCGGCGGCGATCCCCGGGGCGATCATCGGCAGGGTGACCCGCCGGAACGCGGTCAGCCGGGAGGCGCCCAGGGTCGCGGCCGCCTCCTCGTACCGCGGGTCGGCGGCCCGCAGCGCACCCTCGACGCTGATCACCAGGAACGGCATCGCCACGAAGGCCTCGGCGATCACCACCCCGGTGGTGGTGAAGGGCAGCGTGATGCCGAAGGCCGAGTCCAGCCAGGAGCCGACGATGCCGCGCCGCCCGAGCACCAGCAGCAACGCCACACCGCCGACCACCGGCGGCAGCACCAGCGGCAGGGTGACCAGCGCCCGGGCCACCCGCCGGCCCGGCAGCTCGGTACGGGCGAGCAGCCAGGCCAGCGGTACCCCCAGGACCAACGACACGGCGGTGGCCGCCGTCGCGCTGATCAGGGACAGGCGCAGCGCGTCCCAGACGGCGGTACTGGCGAGTTGTTCGGACAGGCCGCTCCAGGGCGCCCGGACCAGCAGGCCGACCAGCGGCAGGATCAGGAACGCCAGTCCCAGCAGCGCCGGGAGCAGCAGGGTGACCGGGACACGGTGCCGGTGCGAGCGGGGCCGCCGGCGCGGCACCGCCTGGCCGGTTCCGCCGGCCGGGTCGTTCCCGCCGGGGGAGCCGTTCCGGCCGGTCGAGCCGTCCCCGTCGGAGCCGGTGGTGCGGTCGCTCACGGTGCCTGGAAGCCCGCCGCGGTCAGCACCTGCTTGGCCTCGGGCGACTGGACGTACACGACGAACGCGGCGGCGCCGTCCTTGTTCGGGGCCTTGGCGAGCGCGGCGATCGGGTAGTCGTTCACGGCCTTGTCGGCCTCGGGGAAGTCCACACCGTCGATCTTCGCAGCATCGGCCTGCACATCGGTCTTGTACACCAGCGAGGCGTCGACCTCGCCGAGCTCGACCTTGGTGAGCGCGCCCTTGACGTCCTGCTCCAGGGTGACCGGGGTGAGGTCGACGCCGGCGGCCCTGAGCGCGGTCAGGGCGGCGGCACCGCACGGCACCTCCTTCGCGCACAGTGCGACCTTCACGCCGGAACCGGTGAGGTCCTTGAGGCCCGCGACATGCTTGGGGTTGCCCTTGGGGACGGCGATGGTGAGCGTGTTCTTGACGAAGGTCGTCGGCTGGCCGCTCGCACCGCCCGCGTCGGTCACGGTCTTCATGGTGGCCGGGCTGGCGGCGGCGAACACGTCCGCCGGGGCACCGGAGTTGATGCTGGTCGCGAGGCTGGAACTGCCGCCGAAGTTGAAGGTGACCTTGGCACCCGGGTTGGCGGCCTCGAACTTCTTGCCGAGCTCGGTGAAGCTCTCCTTGAGCGACGCGGCGGCGAACACGGTGATGCTGCCGCCGGCCTTCGGCACGCCGCTGCCGGCTGCGGCTCCGGAGGCCGCCGTGGTGGGTGCGGCGCCGGAGGGGGAGGCGCCGGAGGACTTGCCGCCGTCGCTGCCGCAGGCGGTGACCCCGAGGCTGAGGACGAGGGCCGCAGCGGCGGCGACGGCGAGTCTGCGGGTGGTGGTGGTCGTACGGGTGCTCATCGGTGCTTCCCCTCCGGGGTGCGCGCCGGAAGGGGCGCGGAGGCCTGACCGCACGTGCGGCCATTACGGCGATCATAGTGCCGCAAATGCGAGCGATAAATCCTCTGTTACTTCGCACAGGCGGGGCCTGGAGCGGCCTCGGACCTGCTGTGGGATGGCTCAAACGAGGGGCGGGCGGCGCGGACGTCGCGGGCGGTCGGCGCGGGCGGTCGGGGGCGGTCGCCGGGGTGGTGCGGGCCATTGCGGGGGAGCGCGGAAATTGCGTCGCGCCGTCGGGGTCGAGCGGCCAGAGTGATCCCCGTCCGTACACCCGGCTGGGCCGCACAGGAGTGCCGCCGCGGTCGGGCCAAGGGGAGGAGTCCGTCCATGTCCACGCTGCGCGTCACCGCCGAGAAGCTGACCATCCTGGAGCACCCGAACGCCGATGCCCTGGAGCTCGCCCAGGTCGGCCTCTACCGGGCGGTGGTCGCGAGAGGCGTCTACCGGACCGGGGACTACGCCGTATACATCCCCGAACAGTCCGTCCTCCCGGGCGAGTTGATCGAGGAGCTGGGGCTGACCGGCAAGCTGGCCGGGGCCCAGGCGAACCGGGTGAAGGCGGTACGGCTGCGCGGAGAGCTCTCCCAGGGCATCGTCTGCCGCCCCGCCGCGCTCTCCGGTGCCGACCTGGCCGCCGCCGCCGAGCACGGCGAGGACTTCGCCGAACTGCTCGGAGTGGTCAAGTGGCAGCCGCCGGTGCCGACGTCGATGAACGGCGAGGTGGTCAGCGCCCCGGACCTGCTGCCCTGGGTCGACATCGAGAACCTCAAGCGCTACCCCGACATCTTCGCGCCTGGCGAGCCGGTGGTGCTGACCGAGAAGCTGCACGGCAGCTGCTGCCTGGTCACGTACACCGCCGCCACCGGCGACGTGCAGGTGTCCTCCAAGGGGATCGGCGCCCAGGGGCTGGCGCTGGCCGAGGACGAGCGCAACCTCTACTGGCGGGCCGTGCGCGCGTACGACATCCCGGCGGTGGCGGCCCGGTTGGCGGAGCGCCTCGGCGCCGAGCGGATCGGCATCTTCGGCGAGGTCTTCGGCGAGGGCGTGCAGGATCTGAGCTACGGGGCCTCCGCGCGCACCGGGCGGCCCGGCTACGCGGCGTTCGACGTGTCGGCCCTGGTGGACGGGAAGCCGACCTGGCTGTCCGCCGCCGAACTGCTGGACGGCCAGCTGCCGTTGGTGCCGGAACTGTGGCGGGGGCCGTTCGACCCGGAGACCGTGCTGGGGTACGCCGGGGGCAAGGAGACCTACTCCGGGCGCGGACTCCACGTGCGCGAGGGCGTAGTGGTGCGGCCCGTGACCGAGCGCTGGAGCCTACTGCTCGGCGGGCGGGCGATCGCCAAGGTGGTCGGCGACGCCTACCTGACGCGCAAGGGCGGCACCGAGTACGAGTAGGCCGTACGCACGAGGGTTCATCGGAGAGATAACAGAAAACAGCTGACAGCTGACAGATGATGAAATCTGTCAGCTGTCATCCGCCGTGGCGGCCCGGCGGATGGTCAGCTGTGCCACTGGAAGACGATCTTCGTCCAGCTCGACCCCGGGCAGTTGCCCCAGACGTCCCACGCCTGCGGCCGGGCGCCGATCCACAGGCCGGTGCTGTGCGAGCCGTCGGCACAGTAGGTGATGGTGCGCAGCTGCCCGGAGTAGACGTTGCAGTAACCCACCCAGCGCCAGCCGTAGTTCGCCGTGATGACGCAGCGGTAGGGCGAGGCGGCGACGGTGTTCGAGGCCGCGACGGCTCCGGGGGTGACGGTCTGGTCGGGGGCGGGCGCCGCCGCGGCCGGCAGCGTGGTGGCCCCGAGGGCGCCGAGGGTGGCGGCGGCGGCCATCCCGAACGTGGCGATCTTGCGGGCGATGTGACCTCGCATGGTGGTTCTCCTTGCTGACGTACCCGTCGGGCGGAGCGTCCCGGTCGTCGAGGGTCTGCGGCGGGGGTGAATTCCCGCCTCTCGCACGGCCGGTGACGTATAGCACACGAATGACTGCGCACGGTGAGACGACGAACTATCATGTGACCTGTATCACAACGCGTCCGCCGGGCCGTGACCAGGCCCGATCGGGCGTTCGGGGTGCCGATTCCCGGGGAGAGCGGCATGGCGGATTGCAGCGGTCGGAGTGCGGGCGGCGGCGGGCTGGGAAAGACTTCGGCCCGCGCGTGGGCGACGGTCAACCAGCCGAATTCAACCGGCTGTTCACCGAACTGCTGCCCAGGCTCCAGCAGGCGGCCGTCTCACTCACCGGAAGTCCGCTTGCCGCCGGGGACATCGTTCACGACGCGTACCTGCGGATCGCCCGCCGGCCCGAGCGCTTCCTCGGCCATCCGCAGCCGTACGCCTACGCGTTCACCACGATGGTGAACATCCTGCGCGACCAGTGGCGCCGGGAGCGCCGCAGGGTCGCGATGCCCGAGGTCCCGGAGGCGGGCGAGGGGGTCGAGCGGAGCCATACGGCATCCGATCCGCGGGCGGGCGGGGTGGCCGAGCTGCAGGCGCGGTGGGAGGTGCTCCGGCTGCTGGGCTTCCTGACCGCCAAGCAGGCCCGCGCGGTGGTGCTGGTGGACCTGGACGGCTACAGCATCGACGAGGCCGCCGAACTGCTCGGCCTGCACCGCAGCACCCTGGCCGTCACCCGGCGCCGCGCCCACGGTCGGCTGCGCGCCGTCCTCGAACGGGAGCACGAGCGGGGTCGGGGCTAGCGGTCGCCCCGCGGAGGGTGCGGGCGAGGCCGACGCACCGAGCTGACGGCAAGTCGGCTGATGCGCGGCCCCAGGCCCGTACGCTGAAAATCGTGATCACGTACGAAGACCACCGCCTGCGCGCCCTGGCCGAGGACGGCCGCTGGCACGAGCTGCTCGCCGCCTACCGGCAGGGCCGGGCAGCCGCCGTGGCCGAGGCGGGGGACGAGGCCGCGGCGGCCCTGACCGCGCCGCTCGGCCATCTGATCGCCTACGCGGCGCCGCCCGAGCTGGCCGTCCGACTGTTCGACCGGGACGGCGGCGAGGGGACGGTCGCCGGGGTGGCCGACCACGACGCCGGTCCGCTCTGGGAGGTCCTGGCGACCCGGCACTCCTGGCTGCGGCTGGCCCCGCTGCTCGGCCCCGCGCCGGTGCGCCGACTCGTCGCGCACACCCGGGTGCTGCTCGGCGAGGACCTCTCGAACGGCGCCGAGCCCGATCCGGAGAGTGTGCCACTGCGGCTGGAGCCGTGGGAGGCGGCGGGGTGGGAGGAGGCGGCGCGGGTGCGCGAGTACCTGCCCGGCGGGGGAGCGCGCTGCGCGCTGCTGACCCTGCCCGCCAGCCGCGAGGGCCTGGGCGAGGTGGAACTGCCGACGCCGGTGGAGCGGACGGACGTACGGCCCGACGGGCAGCGGATCGCCCGGGCGCTGGACGCACTGGGCGCGCTGGCGCCGTGGGCGCAGGTGGTCTGCGTCCGGGGCCAGGCCCCACTGGCGGCCGCCCTGCTGGCCCGGGGCCGGCGGGTGGTCGGCGGGTACCTGCCGTTCGCCCTCGCCTACCCGGCGCTGGTACGCGCCGCCGCCGTCGGACGGACCCAGGGCTGCGCGCACGGGCGGCTGGGACTGTGGCGCGCGCTGGCCGCGATGGCGGGGGCGGACGGGCCGGACCCGGGCGAGGTGAACGCCCTGGTGGCCCGGATGCGCTGCTTCACCTGGCAGGAGCCGTCCGCCGGGCTGCACCACCTGCACCTCGCGCTGGAGGATCCGGCCAGCGGGGTGGCCTGGGCGGTCAGCGGCTCGCAGGAGCTGTGACGCCACAGGCCGCGGCAGCCGGGGACTGAGGAAGCCCAAGGGCCGGGGAAAAGGAGGCCCCCGGCCCGGCGCCGTTTCCGGGGGTGGGGGAGGCGCCGAACCGGGGGAGCGGGGTGTGCCGTCGCTCAGGCGGCGGCGGGCGTGGCGCCCTGGGCGGGGACCGCCTCTGGCGCGGCGTCTGGGGCGGCGTCCGGCTCGCTGTCGGCTCCCGGCGCGCCCTCGGCTGCCGGGTTCCCGGCTCCGTGGCCGTCGACCAGCGTCAGCTCGTCGAACGGCAGCTCGCCGGCCAGCACCCGCTGGGCGCGTTCGGCGTCGAGTTCGCCGGTCCAGCGCCCGATCAGCACGGTCGCGACGGCGTTGCCCGCGAAGTTGGTGAGCGCCCGGGCCTCGGACATGAAGCGGTCGATGCCGACGATCAGGCCGACGCCGTCCACCAGCGCGGGCTTGTGCGACTGCAGTCCGCCGGCCAGGGTGGCCAGGCCGGCGCCGGTGACCCCGGCGGCGCCCTTGCTCGCGATCACCATGAACACCAGCAGCGAGAGCTGTTCGCCGATCGACATCGGCTTGTCCATCGCCTCGGAGATGAAGATCGACGCCATGGTGAGGTAGATCGCGGTGCCGTCGAGGTTGAAGCTGTAGCCGGTCGGCACGGTGATGCCGACGACCGGCCGGCTGACGCCGAGGTGCTCCATCTTGGCGATGAGGCGGGGCAGGGCGCTCTCGGAGGAGGAGGTGGAGAGGATGAGCAGGAACTCGCGGCCGAGGTACTTCAGCAGCGCGAACACGTTGATCCCGGCGACCACGCGGAGCAGCGCGCCCAGCACCACGACGACGAACAGCGCGCAGGTCAGGTAGAAGCCGATCATGATGACGGCGAGGCTCTTCAGGGCGGCCGTGCCGGTGGCCCCGACCACGGCCGCCATCGCCCCGAAGGCGCCGATCGGCGCGACCCACATGATCATCGCCATGACGCGGAAGACCAGCCGCTGCACGTGCTCGATCCCGCGCAGCACCGGGGCGCCGACCGGGCCCATCGCCTGCAGGGCGAAGCCGGTGAGCAGGGCGACCAGCAGGGTCTGCAGCACCTTGCCCTGGGTGAGGGCCGACAGCATGGTGTCGGGGATCATCCCGAGCAGGAAGTCGGCGGTGGACTGGGCGCCGCCGGCGGCCGCCTGGGCGTGGCCGGACTTGGCGAGTGCGGCGGTCAGGTGAAGGCCGCTGCCGGGCTCCAGCAGGTTGCCGACGGCCAGGCCGATGGCCAGGGCGACGGTCGACATGGCGAGGAAGTAGCCGAGGGCGAGGCCGCCGACCTTGCCGACCTTCGCGGCCTTGGTCACCGAGCCGATGCCCAGCACGATGGTGCAGAAGATGACCGGGCTGATCATCATCTTGATCAGGTTGACGAAACCGGTGCCGACCGGCTTGAGCTCCACGGCGAAGCCGGGGGCGGCCAGCCCGACCACCACGCCCGCGACCACCGCGGCGATCACGGCGAGGTAGAGGTAGTGGGTCCGGTCCTTGCGTCTGGGTGGCCCCGCCGTTGCGGCTCCAGCGATCGACATCTGCGGCTCCTTCGCCCTGCAGTCCTGGCGGCCCCGGGTGGTGGGCCGCTCCGACTATGGGCCCCGGGCGTGACGGAGGTCACGTTTGCGTTCATAGAGTTCACCATCGGTGCACCCGGGTCGCCCGGGCGGACCGTGGTGCACACTGGCTCACATGTCCGAGCGCACCACCCCCGCCCGCTCGCTCCGCCGGTGGCCCCTCCTGTCGAGTCGGCTGGTCCGCAGCCTGGCCGGGCAGCTGTTCGTCGTCCAGGTGGTGATCGTCGCCGCGGTGGTCGCGGGCGGCGCGGTGCTCGCGTACCTCTTCACCGCCGGGCGCGCCGAGGACGCGGCCCGGCGCGAAGTCACCGCCGTCGCCCACGCCGTCGCGGACTCGCCGTCCGTCCGCGCCGCCGTCACCGGGCCGGACCCGACCGCCGTCCTCCAGCCGTACGTCGAGCAGGTGCGCACGGACACCGGGGTCTCCTTCATCACCGTCATGGACACCGACGGCGTGCGCTGGACCCACCCTCTGCCCGAGCAGATCGGCAAGCGCTACCTCGGGCACATCGACTGGGCGCTCGCCGGGCAGACCCGCACCGAGACGTACACCGGCACGCTCGGCCCGTCCGTCCGGGTGGTCACACCGGTGTGGGACGACCGGCACCGGGTCGTCGCGCTGGTCAGCGCGGGCCGCACGGTCGAGTCGATCTCCGCGCAGCTGAGCGGCCCGCTGCTGGCCCTGGTCGGGGTGGCGGTCGCCGCCCTCGCGCTCGGCGGCGCCGGCACCTACCTCGCCAACTCCCGGCTGCGGCGGCACACCCACGGCATGGGGCCGGACGAGCTCAGCCACCTCTACGAGTACCACCAGGCCACGCTGCACTCGGTGCGGGAGGGGCTGGTCCTGCTCGACCGCTCGCACCGGGTCGTGCTGTGCAACGACGCCGCCCGCGAACTGCTCGGCCTGGCAGGCGACGTGGACGGTCGGCCGGTGGCGGACCTGGGCCTGCCGGAGGCGCTGGTGGCGGCCGTGCTGGGCGAGGAGCCGGTCCGGGACGAGGTGCACCTGACCGCCGAACGGGTCGTGGTGCTCAACACCTCCACCATCGGCACCGGTCTCGGCCGGGTGGTCACCCTCCGGGACCACACCGAACTGCAGGCACTCAGCGGCGAGTTGGACTCCGTGCGCGGCTTCACCGAAGCGCTCGGCGCGCAGGCCCACGAGGCCGCCAACCGGCTGCACGCGGTCGTCTCACTGATCGAACTCGGCCGCCACGAACAGGCGGTGGAGTTCGCCACCGCCGAGCTCGAACTCGCCCAGCAGCTCACCGACCGGGTGGTCGCGGCGGTGAGCGAGCCGGTGCTGGCCGCGCTGCTGCTCGGCAAGGCGGCCCAAGCCGCCGAACGCGGCGTGGAGTTGACCCTCGCCGAGGACAGCCGGATCGACGACGGGGTGCTGCCGGCCGGGCTCTCCGCGCGGGACCTGATCACCGTGCTCGGCAACCTGATCGACAACGCCGTGGACGCCGCCATCGCCGGGTCCGCGCAGAGCCCCGTCCCACCGGAGGTCACCGTCACGGCGCGGATCGACGGGGACGGCACCCCCGGCGCGTGCCTGCTGCTGCGGGTCGCCGACACCGGCGCGGGCATCGACCCGGCCGCCGTCGAGGACGTGTTCCGACGCGGCTGGAGCACCAAGCAGGACGGCCGGGGGCACGGCCTCGGGCTGGCCCTGGTCGCCCAGACCGCCCGGCGCAACGGCGGCACCGTCGAGGTCGGCCGGGAACGCGGGGCGATGCTCACGGTCCGGCTGCCGCTGGCCGGCCGACCGGGGGAGCCGGGCGGGGGCGGGCGGGTCGAGGGCGGGCGGGCCGGAGGCGGGTGGGCAGAGCCCGAGCGCGAAGGGCGAGTGGCGGCTGGGCGCGAGCGGGCCGGGCGCGAGCGGGAAGGGGCGCCGTCATGACCGCGCGCGCCGAAGCCGGAGCGGCGGGCATCTCCGTCCTGATCGTCGAGGACGACCCGGTGGCCGCCGCCGCCCACACCCTGTACGTCGAGCGCGAACCCGGCTTCCACGCCGCCGGTACGGTCCACAGCTGCGCCGACGCGCTGCGCTTCCTGGACCGGGCCCGCGCCGCCGGGGCCCCCGTCGACCTCACCCTGCTCGACCTCTACCTGCCGGACGGCCACGGGCTGCAGCTGTGCCGCACCCTGCGCGCCGTCGGCCACAGCACCGACGTCATCGCGGTGACCTCCGCCCGCGACCTCGCCATGGTCCGGCAGGCCGTCTCGGCGGGCGTCGTGCAGTACCTGCTGAAACCGTTCAGCGCCGCCGCCCTGCACGACCGCCTGGAACGCTACGCCCGCTACCGCGACAGCCTCGGACGCACCGGCGAGGCAACTGGCCAGGACGAGGTCGACCAGGCGTTCGCCCTGCTCCGGACGCCCGAGCGCAGCACCCTGCCCAAGGGGCTGAGCGCGCCCACCCTGGACACCGTCGTCTCGGTGCTGCGGGACGCCGCGACCGGGCTGTCGGCGGCTGCCGCGGGCGCCGCCGCCGGGGTCTCGCGGATCACCGCGCGCCGCTACCTGGAGCACCTGGTGGACACCGGACGGGCGGTGCGGGAGCCCCAGTACGGGAGTGTCGGGCGGCCGGAGCTCTGCTACCGGTGGCGGGCGAAGCCCTGACGGCTCCGGCGGCCGGGGGCGTTGCCTGGCGTGACCTTCCAGAGCGTGGCTTTTCGGGGCGTGACCTTTCGGCGCGGCAGTCGTTGGAGGACGCGGGGGAACGTGGGGGACGTTCACTCGCTCGGGTGGTTGTGGGCGCCCCGCAGGCGTTCCGCCAGGCCAGGAGCGATAAAGTTAGGCTTACCTAACTTCTTGGGGGTTTGTCGTGTCGCTCGCTGCCGTACCTGCCCAGGCCGCCTCCGGCGCCCCGACCACGGCCGGCGCCCCGGCGCCGACCCCCGCCGGCGGTGAAGCCATCCTGCGCCGTCAGCGCGTCCGCGAATCCGCCGCCAGAACGTACGCCCGCTCCTTCCCGATCGTCCCGGTCCGCGCCAACGGCATGACCGTCGAAGGCGCCGACGGGCGGCGCTACCTCGACTGCCTGTCCGGCGCCGGCACGCTCGCCCTCGGCCACAACCACCCCGTCGTGCTGGAGGCCATCCGCCGTACCCTCGACAGCGGCGCCCCACTCCACCTCCTGGACCTCGCCACCGCCGAGAAGGACGACTTCACCAGCGCGCTCTTCGAGAGCCTGCCCGCCGAGTTCGCCGCCCGCGCCCGGGTGCACTTCTGCGGCCCGGCCGGCACGGACGCCGTCGAGGCCGCGCTCAAGCTGATGCAGACCGCCACCGGCCGCTCCGGCGCGCTCGCCTTCACCGGCGGCTACCACGGCATGACCGCCGGCGCCCTCGCGCTCAGCGGCAACGTCGCGGTCAAGGAACCGCTGCCCAGCGGCGGCGACGTCGTCCGGCTGCCCTACCCGTACGGCTACCGCTGCCCCTTCGGCGTCGGCGGCGAGGCGGGCACCGAACTCGGCGCGACGTACGTCGAGCGGCTGCTGGACGACCCGTCGGGCGGCGTGGTGCCGCCCGCGGCGATGGTGCTGGAAGCCGTCCAGGGCGAGGGCGGCGTCGTGCCCGCGCCCGACGGCTGGCTGCGCGCCATGCGCCGGATCACCGCCGAACGCGGCATCCCGCTGATCGTCGACGAGGTGCAGACGGGCGTCGGCCGCACCGGCGCGATGTGGGCCGTCGAGCACAGCGGCATCGTCCCGGACGCCATGGTCCTCTCCAAGGCCATCGGCGGCAGCCTGCCGCTCGCCGTCGTCGTCTACCGCGAGGACTACGACGGCTGGCGGCCCGGCGCCCACACCGGCACCTTCCGCGGCAACACCCTCGCCATGGCCGCCGGCGCCGCGACCCTGCGCCACGTCGCGGCGCACGGGCTCGCCGAGCGCGCGGCCGCCGTCGGCGAGCGGATGGCGGCCCGACTGCGCGAACTCGCGGGCGAACTGCCGGTGATCGGCGACGTGCGCGGCCGGGGGCTGATGCTCGGGATCGAACTGGTCGACCCGGCGGCCCGGGCCGACGCCTGCGGCGCCCACCCGGCGGACCCGGCGCTCGCCGTACGGGTGCGGGAGGCGTGCCTGGAGCGAGGCCTGATCGTCGAACTCGGCGGACGCCACGACGCGGTGCTGCGGCTGCTCCCGCCGCTCACCATCACGGACGAGCAGGTCACGGCGGTGCTGGACCGGCTGGCGGAGGCGATCGCGGCCGCCTCCGCTCCCGGGGCGGGCACGGCCTCCGCGGCTGGCGCGGCGGGGCTGTCCGCTGCGGCGAACGGGGCGGGGAGGGGGGAGCGGTGAGCGGGCTCGGGTCCGGTCCGGTCGGGCTGCCGGGGGGCGAGGTCCCGGCGGACGCCCTGGCGGGCGGTGCCGGCGGCCCCGGCGCGCTCGGACCCCTGCTGGCCACCGTCCTGGACGCCCTCGACGCGGGCATCGCCATGCGCTCCGGACCACTGCCGGCAGGCAGCCCGGCCGAGATCGCCGCGCTGGTCGGCGACGCCCTCGCCGCCGCCGACGGGCGCGGCGCGCTCGCCCGGCTCACCGAACTCCTCGCCTACGGCGCCGCCGACCCCGCCGACCCGGCCTGCGCAGCGCACCTGCACTGCCCGCCGCTCGCCGTCGCCGCCGCGGCGGACCTCGCCGTGAGCGCCCTCAACCCCTCCCAGGACTCCTGGGACCAGGCCCCCGCGGCCACCGCCCTGGAAACCTCGCTGCTCGCCGAACTCGCCGAACTGGTCGGCTACGACCCGCGGCGCGCCGCCGGAGTCCTCACCTCCGGCGGCACCGAGTCCAACCTGATGGGGCTCATGCTGGCGCGCGACCAGAAGCTCGACGGCATCGTCGAACTGGACGGCCTCCCGGCCGGCGTCCGCCCCTGCATCCTCGCCTCCGAGGCCGCGCACTTCTCCGTCCAGCGCGCCGCCGCGCTGCTCGGGCTCGGCGAACGGGCCGTCGTCCCCGTCCCGGTCGACCGGCAACTCCGCATGCGTGAAAGCGAGTTGGAACGGGCACTGGCTGAGGCCGGCTGGACCGGCCGGACCCCGATCGCCGTGGTCGCCACCGCCGGCACCACCGACACCGGAGCGATCGACCCCCTCACGGCAGCCGCCGACCTCGCCGCCCGGTACAGCGCCTGGCTGCACGTGGACGCCGCGTACGGCGGCGGGGCACTCCTCTCCGACCGGCTCGCCCCGCTGCTCGACGGCATCGCCCGCGCCGACTCGGTCTCCCTCGACTGGCACAAACTCGGCTGGCAGCCGGCCGCCGCCGGGGTCTTCCTCGTCCGCCGCGCCGAAACCTACGTCTCGCTCGCCCGCCGCGCCGAATACCTCAACCCGGTCGACGACGAGCAGGCCGGCTACCCCAGCCTGCTCGGCCGCTCCCTGCGCACCACCCGCCGTGCCGACGCCTTCAAACTCGCCGTCACCCTGCGCACCCTCGGCCGCGACGGCCTCGGCCGCCTCGTCGACGCCTGCCACGACCTGGCCCACGCGGCCGCCGACGCCGTCCGCGCCGACCCCTCGCTCGAACTCCACGCCGAGCCCGTCCTCACGGCCGTCCTCTTCCGCTACCGCCCACCCGGCGTGACGGACGAGGCGGCGCTGGACGAGATGAACGGCCGACTGCGGCGCCTGCTGCTGCGCACCGGCCGGGCCGTGGTCGGCCGTACGGAGCTGCCGGGGGCCGGGCCGGGCCGGGTCCGGCTGAAGCTCACGCTGCTCAACCCGCACACCACGGCGGGGGAGGTCGGCACGCTGCTGCGGGAGGTGGTCGGCGCGGGCCGCAAGGTGGCGGGGGAACGCGCGGGGTAGGAGCGGGGGCAGGCAGGGGCGCTGCTGAAGGGGCGCTACTGGGGGGTGCTGTTGAAAGGCGCTCGGCCCCGGCGCCGTCAGTCGCCGAGGAGCACTTTGCGGGTGAGTTCCCAGGTGTCGGGGTCGGCGGCGACCAGGAGACCGTCCTCGCAGCCGGGGGCCTCCGGACGGTACGGGGTGCCGTCCAGACGCGCCGACATGCCGCCCGCCTCGGTGACGAGCAGGGAGCCCGGGGCGTGATCCCAGGGAAGGGTGCGCCAGTAGAGCAGGAAGTCGAAACGGCCCTCGACGAGGTCGGGGTACTCGATCCCGGCGGCATGCCGGCCCGGGGTGATCTCGCCGAAGGCCGAGACGTTGGCCTGCAGCCGGGCGCGGTGGGCGGGGTCGAGGTAGCGGCTCTTCACCGAGCCGCGCAGCTTCGTGGCGTCCCGCGGTGCGGGCGGGCGGGTGAGGCGCTCGCCGTCGCGCCAGGCACCGGAGCCCAGCTCGGCGCGGTAGGCGGTGGCGGTGGCGGGCTGCCAGATCCAGGAGGCGACCGTCCGGCCGTCGCGGACGAGCGAGCACATCACGGCGTACTCGGGGCGGCCGGCGACGAAGTTCGCGGTGCCGTCGACCGGGTCGACCAGCCAGGCGGCGGGCTCGTCGTGGAGGGCCTGGGCGAGCGAGGGATCAGCGGAGACCGCCTCCTCGCCGACCACGGGGACCGGCAGCAGCTCGTACAGGCGGCGGGCGATGATGGCCTCGGCCTCCCGGTCGGCGACCGTCACGACCTCGCCGGGCGCCTTCTCCATCACCTCGCCGGCGGCCAGCGCCCGGAAGCGCGGCTCCACCACCTCGGCCGAAGCCTCGGCGAGTATCTCCGCCACCTTGTCCATCAGCACGTTTGCGCTCCCTTCGCTGCCTACCACTCTCCCATGAGTGCGGGAAGAGGGCGGGCGGGGGACGGGGGCTGCGGGGCGAGGGCTATGGGGTTGGGGCGTGGGCGAGGGCGAGCCGGCCGCGAACAGGAAACAGATGACAGATTTCAGCTGACAGATTTTGAAATCTGTCAGCTGAAATCTGTTCGTCGCAGGTTGTCGCCTCGCCCCGTCGCGTCTCGCCCCTTCGCGCGGCTCCGCCTCCCGTCAGCCGCCCAGGTAATGGAAGCCGGGCCGGGGGTGCATCAGGAACTCGTGGTGCGAGATGTTCCACCCGTACGCACCCGCCATGGCGAACAGCACGCGGTCCGCCGCCCGCAACCCGTCCGCGCCGTCGGCCGCGCGGGCGAGGACGTCCTTGGGCGTGCACAGCTGCCCGGCCAGGGTGGCGCGGCCGGTGGTGACGGCGGGGCGCGGCCACGGGTGCGGCCAGGCGGACACCGGCAGGACCTCGAAGGGCTGGGAGTGCCCTCGGGTCGCGGGGGTGCGCAGGTGGTGGGTGCCGCCGCGGACCACGGCGAAGTCCTCGCCGTGGCTCTGCTTCACGTCCAGCACCTCGGTCGCGTACCAGCCGCAGTAGGCGGTCAGCGCCCGGCCCGGCTCGATCCGCAGGGTGAGTCCGGGGTGGGCGTCGAGCAGCTTGGCCAGGCCTTCGCCGAAGGCCGTCCAGTCGAAGCGCGCGGCCGGGTCCTCGTAGTCCACGGCCATTCCGCCGCCGATGTTGACCTCCTCCAGTGGGAAGCCGTGCCGCTCGGCGAGCGCCGCCGACCAGGCGACGATCTGCGCGGCCACCGCCAGCTGCTCGGTCGCCGCGAGCCCGCTCGCCAGGTGGGCGTGCACGCCGCGCAGCCGCAGCTGCCGCCCCAGCGGGCCGTCGCCGGTGAGCAGCCGGACGCACTCCTCGGCCTGCTCGGGGTCGAGGCCGAACGGCGTCGGTCGTCCGCCCATCGCGAGCGGTACCGCGTCGAGCGCATCCGTGGTGACCGCCAGGTTGACCCGCAGCAGCACGTCCACGGTCGTGTCCGGCCGGTCCGCGAGGACGGCGGCGAGCCGGTGCAGCTCCTGCTCGCTCTCGATGTGCCAGCGGTGCACCCCGCCCCCGCCCCCGCCCCCGATCCCGCTCCCGCTCCCGCTCCCGCTCCCGATCCCGTTCCCGGTCACGGTCGCGACTGCGGCCTCGATCTCGGCCGGGGTCTTGCCCGGCCCGCCGAAGGCCAGCGGCGCGTCCGGCACGGCGGCCCGCACGTGCGCCAACTCTCCTCCGCTGGACACCTCGTAGCCGTCGACCGCGTCGCGCAGCGCGGTCAGCAGTGGCGCCTCCGGGTTGGCCTTGGCCGCGTAGTACAGCTCGACCTGCTCGGGCAGCGCGGCCCGGATGGCGGCGGCGTGCTCGCGCAGCGCGGCCAAGTCGTAGATGTAGGCGGGCAGTTCTTCGGGTGCGAGGGCGGCGGCGTGGTTGCGGACGGTCTCGGACATCAGGCGGTGCTCCCGGCGGGAAGGCGAACGGGCAGGTCGGCGGGGGTGCCGGCGGGCAGTCCGGCGGGCATGCGGGAGGGCATTCGGGAGGCCTCGGCGAGGACGGAGCCGGCCAGCGGGGACGGCAGCCGGACGTAGCCGGCCTCGCGGTCGGCCTTGCGCTCCCAGCGGGTCAGCAGGTTGGCCTTGGCGGGCAGCGGGACGCCGGCGAGCAGGGCGCTCAGCCGGGGCGGGCAGCCGTGGGCGGCGGCGTACTCCTCCAGGGTGTCCCGGACGGCCTGCCAGAGCGCGCACTCCAGCTCGGGGTGGCGGTCGGCGAGCGCGGCGAGCAGTTCGGAGACGTGGTTGACCAGCAGGCAGTAGACCACCCGGTCCCAGCCACGCTCGGCGTCGTACGTCATCGGGCCGGCGACCTCGGGCGGGAGCGCGGCGAGGATGTCGGCGTTGTGCTCGGGGACGAGCTTGGTGCCCTCCAGGTCGCGGAAGAGCACCTGGACGGGGTGCCCGGTGGCGTCGACGCCGATGAGCACGTTCTGCAGGTGCGGCTCCAGCACCACGCCGTGGTCGAAGTAGGCGGCCAGGACGGGCGGGAGGAGCAGTCGCAGGTAGGCGCGCCACCAGCGGAGTGCCGCCGGGCCGGCCGCGGTCCCGGGCACAGGTCCTTCCGTGGGCCCGTTCGCGGGTGCGTCCGCGGGTGCGTCTGCCGAGCGGTCCCAACTTCCGTCCAGAAGACGGGAGATGTGTGCGGAACTGGTCGGGTGTTCGTCGGCGACGGCGGCCGCGAGCAGCGGGGTGACGCCGGGGCGCAGGACGCCGCCGAAGCCTTCGCGGACGATCAGGCCGAAGCCCTCGTACAGTGCCAGGTCGGGGCGGCCGTCGGCCCCGGGCAGGGCGAGGGTGCGGAAGGCGGGTTCGCGCAGCATCGCGGCGTCGGGGAAGCGCCGGGCGAGGTCGGCGAGCGCGGGGGCGAGCAGCCGGGTGAGTGCGACGGCGCCGCTGAGTTCGTAAGCCGCGTTCTTGCGCAGGCAGTTGGTGATGCGCACGTTGAGGCTGAACTTGAGGAAGGCGTCGGCGCCGTGCAGGGTTCGCACCGAGGCGGTGGCGGTGAACCGCTCGCCGCGCGGGCCGAGGTCGAGGACGTCGCCCCGGGCCATGGCGTCGCGCAACAGCGGGTGGTCGCCGATGAGTTGGTACTGCCAGGGGTGGACGGGCAGCAGCCGGTAGCCGTCCGGCACCTCACCGAGCCCGTCCAGCAGGGCGCTGACGCCGTCGTCCAGCGACTCCTCGGCGAGCAGTCCGGCGCGGACGGCGAGGTGGCGCAGCGGGAAGGCCGCGCGGGACTCGGGCACGTACTGGCGCCAGTCACCGCGGGCGGCGGAGCGGGACTTGGGGGCGGGGTGGAAGCGGTGGCCGAACAGCAGTGCCTGCTCGGACTCCAGGTAGCGGTCGTCCTCGGCGGCCGGACGGCTGTCCAGGCCCTGGCGGACGCCGTGGTGGCTGGACGCCACCTGATCGAGGAACTCCTCGTTCACCGTGCCGGTGCGCAGTTCCAGTTCGCCCTGGACGTATTCGGCCAACTCGTGCCAGCCCAACTCGTGCCAGTCGCCGCCGTCCTGTTCGACCTCCACCGGCCCGGAGAAGCGGTGCGCGCCGAGCAGCGAGGTGCGGCGCAGGGCGACTCGCAGCAGGGCGCCGCGGCGGGGCAGGCGCAGCAGCAGGCGGCCGTCGTCGACGGCGGTCTGGTGCTCGGGCGCGGAGACCTCGCGCAGCAGGCAGTTCAGCAGGGTGTGGGCCACCGCATCGTCGGCGGTGGGGAGTTCGTGGTTCATCGGCTCACGGGTCATCGGCTCACAGGTGTGGGGATCGCGGGTGTGCGGCTCGCGGATCATCGGCGACTCCAGCGCTGGCGGACGGACGGGACGGTGAGTGCGGTGGCCGCGAGGGCGGCCAGCAGGGCGGCGGCGGTTCCGGCCACCACGGGGGCGGCGGCGCCGAAGCGCCCGTTGGCCAGCGCGGCGACGGCGCCGGCGGCGACGGCGCCACCCTTGGAGACGAGTTCGAGGGTGCCGAACATCCGGCCGGGCGGGCGGCCCTTGGCGGCCCCGGCGGCAAGGACGGCGAGGCAGACGAGGCCCAACGTGAGCCCGACCCCGAGCAGCAGCCGCACCGCGATGAACACGGGCAGCGAGTACGCGACGGCGTGCCCGGCCAGGCCGAGCGCGACGAAGCCGAAGCCGAGCGCGATGCCGGTGTGCGGGCGGGCGTGGAACACCGTGTGGGTGCGGGCGGCGAACACCAGGTACCACAGGTGCGGCAGCGCGAAGAGCACGCCGGTGGTGGTGCCGTCCACGCCGGGCAGGCGCTCCTGGGCGAGGGCGATGAGGTACGGGAAGGAGATGACCGTGGCGAAGACGAACGTGAACTCGAAGGCGTAGAGCGGCACGAGCGGCGTCGTGGCGGTCTTCTCGGCGGCCCGGCCCGCGGTGGCCGCCGGGGCCTCGGGGTGCTCCGGCTCGGGCAGCAGTGACAGGAACACCGCGGCCGCGAGCGGGAGGACGGCCATCACCAGGTACTGGCGGTGCGGGTCGACCCACGGCGAGAGCGCCCCGACCAGGATCGGCGCGGCCACCAGGGCCGCCCGTGCGCTGCCCTGCATCAGGGTGAGTGCGCGGGAGAGCCGGGGCCCGTCGAGCGCGGCCGCCAGGTAGCCGTTGGTGGCGGCGAAGGTGCCGCCGAGGAAGCCCTGGAGGACCAGCGCGAGGGTGAAGGCGGGCAGGCTGTCGGCGGCTCCGGCCAGCAGGAAGGAGACGGTGAGGCCGAGTTGGGCGCGCAGCAGCAGGCGCTTGCGGCCGAAGCGGTCGGCCAGCCGGCCCCACAGGGGTGCGCCGAGCGCGCTGAACACCGTCGGGACGATGTAGAGCACGCCCGCCCACCGGGCCTGCGGGTCGCCGAGCCGGGGCAGGATCGCGGTCAGGTACGGCGGGAGGCCGAGCGCGGCGAAGGAGGCGACGAAGTAGCAGGCCGCGACGGCGTGCACCTGGCGTCGGCCGAGCCCGCCGGAGGGTGCGGCGGAGGGTTGGGACTGCGGCGGCAGGGTCTCCACGGTCATCGGGCGGTCCCGTCCGTGCGGGGCTGGGTGTCCGTGTGGTTGCCCGGCTGGCCACTCGCCTGGCCACTCGCCCGGCCAGCCGGGCGGTCGCGCGTCTGGTCGCCCGGGTGGTCGCGCAGGTAGTTCGGGCCGCTGGTGTAGTGCTTGTTGATGTCGGCGGCACCCGAGCGCTGCTTGCTGAGCAGCGTGCCGGCGGTGACCATGGCCTTGACCGGCAGCCGTTCGGCGTCCAGCAGGGCCGCGCGCAGGGGCTCGCCCGTCGGTCCGATCCGTTCCACCGCCTCCGCCGTGCGCTTGCGCAACAGGGCGAGGAGGTTCGGGAGTTCGCCCCGGCCGTGGTCGGCGAGGCCGAAGGCGAGGGAGGCGGTGCACAGGTGGCCGGTGATGGTGACGAAGAGGTCGGTCAGTGCCCGGTCGTCCTCGCCGAAGATCCGGGGGTCGTCGAACTCCTCGGGGGCGGGCGCGAGTTCGCCGAGGGCGGCGGTCATCCGGGCGGTGTGCACACGCGGGCCGTCGTCGTCCTTGTAGAGCAGCCGCAGGCCGTGCCGGTCGAGCACCAGCGAGGTGTTCTGCTGGTGCGACTCGAGGGCGATGCCGTAGCCGAACAGGGTGGTCTGCCAGTCCAGCAGCAGTTCCAACAGGGCGTCGTAGCAGGCCAGTACATCGCCGCTGTAGTAGTGGTCGGCGAGGTGGTCGATGACCAGTCGACCGTCGGGCGCGGGTGCCTGCAGGGCGGCGAGCGGGACGGTCGACGCCCGTTCCAGCCCGGCCGGGTAGCGGCGCAGCAGGACGGCCAGCAGCTCGTGGCCGGCGTGGGCCCAGCTCTGCTCGTCGGCGTGCAGGATCCGGCCGGCGAAGCGCGGTTCGCGCTCCAGGACGGCCTCGATGAGCCGCTGGCCGGCGGCACCGTCGACCAGCGTGCCGGGCTTGATGGTGCGCCGGTTGCGGGCGCCGAGGGTGGCGGTGGCGAGCGGGAGTTTGAGGTGGCAGGTGGGGTCGTCGGCGACGGCGACGGTGCGCATGGACAGGGTCGGGACGACGGCCAGGTACGGCCGCTCGGCGAGCACCGCGCGGCCGGCCAGGCCGGTGGCTGTCAGCGCCTCGTCCAGCGGCGCGCCGACGGTGAGCGGGTGGACCGGAAGGGTGGCCCAGTTGTCGCCGGGGCACTGGTCCGCGAGGCCGAGCCAGGCCGGGGTGGGCCACCAGCTCGGCAGTGGCCGCTCGCCGTGGACGGTCAGCGCGTCGGCCGGGACAGCCAGCCAGCGCAGTTCGAAGACCGGATGGAACTCCGGCGCGTAGGCGCGGAGTTGCTGGCCGGTGAGGCCGGATCGGCCGCGCGCGGTCGGGTAGACCGGGTGGTCGACGTAGGCGGCCAGGGTGTCGTGGCCGAGGGCGGCGGTGGGTCCGGTCCAGTCGGCGGGATCGGCGCCGTACAGGTCGATCAGCCGCTCGTGCACCTCCGCTCGGGAGCGCTCGTGCAGCTCCATGGTGGCGAGGGTCTGGCGGCACTCCTCGGTGAAGGCCGTCCAGCCGGGCCGGTCCTCGGCCTCGGCCAGCTCGGCCAGGGCGGCCACGACGGCGCCCGGGCCGGCGTCCCGGTCCGCGTCCTGGCCGGCGTGTTGGCCGGTGATCAGGCGCCCGTCGAGCTCCAGCAGCGGCAGCCGGGCGGCGTACTCGCACTGGAAGCCCTCAGGCTCCACCGGCAGCGCGAGTCGCGCCTCGGGGACAGTCAGCCAGAGGCCGTCCGACCGCTCCTCGACCGTGCCGCGCGCACGCAGTCCGAGGACGTCCTCGCGCAGCAGGGCGGACAGCACGCGCAGGGTGAGCTGCTCGGCCGCGGTCACGGGGTGGGCCTCGCCGGATGCGGGGCGGTCTCCGACGGTCATGGGGTGATCTCCCAGCGGTTGGTGGCGACGAAGCGGGCGACGGCGGTGTCCACCGCGCGTTGGTCGGCACCGATGGCCCAGATGACGCCCAGGTAGTCGCGGTTGGTGCGGTAGTGCTCGTGGCGTTCGCCGATCGGGCGCAGCGGGCGGTAGGCGAGCCGGACGCCGTCGCGCTCCTCGTCGTACGGGCCGGGGGCGGCGGTGAGGACGCCGGCGCGGTCGGCGCAGACGACCTCGTTGCGGGCCCGGCGGGGGGTGGCGGCGCACCGCTCGGCCAGGTCGGCGGGCAGCTCACGGCCCAGGTGCGCGCCGAGGACGAGCTCGAACAGGGGCAGGTCGAGGATCTCGGCGAGCATCAGGTCGCACTGGTCGCCGATGGCGCGGTAGTTGACCTCGATGAGGCGGGCGCGGCCGTCCGACTGGACGACGAACTCGGTGTGGCAGGCGCCGAGTCCGACACCGAGCGCGTCGAGCTGGGCGAGTACCTGGTCGACCACCGGCTGCGGATGCGCCGGGACGAAGGTGAGCACCTCCTCGATGAAGTCCGGCGGCGGGGAGAGCCGGGTGCGGAAGCCGCCGAGGACGTGCCGGCGGCGGCCGTCGCCGAGGGTCTCCAGGGTGCACAGCTGTCCGTCCAGGAACTCCTCGACCACCAGGGTGGCGCCGTCCCTGCGGTGCTGGATCTCCTTGCAGCGCTGGGCGAGTTCGGCGGCGTCGGCGACCAGGGTGACGTCCTCGCTGGCCACTCCCTCGCGCGGCTTGACCACGCAGGGGAACGGCGGGTCCAGCTCGGCCGGATCCTGCCCGGGGGCCACCTCGGCGGACCAGACGGTGTCCCGGCCGCTCAGTGCGAGGTGGCGGCGCAGCTGGCCCTTGTCCTTGGCGCGCAGCGCGGCCTTCCAGTCCTTGGCCGGGAGGCCGAAGTACTCGGCGGCCAGGGCGGTCTGGGTCTGCAGGTGGTCGCTGTTGCTGAACACCGCGTCGGGGGCGTGGCCGGGGGAGGCCAGGCTGCGGCGCGAGATCAGGCTGACGACGGCGCGGAAGTCGCGGACGTCGCACTCCAGAACTTCGGGTGCGGGGGCAGGGAGTGCGGCGTAGGCCCGCCGGTGGGGTTCGGGGCAGTCGGTGAGGAGGGTGACGTCGAGGCCGAGGCGGGCCGCGGCGGGCAGGAAGCCGGCGGTGACGGAGTCGGTGGGGTTCAGGGCGAGTATGTAGAGCCGCATGGAGGGGTCCTCGGGGGTCCTCGAAAGGATCGTGTAGTAAACGCGGAGTGATAGTGGAGGAATCGTGGAAGTCAATGGGTGAACGGATGACAGCAGACAACTTTCAAAATCTGTTATCTGTTAGTTTTTATCTGTGATCCGTCGTCTGTTGTCTGTCAGTTGTCAGCCGACCCCGTCCGCCGCCGCCTGCGGGGACGGCTACTTGGGCGCGTCCACGCCCGCGGCCTTGGCGATGTCGACGAGCATCGCGTCGGCGGCCTGCACCCCGATGCCGGACATCCAGGTCTCGTCCGGGACGTTGAAGACCTTGCTGTTCTTGACGGCGTTCAGGCCCTGCCAGACCGGCGTCTGCTGGACCTCGCTCTCCTTGGTCTTGGTCGGGTCGTCGGCGGTGGTGACGAACACCAGGTCCGCGTCGGCCTGGTTGATCTGCTCGGCACTGACCTCGACGATGTTCTGGTCGACGTCCTGCGAGGCCGGGCGGCCCAGGCCGACGTCCTTGAGCACCACACCGCTGTACGAGGACTTGGCGTACAGGCGGGTCGGACCGGCCACGAAGCGGACCACCGACGCGGTCGGCATGGCCCCGTTGTACTTGGCCTTGATCTCCTCGCCGAGCTTCTTCGCCCGCGCCTCGTAGTCCGCGAGCGCCTTCTTCGCCTCGTCCTCCTTGCCGAGCGCCTGGGCGTACAGCGCCAGGTTCTCCTTCCACGGGAAGCCGGTGGTCTCGGCCAGCACGGTCGGGGCGATCGCGTTCAGCTGGGAGTACACCTTGGCGTGCCGGACCTTGGAGGAGAGGATCAGGTCGGGCTTGAGGGAGGCGATCAGCTCCAGGTTCGGCTCGTTCATCGGGCCGACGTCCTTGGTGTCCTTGATCTTGTCCTTGAGGTAGTTCGGGAACCCGCCCTCGGTCTTCATGTGCGGGGACACCGCGCCGATGGGCGTGATGCCGAGCAGGGTGACGTCGTCCAGCTCGCCGCTGTCCAGGACCACGACGCGCTTGGGCCGGCTCTTGATCTCGGCGGTGCCGGCGGCGTGCTTGACGCTGCGCGGGAACCCGGCGGCGGTGCCGGCGGAGGGGGAGGAGGACGCGGAGTCGCCGCCCGACTTGGCACTGTCCCCGTTGCTGCCGCAGGCGGCGAGCAGGGCGGACGAGAGGGCGACGGCCAGGACGGTGACGGGGAGTCGGCGGTTCATCGGGATTCCTTGGATCGGGTCGAACAACAGAAGGGGGAAGGGGGGAGCGGGGAAATGGGGGAAAAGGAGAAGCGGGCCGCTCAGGCGGTGGAGGGGGCGGACCCGGCGCCGGTGGCCCGTACCCGCTTAGCCCGGACCCGTGCCCGTGGCACGACCAGTGGCGTGCCGGTCTCCGGATCGGGCACGACCCGGCACGGCACCTGGAAGACGGCCTCCACCAGTTCGGCCGTCAGGACGTCCGCCGGCGGACCGGCGGCCGCGAGCCGCCCGTCCTTCAGCACCACCAGGTGGTCGGCGTACCGGGCGGCCTGCCCGAGGTCGTGCAGCACCATGACGACGGTGCGCCCGGCCTCGGCGTGCAGGTCCGCGACCAGGTCGAGCACGTCGAGCTGGTGGCGCAGGTCCAGGAAGGTGGTGGGCTCGTCGAGCAGCAGCAGGTCGGTCTCCTGGGCGAGCGCGAGCGCGATCCAGACCCGCTGGCGCTGCCCGCCGGAGAGCCGGTCGACCTGCCGGTCGCGCAGTTCGGCGGTGCCGGTGCGCTGCAGGGCCTCCTCGACGGCGGCCTGGTCGGCCTTGGACCACGGGCTGAGCATCCGCTGGTGCGGGTAGCGCCCGAGCCGTACCAGCGCCTCGACGGTGACCGCCTCGGGGGTGACGGGCTGCTGCGGCAGCAGGCCCATCCGTTTGGCGAGCGCCCGGGCCGGCATCCGGTGGATGTCCGAACCGTCCAGGGTGACGGTGCCGGTGGCCGGGTCGAGCAGTCGGACGAGCCCGCGCAGCAGGGTCGACTTGCCACAGGCGTTCGGGCCGACGATCGCGGTGACGGCGTCGCCGGGCAGTTCGAGGTCGAGCCCGTCGACGATGGTCCGGTCGCCGTAGCGCAGGCCGAGGCCGTGGGCGGCGAGCCGGTTCGCGGTCGCGGCAGCGGGCCCGGCGGGGGTGGCGTCGGAGGTGGCGTCGGAGGTCGCGGCGGGGGTGGCGCCGAAGGTTGCGGCGGGGTTCGCCGCAGGCGTCTCGACGGAGGTCATCAGCTGCTCCTCTGGGGAAGCCGGCCCTGGCGGATCATCAGCACCAGGAGCCAGGGCGCGCCGAGGGTGGCGGTGACGGCACCGACCGGCAGGCCGTGGACGGGGATCACGTGGAGGACCAGGAGGTCGGCGGAGAGCAGCAGCACGGCGCCGGTGAGCGCGGTGAGGCCGAGGGTGCCGAGGGTGGGCGGTCCGGCGAGGAGTCGGACGAGGTGGGGGACGGCGAGCGCGACGAAGGCGACCGGCCCGGTGAGGGCGGCGGCCAGCGAGGCGAGGGTGATGGTGAGCAGCAGCAGCCAGAGCCGGTCCCGGGCCGGGTTGAGGCCGAGGCCGCCGGCCGAGTCGTCGCCGAGGTCGAGCACGGCGACGCGTCGCTGGCAGAGCAGTGCGGCGACGGCGGTCAGGGCGATGGCGGTGCCGCCGATCCACACCTCGGTCCAGTTGCGGCCGTAGAGCGAGCCGGTGGTCCACTGCAGTGCCGAGGAGGCCAGCTCGGCCGGGAACCGTACGATCATCAGGTTCACGGCGGCGGCCAGGCCCTGCTGCACCGCCAGGCCGACCAGCACCAGCCGGGTGACGGCCATCTTCGAGCGCCAGGCGAACCCGCCCAGCAGCAGCGCCGCGAGCAGTCCGCCGCCGACCGCGGCCAGCGGGATCAGCTGCTGGGAGGCGCCGGTCGCGAGCATCAGCACCGCACCGAAGGAGGCGCCGCCGGTGATGCCGATGGTGTCGGGGGCGGCCAGCGGGTTGCGGAACAGCCGCTGCAGCATCGAGCCGGCCATCGCCAGCCCGGCGCCCGCGACCAGCGCCGACACGACGCGCGGCGCCCGGAACTGCTGGACCACCAGGACGTCGCCGGGGTCACCCTGCCCGACGAGGGCGCGCAGGGCGTCCCAGACCGGGATGCTGAGCTGCCCGGTGCCGAGCGCGATCCCGGTCAGCAGCACGAGCAGCGCGGCGGCGACCAGTGACCACAGGGCGGTACGGGTCCGGCGACGGGAGAGTGCCCGGACGGGCAGCACGAGCGCGGTCACCGGGCCACCTTCCGGGCCAGCACCGCGAGCAGCGGCGCGCCGAGGAAGGCCGTCACGATGCCGACCTCGATCTCGGACGGCCGGACCACCAGCCGACCGAGCACATCGGCGGAGAGCAGCAGCAGCGGACCGGCGATCAGGCAGCCCGGCAGCAGCCAGCGGTGGTCGTTGCCGAGCAGCGGCCGGACCAGGTGCGGGGCAGCCAGTCCGATGAACGCCACCGGTCCGGCGACTGCCACCGCGCCGCCCGCGAGCAGCACGACGGCCAGCCCGCCGACGATCCGGATCCGGGCCACCGGCACGCCCAGCGCCAGCGCGGTCTCGTCACCCAGCGCCAGCGCGTTGAGCGCGGGTGAGACGGCGAGGGCGCCGACCAGGCCGAGCACGAGGAAGGGCAGGACGGGGGTGAGGGTGTCCAGGTGCCGCCCGGCGATCGAGCCGGCCAGCCAGAACCGGGCCTCGTCCAGCGTGCGGTGACTGGCCAGCATCAGCGCCGAGGTCCAGGAGGTGAGCACCACGGTGAGGACGGTGCCGCCGAGCGCGAGCCGGACCGGGTCCAAGTCCCCGCCGCGCTGGGACATCGTGTAGGCCGAGACGGCGGCGACGGCCGCTCCGGCGAAGGCGAACCAGACGTACTCGACCGGGCGGGAGAGGCCCAGCGTGTAGATCGCGGCGACCACGGCGAGGCTCGCACCGGCGTTGATGCCGAGGGTGACGGGGGAGGCCAGCGGGTTGCGGGTGACGCCCTGGGCGACCGCCCCGGCGACGCCGAGCGCGGCCCCGACGGTCAGTCCGATGAGCGTGCGCGGCACCCGAAGGCCCGTCACCACGTCGGCGTCGCCACCGTGGGCGGCGCCGGTGAGGGCGTCGACGACGGTGGACAGCGGGATGGATCGGGAGCCCAGCGCGAGGCTCAGGGCGGCGCACAGCACGAGTGCGCACCCGCCGGCGGCCAGCAGCAGGGGCCGCCGGACCGCCGAGGAACGAGGTGTCGCCGGGGCTGTGGAAGCCGGCGGATCGGTTCTCAACACGAGACGACATATTAGGTTAGGTTTACCTAAGTTCGTCAAGCTTGAGCCGGTCGGTCCAGCGTGCGGATCGTGTGCGCACCGAGGCCTGGGCCGGGCCTGGGCCGGGATGTGGGGGCGGCTTGCGATCGAAGTGCCGCGGGTGGTCGCGGGGCGACATGAGGCGTTGTAAGGTGAGCCTCACCTTATCGATCATACGGAATCGATCTCGGGAGTGTCGATGGTTCCCGGAACACCCCTGCCCGTCGAGCCTTGTGGCGCCCCGCCTGGCGCCGTCCCCGTCGCGGCGTCCCCCGCACTGACCGCCGACTACCAGCGGCTGCTGGAACTGTGCCCGGTGCTGGAACTGCGCCTGCTCGACGGCGGTGAGGCCGCACCCTCCGCCGCCGACGGCTGGTACTCCGGAGCCGAACTCGCCACCGACGAACGGGCGCTGGCGGCCGTCCTGGCCGGCGAGGAAGCCCGCATCGGCGCCGAGCACGGCCGCTCCCCGCGACCGCACGTCACCGCCTCCCGGCTGCTCCACCACTACGTCTGGTCGGCCTGCCTGATCGTCGCGGGCCCCTGGCACCTCGCCCGGCGCGTTCCCGTGGTCGACCCCGGTGACCTCTGGCTGCACGCCCCCACCGGCGCGCTCGCGCTGCGACCGCGCGGACACGTCGCCCTCCCCGGCGACGACGAACTCCGCGCCGAACTGCGGGCCGCCGTGGTCGCCCACGTCGGCCCGGTGCTCGCCGCGTTCGCCCGCCCCACCCGGCGCCACGACCGTGCGCTCTGGGGCATGGTGACGGACGACCTCACCTCCGCCCTCTGGTACCTCGGCCGGATGCTCGGCGAGGAGGACGCCGCCGTCGCCGCCGCCGGGGCCGTGCTGCCCGGCGGCACCCAACCCCTCCCCGGCGCCGCCGACTTCCGCCGCCTGCACACCCCCGACGGGCGCGGCCACCACACCCGCACCCGGCTCGGCTGCTGCCTCTACTACGCGGTCAAGCCCGCGGCCGCCGCCTGCCTGACCTGCCCGCGGACCTCCGACGAGGAGCGGCTGCGCCGGCTCTGACGGCCCGTCCCCGGCCCAGTCGGGCGGCACGGTCGGTTGTCAGTGGCATCGGCTATGGTCACCGACATGATCGATGCCACCATGCGAATCCGGATCGCCCGCCCCTCACGCGACCTCGCGGCGGCCGAACGCTTCTACGTCGGCGGCCTCGGCCTCGACGTGCTGTGGCGCACCACCGAGCGGGTCAGCGGCGAGCACGACCTGCTGATGGTCGGGCCGCCCGGCGGCCCCTGGCACTTCGAGCTGACCCACGACCCGGAGCGGCCGCTGGAGCCCACCCCGACGGTGGACGACCTGTTCGTCGTCTACCTCGGCGCGCCGGCGGACGACGCCCTGATAACCCGGCTGGAATCGGCCGGCGGCACCCGGGTCAAGGCGCACAACCCGTACTGGGACGAGTTCGGCGTGACGGTCGCCGACCCGGACGGCTACCGGCTGGTGCTCTGCTCCCGCACCTGGGGGGAGTGACCGGCTCCCCGCGTCCCGGAGTGGCTGCGCGCCCGCCCCCGGAGCTGGTCCGGCGTGCCCGGTCAGCTCCCGTCGTGCGGTGCCCGGTTCGGCGTGCCCGGGCCGCCTCCGCCGCGCAGGACTGCCACGCCGAGATCCAGGTCCACGCCGAAGTGCGGCGGAGATCCGGCCTGGGCGTCGTCCCGCAGCGCCAGCTGCTCCTTCTTCTGCTCGACCTGTATTCGCTTGCCAGGGCTGAACAGAGCGTGCATCTCGTCCAGGCCACCGGCGCCCATCCCCACTCCCGGCCCCCGCTGCCGCGGACGCGGGGAGGCCTCGTCCCGGATCTGCCACGCGGCCAGCACGACCAGCCCCAGCACCGCCGCCACCCCTGCCATCATGCCCACGATCAATCCCATGCTCCTCCAACGCCCCACCACGAAGCGGGCGTTCCCGCGCTCGACCACCGGGATGCGCGGCCGTTCGTCCGGTATGGTCGATGAGTCGGCGCCTCCGAGTCCAGGTGTCGGCGCGTCGGCGGGGCGCCCGCGCGTCCGGGTCGGTCTGAGCCCGATCTGTTGGTCGCCGGTTCATCCACCCGACGGGCGGAGTTCGGGCGTCGGAGCGGCGCGGAGGACAGCGTCGGGTCTCTGACGGGATGAGGAGTCGGGCGGCGTCACACGTGGCATCGGGGGGCCGAGGCCACGCCGCGGAACCAGGGGGCTGGACATGCACACCATGCGGGGCAAGCTGAGGACCCAGGCCGGGCCGGGCCTGCGAGGCGTCCACGAGACCATCGCAGCGGCCTTCGCCGACCGCGCGTCAGGCGGGGTACGGCCGGGCGAACTCGACCGTGGCGGGCGGGCGTTGCGGTGGGTGGAGGCCGGGCAGGGCGGTGTGGCGCCGGTGGTCCTGATCGCGAGCTGCGGCACGTCGTCGCTCACCTGGGCGCCCGTCCTGCCCGAACTCTCCCGGCACGGACGGGTCGTGGCGTACGACCGGGCCGGACTCGGTGCCAGCGAGCCCCAGCGGGCCGCGGGCGGCGACGCCGGCCAGTTGAGCGGCCCCGACCTGGACGGGCAGATCGAGGACCTGGCCGCCCTCGTGCGCCACCTGGACGCGGGCCCGGCCATCCTGGTCGGGCACAGCTGGGGCGGCCAGCTGGCCCAACTCCTCGCCTGGCAGCGGCCGGAGCTGGTGGCCGGACTGGTGCTGGTCGACCCGGCGCATGAGGAGTTCCAGCCGTCGGCCATCCGAGTCGCCGAAGCCGCGCTCAACCGGCTGTGGCTGCTCCGGGCGGCCCTGACCACCGCCTCGTCCGAACCGGCCGACGCGCCCGCCCGGGCCGAGGCGGCCGTGGCCTCGTACCCGCACCAGCGGCGGACGGTCCTCGCCGAGAACCGGCTGACGAACGTCGCCACCCCGGAGATCCGGCGGCGCCGCTCTGCCGCGCGGCTTCCCGAGGTGCCGGTGGCCGTACTGAGCGCGACCGAGGGCCTGCCCGGGGCGATGCGTTCCCGCTGGACCGCCCTGCAGTCGCAGATCGCGTCCGCCGCGACCAGGGGTACGCACATCGTGGTGCGCGGCGCCGGCCACGCCGTCCACACCGACCGGCCGCAGGCCGTCATCGCGGCCGTCCTGGAGGTGTCCGACCACGCCCGATACTTCCGGAACGTCTGAAGACCCCGACGGCCCCGCTCAATTCCTCTTGGCGTCCGGCCTGCTGAGGACACGACACCCTCTGGCACACTGTGTGCCGACGACCCGTCGGGGCGGGGCATGACACACGGGGGGACTGGGGCATGAGCGGGGCGGGCACCGTGCTCGGCGGACGGTACAGGCTGGTCGAGAAGATCGGCGGCGGCGCGATGGGATCGGTCTGGCGGGCCGAGGACACCGTGCTGGCACGGCAGGTCGCGGTCAAGATCCTGCGCTCGGAGCTGTTCGAGGACGACACCGCCACCCAGCGCTTCCGCCGGGAGGCCCAACTGGTCGCCGCGGTCGACCACCCCGGCGTCGTCGACGTCCACGACTACGGCGAGAGCGGCGCGGACGGTGACGACCGCTGCGCCTACATCGTCATGGAGCTGATCGACGGCAGCCCGCTGGACCAGGTGCTCGCGGACACGGGCCCGATGACCGTCGAGCGCACCCTCGACCTGGTGGCCGCCGCCCTGGACGCACTGCACGCCGCACACCGGCGGGACATCGTGCACCGGGACATCAAGCCGTCCAACCTGATGGTGCGCACCGACGGCCGGGTGGCCATCACCGACTTCGGAATCGCCCGGGCGATCGCCAGCACCAAGCTCACCGCGCCGTTCTCGATCATCGGCACCGCGCTCTACATGTCCCCGGAGCAGGCCGAGGGCACGAGCCTCGGGCCGGCCACCGACCTCTACTCGATCGGCGTGGTCTGCTACGAACTGCTGGTCGGGGAGCCGCCGTACTCCGGCGAGGGGCCGCTGCAGATCGCGCTGAAGCACGTCAACCAGCCGGTGCCGGTGTTGCCGGAGACGTTCCCGGCGGCCGTCCGGGCGCTGGTGTCCAGGGCGCTGGCCAAGAAGCCCGAGGAACGGTTCGCGGACGCGGCCGAGATGGCGGCGGCGGCCCGTGCGGCGATCGGGGTCGCCGGGCACGACCAGCCCGCAGGGAGTGCCGAGAGGGGCGCCGAGGATTCCGGAGGTTCCGAGGGCGAGCGCGGCGCGGAGGCCGGAGCGGGAGGGGAGAAGTCCGTCGCGGCCGACAGCCGGACGATCGCCCTCCGTCCCGGTGTGGCCCCGGGCGGGAAAGCCAAGGGCGAGGCGGGCGAAGGCGAGGCGGGCGAAGGCGGCGCGGCCGGAGGTGCCAAGGCCGGGGTGGTGGTCGTTCCCGCCGAGGGCGACACCCCGCCGTCGGTCGAGGTCGTGAAGGTGCAGCCGCAGGCGCAGACCGAGCCCGGCAAGCCGCGGTCGCGTCGCACCCTGCTGGTGCCCGTGATCATCCCCGTCATCATCTCGATGGGCACGGCCACCGTCCTGCTGGTCGACCGTGGTCCGGGCGGTTCCGACGCGACCGCGCCGCCCGCCGCCCAGCCGACCGTCGTGGTCACCGTCCCGGTGAACCCCGACACCGGCTCCCCGGTGGCCGTGGCCACCACCACGGCGGCCACCCCGCCGCCGACCGACACCCCCGCGGCGACCCCGGCTGCCAACCAGCCGCCGCCGGGCACGCCGAACCAGCAGCAGGCCCCCGTCCCGGCCGCGGGCCAGGGGGCAAGCGGCGGCGGCAGTGCCGGCGCCACGGGCGGCAACCGGAGCGGCGGCACGGGTGCGGGCTCCGGCGGTGGGGCCTCCGGCGGCGGGTCCGGCGGTGGGTCCGCGGGCGGCCAGGCGAACCAGCCCGGCGGCGCCGGCGGCAACCCGGCCAACCCGGGGAACCCGCCCAACCCGCCCGTCAACCAGAATCCGCAGCCCCCCGCCCAGACCAACGGCGGCGGCACCACCCCGGCCCCGCAGACCCCGGGCCGGCCCTCGTCCTGCGGCGGCAGCAGCTGGAGCACCATCGTCAGCGCGAAGGAGAATCGCGCGATCGGGATGCGCAACGACAACCTGAACGGCGACAACCCGATCGTGCTCGGCGGCGCCTCGCAGTACGGCTGGGTGCGCTCGACCAACCCCGGTTCGTGGATCCTCTTCAACGCCTGCAACAACGGCGGCCCGCAGCTCGTCCAGACCACGGACGGGAAGGTCGTGCTGAGCAACGGGTTCAGCTTCCTCACCAACTGGACCGTCCGCAACGGCAGTACGGCGGGCTCGGTCACCCTGGCCGACTACATGAACCAGTTGTGCATGACCAACAACGGTCCGGGCAATCCGGTCACCATGGTCAACTGCACTCCGGGCAACACGGACCAGGAATGGCGGTTCCAGTAGCGGCGCGGGGCAAGGCAGTTGAGCTACTGAGGCATCAAGCCGCCGAGCCGCCCGAGCCGCTGAGGCATTGAGCCGCCGAGCCGAGTCGGTTTCCGGAACGGCGCCGGGCGCAGCGGCGCTAGCAGTCGCAGTGCCGGTGGGCAAGGGGGCCCGGTGGCGGAACCTCGCCACCGGGGTGTCAAGGGACCGTGTGGAAACTTCTACACAGATGTAAAAGTCGATCGGCGGCCGGTCGGCCCGGTGCGTCGACCCCGCCTTCGGCATGCGAACGGCCGCAGGTGCGGGCGGTCGGTGGTGGTTCGGGTGAGAACTGTCCTTGCAATGGAGTGAATTGCCCCGATTCGGCGGCGATTTGAACACCCTTTACCCGCTGGCGGGACCTGGCCAATCACTGATGCAGACCTGTCATTTCACCTGCTGGATTGTCATGCTTCTGTTCAACCCCTCGCGGCAGCCCCCACCCCCACCCCTTGGTGGCGAGCCGCTCGACTGCACGGGGTCTCAGCACGTCAGCGCCCGTTCCGCCCCATAGGTGCCGACCCGGCCCCCGGGACGTGGTGCGACCGCGCCCACACGCGGTTTTCCGGAAGGACTCGAACGTGAAGCGAAAGCTCGCGGCTGTCGCCGTACTCTCGGCCACCGCCCTGCTGACCGGTGTGATCCAGGTGAGCACCGCCGCCCAAGCCGCCCCTGCCTCCCCGCCGCAGGCCCAGGCCGCCCAGCAGCACGCGACCGTGCTCGCGCTGGCCGCCGGCCAGGCCGGCCCGCTCGCCAAGGCCCTCGGCCTCGGCGACAAGGAGCAACTGGTCGCCAAGGACGCCGTGGTGGACAAGGACGGCACCCGCCACCTGCGCTTCGAGCGCACCTACGCCGGCCTGCCGGTGATCGGCGGCGACCTCGTCGTCCACCAGAAGGCCGACGGCGCGCTGAAGTCCGTCTCCCGGGCCGTCTCCGCGCGGGTCGACCTGCCGAGCGTGACCCCGAAGGTCCCGGCCGACCAGGCCGCCGCGCAGGCCACCGGAGCGGTCAAGGCCACCGTCGGCGTGACCGTCGACGCCGACGAGTCGCCGCTGGCCGGCGTCCACCAGACCGGCACCGCCCAACTGGTGGTCTGGGCCACCGACGGCACCCCGCGCCTGGCCTACCGCACCACCGTCGAGGGCGAGCGCGCCGACGGCACGCCGAGCAGCCAGATCCTGGTCACCGACGCCGCGACCGGCCAGGTGCTCTCCACCCACGAGAAGGTGCAGACCGCGGCCGGCACCGGCAAGGGCGTCTTCGTCGGCCAGGTCCCGCTGACCACCGCGCAGAGCGGCTCGCAGTACCAGCTCAAGGACACCACCCGCGGCGGCCAGTCCACCACGGACATGAAGAACGGCACCTCGGGCAACGGCTCGCTGTTCGCCAACACCACCAACAACTTCGGCGACGGAACCGCGGCCAACCGCGAATCCGCCGCCGTGGACGCCCAGTTCGGCGCCGCCACGACCTGGGACTTCTACAAGAACACCTTCAGCCGCAACGGCATCCGCAACGACGGCGTCGGCGCCCTCAGCCGGGTCCACTACGGCTCCAACTACGTCAACGCCTTCTGGAGCGACGACTGCTTCTGCATGTCGTACGGCGACGGCAACGGCGACGCCGCCCCGCTCACCGAGATCGACGTGGCCGGCCACGAGATGACCCACGGGGTCACCGCCGCGACCGCCAACCTCGACTACTCGGGCGAATCCGGCGGCCTCAACGAGGCCACCTCGGACATCATGGGCACGATGGTCGAGTGGTACGCCAACCTGCCCGCCAACCAGCCGAACTACTGGATCGGCGAGCTGGTCAACCTGCGCGGCGACGGCAGCCCGCTGCGCTACATGGACCAGCCGAGCAGGGACGGCCAGTCCGCCGACTTCTGGGACGCGAACGTCGGCAACCTGGACGTCCACTACTCGTCCGGTGTGGCGAACCACTTCTTCTACCTGCTGTCCGAGGGCAGCGGCGCGAAGAGCATCAACGGGTTCGACTACAACAGCCCGACGTACGACAACTCGTCGCTCGCGGGCATCGGTCGGGACAAGGCCGCGCAGATCTGGTACCGCGCGCTGACCACCTACTTCACCTCCACCACCGACTACGCGGGCGCCCGTGCGGCCACCCTCAGCGCGGCGGCGGACCTGTACGGCTCGGGCGGCACGGAGTACAACGCGGTCGCCGCCACCTGGACGGCCGTCAACGTCAACTGAGCGGGTCGATCGACGCCCTGCCGGGCCGTGGGTGCCGGCCGACAGGGCGGTAGGGCGGTAGGGCGGGGGCGACGGGGTGCGGACCACCGTCGTCCCCGCTCGCTCGACGCCTGATGGAACGTCAAATACCTTTATCGGCCCTGCTCTGGGCGGCGATGACGGCATCGCCGTGGACGGCCGACCAGGCTCCGAGGGCCCGGATCGGGACGAGCAGGGCCGTGCCCGCTTCGGTGAGGAGGTAGTCGACCCGAGGTGGCGCCTCGGCGTAACGGCGGTGCTCCACCAGGCCGTTGTACTCCAGTCGCCGCAGCGCCTCGTTGAGCACCTTCGGGCTGATCCCGCCGATCCGGTCGAGCAGCGCCCGGGGACGCATCGGCCCCCGCTCGCCGAGGGCGTAGACGACCACGCTGTCCCAGCGGTTGGCGATCACCTCGAAGCCCAGCCGGGCGCGGCAGTCGGCGGCGAAAGCGTCGGCGAAGGAGTCGTCGGAGAAGGCATCGCCGGCCGAGTCGCCGGCTTGCTCCTCGGTTTCCCTGGTGGCCCCGGTGGTCCGGCCCGTGGTGTCCATGCGGCCATCCTGCCCGAGCCGATGCGTACCGGGCGGTGTGCATCGACCCGCCTAGCCTCCTCGGTACGGCAGTTCGCCTGAGCGGCTGCCGGTGTCGGGCACCGACTGCGGTCGGGCCCACGGACGGCGAGGAGTGGACATGAGGATCGGCATTCTCGGGACGGGCGCCATGGCGTCGGCTCTCGGCGGGGCCTGGGTACGGGCCGGGCACGAGGTCCTGGTGGGCGGGCGCGACCCGGGGGCGGCGAAGCAACTGGCCGCCGCGATCGGCGCATCGGACGGCGGCGGCCTGGCCGAGGCGGCGAGGTTCGGGGACGCCGTACTGGTCGCGGTGCCGGCCGACGCGGCCGTGCTGGTCGTCGCGCCGCTGGCGGCCGAACTGGCCGGACGCACCCTTCTGGACTGCACCGTGCCGATGGCGCCGGGCGCGCACGGACCGCGCCTGACGACGGCGGGCACCGCCGACTCCGTCGCCGCGCGGCTCGCCTCCGCGGCTCCGGCGGCCCGGGTGGCCAAGGTGTTCGGGATCTGCCACGAGAGCATCTGGACTCTTCCTCGACCCGCCTTCGAGGGCGCGCCGCTCGGCGTCCCGTACTGCGCGGACGATCCCGGGGCCGCCGCACTGGTCGCCGACCTGGTCGCGTCGATGGGCTGCCTGCCGGTGCCCTGCGGCGGTCTCGACCGGGCCGGACTGCTGGAGGCGACGGCCGTCTTCTCGATCGGCGTCTGGTGGTCCGGCGGCGAGGCGCGCGGGGTCTTCCCGTCCCCGGCCCTGGCAGCCGGCGCGACGGACGACGTCGACGCCGACAGCGACGCCGACGGGGCTTAGCGCGGTCGGCCGGGCGCCGTACACCCAGCAGGCTCGACCGTCTGCCTTCGGGGATCCTGAACCCGTCGGCTCGACCCGTCGACCCGTCGCCCCGTCATCCGGTGGTTGAGCCCCCCTTAGCGAGGCCCGCGCGGATGTCGTCCAGGATCAGTCCGGCGCCGGTGTATCCGATGCCGAGCATCCACAGGTCGTCGCGCACCTCGAAGACCCGGCCGTTGCGGACGGCGTCCAGGTCCTTCCAGAGCGCGCCCTCCGTGATCCTGCCGACGGCGGACTTGGTGGCGTCCCCGTACACCGAGTAGAAGATGACGTCGGCGGCCGCCTGGTCCACCTGCTCCGGGCTGATCTCGATCGAGAAGCCGGCCTTGTCCTGGTTGGCGGGCCGGCCGAGCCGGAGGTCCTTGAACAGCGAGCCGACGAAAGTATCGTTGAGGTAGAGCCTGGTCGGTGCGCCCGCCAGGAACCGGGCCATCTCGACCCGGGTGGCCGCGGCCTTGGCCGGCCCGCCGAGCGTGGTGACCAGGCCTCGCAGCTTCTCCCGGTACGTCGCGTCCGCCGCTTCAGCCTCGGTCTGGCGGCCCAGCGCCTCGGCGTGCAGCCGGACGTTCTCCTTCCAGGTCGGCCCGGTGGTCTTGGAGAGCACGGTCGGCGCGATCTTGGACAGCTCGTCGTACCGCTGGTCGTCGCGGACCTGGTTGCTCAGGATGAGGTCCGGCCGCAGCGCCGCGATCGCCTCCAGGCTGGGCTGGCCGATCGCGCCGACGGCCTTCGTCCCGGACAACTGCCCGGCGGGCAGGTAGCTCGGGAAGGGCGCGCCCGCGCTGACGGTGGTGGCGCCGACCGGAGCGAGGCCGAGGGTGACCGCCGAGTCCAGCGCGTCGGTGTCCAGCACCACCACCCGGGCCGCGCGTGCCGGTACGGTGCTCTCGCCGCGCGCGTGCCGGACCGTCCTGGTGCCGCCGCTTCCGCTTCCACCGCCGTTTCCCGACGAACCGGCCTTCGGCGCTGGAGAGTCGGGTCCGCAGGCGGCGAGCGCGAGGCCCGGGGCGAGCCCGGCGGCAAGGCCGAGTACGGCGCGGCGGCTGAGGGGGCTGGGCATTCGGCGGCACCTCCGACATGCGGGCAAGGGCGCGGGAATCCCTGCCCGCGCAACCGCCCGCCTACGCCTCGGAACCGCGGCGGACGGCTTACGTCTCGGAGCCGTTCTCCCGTCGCTGGCGCAGGAGTTCGTCGTACTCGGCGTGCACCCGGCGGTCCATCGCGAGGGTGAACTGGGCGTCGGCGACGGTCCGGGCCAGGGGTCGCACCCGCATGATGCGTTCGGTGAGCCGGGCAGCCTCGCCGGGCGGCAACGGGGTGTCCGCGGCCAGCGCGCTGAGCAGGTGCTCGCTGACCACCTCGATGAAGATCTCGGCGATGGCGTCCACGTGCTCGCGGGTGCGCCGGCTGGCTTCCAGTACGGCTGAGAGCGGCACGCCCTCCGCCACCAGCTCGGTGGTGGCGTCCATCAGTCGGCGGCTGACGTGGGTGATCCCGTGTTCCTCGACGGTGATGTAGCCCTGGGCGATCGATTCGGCGGTGTTCTCCTCGGTGAGTTGGTCCCCGAAGGCTGCTTTGAGTTCATCCCAGTCCAGGCGCACCGGGTCCTCGTCCGACCAGGGCGCGACGATCGCCGCCTCCAGTCCGATGAGGTCGGCGACATCCCGCCCGCTCTCGCCGGCGCCGATCAGTTCGGTGATGCCGCCCAGGGTGTGGCCGCGCTCGAGCAGTTCGCCGATCATCCGCAGCCGGGCCAGGTGTTCGTCGCCGTACCAGGCGATCCGGCCTTCCTTGCGGGGCGGTTGGAGCAGTTTGCGCTCGCGGTAGAAGCGCAGGGTGCGGGTGGTGATGCCGGCCGCTTCGGCCAGTTCCTCCACCCGGTACTCGCGTTTTCTGTCGCCCGCAGCAGCTCTGACCTTGTCCACGGCGATCAGCATAGGTCCCCGGGCTCGGAGGATTCCCGGCATCGGAGCCGTCGCGCTTCTTCCATCCGGTGTCAGCAAGGGCTACCCTGCCAATCGCGCCAGTGATTACTGGCGCGATTGGCAGGGCCCGGGGTGAGGCTCCCCGGAGAGCGCGATACCGTCCCACCCTCAGGAGGAGGCCGCATGGCATCCAGCAGCAAGCGCCCCCGCTCCGGCGCGCCCGGCGAGACTGGTGCGTCCGGCGAGTCCGGCGCGTCCGGTACGTCCGCCGCCGACGGCGCGTCCGAGACGTCCGAGACGTCGGCCGCGGCCGACATCCCGGCAGCGGACGGGGCCGTGCCGCACGTCCGGGTCGCGGTGATCGGCTCCGGCTTCGGCGGCCTCGGCGCCGCCGTCCGGCTGCGCCGTGCCGGGATCACCGACTTCGTGGTCCTGGAGCGCGCGGACTCCGTCGGCGGCACCTGGCGCGACAACAGCTACCCCGGCTGCGCCTGCGACGTGCCCTCGCACCTCTACTCCTTCTCCTTCGCGCCCAACGCCGACTGGCCGCGCAGCTTCTCCGGCCAGCCGGACATCCGCGCCTACCTGGAGAAGGTCGCCACCGTCTTCGGCCTCCGCCCCCACCTCCGCTTCAACGCCGAAGTGCTGGAGGCCCGTTGGGAGAGCGCGGAGACCCGCTGGCGGATCACCACCTCGGCCGGCCAGTGGACCGCGGACGCCGTCGTCTCCGCCGCCGGACCGCTCGCCGACCCGCAGGTCCCCGACCTGCCGGGGCTGAGCGGCTTCCCCGGCAAGGTGTTCCACTCCTCGAGGTGGGACCACGAGTTCGACCTGGCCGGCAAGCGCGTGGCGATGGTCGGCACCGGAGCCTCCGCCGCCCAGATCATCCCGTCGATCCAGCCCGAGGTCGGCAGACTGACCGTCTTCCAGCGCACCCCGGCGTGGGTGCTGCCGCGCCGGGACCGCGAGATCAGCCAGGTGGAGAAGTGGCTGCACGGCCGCCTGCCGGTCACCGCGAAGATCCGCCGCGGCACGCTCTTCGCCCTCCGCGAGCTCCAGGTTGACGCCTTCGTCCGGTGCCCCGGAATGCTGCGCCTGGTCCAACAGCTCGCCGAACGCCACATCGCCCAGGGCGTCCCGGACCCGGCGCTGCGCGCCAAGCTCACCCCGGACTACCGGATCGGCTGCAAGCGCATCCTGCTCAGCAACACCTACTACCCCGCGCTCGCTGCCGCCAACACCGAGGTCGTCGCCTCCGGCCTGCGCGAAGTGCGCGGATCCACGCTGGTCGCGGCCGACGGCAGCGAGCACGAAGTGGACGCCATCGTCTTCGGCACCGGCTTCCACGTCACCGACATGCCCATCGGCGCCCGGGTGTTCGGCGTCAACGGCACCAGCCTGGCCGAGGAGTGGAAGGACGGCATGGAGGCGCTGCGCGGCTCGACCGTGCGCGGGTTCCCGAACCTCTTCTTCGTCATCGGCCCCAACACCGGCCTCGGCAACAGCTCGATGATCCTGATGATCGAGTCGCAACTGAACTACATGATCGACGCGTTGACCACACTCGGCTCGATCGGCGCAGTCGCGATGCAGCCGACTGTGCGAGCCCAGCGGCAGTGGAACCTCGAACTGCAGCACCGGATGGACCGCACCGTCTGGACCACCGGCGGCTGCCGAAGCTGGTACCTCGACCCGAGCGGCAGGAACACCGTGCTCTGGCCCGGCTCCACCACCTCGTTCCGCCGCGCCACCCGCAAGGTGGACCTCGGCGAGTACGAGCTGATCATGCGCGCCGCCCCGGCCGCCGCCCGCACCGTCCAGGAGGTCTCCGCATGAGCACGGTCCGCATTCCGGAGGAGTACGAACCTCCCACGCCTGTCGAAGAGTTGACCGTCCAATCGGCAGACGGCATCCGGCTGTACGTCGAAGTGCACGGCCAACCCGGCGCGCCCACCGTGGTACTGGCGCACGGCTGGACCTGCTCGACCGTCTTCTGGGCGCCGGTGATCCGCGAACTCTCCGACCGCTACCGGGTGGTGGCCTACGACCAGCGCGGCCACGGACACAGCGAGATCCCGCCGAGCCGGGCCCGCTACTCCACGCGGGCGCTCGCCGAGGACCTGTCCGCCGTGCTCGCCCGGACCGTGCCGGCAGGGGAGCGGGCCGTACTGGCCGGGCACAGCATGGGCGGGATGACGATCATGGCCGCCGGCAGCCGCCCCGAGGTCGCCGAGCGCACCGCCGCCGCCGTGCTGATCTCCACCGGGCCGGGCGAGTTGGTGGCCGAGCTCACCGTCCTGCCCCCGGGCGTGCGCCCCGCCGGCCTGCGCCGCTTCCTGCACCGGCAGCTGCTGCGCTCCCGGCTGCCGCTCGGTCCGGTCACGCCGGTCAGCCGGGTGGCGCTCAAGTACGCCACCATGGGGCCCGGTTCGCCCGCCGGTCAGGTCGAGGCGACGGCCCGGATCGTACACGCCTGCCCGACCGCCGTCCGCGCCAACTGGGCCGCGGTGCTCGACCGGCTGGACGTCCGCGCCGGGCTCGCCCGGCTGGCCGCACCCACGGCGGTGGTGGTCGGCACCGACGATCGGCTGACCCCACCGGTGCACGCGCACCGGATCGTCTCCGAACTCAAGGACCCGCAGGGGATGTTGCTGCTGCCGGGGGTCGGGCACATGTCCCCGCTGGAGCGCCCGGCGGAGGTCGCCGCCGAGATCCACCGGATGGCCGCCGAGTACCTGGTCGGCGAGCGTCCGGGCAGCGCTCCGGTCGGTGCTGTTCCCGCTCAGGGCGTCGCCGCTGATGCTGCCGCTTCTGCCGCTTCTGCCGTTCGCACCGCTTCCGCCGCTTCCGCCGCTTCCACCGAGGAGAGGACCGCCGTCGCATGAACGCCATCCCGCCGTTGTCCGCACAGGTCGTCGTCGTCACCGGGGCGGCCCGCGGGGTCGGCGCGTCGCTGGCCCGCAAGCTCGCCCGCCGCGGGGCCAAGGTCGCCCTGCTGGGCCTGGAGCCGGAGGAGCTGAAGGCCGTCGCCACCCAGTGCGGCCCGGCCGCGACCAGCTGGGAAGTGGACGTCACCGACCTCGACGCGCTCGGCGACACCGCCCGCCGGATCAAGGAGCACTACGGGCGGATCGACACCGTCGTCGCCAACGCCGGCATCGCCATCGGCGGACCGCTGACGGACAGTGACCACCGGGCGTTCAGCCGGGTCATCGAGGTCAACCTGCTCGGGAGCGTCGCCACCGCGCGGGCCTTCCTGCCCGCGCTCACCGAGAGCCGGGGCTACCTGCTGCAGATCGCCTCACTCGCCGCGCTGACGCCCGCCCCGCTGATGAGCGCGTACTGCGCCAGCAAGTCCGGAGTGGAGGCCTTCGCCCACTCCCTCCGCGCCGAGATCGCCTACCAGGGCGTCAAGGTCGGCGTCGGCTACCTGAGTTGGACCGACACCGACATGGTGCGTGGCGCCGATCAGGACGCCGTGCTGAAGCAGATGCGGTCCCGGTTGCCGTGGCCGGCGAACAAGACGTATCCGCTGGAACCCGCGGTGGACCGGATCGTCGCCGGCATCGCCCGCCGGTCCGCCCATGTGTACGCCCAGGCCTGGCTGCGCGGCATGCAGCCGGTCCGCTGGCTGCTGCCGAGCCTCATCGCGGTGGTCGGCTCCCGTGACGTCGCCCGGATCGCCCCCCAGCTCGCCGCCACCGCCGCGAGCAGGCTGCGCGCCGTCGGCGCCGGGGGCGCCGCGGACACAGCGACCCGGGGAAGCGGGAGCGGCTCGGACGGCTGACAGCCGACGCTCCGCAGGTACCAGCTGACGGCGCACAGCGAACAGCGCACAGATGACAGCGAACAGATGACAGCTGACAGATTTCGAAATCTGTCAGCTGTCTGTTGTCACCTGTCGTCCGTTTGCCCTCCGCCATCGGCGATCCGCGCCAGCGTCTCCAACGCCCGAGCCAGCACCGGCAGCGGTGGCGAGGCGAGCCCGACCCGGACGGCGGTCGGCGAGAGCCGGGGATCCACCGTGAACGCCGTCGCAGGTGTGACCGAGATCCCGGCGCGCGCCGCCGCTGCGACGAAGGTCTCGGCCCGCCAGGCGCCCGGTAGTTCCCACCACAGGTAGTACGAGCACGGGTCGGCCCGCACTCGCTGCCCCGCCAGCACCTCGCGCGCCAGCAGCTGCCGGGCCGCCGCGTCGGCCCGTTTCGCCGCCTCGACCGCGGCCAGCGTGCCGTCCCCGATCCAGCGCACCGCCGCCTCCAGGGCGAAGCCGCTCGGCGTCCACCCGCCCGAGCGCAGCGCGCCCGCCACCCGCTCGCGCAGCGCGCCCGGGACGACCGCGAATCCGGTGGTCAGGCCCGGGGCTAGTCGCTTGGAGAGGCTGTCCACGAGGATGGTGCGCTCCGGCAGGAGCGCGGCCAGCGGCGCGAGTTCGGGCCGCAGGAACGACCAGATGGCGTCCTCGGCCACCGGCAGGTCGAGCCGCCGCAGCTCGTCGGCGAGCGCTGCCGCCCGTTCAGGCGGCAGGCTCACGCCGAGTGGGTTCTGCAGCCGTGGTTGCACGTACACGGCGCGCAGCGGCGCAGCCCGGTGGGCGGCCGCGACGGCCTCCGGGAGCAGCCCGTGCTCGTCCATCGCCAGTGGTACCAGGGTGATGCCCAGCCGTTCTGCTGCCGCCTTGACCACCGGATAGGTCAGCGCTTCCACTCCCAGCCGCTGTCCGGGCGGGACCAGGGCCGAGAGCGCACCGGCGATGGCCTGCCGGCCGTTGCCCGCGAACAGGAGGTCTTCGGGGTCGACGTCCCAGGAGTCGCCCGCCGACCCCGTATCTCCCCGCCCCGCACCCGCCGACCCCGCACCTGCCAGCGCCGCGAACGCCCGCCGCGCCGCGCTCGTCCCGGCCACGCCGACCGGCCGCAGCGCGTCGCCGAGCGCGTCGGCGCGCAGGAGGGGGGCGAGCCCGCCGGAGAGCAGGTCGGCCTGCCCGGGCACGGCGGGGTAGTTGAGCTCCAGGTCCACGCGTGCGGTGGCCGGCTCTGCGAGGGCGACCCGTCCGCCGTCCGCCCCGCGTCCGGCCCGGACGAAGGTCCCGCGCCCGACTTCGCCGACGGTCAGTCCGCGCCGGGCCAGTTCGCGGTAGACGCGCCCCGCCGTCGAGGCGGCGATGCGGTGGGTGCGTGCGAAGGCGCGCTGGGTGGGCAGCTGTTGGCCGGGCCGCAACCGCCCGTCCGCGATGTCGGCGGCGATCCGGTCGGCGATCAGGCGGTATTCGTCCATCGTGGGCCTCCGGGACGTCCGTCACGAGCACATTGCACCGAGTGCAAAGTCATCATTGCACCGAGGCCGTTGCCCGTCCTAGCCTCCCTCCATGAACGCGTTGACATCCGCCGTGAGCGGCCACGCCGTGCTCGGGATCGCCGCCGTGGCGCTGGGCATGGTGCTGTCGCCCGGGCCCAACATGATCTACCTGGTCTCCCGCTCGATCGCGCAGGGCCGCCGCGCCGGACTGGTCTCGCTGACCGGGGTCGCGGCCGGCTTCCTGGTCTACCTCGTCGCGGTGACGGCGGGGGTGGCCGCGGTGTTCTCGGTGGTGCCCGCCCTCTACACCGCGATCAAACTGGCCGGCGCGGGCTACCTGCTCTGGCTGGCCTGGGAGGCGGTCAAGCCGGGCGGCACGGCGGTGTTCGCCCCGCAGCAGCTGCCGCCGGACCCGCCGCGCCGGCTGTTCGCGATGGGCTTCCTGACCTGCCTGCTCAACCCCAAGATCGCCATCATGTACGTCTCGCTGCTGCCCCAGTTCGTGGCGCCGGAGCGTGGGCACGTCGCCGCGCAGAGCCTCCTGCTGGGCCTGGTCCAGATCGCGATCGCCGTCACCGTCAACGGGCTGATCGCGATGAGCGCGGGGAGCATCGCCGACTTCCTCAACCGCCGTCCGGCCTGGCTGCGCGTCCAGCGCTATGCGATGGGCACCGTCCTCGCCGGCCTGGCCGTCCGCATCGCCGCCGACCGCGCCAAGGCAGTGGCGGTCTGAGCCGCAGTCGCTACCCGCACCGGCTGGCGGCCCGGAGCACCTCGTACCCGGCCTGGACGAGGCGACCGTCGAGTGCCGGTGCGGTGTTGGCCAGGACGGCGACGGCGGTGGAGTCCTCCGGCGAGAAACCCACGAACGTGGTGAAGGCCCGGGTGCCACCGGAGTGGAAGTAGAGGTCTCGGCCGCCCGAGCGGCGGTTCGTCCAGACCAGTCCGAGCCGGTCGTCCGAGTGCGGCAGCCGCAGTCGGAGTCGCTGGACGTCGCGCAGGGCAGTCTCCAGCCCGCCCTCCCCGCCGAGGGAGTGGGCCGGGAGGTGGCCCCGGGAGTGGGCCCGGAGGTGGGCCCGGAGGTAGCGCAGCAGGTCGGCCCCGGAGGAGCGTACGGCGCCCGCGCCCGGCAGCCCGGGGATGCGCCAGGGTGGCAGTGCCCGTCCGCGGTGGTACCCGACGGCCCGGTGCGGGGCGTCCGGGGCGCAGGTCGTGGCGCGCAGCCCGAGCGGTTTGCAGATCCGGTCGGCGAGCAGCCCTTCGTACGGCAGTCCGCCCGTCTCGGCGAGCAGCCGTCCGAGCAGTCCGACACCGTAGTTGGAGTACCCGTACCGGTTACCGGGTGTGCTGCGCACCGTCGTTCTGGGGAGAGCGGCCATCAACTGCTGCTCACCGAAGGCGGCGTACGGATTGCTGAACCAGGTCGGCACGGCCTCGGTGAGCAGTCCCGGCGGGAGACGGGGAAGGCCCGAGGTGTGGGTGGCCAGGTGCAGCAGCCGGATCGGTGCGGGCTCGGCGCCGCGCGAACGTGCCCTCACCGGGCGCCAGTCGGCGGGCAGGTGGCTCTCCATCGGGTCCGCCAGGGCGAGTTCTCCGGTCGCGGCCATCTCCGCGAGCAGCAGCGCGGTGAACGTCTTGCTGACCGAGCCGAGTTCGAAGACGGTGTCCGGCGTGCACGGCGGTGCGTCCGCCTCCCGCGCGAGCCGACCGTGGCACCGGAACTCCTCCCGGTCCCCGCGCGCCACGGCCACCGTGACGGCGGTCGCGTACGGCGCGGCCGCCCGGACGGCCGCGGCGATCGCGGGCTCCAGTCCGTTCACGCGGTCACCGGGGTGCCGCCGAGTGCGCGGGAGAGTGCGACGGTTGCGGCCACCACCCCGACCACGGCGGTGTGTCCGTGGTCGCGGAAGGCGTCCTCCGGGTCGTCGTAGTCGGGCATCGACCCCTCGCAGGGGATCAGGCCGTCCGGCTGCTGGGCCGCGGCCAGCGCCTCCCAGCCGGCCGTGCCGGTGACCGGCTCGCCGATGCACGAGTCGACGATGAGCAGCTCGCCGGCGAGGTCCCACTGCTCGATCTCCAGCCAGATGTCGAGCCAGACCGGCAGCCAGTCGCGCAGGTAGTCGCGCATCGGTTCGGGGAGGCAGTCGGGCCGGGCGCCCCAGTCGGTGAGGTGGAAGACGGTGTGGGTGACGTGGTAGCCGATCACCCAGGCGACGGTCCAGGGTTCGGGGAGGGCGCCGAGCCAGGTGCCCCCGGCGAGTGCGGCCCAGTCCGGTTGGTGTTCGAGCCCCGCGATCCGCCGGGCGTTGGCCAGGGCGAGGCGGCGGTTGCCCGGGAGCTCGACGGCGTGGACGGCGCGGAGCCGGCCGATCGAGTTGAGCAGTTCCTCCAGCGGGGCGTGGCGGTAGCCGACCCGGGCGAAGTGGCCGTAGGTCTCCAGCGGGTCGATGACGGTGACGTGCCGGAGCTGGCGCTCGTAGAGCAGGTCGCCGTTGCGCAGCTGGGCCCAGGCGGCGTCGAGGAGTTCGTGTGCGATCCAGGCGTCGTGCGGCCCGGTGACGCCGTCGCGCAGCACCAGGGAGGAGGCCAGGGCGACTTCGCAGAGCGGCTTGTAGACGTCGTTCGGTTCGGCGAGGTCGATGACGGTGTTGTCGGCCAGCCGGCCGTAGCCGCCCTGGTAGCCGGCGTGCAGCCAGGCCAGCGCGCGGGAGCCGACCTGTTGGGCGGTGGCGAGCACCTGGGTGTCGGTCATCTCGAAGCCCCGTTCGACAAGGCGTGGGCGATGGCGAGTTCGAGGCCGGCGCGGGAGGTGCCGTCGGTGACCAGGCGGATCCGGTCGAGGACGGGTTCGATCTCCAGGCGCACCGGTCGGCCGTCGGCGCGGGCCCAGGCGAGCCAGCGGGTGAGCCGGACGGCGGTGGCGGGGTCGCGCCGGAGCATGGCGCGGACGGTGCCGCGGGCGAGGTCCAGGGTGCCCGCGCGGGCGGCGTCGTGCACCGGGCCGTCCAGCCCGGGCAGGGTGAGGACGGACAGTTGCGCCATGCGCCCCGACCAGAGCCGCCAGCCGAGGTCCGTCCGGTCGCGCAGGGGCGGCGGCAGCGGGGGCCGCGGTGAGGTCGGCGGCGGGGCCGCGGGGGTGGGCGAGGAGGGTTGTGCGTCGTCCCCGTACGGCGTACGGGCGAGCAGCCGGCCGGCCGCCCAGTCCTGCCAGGCGATCACCAGCGCGGCGTCCTCGGAGGCGGGCACCGGTGCGGGGAGCACCCGCCGTGCCTCGGCCAGCAGGGCGGTGGTGTCCGGGTCGGGCTCGGCCCCGGCGAACAGCTGCGGGGCGAAGAGGTCCGCGCCCAGGATCCGTACGGCGGCCAACAGGGGGCGGGGTGCTGCGGTGTCGGGGTCCGTGAGCGCGGCCGTACCCCCGCCGTCCCGGAGGGCGTCGAGGGTACGGCCCGCCACTCGCTCGACCGCCGCGGCGTACTCGTCACGGAGTGAGGTCTCGGCGAACGGCATGGTGAAGCGGTCCTCCTTCAAGAGGCTGGACGCGGGCGCGAGGCCCGGGCGGCCCGGCTACCGGGTCGGCTTCTCCTTGGGGCCCTTCGGCGACAGCAGCAGGAGACCGAGCAGCAGGGCGGCACCAGCGGCCTCGGGCAGGTACGTGGGCGCGTCGGACACGACGGCCTCGTCCTCCACCATCAGGCTCGCTAGGGTTTCGGCCTCGGCCGACGTCGCGCTGCGTGACGTCGAAACCGACTCGGTCCGGAACTGAGTAAGCATCAGATGTGCCTCCTCGTCTGGATTTCATCACCCGGTCGGGCGATGCCCCTGTCCGACACTACGAGCACGATCGGAACCCTGCATCCGCAACCCCCCGAGCAGGGACGTTGCACTCGGTGTGGGCTCGGTTGCGGCGAGTCGGTACGGTCGTGGCATGACCACAGCCTTGATCACCGGCGCGACCGCCGGCATCGGAGCCGCATTCGCCCGCCGGCTCGCCCGCAGCGGCTACCAGCTCGTCCTGGTGGCGCGGGACACCGAGCGCCTGGAGGGCGCCGCCGCAGACCTGCACGGAAAGTACGGCGTCGACGCGGAGGTGCTGACCGCCGACCTCGCGACCGAGGAGGGCATCGGCGCCGTCGAGGCCCGGCTCGCCGATTCCGCCCGCCCGGTGGACCTCCTGGTCAACAACGCCGGCTTCGGCAACAAGGGCCAGTTCGGGACCGTCCCGCTCCAGGACGAGCTGGACATGGTGAAGGTGCACATCGAGGCGATCCTGAGGCTGACCGCGGCCGCGCTGCCGGGGATGCGCGAGCGCCGCCGGGGCGCCGTCGTCAACGTCGCCTCGGTGGCGGCCTTCCTGCCGCGCGGCACGTACGGGGCGAGCAAGGCCTGGGTGGTGAGCTTCACCCAGGGCGTGCTGCGCGACCTCGCCGGTACGGGCGTGCGGATGATGGCGCTCTGCCCGGGCTTCACCCGGACCGAGTTCCACCAGCGGGCCGGCATGGGCACCGGCAACATCCCCTCCTGGTCCTGGCTCTCGGCCGAGCGGGTGGTGGACGAGGCGATGCGCGACCTCGCCCGCGGCCGGTCGTTGTCCGTGCCGGGCAAGCGCTACAAGCTCGTGGTCGCCCTCGCCCGGGTGCTGCCCTCCGGCGGGCTCGGCGGCCTCTCGTCCAAGGCGGCGCGTACCTACCGCACCGACTGACGGCAGGGCGATCGGCCGCTCGTACGGCCGCTCGTGCCACCGCTCGTGCGGCCGCTCGTGCCACCGCTCGTACGGCCGTACGTGCCACCGCTCGTGCGACGGCTCGTACGGCCGGACGGGGGCTGCACGAGCGGTCGGGCGCACCGGTGGCGGTGTCCACCGGCGGTCGTATCCACCGTGGCGGGAATGGATTGAATCTCACTATTAGCTTGTCTAACTATGAGCTATCCTCGCTATATTGACTCCCGCCCGACCGTCCGACCCAGGGAGGCCCGTTCTTGAGGACCGCCGCCATCGACTGGACGCCGCCCGAGCGCGCCGAGGGCGAGCCCCGCCCGCCGGCCCCGTGGCGGCGCATCCTCGCGCTCTTCCGCCCGTACCGGGGCCGCCTCACCACCGTCGGGCTGCTCGTCGCCGCCTCGGCCGTGGTGTCGGTGGTCTCGCCGTTCCTGCTGAAGGCCGTGCTGGACACCGCCATCCCGCAGGGCCGCACCGGGCTGCTCAGCCTGCTCGCGCTCGGGATGATCCTCACCGCCGTGGTGAACAGCATCTTCAACGTGCTGCAGACACTGATCTCCACCACCGTCGGCCAGCGCGTGATGCACGACCTGCGCACCGCCGTCTACGGCCACCTGCAGCGCCAGTCGCTGGCCTTCTTCACCCGCACCCGCACCGGCGAGGTGCAGTCCAGGATCGCCAACGACATCGGCGGCATGCAGTCCACGGTGACCTCCACCGCGACCAGCCTGGTCTCCAACCTCACCGCGGTGGTCGCCTCCGTCGTCGCCATGGTCGCCCTCGACTGGCGGCTCACCGTCGTCTCCCTCCTCCTGCTCCCGCTGTTCGTCTGGATCAGCCGCAGGGTCGGCCAGGAGCGCAAGAAGATCACCACCGAGCGGCAGAAGCAGCTGGCCGTGCTGAGCTCGGCGGTCCAGGAGTCGCTCTCGGTCAGCGGCATCCTGCTCGGCCGCACGATGGGCCGCTCCGACTCGCTCGCCCGCGAGTTCACCGGCCAGTCCGACCAGCTCGCCGACCTGGAGGTCCGGGCCAGCATGGCCGGGCGCTGGCGGATGAACACCATCCAGATCGTGATGGCCGCGATGCCCGCCCTGATCTACTGGGCGGCCGGCCTGACCTCCGCCGCCGGCGCGCCGATCGTCTCGGTCGGCACCCTGGTCGCCTTCGTCACCCTCCAGCAGGGCCTGTTCCGCCCGACCGTGAGCCTGCTCTCGACCGGCGTGGACGTGCAGACCTCGCTCGCGCTCTTCCAGCGCATCTTCGAGTACCTCGACCTGCCGGTGGAGATCGCCGAACCGGCCGAACCGGTCAGCCTGGCCGACATCCGCGGCGAGGTCCGCTTCGAGCACGTCGACTTCCGCTACGACCCCGGACAGGAGCGCCCGACCCTCGCCGGACTCGACCTCAAGGTCCCGGCCGGGAGCTCCCTGGCCGTGGTCGGCGAGACCGGCTCGGGCAAGACCACCCTCAGCTACCTCGTCCCGCGGCTGTACGACGTCACCGGCGGACGGGTCACCCTGGACGGCGTGGACGTGCGCGAACTCTCCTTCGACACCCTGGCCCGCGCGGTCGGCGTGGTCTCCCAGGAGACCTACCTCTTCCACGCCTCGGTCGCCGACAACCTGCGCTTCGCCAAACCCGGCGCCACCGACGCCGAACTGGTCGCGGCCGCCCGGGCCGCGCAGGTCCACGAGACCATCGCGGCCCTGCCGGACGGCTACGACACCCTGGTCGGCGAGCGCGGCTACCGCTTCTCCGGGGGCGAGAAGCAGCGCCTCGCGCTCGCCCGGACGATCCTGCGCAACCCGCCCGTGCTCATCCTGGACGAGGCCACCAGCGCGCTCGACAACCGCACCGAACGCGCCGTCCAGCAGGCCGTGGACACCCTGGCCGCCGGACGGACCACCATCACCATCGCGCACCGGCTCTCCACCGTCCGCGCCGCCGACCAGATCGCGGTCCTGGACCATGGCGAGGTCGTCGAACTCGGCACGCACGACGACCTGGTGGAACTCGACGGCCGGTACGCGGCCCTGCTGCGCCGGGAGGCACCGGAGGCGACCGCCCTGCCGGAGGCCGCCCTCGGCCACGCCTGAGCGCTCGAAGCCGGCGCTCGAAGCCGACGCTCGAAGTCGCCGGCAGCTAGGTAGCTAGGCTGCTGGGCAGTTAGGCCGTTAGGCCGCCTTCGGTGCCTCGTTGTAGCTGTCCGCGACCTCCTGGCCGGAGAGCCGCTGGATCGCTGCCATCACCTCGTCGGTCACCTGCCGACGGGCCTTCAGCGAGCGGGCCTGCCCGTGCAGGTCGTCGAAGTGCAGCGGCTCGCCGAAGCGGACGGTCACCTTCCTGAGCCGCGGCACCCGCTTGCCCACCGGCAGGATCTCCTCGGGCCCTTCCAGCGCCACCGGCACCACCGGCACGCCCGCGGTCAGCGCGAGCCACGCGACGCCCGTCTTGCCCCGGTAGAGCCGGCCGTCCAGCGAGCGGGTGCCCTCGGGGTAGATGCCGAAGGCCTTGCCCGACTCCAGGATCTCCAGGGCCGACTCCAGCGACGCCTGAGCGGAACGGTAGGTGCCGCGCTCGACAGGCACCGCGCCGATCGCCTCGAAGAAGTCCTTGGAGAGCCGGCCCTTGAGCCCGGTGCCGGTGAAGTACTCGGCCTTGGCGAGGAAGTGGACCCGGCGCGGGGCGGTCAGCGGGATCACCACGCTGTCGATGAAGGACAGGTGGTTGCTGGCGAGGATGACCCCGCCCTTGCGCGGAACGTTCTCGATCCCCTCGATGGCCGGCCGCCAGATTCCGCGTGAAACCGGTTTCAGCACCAGCTTGGTGACGAGGTCGAGCATGGTTCCCTCCCTGGACGAACGACCGCCCGGGAGGTGCCCGGGCCTGCAACAGATCCGCAGACTACGACACCCACCCCCGCGCCCGTCCACTCCCGGCGACCGTGGCGAACACCACGGCCGGGTAGGGTACGGCCGTCCGAACCGAGCACGACCCCGCAGTATCCCAGGAGGGCACGATGGAGACCACCGAGGCGATCAAGGCCTTTTTCGACCGCTTCGACAAGGACGGTGACGGCAAGATCACCCCGTCCGAGTACGCGCTGGCCGCGAACGAGATGGGAGACCACGACGTCACCATCTCCATGGCCGAGGCGCTGATCCACAGCATGGACACCAACCACGACGGCGTCCTGACCTTCGAGGAGTTCCTGGCCGCCCGCCGGCGCTGACCTCGCGCCGACGGGGCCGGTCGCCGCACCGGAGGCACCGGCCCCGTCCGGAGGCTCCACCGCCCGCCGGGCCCGGGCCCGCACCGCCCGTCGGCCCTGGGGCCCTGGGGCTCTACGGCTTCTCGACCGGGAACACCCGGCGCACCACCCGCTCCGCCGCCCCGCCGTCGTCCCAGACGCAGAACTTCGCCCGGAACCGCGCCCGCGCCCCCGGTGCGGGATCGCCCGCCAGCAGCTCCTCCGCCAGTTCCGCCGCGGTCCGCGCGACCGCGCCCGGAGGCTCCGCGAGCAGGTCGAAGTAGACGCCGCGCTCCCGCTGGTACTCCTCCCAGTCCGGCGCGAAGATCACCACCGGCCGGTCCAGCACCGCGTAGTCGAACATCATCGACGAGTAGTCCGTCACCAGCACGTCCGCCGCGAGGTAGAGGTCCTCGACGGTCGGGTGCGCCGAGACGTCCATGATCTGCGCCGCCTCCCCGTCGGCCGTCAGGTCGCCCGGTCCGCCGGTGTGGAAGTAGTGGGTGCGCACCAGCAGCGTGAAGCCCGGCCCCAGTTCACGGGCCAGTTCGGCCACGTCCAGCAGTGGCACGTAGCCGCCCTTGCCGCCGCGGTGGGTCGGCGCGTACAGCACGGCCCGGGTGTCCGGCCGCAGCCCGAACCGCTCGCGCATCGCGCGCACTTCGTCCGGGGTGGCGTCGGCCAGCCGGTCGTTGCGCGGGTAGCCGGTGTCCAGCATCTCGTACCGGCCGGGGAAGGCGCGGGCGAAGTGCTCGCTGGTGTGCGGGTTCGGGGAGACCAGGAAGTCCCAGCGGTCGATGGCCTCCTGGAGCAGGTCGAAGTCCATTCCCTCCGCCGCCGCGGGGCGGTCGCGCAGGTCCATGCCCATGGCCTTGAGCGGGGTGCCGTGCTGGGTCTGGACGTGCACCGAGCCGGGCCGCTTGGCCATCGTGCGCGGGAAGTTGACGTTGTTGACGAAGTACTTGGCGGTCGCCATCGCCCGGAGGTAGGCGGGGGTGTTGACGATCACGTGCGGCACCCCGGGCGGCAGCGTGGCGGCCTGCCGGCGGTTCTCCACCACCCACACGCCGCGGACCTGCGGCGCGAGTTCCTTCGCCTTCTCGTAGATCGCCGCTGGGCTGCACGCGTAACCCCGGTGCCAGTACGCCGCGTAGACCGCCAGGTGCTCGTCCAGCGGCAGCCGGCGGAAGGCGTTGTACGCGGTGAACCGGGCGCCGCTGCGCACCCCCTTCTTCACCGCGGGTGCCACCGCCCGTGCCCCGCGCTTGAGTTCGCGCGGCAGCCGGCCGGTGCGGCGCAGCTCGGCGTAGGCGATCCGGGCGCCGCGCGCGGCCAGCCGGTACTGCAGGCCGCGCACTCCGCCGGGGTAGCGGTAGCCGGCCGGGCGGTGCCGGTCGAAGTGCCGGGTGATCTGCTGGAAGAAGTCCTTGCGCCGGTCGGCGGGGACCAGCCCTGGGGTGTCGTAGACGTTGAGCGCCTGGCGCACCGTCCGGTCGAAGACCAGGGTGCGCAGTGAGTCCGGGACGGACCGGCCGGGGCGCTCCGGCCGGTCCAGGAAGGCGAAGATCGCGTCGTACTGGGCGAACACGTCAGCGTGCTTGGGGGAGGCGGTGGCGGTGATCGCGCCGTCCCGGCCCCGTCGGTAGAAGTAGCAGGGGCGGTCGAGGTAGCGCAGCCGCTCGGCGGCCAGCAGCGCGGGGTAGGTGACCGAGATGTCCTCGTAGTAGCCGCGGCCGAAGGAGACGCCGAGGCTGTCCAGGAAGTCGCGGCGGAACACCTTGTTCCACACCGACATCACGGTCTGGAACAGCGCCGGGTGCTCGGCCAGCGTGCAGCCCTCGACGAGCGGGGAACCGGTCAGCACGTGGCGCCAGGGGTTGGGCTCCGTCCCGCCGTCCGGGTAGACGTGGGTGAAGTCGGTGATCAGCACGTCGGCCGGGGTCTCCCGGCGCCGCTCCTGCTCGAGCTCGTCGAGGACCACGCCGACCGTCCGCTCGGGCAGCCAGTCGTCGCTGTCCAGGAACCAGACGTACTCGCCGCGCGCCTGCGGCAGGGCGGCGGTGCGGGCCCCGCCGAGTCCCTGGTTCTCGGTGAGGTGCAGCACCCGCAGCCGGGGGTCGCGGGCCGCGTACGCGTCCAGGATCGCGCCCGAGCCGTCGGGGGAGAGGTCGTCGACGGCGATCACCTCGAAGCGGGACTCCTGGACGGGGGAGTCGCCGAGGATCGAGTCGAGGCAGCGCGGCAGGTACCGCTCCACGCCGTGGACCGGGAGCACGATGCTGAGGAGGAGGGACACGCTGGCCGAGTGTACCGATCCACCGGGCACGACCTGCGCGGACGTCCGGTGCGGGGCTCCGACGGGGGTCCGGCCGGAGTCCGCAGGCCTTGTCCGCAGGCCTTACGGGGGGCGCCTCGGGGTGAGGTCCGGAACCGCCGGTGCCGGGCCCCTTGCGGGGCGGCACCGGCAGTCGGGTGGCGGCCTGGCCGACCCTCTACGGCCGACCGCCGGTCCGGGCACCGCGCGAGCCTGGCCACCGCAGCGTCGAGGCGGCCGGGCAGTGGCTCGCGTGAGCCGGAGTTCTTCATCACTCGAACACGCGCAGAGGTGCGGTGCGGGCACCGGCGTGTGCATCAGATATTGCTTGGACGTACGCCGGGAGTCAATCCCTCGAATGTGTTCACTTCATGAAGTCGACTTCTCGATCGGAGCGACGGCCGTGAGATCACTTTGTCGATCTGACGGCTGTCCCCTATATGGGAGGTGTGCGGGAGGTCCGTTATCCGGTGATGTCCGTGCAGGGGTGCGCGGAGCGCACGACCGGATACCCGTGGCGGGTGCCTCCGCAGCGCCCCGTGCGCCGGGCGCATGCCGCGCACGCGGGCGCCAGGCCCGCGCCTCCTGGCCCCGCTGACGGATGGCCGGTCGTGCACCATCATTGATGCCTAGTCGTGACCGGTCGAGTAGCCCCTGGTGCATCGTCAGTTGACGCCGCACGATACGGTGGCACAACACCAAGGACGGTTGCGCGAAGGCCGTCAGTCACGGATAGTCTTCGCCTCACGGCCCTGGCGCCTCGTAGGGGTGGGAAAACTGATGGAACACATGCAAGTGCGGACTCGGCCCCGTGTGCCGGCGATCCAGTGCGGTGTCGGCACGACCGGCCGCCGGATCGAACGACACCTGGCCGTGCTCGGCGCGCCCGCACTTCCGGTGGTCGACACCGCCGAAGCGCTCGGGCTGATAAGGGAGCTGACGCCGCGCGGCGCCGAGGCCCCGGCGACCCGTCGTCGCCACACCAGGATCTCGCTGCTGACACCGCTGCGTCGGCTGCGTCGGAGCCTCTTCGGCGGGCGCGGCTAGGGCTTCGCCCCAGCCTCCGTCCCCGCCGGAACCAGACCCGGTGGACCACCCGGTCCACCGGGTCGTCGGTGTGTCCGGATGGTCGGTGTGTCCGGTGCTCCGGGCATTGTCGCGCGTCCGGCGCATGCCGCGTGGTCTGAACCTCTTACCCTATGCGAGTTTGCCTGCCAGGCAAGGCGAGTCGGCGAGGCAGTACGCCAGGCCCCCTGGCCTGAGCCAGGATGGCGCCATGGCGGACAACAACCACCCAAGCCCGACCGGTCTCTTCCAGACCACCACCTTCGAGATCAGCACGGGCAGCCGCGAGGTCGCCCTCGACATCACCGACCGCTGCGCCGCGTTCCTCGACGAGCGGGCCGCCGGGCGCGACGGCCTGCTCAACGTCTTCGTCCCGCACGCCACCGCCGGGATCGCCGTCCTGGAGACCGGCTCCGGCAGCGACGACGACTTCCTCGCCACCCTGCGCGAACTGCTCCCGTCCGACGACCGCTGGCGCCACCGGCACGGCAGCCCCGGCCACGGCCGGGACCACGTGGTGCCCGGGCTGGTCGCCCCGCACGCCACCCTGCCGGTGCTCGGTGGCCAACTGGCGCTCGGCGTCTGGCAGTCCGTGGTGCTGGTCGACACCAATGGGGACAATCCGCGCCGAACCGTCCGACTGTCCTTCCTGGGCTGACAGTTGTCGGCCGGCGACGGACGACGACGGCCGACGGCGGTCGACTCCCGGGCGAGGGCCGGTGGTTACGGGATGGAGCGGGTGTCGCGGCGCGTCACGCGACGCGGGCGGCCTCGGCGGCCACTGCGGCGAGGTAGCGCTCGATCGCCAGGTGCTGGCAGAGCAGGGCGACTGGACGGCCCAGGCGGGCGTACCAGGCGGACAGCCGGGAGAAGGCGGTGACCTCGAACCACACCTCGCCCTCGGCGTCCATCGACACCAGGAACGCCTCCTCGCCGCACTCCGGGTGCCCGGGGAGCGTCCCGTATGCGAATCCGATCCGGTCCGGCTCCTCCACCGTCCACACGACCCGGCAGGGGATCACCAGCCGGGGCCACCGAATCCCTGGAAGGCGCAGCCGCAACAGCACCGTGTCGCCCTCCCGGGCCGGACCGCCCGGGTGGACCGCGAAGCCGGCGCCCAGCTGGGTGCCCCAGCCGAGCACGTACCGCCCGGCCTGCTCCAGCACCTCCGGACCGCGCCCCAGGTGCACCCGCCGCCGAAGGTGCGCATAGCCGTCCGGCAGCCGCCCGCCCCGGGTGGCGCCCACCTCGGCGTAGGACGGCTCGGTGGCGCGGGCGGCGAGCAGGCGTCGGTGCAGGTCGGCGGTCATGCCGGTCACCGTAGCCGCCGGCCGGAGGGGGAGGAGCGGCGGGCCGACGGATGATGGCTGTCGGGGGGCGGGGGGCGGGGGGCGGGGGGCCGGGGTAGGGAGGCGCGGCGGACGACGTTCAGCGGACAACGTTCAGCGAACAGATTTCAGAGAACAGACTTCAGCGAACGTTTTTTGAAATCTGTTCGCTGAACTCTGTCGGCCGGCTCGCGGCCCGCGGCCTGCTCCTGCCGCCCGTCAGCCGTCCAGCGTGATCGCGTTCTTGGCCCGCTCCACCGATTCCTCGGACGCCGGTCCGCCCGGGTTCTCGGTGGCCAGGGCCTGGTTGAGCGCGACGAACGGGCGCAGCCGCTCCGCGTACGCGGCGAACGCGGCGCGGTAATCGCCCTCGGACCGGACGAGGGCGTCGGCGAGGACGTGCGCGCCGACCAGGGCGAGGCTGGTGCCCTGCCCCGACAGCGGGGAGGCGCAGTAGCCCGCGTCCCCGAGTAGGACGACCCGGCCGTGCGACCAGCGGTCCAGGCGGATCTGCGCCATCGAGTCGCCGTAGAAGTCGGGCGCCGCGGCCAGCGCTTCCAGCAGCCTGGGGGTCTCCCAGCGCAGTGCCGCCATCCGCTCGGCGACGAGCGCTTTCTGCGCCTCGGGACCGCGTCGGCCGACCGGCAGCGGCTCGGCCGCGAAGCCGAAGGCGATCCGCAGCTCGGTGTTGCCGCGTACCGGGTAGATGCCGTAGCCGGCCTCGCCGTCGCGCAGCCACAGCTGCCAGTCCTCCAGCCCGAGGAAGTTGTCCGCGCTGAAGATGGCGAGGTGCATGCCGAGGTGGTGGGCGAACTGCTCCTCGGGGCCGAAGGCCAGCCGACGCACGGCCGAGTGCAGGCCGTCGGCGCCCACGACCAGGTCGAAGCGACGCTGCTCGGCGTGCTCGAAGGAGACCAGGACGCCGTCTTCGTCCTGGTCGAGCGCGGTCACGGTGTCTTCGAACGCGAACCGGGTGCGCGCTTCCCCGACCGCCTGTTCGTGCAGGATCCGGACGAGGTCGTCCCGCAACAACTCGATGTCGCCGCTGTCGAGCCGTCCGCTGCTGATCGTGCTCTCGGTGGAGCGGTGGACCTCCCGGCCGTCGCCGTCCAGGACGGACATGCCGCGCATCCGGGTGCGGTGCGCGCGGACCGGCTCGAGCACACCGAGCCGCTCGACCACCTGCAGCGCGACGCCCCGGATGTCCACGGCCTGCCCGCCGCCGCGCGGCCCGGGGGCTCGTTCCACCACGGTGGGGGTGAAGCCCTGACGGCTCAGCAGTGTGGCGAGCGTGGTGCCCGCGATGCCGCCGCCGGAGATGAGCACTGTCGTCATCGGTCGCTCCTTGTGTGCCTGCCGTACGTCTGTCCCGTACGCCGTACGCGAGCAGAATGTACGGCGTACGCGCAGGGCCGCCAAGTGGGGCTTTCCCTCATCTGATCTAGTGCAGAAGTACCTCCTGTGGAGACGGCGCTGGTAGCGTCTGAACTAGTACAGGCTTGGTCGCTGCGGAATGAGATCCGCATCACACGATGGAGTTCGCCGTATGCCCGCCGTGCCCGCCCCAGCCCTGCCTTCCCGATCTGCCCCCGCCCCCACCCCCGCCCCGCCGTACCGGCGCATCGCCGACGAGATCGCCGGGCGGATCGCCGACGGCGCGCTCGCGCCGGGCGATCCGGTGCCGTCCACGCGGCGGATCGCCCGGGAGTGGAACGTGGCGCTCGCCACGGCCACCAAGGTGCTCACGACGCTGCGGCTGGAGGGGCTGGTCGAGACCCGGCCCCGGGTGGGCACCGTGGTGGCGGCGTCCGCGGTGCCGGCGCCCGCCGGGGCCGTCGCGCCTGCATCGCCGTCAGGCCCCTCGCCCGTCCCCGGGCCGTCCGTCGAGCTGACCAAGGAGCTGACCAAGGAGCGGATCGTCCGGGCCGCCATGGAGATCGCCGACCGCGAGGGGCTCGGCGCGCTCTCCATGCGCAGCGTCGCGGCCCGGCTCGGTGTCGCCGCGATGTCCACCTACCGTTACGTGGCGAGCAAGGACGACCTGGTGCTGCTGATGGCCGACGCGGCCTTCGGGGAGGAGGCGCATCCGGCCGAACCGCCGGGGGAGTGGCGGGCGCGGCTGGAGTCCGGCGCTCACCTGCTGTGGCGGATCCATCGTCGGCACCCCTGGCTGGCGCAGGTCGGCGCGCTCACCCGCCCGCTGATGATGCCCGCGTTGATGGATCACGCCGAGTGGGCGCTCGCCGCGTTGGACGGCCACGGCTTGGACGCCGCGACCATGCTCGACCTGCACGTCCTGCTCTACTGCCATGTCCAGGGCGTTGCCGTGCACCTGGAGCGGGAGGCCCAGGCCGAGGCCGATACCGGGCTGACCGAGGACGAGTGGATGGACGAGCGCGGCCCCGTCCTGGCGGCGCTCGTCGAGGGGAACCGGCACCCCGTGTTCGCTCGCACGGTGGAGGCGCTCGGTGGCGACGGCTACGACCTCGACCTGGACGCGCTGTTCGCGCTCGGGCTGGCGCGGCTGCTCGACGGGGTCGCGGGCATGATCGAGGCGGCCCGCGGCGAGGCTCGGCCCGGGGCCGCCTTGCGGCAGGGCGAAGGGGCGGAGTAGGAAGGCGGCATGAGCCACACCGAGACCGACAAGCAGGCGAACAGCGAGCAGGCGAACCAGCGGCCAGACGAGCGGGCGAACCAGCAGCGGGATGAAGCCACCCCGGGAGCCTCGCCGGAAGGCTCCCCGAGCGGGGCCGCGGCGGTCTGCGAACTGGCCCCCGACGGCGACGCCGAGGCCGCACTACGGCGCGACCGGACGGCGACCGGCCCGCGCGCCGACTGCGTGCTGTGCGGCGAGCCGACCGAACTGCCCGCCGATCAGCCGGGCAGCACGCTGTGCCCGGTGTGCGCCTGGCAGCAGGCGCAGCGGATCGCCTGCTCGGGCTGATACCGCCTCGGGACCGACCCGCCCCCGCTATGTGTGCTCCCGTCCGGCCAGGGCCAGGGTCGAGCCGCGTCGCCCCTTGTGGACCAGCAGTTGGGCAGGGATACGGGTGCGCAGGTCGGCGACGTGGCTGACGATGCCGACCGCGCGGTCCCGCTCGCGCAGGCCGTCGAGGACGTCCATCACCTCCTCCAGGGACTGCTCGTCGAGGGTGCCGAAGCCCTCGTCGATGAACAGGGTGTCCAGCGGCATGCCGCCCGCCTCGTCGGTGACCACGTCGGCCAGGCCGAGGGCGAGGGAGAGCGAGGCGAAGAAGCTCTCGCCGCCGGAGAGGGTCGCGGTGTCCCGCTCGGTGCCCGTCCAGGCGTCCACCACCCGCAGGGCCAGGCCCGAGCGCTTGTTGCCGGCGCCCCGGTCGTCGCTGTGCACCATGGTGTAGCGGCCGCCGGACATCCGGACCAGCCGGTCGCTGGCCGCCGCCGCGACCTGTTCCAGCCGGGCCGCGAGGACGTACGACTCCAGGCGCATCCGCAGCCGGTTCTCGGTGGAGGTGCCGGCGGCCAGTGCGGCGAGCCGGTTGATCCGCCCGTACCGGTCCAACGTCGGGGCCAGCTCGGCGGCGAGCCCGGCCAACTGCTGCCCGATCGCGGCCAGGGCCGCGCACCGTTCACCGGCCGCGGCCCGGGCCGCGTGCGCCTGCCCGAGCCGGTCGGTGGCCTCGCGGAGCGCGGCGGAGGCGCCGGACAGGTCGACCGGCGGACGGGTCGCGGCCTCGGCCAGTTCGGGCAGTGCCAGTTCGCGCCGTACGGCGGCGGTCTCCGCGCGGTGCCGCTCCAGGCGGGCCTCCAGCCGCTCGCGCTCCTCGCGGGGCAGCAGGACGGCGAGCGCCGCCCCGGCGTCCGCGAAGCCCGCGGCGGAGGCGGCTTTGCCCAGCTCGGCCTCGGCCTCGTCGAGCCTGGCGGCCGCCTCGGCGCGGGCCCGGGCGGCGGCGGCCGCGGCGGCCACCTCCTCGGTGAGCCGGGCCAGGCCCGCGGCCCGGTCGGCGACCGTGGCCGCCTCGCCGCGGGCGGCCGCCACCCGGGTGGTCAGCGCCTCCTGTTCGGTGTCGAGCGCCTGCAGCCGGTCGGTGAGGACGGCGGTGCGCTCCTTGGCTTCGCGCAGCTCGTCGCCGCGGCGGGCACGGTCCTGCGACAGCCTGGCGATCTGCTGTTCGACCCGGCCGAGTGCCTCCGCCGCGTGCCGGGCCTCGCGGTGCTCGCGCTCCAGCTCGGCCAGGGCCTGCGCGAGCACGTCCGGACCGTCCGGCCCGGCCGCTCCGGCGGCGGTCGCCTCGCGCACCCGCAGGGCGGTGAGCGCCTGCTCCGCCTCCGTCCAGGCCTGCTCGGCGACGGCCTGGGCCCGGCGGGCCCGCTCCTCGTCCTCGGCGCCGACCCGGCTGCCGGGGGCGGCCTCGGCGGGCGCGGGGTGCTCGGGGGAGCCGCAGACCCGGCAGGCCTGGCCCGTCCGCAGCTGCTCGGCCAGCTCGGCGGCCATGCCCGCCAGCCGTCGGTCACGCAGGTCCAGGCTGTGCTCGCGGGCGTCCAGCGCGGCGGTGCGCAGCTCGGCGACCCGCGGTCCGGCCGCCTCGATCTCGGCGCCCAGGGCGTCGCGCTCCCGGGCCGCACCCAGGCGGACCGTCAATTCGGCGCGCTGCCCGTCCAGTTGCTCGACCTTCGCGGTCGCAGCCTGGGAGGCGGTGTGCTGCTCCTCCAGGCGGGCCAGCTCGCCCTCGAACTCGGCCAGCCAGTCCTCCGCCTCCTCGGCCAGCGTTTCGGCGGCGCTCCGGTCCGCCGTCAAGGAGCGCTGTTCCCGGAGGAGTTCGGCGCAGCGTCGCTCCTCCGCCCGGGCCGCCTCCAGTCGGACCACCTCGGCCCGCAGCCGCAGCTCGGCCTCGGCGAGCTCGGCGGCGTCGGCCCCCTCGAGTGCCCGGCCTTCGTCGCCCGGCGTGGCGGCCAGTGCGGCGCGGTGCCGGCGCTCCGCCTCCCGCGCGCGCCGGAAGGCCTCGGCCGCGCTCTCCCGCAGCCGCAGCGCGGACTCCACCCCGACCGCGTCCTGGGCGGCCGCCAGCCTTCGCCGGTCCTCCGCCGCCGCGGCCTCGAACTCGGCCAGCCGCTCGGCCCGGGCCAGGGCCTCCCGGTGTCGGCGCTGCCGCCCGGCCAGCTCCTCGGCGGCCTCGCGCTGCCGCTGGGCCGCGCGCTGCGCGGCCTCGGCGCCCGCGAGCGCGGCCTCGGCGACGGCCGACTGCTCGGCCGCGCCGCTGCGCAGCACCGCCGCCCAGCCGAGCACCCCGGCGGTCAACCCGGTGTCGGAGTCCTCGGCCGGCACCCAGCCCTCGGCGGGCTCGGCGTCCGGGCCGGCCGCCTGCTCGGCCTTGCTGGCGAGGTCGCGCAGGCGCCGCCGGCCGGCCTGGACCGCCGCCTCCTGTGCGCGCCGCTGCTCGGCCAGCCAGTCCTCGACGTGCCGGTAGCGCTCGGTGTCGAACAGCCGCCGCAGCAGCTTGCCGCGCTCCTCCGAGTCGGCCTTGAGGAAGCGGGCGAAGTCGCCCTGCGGCAGTAGCACCACCTGGCAGAACTGCTCCCGGTTCATGCCGATCAGCCGGTGGATCTCCTCTCCGGCCTCCTGGTGCGACTTGCTGAGCCCGTGCCAGCCCGGGGTGCCTTCGCCCGCGTCCGCGATCCACTCGCGCAGCAGCGTCTGGGGCCGCTCGACGGTGGTGCCGGCGCCGACCTTCTTCGGGCGCCGCTGCTCCGGCAGGCGGGTGATCTGCAGCCGCCGCCCGCCGAGGGTCAACTCCAGCCGCACCTCGGTCAGCCGCTTCGGATCGGCGTGGTCGCTGCGCAGCCGGTTGGCCCGGCGGGCACCGGGCGTCTCGCCGTACAGGGCGAAGCAGACCGCGTCCAGCACGCTGCTCTTGCCGGCGCCGGTCGCACCGCGCAGCAGGAACAGCCCGCCGGTGGCGAGCGCGTCGAAGTCGACCGTCTCGGTGCCCGCGAACGGGCCGAAAGCGGAGACGGTGAGCCGGTGCAGCCTCATCGGGGCAGGTCCGCCTTCCGGTCGGTGGTCTCCCGGACGCGCTCGAAGCCCTCGCGCAGCCAGCCGAGCTCGTCCGGCCCCGGCTCGGCACCGGGGCGGACGTGCCGCAGGAAGCCCTCGGCGACCTCGATGTCGGCGCGGCCGCGCACCCGCGCCGCGTACGAGCGGGACGGCTCGGCCTCGCTCTCCTCGGGATCGAACAGCAGCTGGAGGGTGTGCGGGAAGCGGCGGCGCAGCTTCTCCATCGGCTCGCTCGGGCGGGCCGCGTCGGTGAGCGTGGCCTGCACCCAGGACTGCTCGTGCTCGGCGTACGCCTCGTCGGTGAGCAGGGCGTCGAGGGTGTCGCGCAGGGTGGCGAGGCGGCGCGGCTCGGGGCACGGGACGCGCTCGGCGGCCACCGAGCCGTCGGCCGCGAGGTCGACCAGCCACATGGTCTTGCGCTGCTTCGCCTCGGAGAAGGAGTAGGCGAGCGGGGAGCCGCTGTAGCGCAGGTGCGGGGCGAGCGTCTGGCAGCCGTGCAGGTGGCCGAGCGCGACGTAGTGCACCCCGTCGAACACCGAGGCGGGCACCGAGGCGACGCCGCCGACCGCGATGTCCCGTTCGCTGTCGCTCGGCGCGCCGCCGGTGACGAAGGCGTGCGCCAGCACCACCGCCCGGGTGCCGGCCGGGCGCGCCGCGAGATCGGCCCGCACCTCGGCCATCGCTGCGCCGAGCACCGCCGCGTGCCCGCCCTTGGCCAGCCCGAACCGCTCGCGGACCAGCGTCGGCTCCAGGTACGGCAGCCCGTACACCGCCACCGGACCGTGCTCGTCGGCCAGCACCACGGGCGTGGCGCACTCGCCCGGATCCGTGCGCAGATGGACCCCGGCCCGGCCGATCAGCCGGGCCCCGACGCCCAGCCGGCGGGCCGAGTCGTGGTTGCCGCTGATGAAGACCGTCGGCACGCCGAGGTCCGCCAGCCGGTGCAGTACGTCGTCGAACATCGCGACGGCCTCCAGCCCCGGCAGAGCCCTGTCGTAGACGTCCCCCGCGACCAGCACGGCGTCCACGCGCTCGGCCTGGACCACCTCCACCAGGTGGTCCAGGAAGGCGCGCTGGGCGTCGTGCAGGCTCTCCCGGTGGAACGAACGCCCGAGATGCCAGTCGGAGGTATGCAGCAGTCGCATGGTCCCCGACCCTAACGCGCACCACTGACACTGAGGCCCGGATCGGTGGAGGCGTGCGTCTCACGGGACTCGGGAGTGGTCCCGGACGGCTGCTATTGCCGCTGCCGCTGTGTCGTAGGGGGTGGGGAGGTGCAGCGGAGATGGAGGAGGTGTCGGCGGCTCGACGGCCCTTCCCAGCCCGGACGTTCGATTACCTGGAGTGCATTGTCAGTGGCTCTGTGTATGTTCCTCGACGTCGGCGGCTCCGTCGTTCGGGGCGGCCGGCTCCGTCGGGTGTCGGGCGAGTGAGGGACAGGAGGAGCCATGGCTGCTGTGCGGGAGTTGGTGCGCGAGGTGGTGGGCGTCGCGGGGCGGCGTCGGCGGGTGCTGGCGCTGGCCGGGCGGAGGCCGGGTGCGGGTGTCGGCGGGGCGCCGGTCGGCGGGCCCGGCGGGGCGGCGCCGCCCGGGGGCGTGCGGCCGCCGGGCGGGCGCGCGGACGGCGGTGGCGCGCGGGCGCGGCGCGGTGGACGGGCCCGGGGCGCGCCGCCGCCGGAGCCGGTCGCGGTGGCGCTGGCCGTCCGGGCCGGGGACTTCGCCTGCCTGGCGCGGTACGGGCTGTTCGGCGAGCTCGGCCACCGGGAGTACCTGCTGCGGGTGGAGGAGCAGCTGACGTCCCTGCACCGGCAGGGCCTGGAGGTGCACCTGAGGGTCCTGGAGGCGAACGACTTCGAGGACTACTGCGAGGCGCTCGGCCTCGATCCCCGGGCGTCCGCCGCCCGGGTCGCCTACGCGGGCGATCCCGAGCTGGCCGGGGAGCCGTTCGTCTACGCGGGGCAGCGGCTGGCCGACCTGCTGCCGGTGCTGTTGGACGACCACCGGGCGCGCGTGCGGCTGTCCGTGGCCTGCGCGGCCCTGCTGGACGCCGTCGGCGGCGACCCGGCCGGGCAGCGCCGGATGGCGGCCGTGATGCGGTACGTGACGTCGGTGTACCTCGCGCTGGCCGAGGGCGCGGGGGAGGGCTGCCACCTGCTGACGCTGCGCTGCCACGGCCCCGAGGACGGCGAGGAGCTGACGTCGGCGGTGGACGTCTGCGTGGAGGACGGGCGGCTGTACCCGGCGGGCCGGGACACCGAGGCGTTCTGCGTCACGCTGGCGGCGGGCGTCGCCTCCGGCGGTGTGGGGGCGCTGTTGCTGCACGGCGACCCGTCGGCGAGTGGCGAGGCCGGGCCCCCTGCCGAGGGTGCGGCGCCCGGGGGTGTCCGGCCGGGTGTGCGCGGCTGGGCGTTGGCCGACGGGCGGCTGCGGCCGATGACCGCGCACGAGGTGTTCGACGAGCTGGCCGACGACGCCGCGCGCGGCCTGCCGTTCCCGCCCGGGGTCGACCTGCGCCCGGGGTTCCCGCTGCCCGGGTTTCCGGGCCCCCGGGGCGGTGGTGTCCCGGCCCCCAGGGACGGGGGTGAGCCGCTGGGATGATCAGGGCGTTCACCGCCTCCGCATCCGCCATGCGGCGCTGGGGACTGTTCATCGACCGCCTGTTCGGGGAAGATTCGGAGAAGATCAACAGCAGGAGCGCGCGGTACCCCACGCCGCCGCTCCGGCCGCTCCGTTCCGTACCGCGCCCTGCAGCTCCCTCCGCGCACCGCCGGTCCGGCGAGCCCGACAGCGAGAGGGGGGACGCATGAGCGCGCGGAGCGAGCTCGGCGCCGGGAGGTGCGTGCAGGCGGACACCCCTGGTGAGGTCTCTGCCGAGCGCCTCGAGGCGGGAGCATGAGCGCGATCGAGTACAGCGCGGAGATCGCCGAACTCCTCGGCAAGGTGCGGCGTCGCCCCACGGCGGGCTGGCCGTGGCGGCCGGGCGAACAGGTGCCGGACGGGCTGCCCGTCAAGCAGTCCTGGGGGTGGCTGTTCGCACCGGACGGGCGGGTGCTGACCCTGGTCAACCCCAGGGACGGGATCTGCTCGCTGCCCGGCGGCTCCCTGGAACCGGAGGACGCCGGCGATCCGGCGGCCGCCCTGGCCCGGGAGGCCGCCGAGGAGGCACAGGCGGTGATCGGCCGGCCGTACTACCTCGGCTACCTCTACGACCGGGTCGGCTCGGCGAACGGCGGCCACGAGTGCGCGCGGGTCCGGATGGCGGCGGGGCTGCGGGCGGTCGGGCCGAGCGCGCCCGACCCGGCCTCGGGCCGGCACTACCGGCGGCTGCTGGTCGCGCCGGGGCTCGCCGTGGAGCTGCTGGGCTGGGGCGCGCCCGGGCTGCGCCAGGCCCGGTCGGCGGTCGCCACCGCCGTGCGCTGGCTCGGTGTGCCCGCAGCCGCGAACGAGGCGATCGAGGAGCTGCCGGTCGAGGGCTGCGCGATCTCCCCGGGCCCCGTGTACCCGGCCTCGGGCGGCGGTTACCTGGGGGGCGGTTACCCGGGCGCGCGGGGCTGAGGCGGTACGCGCGGCGGACGGCTGTGCCCTGGGCCCCTGAGCGAGGTCCGGCGCCTCGACGTCCGGCCGCCTCTCGCCGGCCGTCTCCCGCCTCTCGCCGGACGCCGACCGCCGACCGCCGCGCGCTCGCGTCTGCTCGCGCCCGCCCCGGTCCTCTCGCGCCCGTCGCTGCGCTCTGGTTCCCACGGTCGGCCGGCGTCGAAACTGACTCAACGATGGTCGGACATTAACTCCAGGCTTACTCAGCCCTGAATTTCTGAAAGTTGCCGGTCCGCGCGCACGGTACTACGCGCGTCACATCGCACTTGCGTTGACCAGCGGTGACTCACTGGCTGTCGGCGGCAGTTCACCGCTCCGCCGTCCGACGGTCCGTCAATATCCTTGGCATGACCGCTTCCGGGTTCCGCTACTGGCTGGTATCACTTCTGTGACCCGCGCCACTCCACGCCCTACCTGGAGGTGTGATGATCCGCTCCGCCCGTGCCCTCTCCATCGCCGTCATCGCGGCAGGTCTGACGATGACGACGCTCTTCACCGCGTCGTCCGCCAACGCAGCCGGTGTCAACTACGTGGCCCTGGGGGACTCGTACTCCTCCGGTGTCGGTGCCGGCAGCTACCTGAGCGACAGCGGCAGCTGTAAGCGCAGCACCAACGCGTACCCGTACCTCTGGAAGAACGCCCACTCGCCCTCCTCCTTCAAGTTCGTCGCATGCTCGGGTGCCAGAACCGGAGACGTCCTCAACAGCCAGATCTCGGCCCTGGACTCCGGCACCTCGCTGGTCAGCATCTCGGTCGGCGGCAACGACGCCGGCTTCGCCGCCACGATGCAGACCTGCGTCCTGGGCTCGGACAGCGACTGCCTCAACGCCGTCGACACCGCCAAGAACTACGCGCTCAACACCCTGCCCGGCCAACTGGACAGCGTGTACTCGGCCATCAAGTCCAAGTCCCCGAACGCCCACGTCGTCGTGCTGGGCTACCCGCACATCTACAAGGTCGGCGGCAGCTGCATCTTCGGCATCGGCGACACCAAGCGTGCCGCCATCAACGGTGCCGCCGACACCCTGGACGGCGTCCTCGCCAAGCGCGCCGCCAACGCCGGCTTCGCCTTCGGCGACGTCCGCAGCACCTTCACCGGCCACGAGATCTGCGGCAACCTGACCACCTGGCTCAACAGCACCACCCTGCCGGTCGACGAGAGTTACCACCCGAAGGCCGCCGGCCAGGCCGGTGGCTATCTGCCGGTCTTCTCGCAGTCGTAACGGCCCGTCGGACCCCGACACCGCCGTAGTGCGGCTGCCGCCGTCCCCTCCACGGACACGTGGAGGAGACGGCGGCAGCGCCCGCGTCAGCGCCCGGACGGCGGGAAGGGGATGCCGGCGAGGACCGGCAGCAGCTCCGCCTCCTCGTAGTCGAGGTGGGCTTCCAGCTCGGCGGACATCCGGTCCAGCTCGGCGCGGAGCCGATCCGGTTCGGTGACCGTGATCCCGGCCAGCAGCGCCACCAGTTCCTCCTTGATCCGCCCGATGGCCCGGTGCTGCTCGTCGAGCCGAGCCAGCACTTCGGCCAGTTCCGGGTGGTTGCGCGCGAGGGCGGGGAAGATCGTGGAGTCCTCGCCGGTGTGGTGGTGCGTCAGCCCGTCGCAGAACGCCAGGCAGTGCTGTCGCAGCTGCAGACCGAGCCCGGCCGGTCGGCCGGGGGTGTGGGCGTGCGCCTCCTCGCGTATGTGGCGCAACTGGTCGCGCAGCCAGGTGTGCACCTCCAGCAGCTTGTCGGCGAGACTGCGCACCACCGGTGTCCGGCCGTCGGACGGGGGTTCGGGCCGTTCCAGGACGACGACCGGCAACTCGCGTTCGGTGTTCGCCTGGTAGTCGCCGTACCCCGGCGCCTTCCGGACGACGGCGGCGAACAGCCGTTCCCGGCGGGCGCCTTCGGCGGGTACGGCGATCGTGTCGAAGGCCTCGGTGCCGAGTTCGACCCGGACCACCGGGTGGGCGAGCAGGTTGCGGTACCACTGGGGGTGTTCCGGCGCCCCGGCGGCCGAGGCGACGACCAGGAGCAGCCCCTCCGCTCGGACGTACCCGAGCGGCACGGTGTGCGGCCGCCCGGACCGGGGCCCGGTGGTGGTCAGCAGCAGCAGGTCGCCGCCCTCGAACGGGCCGCCGACCCGACCGCCGTTGGCGCGGAACTCCTCGATGACATTCAGGTTGAAAGACATGGGCATGCGTGTGTGGTGGAGTCTCCATCGGAAAGGGAGTCGCGGCCACACGCGGTGACGGCAGGTGGCGCATCGCGCACGCGGACACCGCGGTGACCGCCTGGCGTCAGATCAGGGCAGCGGAGAGAGTGCTCATCGCGCGTGGTCCCTTCGGAAAGGTGCTCGCTCGGCTGTCGGCCGGCCCACTGCTCTGTGGCCGACGCCGCGCTGCACGCCCCCATTAGAGCCGCGCGGCGGACGGGCTGTCAACGAGCGTGATCGCTCACCTACGAGAGGGGATGGGCTCGAAGGGGGAGGGGAAGGACGGTCCTGGCCCGGCGCTGGCGCAGGCCGGCTCACAGTGGGCCCGCTCACCTGGCGGGATGAACTCGCCTCCTGGGTAACGCGGTTGGAGACGGCGACGCGCCGCCGCTCCTTCCGGGGCGGCGGCGCGTCGGGTCGGTGACGGCCGGTGTCGTGGCGCGTCGGGTCAGTGCAGGTAGTCGGCCAGGCCGGCCGGCTTGAGGCCGGCGGCGTCGGCGGCGGCCAGGGCGCGCTGCAGGTCGGTGGCCAGGGTGTCGGTCCAGTGCATCAGGACGATGTCGCCCGGCTGCAGCAGGCCCGGGTGCCAGATGTTGGAGGCCCCCCAGCTGAAGTCGGCGTCGGCGGTGAGCACGGTGCGGATGCCGCAGTCTGCGGCGGCCTGCAGGGTGTCGGCGTTCCAGGTGAAGTACGGCGGGCGGAACACCGCCGGCGGGGTGCCGAAGATGCGGGTGATGGCGTCGCGGGCGTCGCAGATCTCGACCTGCTGCCGGTCCGCCGGGAGGGTGCTGAGGTCCGAGTGGGAGACGCTGTGGTCCTGGATCGAGGAGCCGGGCACGGCGGTGACCCGTTGGAAGAAGGCCGGGTCGGCGCCGGCCGGCATCGGCAGCGGGAAGGCGGTGATCGGCAGCCGGTGGTCGGCGATGAAGTGCTCCGCCTCGGGGGTGCGCTGCCAGCCGTCGTCGACGGTGAGGAAGACGACCTTGTCGGTGGTCGGGACGGAGCCCGCCGCGACCGCCGGGGCCGGCGCGGGGCCGTCCACCCGGACGTCGTCCACCGAGAACGGGCCCTGCTGGTACCAGCCGTGCACGTACAGGCGGATGCTGCGGGCGGTCGGGCCGGTCGTGAAGCGAGTGGTCAGTCGCTGCCAGCCGCCGCCGGTGCTCTCCGTCCAGTCGGGCGCGACGTCGTTGCCGGTGCCGGTGGCGCCCAGGTAGACGAAGGCGCCGCGCACCCAGGCGGAGGCGGTGTAGGTGGTGCCGGGCTGGACGGAGACGGTCTGCGCGCACTCGCCGGTGGAGTCGGCGTTCGCCGGGGTGACGGTCAGCGCGGAGGTGCCGGAGCGCGGGGCGGTGGTGGTGACTGCGGCCTCGGCCGGGCCGCCGGTGCAGCTCCAGCCGGGGATGCTGCCCCAGTCGGCGAGGCTCGGTGACGGCACCTCGAAGCCGGGGTTGGTCGCCAGATTGACGTTCGCGGCGCTTGCGGCGCTTGCGGCGTTTGGGGCGGGCGCGGCGCTCGTGGCGGAGGCGGAGGCGGCCGGTCCGGCGAGGGCGGTGAGCAGCGCGACGGAGGCGGCCAGCGCGGACAGGCGCGTGGACGGGCGAGCAGACAGGCGCGTGGACATCGGCACGTGAGGACTCCAGCGTGTGGGGGAGGCGCCCGTGGGAAGGGCGTGGGCGGGATCGGGGCCGTGGAACCGGGGCGCTCCCGGAGGGGCGGTGGCGGGGGAGGTGCTGGTGCGCCGCACTCGGACCGAAGAGCAACAATGGACTGGACCAATCGGCCCGTCAAGGGAACGGCAGGTGAACCGGAACGCCACTGTGCGTGCGCAGCAGGTGATAAGACGGACCGTCAAAGTAGTTATGGAGCAGAGCCGGAGGTGAACTCAGGCGAGATAGAGCTCCTCGATGTCCTCCGCGTAGTACTCCGCGGCGGCCGCCCGTCGTAGCTTGAGCGAGGGCGTCAGCAGACCCTGCTCCTGGCTGAACTCCCGCGGCAGCAGCCGGAACGCGCGAATGGACTCGGCTCGCGACACCGCCGTGTTCGCGGCCGCCACGGCGCGCTGGATCTCGACGTGTAACTCCTCGTCCGCGAGTGCGGCCCACGGGTCCAGCTGCTCCCGTCCGCGGGTCTTCAGCCAGTGCGACAGCGCCGCCGGGTCGAGCGTGATCAGGGCGCCGACGTACGGTCGGTCGTCGCCCACCACCAGGCACTGGGAGACCAGCGGATGCGCCTCGATCCGCTCCTCCAGTGCCGCCGGGGCGAGGTTCTTGCCGCTGCTGGTGACGATCAGGTCCTTCTTGCGGCCGGTGATGGTCAGGTAGCCGTCCTGGTCCAGCCGGCCCAGGTCGCCCGTGGCGAACCAGCCGTCGACCAGCGAGTCGGCGGTGCACTGCGGGTGGTTGAGGTAGCCGCTGAAGACCGTGCCGCCGCGCACCCACACCTCGCCGTCGTCGGCGATCGCCACCGAGGCGCCCGGGACCGGCTGCCCGACGGTGCCGAGCTTCTGCCGCCCGGCCGGGTTGGCGGTGATGGCGGCGGAGGTCTCGGTCAGCCCGTAGCCCTCGTACAGCCGCAGGCCGGCGCCGGTGAAGAACAGGCCCAACTCGCGGCGCAGCGAGGAGCCTCCGCACATCACGCTGCGCACCCGGCCGCCGAGCACCGCGCGCAGCTTCGGGTAGACGGTCCGCTCGTACGCGAGGTGGCGTAGCCGCAGTCCGGCGCTCGGGCCGTGGCCGAGCCCGAAGGACTTCTGCTCCCGTGCGGCGGCCCAGTCGACGGCCACGAGCCGGGCCTGTTCGAAGAGTTCGCCCCGCCCGGCGTCCTCGGCGGCCCGCCGGGCCTGCTGGTAGATCTTCTCGAAGACGTACGGGACGGCGTGCAGGAAGGTCGGCCGGAAGCTCTCCAGCGCGGGCAGCAGCGCGTCGGTGGAGACGTCGGGGACGTGACCGATCCGGAAGCCGCCGCGGATCGCGGCGATCTGCACGGCCCGCCCGTACACGTGGGCGAGCGGCAGGAACAGCAGGGTGCCGGGCTGCGTGCCGCCCGTGTCGCGCAGGACGTCGCCCCAGCCGGCGAGCAGCGCGTCGGCTTCGGCGGCGAGGTTGGCGTGGGTGATCAGACAGCCCTTGGGGCGGCCGGTGGTGCCCGAGGTGTAGACGACGGTGGCGATGTTCCCGGCGGTGACGCCGAGGCGCTGGCGGTGCACCAGGGAGTCCGGCACGTCGTGGCCGTCCTCGGTGATCGCGGCGACGCAGTCGCGGTCCAACTGCCAGATGCCGGTGAGGTCGGGCAGGGCGTCGCAGACCGCGCCGACGGTCATCGCGGCGTCCTCGTCCTCGACCAGGCACGCCACCGCCTGGGTTTCGGCGAGGATCCAGCGCACCTGCTCGGGGGCGGCGGTCGGGTAGACCGGGACGGTGATCGCGCCGATCGACCAGAGCGCGTAGTCGAAGAGCGTCCACTCGTAGCGGGTGCGGGACATCAGGGCGACCCGGTCGCCGTAGCGCACGCCGTGGGTGAGCAGGCCCTTGGCCAGGGCGAGTACCTGGTCCCGGAACTCGCGGGCGGTGACGTCCTGCCATTGTCCGTCGGCCGCCCGCCAGGACAGCTGGACCAGGTCGGGGGTGCGCTCGGCGGTGTCGTACAGGGAGTCGGCGAGTCCCCCGGTGGCCTCGGGCATGGCCGGGGCGGGGGTGGTGAACTCGCGCACAGCCCTCCCCCGTTCGCGTTTCCCGGCGCCGTCTGCCGGCCCGGCTTCCGGTCGCCGGGGCGGCGGAGCCCGGGCTGCGCGGGTGGAGCGAAACTATCGGATCGGCCTGGCACTTCCCAGGGTTGTGGCGGTGACGCGACGAGATCGGCACCGGTCCGGTCGGATGGTGTCGCTATCGGGGAGGCGCGGGGGAGGACTCGCGGAGACGGGGGAAAGAAGGCGGGAAGGAGGGGGAAAGACGGAGGGGAGGGGCGCGGGAGGCTCAGGAAGCTCCCAGGAAGAGCCCAGGGAGTACGCAGCGAGCATGCAGGGAGGAGGAAGGGAGGGGCCGGAAGCGCGCGAAGGGGCGTGGGAGGACTGCCGGAATGGTGTCGGAAGGCCGTCGGAAGGGCGTCGGCGGCAGGTCCGCAGGCGCCGTACTGCCGGTCATTCCGGGCATCAAGGGATGATCCGGTCGCGAGGCGGAGCTGATCACGACCGGTTCCTGACGTGTGCGGGGCAAGGCGGGCAAGCGGACCGGTTGGACCCTCGAACGAGTGGTCAGGGCGTAGTAGAGTCGCGCAGACCTGTGGCCGGGAGCCCCTTCCGAACCCCTCATCACCGTCCCCCGCCACGCCCACTGCCCCCACCGCCCGCCCCGCTGCCCCACCGCCCCACCGCCCCACTGCCCCCACCGTCTGCACCGTCCACACGGCGTGTCGCCGCTCTCGCCGCGCCCACCCTCCCCGTCCGCGCCTGGCACTTCCCGACCGAGGACTCCATGCGTCTGCGCAGCAGCTCGATCCGCGCGAAGATCATCGCGTTGCTCCTGGTGCCCATCGTCGCCCTCATCGCCCTGTGGGCGTACGCGGCGATCGCCACCACCGGGGACGTCTGGAACCAGCTGAGGATCAGCCGTACGTACAACGAGTTCGCGGGCCCGGTCGACCAGTACGCCACCGATCTGCAGAACGAGCGGCGAGCCGCCGTCCAGCGCCTGGCCGATCCGCGTTCGCCCGTAGCCCGGGACGCCTACGAGCACGCCAAGGCCATCACGGACCGCAGCCTGGACGTGCTGCGGCAGAAGAAGGACAGCGCGGGCGGCAAGCTCTCCACCCCGCAGCGCGGCCGCTTCGTCCAGATCACCGCCGCCGCCGACCAGCTCGGCCCGCTGCGCGCCCAGGTCGGCCGTGCCGCGCTGAACTGGGAGTTCGCGCTGGACCAGTACAGCGACCTGGTCAAGCCGGTGTTCGGCTTCCGCTCCGCCTACGTGGCCCGGCAGACCGGTCAACTCCCGCGCCAGGGAACGATCCTGATCGAGCTGGTGCGCGCCCGCGAGTACCTGTCGCAGGAGGACGCGGCGATGGAGGGGCTGCGCTCCGGCGCCGCCAAGCCCACCGCCGAGCAGTACCAGGTCGCGCTGGACGCCCTGCACAACCAGCAGGCGCTGTTCACCGTCTACGTCGCCGAGCTCGAACCCGCCGACCAGTCCGACTACATCGCCCTGCGCGGCGGCGAGGCCTGGGGCGCACTGGCCCGCGCCGAGGCGGACTTCGTCGGAGCCGGCGGCCCCGACCGGGTGGCCCAGGCACTCAACAGCGACTCCTGGCGGCAGACCGCCGACCGGGCGCTCGGCGACCTCGCCTCGATCAACAGCCGGATCTCCACCGGGCTGGACCAGCGGGCCCGGTCCACCTCGATCGGGATGCTCTGGCGCGGCGGCATCGCCGGTGCGATCGGCCTGGTGGCGGTCGTCCTGTCGGTGGCGATCTCGTTCCGGATCGGCCGGGGCCTGGTCCGAGAACTGATCGGCCTGCGCAACGCGGCCAACGAGCTGGCCGGCACCCGGCTGCCCTCCGTCATGCTGCGGCTGCGCCGCGGCGAGCCCGTGGACGTGGCCACCGAGGCGCCCGGACTGCACTTCGGGGACGCCGAGATCGGCCAGGTCGGCCAGGCCTTCAACGCGGTGCAGCGGGCCGCCGTCGAGGCCGCCGTCGAGCAGGCCGAACTGCGCCGCGGCGTCTCGGCGGTCTTCGTCAACCTGGCCCGGCGCAGCCAGGTGCTGCTGCACCGGCAGCTCACCCTGCTCGACACCATGGAGCGCCGCACCGAGAACCCGGCGGAGCTGGAGGACCTCTTCAAGGTCGACCACCTCACCACCCGCATGCGCCGGCACGCCGAGGGTCTGATCATCCTGGCCGGCGGCTCGCCCGGGCGTGCCTGGCGCAAGCCGGTCCGGATGGTGGACGTGGTCCGGGCGGCGGTCGGTGAGGTCGAGGACTACGCCCGGGTGATCGTCCGGCCGTTCCCCGGCACCGGCCTGCTCGGCAGCGCCGTCGCGGACGTCACCCACCTGGTCGCCGAACTGGTCGAGAACGCCGCGGTGTTCTCCCCGCCGACCACCCAAGTCACCGTCCAGGGCGAGGTGGTGGCGCACGGCTTCGCGCTGGAGATCGACGACCGCGGGCTCGGACTGAGCGAGCAACTGCTCGCCGAGATCAACGAACGCCTCGCCGTGGAGCAGGAGTTCGACCTCGCCGACACCGACCGGCTGGGCCTGTTCGTGGTCAGCCGACTGGCCCGGCGGCACGGCATCCGGGTGCACCTGCGGCCGTCCCCGTACGGCGGGACGACGGCGGTCGTGCTGATCCCGCGCGAACTGCTCGCGGAGGCGCCGGACGGGCTCTCGGAGCCGCCCGCGGCCGGTCGGCGGTCGGCGGCCGGTGGCCGGCGCGGGCAGCGGGACCTGGCCGCGGTGCCGGGGGCGGGTGCCGCGTCGGGGGCTCCGGCCGGACCCTCGTCCGGGTCCGTCGCCGGGCCTTCCGCCAGGACCCTCCCCGGGTCCTCCTCCGGGCTCTCCGGTGCCGCGGGGGCCGGCGACGACGCGGCCGGCCGGCACCGGGTGACGGGCGGGCCGCGGCCTTCCGTGCCGGATGCGGGGCAGACGCCGGGCGGACTGCCGCGTCGGGCGTCCCGGGTCAAGGGCGGGCCGGTCCTGGTCCCCGCGCCCGGGGCGGAAACCGAGGACACGCCGGGGATGGGGCGTCGCCGACAGGAGGACGTGGTGGTGGCCGCCGCCGCGGAGGCTGTAGCGGCTGCTGCAGCAGCCGAGACTGCTGCCGCCAAGACCGCCGCTGTCGGCGAGGGAGCAGGGGCCGTTGGAGCCTCCGAGGCGCCGCCGGCGGAGGCCGGGCCCCGGACGCTGGGCGGCCTGCCCCGGCGGGTCCGGCAGGCGAACCTGGCGCCGCAGCTCAGGGAGCAGCTCACCGAGCAGCTGAAGGAACGATTCCGCAGTGCGGATGGGCCGGGCACCGGAACCGGGGAGGGCGCGGCCAGGGACACGGGCACGGGCGCGGGCAGCGCTCGCGAGGTCCGGGAGCGCTCGCCCGAGGAGGCCCGGGCCACCTTCGCCTCGTTCCAGCGCGGCTTCACCCGGGGTCGGGGCGCCACCGCACCGGCGGACCGCACCGCCCGGGAGAACGCCCGGTTCACCGCCGTACCGGTCTGGCAGCCGCCGGAGAAGTCCCGACGGGCGATCAGCCCGGCGCCCGCCCCGGCAGCGCTGCCCGCGCCCGCGCCCGGGGACACCGGGCGGGCGCCGCTCGTCCGCCGCCCGTCGCCCGGGCAGCCGGTCCACCGGAACCCGGCCCTCGGATCACCCGGGTTGCCCGTACCACCGGCATCGCCTGAACCACCAGCATCGCCTGAACCGCCGGCATCGCCTGAACCGCCGGCATCACCTGCAATACCGGCATCACCTGCACCACCCGCTCCAGCGGAAGGAACTGATTCATGACCACTTCGACGCAGCCGTCCGGAGACCTCAACTGGCTCCTGGACGACCTGGTGGGGCGCGTCGCGGCCCTGCGGCACGCGGTGATCCTCTCCAGCGACGGCCTGGCCACCGGCGCCTCCCGCGACCTCGACCGCGAGGACGCCGAGCACCTGGCGGCCGTCGCGGCCGGGTTCCACAGCCTGGCCAAGGGCGCCGGCGGCCACTTCAAGGTCGGCGGCGTCCGGCAGACCATGGTCGAGCTGGACGAGGCGTTCCTGTTCATCACGGCCGCCGGTGACGGCAGCTGCCTGGCCGTGCTGAGCGACGCCGAGGCCGACATCGGCCAGATCGCCTACGAGATGGCCCTGCTGGTCAAGCGGGTCGGCGAGCACCTGGCCGCCGAGCCGCGTACCGAAGCCGCCCCGCCGGGGAGATGAGCGGGCCGATGGCGGATCCGAAGGCGGATGTGCCGGACGGCCCGGAGGTGCCGGTGGGCACGGCCGGGCCCACCGGCGCTGGGGCGTCGCCGGGCGTAGGCGCGGGCGCGGATGCGTCGCCGGGTGGCGGCGCCTCGGCCGGTGCGGGCACTGCCCGGGAAGCCCAGGAAGCGCAGGACGCCCTGGACGGGTCGGATGTCGACCTGTTCCAGCCCCGCGCCCCGGTCGACGACCGCTGGTTCGACGACGAGGCCGGCCCGGTGGTGCGGCTCTTCTCGATGACCCGGGGTCGCACCCGGCCGGTCGAGGAGGGCCTGTTCGACCTGATCTCGCTGGTCACCGCCGCCGAGCCCGGTCCGGGCGCCGGGGCCGTGCCCGCGCACGTCCTCGATCCGGAACACCAGACGCTGCTGGCCCTGTGCCGCCGCGAGCCGCTCTCCGTCGCCGAACTCGGCTCCTTCACCGACCTGCCGGTCAGCGTGGTGCGGGTGCTGCTGGGCGACCTCTACGACGCCGACCTGATCAGCGTCACCCGACCCGTTCCGCTCGCCGAGCTGCCGGACGAGCGCCTGCTGCGAGACGTGATCAATGGACTCCGTGCGCTCTGACCACCACGCCCGCCCGGACGGTGCCGCGTCCCGGTCGGCGAACAGCAACGACCCGCGGTGGCGCGGCGGTCCGGCCGCCGCGGTCAAGATCCTGGTCGCGGGCGGCTTCGGGGCGGGCAAGACCACCCTGGTCGGCTCGGTGAGCGAGATCCGGCCGCTGCGCACCGAGGAGGAGCTCAGCGAACTGGGCCGGCCGGTGGACGACACCGCGGGCGTGGAGGCGAAACGCACCACCACCGTGGCGATGGACTTCGGCCGGATCGACCTGCGGCCCGGCCTCGCGCTCTACCTGTTCGGCACGCCGGGGCAGGACCGGTTCTGGTTCGTCTGGGACGAGTTGGCCCGCGGCGCGCTCGGCGCCCTGGTCCTCGCCGACACCCGTCGGCTGGCCGACTGCTTCCCGTCGGTCGACTTCTTCGAGCAGCGCGGCATTCCGTTCGTGGTCGCGGTGAACTGCTTCGAGGGCACCGAGCGCTTTTCACCGGACGAGGTCCGCGACGCGCTCGACCTCGACCCGGACATCCCGGTGCTGCTCTGCGACGCCCGGCTGCGGGAGGACGGGAAGGACCTGCTCGTCGCACTGGTCGAGCACGCCGCCGCCCGCCGCCACCGGGCCTCCGGCCGGGCTTCCGACCGGGCCTGATCAGGCAGACGATCCAGGTGCGGGCCACCCGTTCCGGGTCCGTGTTCCAGCCGACGTCTCATTCGGTCGTCCGCATCCCGGACGGTCGATGCCCGGAAGGTTGCCTAGACAGGCCCGGCCGTGGAAGGCTCTGTGGACGAAGGCCGCCCGGCCATGCCGTCGGGAGCGCTGGGAACGCCGGAAACGCCCCGTTCGCACGGGCGTTGCCGATCGGCGGACGGCCTTCGACGATCCGGCGAAGCACCGTCGGCGCGCGCCGGCACCGGTGCGCCGCCGCACACGGAACGAGGGGGAGGGCAGCAGGATGACCGTCGGCCGACGACGCATCACCACCGCTGTGTCCGGATCCCCCCGGCCCGGTTCCGCTCCGGCGGGCCCTGTCCTCGCGGTGCTCACCGTCCGCCGCTACATCGACCACGCGCTGACCTGCAGCGCGTGTTGTCGCTGACCGGCCCGCCCCAACTCCGGTACGTCCCCGGCATTCCCGGCCCACCAGGCCGCCGCCCGACGCACCGCCACCCCGTCGACCAGGCCGTAGCGGACACCGCCGTCCGGCGTGCCCGCGGCCGACCAACCGGACCCGCCCAGCGGAGAGACCACCAGTGAACATCGCCTGCCCCAGACCTGCCCCCGGCGTCGCCGGCCGTACCCGCACGACCGGTCCGGCCCCCGCGACGTGCGTGGGAGGTGGACGGACCGGACGGTGGAACGGGCGCGCGACTCGTGCCGCGGACAGCCGACGGGGTCGTCCCGACCTCGAACCGTTCTGGCCGTCCCGGCAGCCGCACCTGTTCGATCAGACGTGTCCGGGCTCGCCCAGCGCGTCCCGGCTCTCCGCCCGCTGACCAGGTTCGATTCGGTCCAGCTCCGGCAGTACGCCCGGTCGACGCGCAGACGACTCCACCCCGTCCGTCACGCGCGAAATGAGCGGCACACCATGTCTTCTTCTTCCACGGCCACCCTGCCCCTGCCCACCGCGACCCCGCACCTGCGCGCGGTCCGCTCGGTCCCGTCCGTCCCCTCCGGTCTCTCCGGTCCTTCCGGTCCCTCCGTCAACCCGGGCGTGCGCGGCGCCGCCGGCGTCCCGGGACCGTCCGTCCCCCCGGTGTCGGTGGCCGAACGATGGCCCGGAGCGGCCCGCCCGTCGGTCGCTCCGACGACCGCTGCGCCGCACCCCGGCGCCGTCCTTCCGCCGGCTCCGCAGGCACTGCTCGCCGCGCTGCCCGAGGGGGCGGCGGTGGTCGCCGCCCTGCCGCAAGGCGCCCTGCCCCAGGCGCTGCTCGCCCAGTACGGCACGCAGTTCGGCGGTAGGAACGGCAGCCCGATGGTCGGGTACCTGGTGCTGGTGCCGGCCGAGACGGCGCCGGTGGCCCCGGGGCTGCCCGGCGCGGCCGGTGTACCCGGCCTCGGCGCGCCCGGCCTCGGCGGAACCGGCGCGCCCGGCGTATCCGGTACTCAGACCCCGGGGGGTGGCCGCCCGGCGCGCACGGTCGGGCGCGGCATCAGCGTCGACAGCGAGCGGCGCAACGCGTACGTCGACGGGCGGCTGCTCGACCTCACCTACCTGGAGTTCGAGCTGCTCGCCCACCTCACCGAGCACCCGCAGCGGGTGCACACCCGGGACCACCTGGTCTCCGCGGTCTGGGGCTACGGCCACGTCGGGGACGGGCGGACGGTCGACGTGCACGTCGCCCGACTGCGCCGGAAGCTCGGACCGGCTTACCGCGACACGATCGTGACGGTCCGTCGGGTCGGGTACAAGTACACCCCGGCCGCCGTCTGACGGCGCCGACTGCCCGTTGACCGCTTCCGCTGCGGCGGACTGCCCGGACCTTCGACACTGCCGGGAAGTCCGCCGCAGAGCCACCGGCTCGGCGGCTCAACATCTCAGCGGCTCAGCCGGTCGATCTCCGCCAGCTCCTCCGCCGTCAGCGGACCGCCTGCCAGAGCGTCGAGGTTCTGGTCCAGCTGGGTCACGCTGCTCGCGCCGATGATCACCGAGACGACCCGCGGATCCCGCAGCACCCAGCACAGCGCCAGCTGCGCCAGCGTCTGCCCGCGCCCCTCGGCGATCTTGTTCAGCGCCCGCAGCTGCTCCAGCTTCGGCCCGGTCAGTGCTTCCTCCTTGAGGAACTTCCCGACCGACATCCGCGAGCCTGCCGGCACCTCTCCCGAGAGGTATCGGTCCGTCAGCAGCCCCTGGGCGAGCGGGGAGTAGGCGATCAGGCTGGTCTGGGTGTCGCCCACCGCGTCCAGCACGCCGCCCTCCTCCACGTGCCGGTTGAGGATCGAGTACACCGACTGGTTCATCAGCACCGGAGTCCCCAGCTCCCGCAGGATCGCGACCGCCTCCCGGTGCTGCTCCGCCGGGTAGTTGGAGATGGCGGCGTACAGCGCCTTGCCCGAGCGCACCGCGCTGTCCAGCGCGCCCATCGTCTCCTCGATCGGGGTTTCCGGGTCGTAGCGGTGCGAGTAGAAGACATCGACGTAGTCCAGGCCCATCCGGTCCAACGACTGGTCGAGGCTGGCCAGCAGGTACTTGCGGCTGCCGCCGATGCCGTACGGGCCGGGCCACATGTCCCAGCCGGCCTTGGTCGCGATGAACAACTCGTCCCGGTACGGCCGGAAGTCCTGGGCGAACAGGTAGCCGAAGTTGCGCTCGGCGCTGCCGTACGGCGGACCGTAGTTGTTCGCCAGGTCGAAGTGCGTGACGCCCCGGTCGAAGGCCCGGCGCAGCACCGCGCGCTGCACCTCGAGCGGCTGGGTGTCACCGAAGTTGTGCCAGAGCCCGAGCGAGACGGCGGGCAGCAGGACGCCGCTGCGGCCGGCCTTCCGGTAGGTCATCGAGGCATAGCGGTCATCCGCGGCGAGGTAGCTCATGGCGGACATCCTGCCAGCCGGCGCCGGTCGATCAACCCCTTGCCCGGCACCTGACCGGTGCTGGCGCTCGCGCGGGATCGTGCGCGTGCGGGAGGAGGGGGAGGTGCGAGACCTGTGCGGTGGGAGCGGTAGCTGACGGCGCGGCGCCCGCCCGCGCAACGCGCCGTGCACCCCCTCGGCGGGGTGACGCCGACGACCGCCCGTGACGTGACGCGCGCCACCGGTGGCGCCGGAATGCCACCGCCCGGCACGGGGGATGACGAACGGTCGAGGGGCCGTGGCCGCCGGGGGGCGGCGCACGGCCCTCAGTCGTCGGATGACGGCTCCCCGGCGGGCTGCGGAGCCACCACCGGCGCGGTTCTGCCGCCTACACCACTAGCTTTCTGTACCTATTGGTATGTACAGTAGGCGCATGAGCACCCAGGACCGTCTCATCGAGAGCACCCAGGCACTCCTCTGGGAACGCGGCTACGTCGGCACCAGCCCCAAGGCCATCCAGCAGCGCTCCGGAGCCGGCCAGGGCAGCATGTACCACCACTTCAGCGGCAAGCCCGATCTCGCCGCCGCCGCCCTGCGCCGCAGTGCCGAGCAACTGCGGGGCATCGCCGGGGCCGACCTCGACGGCCCCGGCACCGCGTACGACCGCATCGCCGGGTACCTGCACCGCGACCGCGACGTCCTGCGTGGCTGCCCGATCGGCCGGATGGCCCAGGACCCGGACGTGGTCGCGGACCCGCAGCTGCGCGCCCCCGTCGAGGAGACCTTCGCCTGGCTGCGCGGCCGGATCGCCGCCCTGGTCGCCGAAGGCCAGGCGAACGGCGAGTTCGCCACCGCCCCCGACCCGGCCGACACCGCCGCCGCCGTGGTCGCCGTCGTCCAGGGCGGCTACGTCCTGGCCCGCGCCGCGAACAGCGCCGAGCCCTTCGACCAGGCCGTCCGCGGAGCGCTCGGCCTGCTCGCGGCGCACCGCGCGGTCTGACCTTCCGTCAGGAGACCCTGCGCCCAAGGTCGGTACGACCTATGCGCAGGACAGCTACGTTCAGGACCGAGGAGCGCCGCCGTGCACGCAATGCAGTACGAGATCACCCTCCCCGCCGACTACGACATGGGCATCGTCCGCAAGCGCGTCGCCGACAAGGGCCACCTGCTCGACACCCACCCCGGCCTCGGCCTCAAGGCGTACCTGATCCGCGAGCGCGGGCAGCAGGGCTCGCCGGTCAACCAGTACGCGCCGTTCTACCTCTGGCGCACCGCCGAGGGCATGAACGGCTTCCTCTGGGGCCCGGGCTTCCGCGGCCTGAGCGCCGACTTCGGCCGCCCCGCCGTCCGCCACTGGCTCGGCGCGGGCCTGGCCCACGGCACAACGGGCCAGGTGGGCGACGCTTGCGGGGCGGGGACGACCTCCCCGACCACCGCCACCCGCGAGACCGTACGGCTGCCGGAAGGCGCCGACCCGGCAGCGGCCGTCGAGCGGGCGCTCGCCGATCTCCCCGCGCACCCGGCCCTGCACACGGCGGCCGTCGCCGTGGACCCGAGCAGCTGGGAACTGCTCAGCTTCGCCCTGTGGCACGGCCCGGCCCCCGATGACGTGCCCGGCGTCCGCTACCAGGTGCTGCACCTGTCCCGCCCCGAACTCGACCGGCTGCCGTCCGGCCGCCACTGGTGAAAGGTTTCCTCGCCCCCATGAGCCCCGCACCGATGATCCCCGCCTCGCCGCCGGCGCCGGCGTCCACCGGCCTCACCCCGACCCCGCTCGACCGCGAAGCCGGCTACGCCCTGCTCGCCGAGCTCGCCGGCCCGGCCGCCGCCGACACCCTCCGCGGGCTGGACTCCGTCGCACCCGGCTTCCCGGACTGGATCGTCACCAGCCTGTTCGGCGGCACCTACCAGCGCCCCGGCCTCGCCCTGCGCGACCGTCAGATCGCCAACCTCGCCGCGCTCACCGCGCTCGGCGGCGTGGAGCCCCAGCTGGCCGATCACGTCCGGAACAGTCTGGGGATCGGCATGACGAAGGAGGAGATCATCGAGGTCATCGTCCACCTCGCCCCCTACGTCGGCGTCCCCAAGGCCCTCGCAGGCCTGCGCGTCGCGACCGCGACCTTCGCCGAAGCCGGAGGCGAGGCATGAGCCCCGCCATCCCCGCTGTCCCGACTGTCCGCACCGTCCGCACCGTGCTCGGCGACCTCGACCCCGCCGAACTCGGCGCCACCGACTCCCACGACCACCTCTTCATCCGCAGTCCGCTGCTCCCCGGCCAGGAGTTGGACGACCCGGCCGCCGCCGAGGACGTCCTACGCGCCTTCGCCGCCGTCGGCGGCCGTTCCTTCGTCCAGTGGACCCCGCGGGGCATGGGACGCGGCGCGGACTCCCTCGCCGCCCTCTCCCGCGCGACCGGCGTGCACATCGTCGCCGCCACCGGCGTGCACCAGGCGGCCCACTACCCGGCGGGCTCCGCCGCCTCCCCCGGCGACGACCTCACCGAACGCTTCATCGCGGAACTCACCACCGGACTGCCCGGCACCACCGGACTGCCCGGCACGCCCGGGGGAGTCCGGGCCGGACTGATCAAGGTCGCGTGCGATCCGGGCCCCGCCACCCAGCACACCCGTCGGGCGATGGCCGCAGCCGCCGAGGCCCACCACGCCACCGGTGCCCCGATCGCCGTGCACCTCGAACCCGACGGCGATCCGCACTGGATCCTCCACCGGCTCCACACCCGGCACGGTGTCCGGCCCGACCGGATCATCCTCGGCCACCTCACCCGGTTCACCGACCAGGCCGTGCACCGCGGCCTCGCCGCCGAGGGCGTCTACCTCGCGTTGGACAGTCCCTCCCGGATCGGCCACCCGGCCGACCTCCAGGCCTTCGACGTGATCTCCGACCTGGTCGAGAAGGGCCACGCCGCCCAACTGCTCCTCGGCGCCGACACCACCACCCGCACCGCCCGGCAGGCCGACGGCCCCACCCGGCTGCTCACCGACCTCGCCCCGCGTCTCGCCCGCACCTACGGGCCCGAACTGTCCGAGCTGCTCCTCACCACCAACCCGGCCACCGCCTTCGCGGCCGACTGGCGCACCCCGTGACTCCGGTGGCCGACTCCTCCCGCCCAGGGTCGAACCCGAGCAACACTTCGGCCCCGCCCACCGGTTGAGCACGCGGCCGCACCCCGAGTCGCTCAAGGCTCGCGCCCGCGAGGCCCGTCCGCTTCGACCTCCCGGATGCCCACCACGTTTGCCACGTTTGCCGCGTTCCTCGACGAGAGCCCCGTCGGCCTCATCGGCGGTCTCCCTGGAACACCGGACGGCGTACGGGAGTTGCGCTCGCTCTGGGGCGCCCCGAGGGTGCGCGGCCGGGGCGTCGCGGACCGCCTGATCGGGGAGGTCGAACGCCGGGCCCGCATCACCGGCGGCATCATCCGCCGCCTCGCCGTCATCCTCGCCAACACCCCTGCGACCCGATGACCGGGTGGGCCCGGCGGCCCGGCGTGGTTCGGTACCCGTCGGTCGGCTTTGGGGCGGGCGGTCACATGTGGGTGCCGCCGTCGATGCGGAGCTCGGTGCCGGTGACGAAGGCGCCGTCGTCGGAGGCGAGCATGGCGATCACGCCTGCCACGGTCTCCGGGCCGGCGAAGCCCTGGCCGAGGGCGGGGGAGAGCTTGGCGAGGAGGCTGAAGTCGGCGTCGGCGGGCAGGCCGGGGTTGTTCGTCATGCCGCTGTCGATGCTGCCCGGCGCGACGCAGACCGCGCGCAGGCCCTGCTTCGAGTACTCCGAGGCGATGGCGTGGGTGAAGGACTGGATGCCGCCCTTGGTCGCGGCGTACGCGGCCATGTAGGGGTGGGCGAAGCTCGCGGAGGTGGAGCTGAAGTTGACCACCACGCCCTTGCCGCCGGCGAGCAGTGCGGGGAGCGCCTCGCGGGTCATCAGGAAGGTGCCGGTCAGGTTCACCGCGAGGAGCTTGTTCCAGAACGCGAGCGTGGTCTCGTGGGTGTGCGAGGAGCGGAGGATGCCGGCGGCGTTGACCAGGACGTCGAGGCCGCCCAGCCCGGCCGTCGCCTCGGCCACGCCCGCGACGACGGCGGCTTCGTCGGCGATGTCCAGGACCTGGACGGTGAGGCGGTCCGCGGTGCCGTCGGCGGTCGCGCGGTCCAGGGTCTTCCTCAGGCCGTCCTCGTTGACGTCGACGGCGACGACCTTCCCGCCCTCGGCGAGGATCCGGTGCACGGTGGCCTGGCCGATGCCCGAGCCGCCGCCCGTGATGAGGACGTTCCTTCCGCTGAAGCGCTCCATGGTGGTACTCCGTTCGGTTCGTTCGTGGTCTCTCGACCTCGCGGGACACGGTACGCCTATGTGGCACGTCATGCCAAAAAGTCCGATGGCGCCAATTTGGCATGTGGCGCCACCATGGCACTGTGCGCTTAGGCTGAGCCTGTGACCGGACGTCCGACCCTGAACCAGCGCCGCCGTGACGCCACCCGGCTGGACATCGCCCGCACCGCCGCCGCGCTCTTCGCCGAACGAGGTGCGGACGCCACCACCGTCGAGGAGATCGCCCTCGCCGCGGGCATCTCGCTGCGCACCTTCTACCGGTACTTCTCCGTCAAGGAGGACGCCGTCGCACCACTGCTCGCGGCGGGCGGCCGGCAGTGGGTCGACCAGCTCGCCGAGAACTCGGCGGACCTGCCGCTGCGCGAGGCGCTGGAGAGCGCGGCGGCCGCGTCCCTGACGCCGGCCGACGAGGCGGGGGCCGAAATGATGCAGTGGACCCGCAGCCTGCTGCGCGACCCGCGGCTCGAAGGCACCTGGCAGCGCGTCCACGCGGACTCGGAGGTGCGGCTGTGCGCCGTCCTCGCTGAACGCTGCCCGGCGGACACCGACCCGCTGGAGATCCGGCTGGCCGCCGCGGCGGCGACCGCGGCGATCCGGGTGGCCCTGGAGCAGTGGGCCTCGTCCGACGCCCCCGCCACCGGCCCGGAATCTCCCCGAGACCTCGGCGTGCGATGCATGCGCGAGCTCACGGCGGGGCTGCGGCTCTGGGAGCGCGTGGCCTGAGCCGGGGACGTGCGAACAGGTAACAGATGACAGATGACAGATTTCGAAATCTGTCATCTGTCATCTGTCACTTGTTACCTGAAGTCTGAAATCCGTCAGCTGTCGATTGTCGGCCGTCGCCCATCGCTCGCCGGCTGTTCCCCGCCCCTCCCGGCCGTCATCAGCTTCCTCCCAGCTACCGCTAGGGTTGGCCTTCGCGCCCCGGCCGGGGAACCGGGGTGACCTCCTCGGATGTCCCCAGCGGTGGGGACTGGAGTTCGAGGCGTGGGAGCAAGTAGGACATGGGTCTGACGAGCCACAAGGTGCTGGCGCTGACCGTATTGATCGCCGTCGTGATGATGGCCGGCACGGTCTGGCTGTGGCCCAGACTGGCCGGGAAGTCCTGGCAGGCGGTGCTCGGCCGGATCGGCGCGCTGCTCGCCACCCAGCTCACGGTGCTCGCCGCGCTCGGCCTGGTGGCGAACAACTACTTCGCCTTCTACAGCAGTTGGGACGACCTGCTGGGCACCGGCGACACCGGCCCGGTGGTGATCCACAACAAGGCGGACGCCTCCGGCCGCCTGCTGGTGGAGACGATCGGCCACGCCTCGGTCAAGGGCGGCGGCGCCCTGGGGCGAGAGCCCGGCCAGTCCGGCGAGATCCGGAAGGTCCGCATCGACGGCGCGGTCAGCCGCCTGTCCACCGAGGGTTACGTCTACCTGCCCCCGCAGTACTTCCAGCCGGAGTACGCCCACAAGCAGTTCCCGGCGGTGATCGTCAGCACCGGGTTCCCAGGAATCGCCGAGAATCTGATCACCCGCTTCAACTACCCGGGTGCGGCGCTCAAGCTGCTGCAGGAGGGCCGGATGCAGCCGACCGTCATGGTCCTGATGCGCCCCTCGCCCGCCTTGCCGCAGGACACCGAGTGCGAGGACGTCCCGAACGGCCCGCAGTCCGACACGTACTTCACCAAGGACGTGCCCTCGGCGATCCAGGCCAGCTTCCGGGTGTCGTCCGACCCGCAGGCCTGGGCCTTCATGGGCAACTCGACCGGCGGCTACTGCGCGCTCAAGCTGGCCATGCGCCACCCCGACGTCTTCCCGACCGCCGTGGCCCTCTCCGCCTACTACGCGGCCGCCGACGACCCGACCACGGGCGACCTCTTCGGCGGCAGCAAGCGGCGCCGCGACGAGGCCGACCTGATGTGGCGGCTGAAGAACCTGCCGCAGCCGAAGGCGTCCGTGCTGCTGGCCGGCACCAAGAAGGGCGACGGCAACTACCGCCAGGAGACCGAGGCCTTCGTCAACGCGGTGCAGAGCCCGATGGCGGTCTCGTACAGCATGCTGGAGAACGGCGGCCACAACTTCGAGACGTGGAGCGCGCTGCTGCCGTCCTCCCTGGAGTGGCTGTCGCAGCACCTCAAGGTGCCGAACCAGACCGCCTGACAGCCGGACCGGGCCCGCCCGACGACCAAGCATCCGAACGACCCGCACCCCCGGAGCCCGAGGCCTCAGAGCCTCGACGCCCCAGAGCTTCGACGCCCCAGAGCTTCGACGCCCCGGGGGGTGCGGTGGTCGCGCGGCTCAGGCCACCTGCTCCAGCGTCCCGGTGTGCAGTTCGCCGACCCGGCCGCCCTCGCCCTCGAAGGTCCAGAAGGCCCGCACCGTCAGCTTGCCAAGGTCCATCACGTGGCTGACGGTGATCCCGCTCTGCTCCGTCCAGCTGACGAAGTAGACCTCCGGCGCGACCTCGGCGACGTGCAGCCGCACGTCCTCCCACTGGCCCGCGGACTCGCCGAGGCCCTCCCAGCGCAGCCGAGTGCCGTCGGCCGAGTAGGTGTTGCGGAAGGCCGCGCCGTTGTCGGCCCGGAAGAGGTAGGTGCGGCCGGCGAAGGCGGGCAAGGGCGCGATCATGGTGGGGCGGCTCCTCGTGTCCGTGTGGGGTGCTCTTGTGCACTGCGGAAGATGTCAGGCCTCCAATTTATCCGACCGGGTGCACTCGGTCGGCCCTTTGCCACGGTCCGGTCCCGTCTGATCCGCCACCGTCGCGTCCGGCAGGGAGCGCGTCCCGGGGAGGGGCCCTTTCGATCTGGCCGCCTGCTCGCCGACCGCCCGCCGTCCGCCCAATCGGGGATTGATCCAACTCCGCCGCCACGCAGCGTCGTTGATCGACACCACTGTGAGCTGCACGACAACCGGCCCGGCAGAGTTGTCCGTTCACGTACGGCCTGCCTAGCCTGCAACGGTCGTCCGCCCTCGCGGACCCCGCCGCCGGGACGCCGAGTCCCGTCCACCCGTCGGCGGGTCACCGAGCACCACAGCGGACGGGAGCGGGGGAACCAAGGTCGGCGCCCGGCTCGTGCGCTCATGCGTACGGACCGCGGCTAGGGGTGAAGCCGCTCCTCAGGCGGCCGGGCAACTGCAGCCCGAACCCGACAGCTCACCTCGCAGGCGTCGCAGAGGTCATCTCATGCTCAAGCCTGCCCAGCGCCACGCGCCGCGCCACGCCCGCCCGTCCCGCCACGGCCGCAACGCCGCGCTCGCCGCCACCGGGGCCCTCGCCATCACCGGCGCCGGCCTGCTCGGACTGCCGTCCGTCGCCGGTGCCCAGGCGGCCACCGCGCCGACCGTCACCCAGGACCGCCTCGCCCCCGCCACCATGGTCGCGGGCAAGGCCACCGCGGCCTCGCTCGGCCTGCACTCCTCGGCCTGCTTCACCGCGAAGACCGTGGGCGTGGGCGTGCGCGACGCCCACGGCGCCAACCTGGACTTCCCCGGCAACGCCTCCAACGTGCAGATCTGCCCGAGCGGGGTGAACTTCACCAGCGGTGCGCGCACCCTGCCCGCCGGGACGTACAGCCAGTTCGGCTTCTGGCAGGACCTCGGCGGCGCCTGGCACAACCTGCCCGCGCAGCAGCTGGTGGTCTCCGCGGCCGGTACGTCCACGCCGAACCCGTCCCCGACGGCCACCCCGTCTCCGACGACCACCCCGACCGCCACGCCGACCACCACCCCGACGGCCTCCCCGAGCGCCACGGCGAGCCCGACCACCCCGGCGCCGTCGTCGCCGGTCGCCGGCAAGGCGCTGACCTGGTCCGACGACTTCAACAGCCCGATCAGCTGGGGCCAGCGCTGGGTCGGCGACAAGAGCACGGCGTACAAGTACGGCAACCACAACCCGGGCGACAACAAGCTGGACTGGCTGAACAAGAACAACGTCAGCGTCGCCAACGGGGTCGCCACCTTCACCGCCACGCCCGGCGGCCCGGCCATGGAGGACGGCACGCAGTCCTGGAACACCGGCTTCCTGACCACCGAGGGCTCCAGCGAGGGCTTCCAGGTCAAGACCGGGGACTACGCCGAGACCCGGGTCAAGCTGCCCTCCGGAACCGGCGCCTGGCCGGCCCTGTGGACCTGGAAGAACGGCAACGGGGAGATCGACTCCTTCGAGTACCACCCCGACAACCCGAACCTGCTGGAGCTGACCAACCACGTCAACCCGGGCAACCCCAAGTACTACACCGACGCGAGCGCCATCGCGAAGGACCAGTGGGTGACCATCGGCACCTACTACGGCGCCAACTCGGTGGACTGGTACGTCAACGGCGCCAAGGTCTTCTCGGACGGCAAGGGCGTCGGCGCCAACTGGTCGGCGTACCTGATCCTCAACCTGTCGGTGTGCGCGGGGAAGTACCACCCCGCGCCGCAGGGGACCGCCCCGATCACCATGGCCGCCGACTACGTCCGCGTCTACCGCTAGACCCGGGCCCGCGTAGGCCCGCAGCCACGCAGGCCCACAGCCACACGGGCCCACAGTCATACGGGCCCGGGCCCGCGCAGGCCCAGGCCCGCGTGGACCCGGGCCTGCGTGGTCCGGGAACCGGCAGCTCTCAGGAACCGGCAGCCGTAGCGACCACCGTGATGTCGAACGGCTGCCGGTCGTTGTTCCCGTCCTGGTCGTCCGCGCCGTGCACCGCGACCGAGCCGCCGTGGAGCGTGCCGATCGGCAGCTCGGGGGAGAGCCGGACCGGGATGAGCGCGGTCGCGCTGCGCAGGGACGGCAGTCCGGGGCCGAAGACGCAGCGGACCTGCCGACCGCGCTCCAGGACCCTGCAGTCCTGGGGGAAGAACGGGCCCTCGGCGCTGACGCCCCTCGGCAGGGTGACCACGACGGTGAACGGCGATGCGGTGGTGTCCGGGCCGCCGTTGGCGACGAAGGCGTGGACGGTCGTGGTGCCGCCGGGCGGCGCCGGGTCCGGATCGAGCCGGACCACCGCCAGGTCGGAGTCGGACGGCACGGCCGCCGGAGCGGGCAGGGTGGACGGTCCGGCCACGGCGGGCACCGCGGAGCCTCCGGCAGCCGGAAGTGTGGACGGCCCGACCGGCGCCGGAAGTGTGGACGGCCCAGCCGGAGCGGGAAGCGTGGACGCCTCGGCCGGCGCCGGAAGTGTCGACGCGTCGGCCACCGCCGGCAGGACGGACGCCTCGGGCGCGCCCGGCGCGACGACCTCCACCGCCGGCCGCGGCTCGGGCCGCCGCAGGGCCCAGGACGGGCCGGTGGACAGCACCGCCAGCGCGCAGCCCGCCGCCACCGCCGTCACCGCTGCGGACCACCCGGCCCCGCCTGACCAGGCCCCGCTCGAAACCCCGCCCGAAGCCGTCCCCCTCGTGCCGTCCCGTACGGTGCCGCGCACTCCCCGGTGCTCCATGCCGCTCACCCTGCCCTCGGTTTCCGGCCGCCCGCGCCGTTGCGGGCCGCGTCCGCACCAGGGTGGCCGAGCCGCCGCCGCGACCGGGGCGCAACCCGCCCGCCGTCCGCTCGAACGGAGGACGGAGGCTGTGCGCCGGTCCTTGCCCGTCCTCCTCCAGTGGCGATCTGGCGGGAAGCGGGGGTTGACGAAACGTCAGGGAGCGAGGACCTGGCCCAGCCGGGCGGCGATCTGCCGCATCACCGGGACCAGCGAGGCGGCCCCGGCCTGCTCCTCCAGGGCCCGGATGCGGGCCTCCGGTCCGGAGACCGAGAGCGCGGTGGGTGTCGGCGCGCCCGGGACAGCGAGCGCGATGCAGCGCACGCCGATCTCCTGCTCCTGGTCGTCGACCACGTAGCCGCTCTCGCGGGCCTCGGCGAGCTGGCGCATCAGCTCCTGCGGGTCGGTGACCGTGTACTCGGTGTGCGCGGCCAGCGGGTTGGGGCCGAGGACGGCGCGGGCCTCGGCCTCGGGGAGCTGGGCGAGCAGAGCCTTGCCGACGCCGGTGCAGTGCGGCTGGACCCGTCGTCCGACCTCGGTGAACATCCGCATCGAGCGCCGTGACTGCACCTGCCCGACGTAGACCACCTCGCCGCCCTCCAGGACGGCCAGATTGGCGGTCTCGCCGGTGGCCTCCATGAGTTCGGCCAGGTAGGGGCGGGCCCAGCTGCCGAGCAGGCGGCCGGAGGTCTCGCCCAGGCGGATCAACCGGGGGCCGAGGGTGTAGCGGCGGGCGGTGTCCTGGCGGACATAGCCCTGCTGGACGAGGGTACGAACCAGTCGGTGGATGGTCGGCATCGGGAGGCCGGAACTGGTGGAGAGCTCGCTGAGTGTGGCCACTCCGCCGGAGTCGGCCAGGGCCTCCAGGAGTTGGAAGGCGCGTTCGACGGACTGCACGCCGCCGCTCGCGCGGTCGGAGCCTGTCGTCGATGCTGTGTCGGGGGTCGCGACCACCGGCGTTCCCTTCGCTGTCGGGGAGGAGTAGAGTCCCGGCGACCTCTTCAACAAACCGTTGAAATTCTGTATCGCGGAAACTAGTCTCCACCTTACAGAATCGAACTCGCCGACAGGTGGGTTCCGATCGAGGAAGTTCCCGAGGAAGTTCCCACCGGAACTCCCTTTGCCAGGCTCAACCGCTTAGGAGTGTCCTGCTCATGGCTGCAGATCAAGGACCCGCCGGCGCCTCCCCCGCCGCCCCGGTCGTCACTGTCGCCGGTCCTCGCGTCCACCGGGCGGAGGAGGTGCTCACTCCGCAGGCGATCGCCTTCGTCGTCGGCCTCCATCGCGCCTTCGAGGGCCGCCGGCAGGAACTCCTGGCCAGGCGGAAGGCCCGCCGCGCCGAGATCGCGGCAGCCGGCACGCTGGACTTCCTCCCCGAGACCGCGCAGATCCGGGCCGCGGACTGGAAGGTCGCCGAGGCACCCCGCGCCCTCCAGGACCGGCGGGTGGAGATCACCGGCCCGACCGACCGCAAGATGGTCATCAACGCCCTCAACTCCGGGGCCAGGATCTGGCTCGCCGACTTCGAGGACGCCACCTCCCCGACCTGGGAGAACGTGGTCAGCGGCCAGGTCAACCTGATCGACGCCTTCGAGGGCCGGATCGACTTCACCACCCCGGCCGGCAAGGCGTACGCCCTCAAGCCCGCCGCCGAGCTCGCCACCGTCGTGGTCCGTCCGCGCGGCTGGCACCTCGACGAGAACCACCTGCTGGTCGACGGCACCCCCGTGGCCGGCGCGTTCCTCGACTTCGGCCTGTACTTCTTCCACAACGCCGCCCGGCTGCTCGCCAAGGGCGCCGAGGACCCCAACTCCGGGCCGTACTTCTACCTGCCCAAGACCGAGAGCCACCTCGAAGCCCGGCTCTGGAACGACGTGTTCACCCACGCCCAGGCCGAGCTCGGCATCCCGCACGGCACCGTCCGCGCCACCGTCCTGATCGAGACCATCACCGCCGCCTTCGAGATGGACGAGATCCTGTACGAGCTGCGCGACCACGCGGCCGGCCTCAACGCCGGGCGGTGGGACTACCTGTTCTCCATCGTCAAGAACTTCCGCGACGCCGGCGAGCACTACATCCTGCCGGACCGCAACAGCGTCACCATGGCCTCGCCGTTCATGGCCGCCTACACCCGCCTGCTCGTGCAGACCTGCCACAGGCGCGGCGCCCACGCGATCGGCGGCATGGCCGCGTTCATCCCCAGCCGCAAGGACCCCGAGGTCAACGCCGCCGCGCTGGAGAAGGTCAAGGCCGACAAGGACCGCGAGGCCGGCAACGGCTTCGACGGCTCCTGGGTCGCCCACCCGGACCTGGTGCCGATCGCCCGGGCCTCCTTCGACGCCGTGCTCGGCGAACGGCCCGACCAGAAGGACAACCCCGGCCCCGCCGAGCCGGTCACCCCCGCCCAGCTGCTCGACATCGCCGGCGCCGGCGGCACCTGCACCCACGCGGGGCTGCACAACGCCGTCCAGGTCGGCCTCCGGTACATCGAGGCCTGGCTGCGCGGGATGGGCGCGGTCGGCATCTTCAACATGATGGAGGACGCCGCCACCGCCGAGATCTCCCGTTCGCAGATCTGGCAGTGGATCCACAACGGGGTCGTGCTGTCCGACACCGGCGAGAAGGCCACCGCCGAACTCGTCCGCACCCTGGTCGCCGCCGAGCTGGCCGACCTGCTCGCCGAGCTGGGCGAGGAGACCTACGCGGCCGGCCGCTGGCGCGAGGCCGCCCAGCTCTTCGAACAGGTCGCCCTGGCCGAGGAGTTCGCGGACTTCCTGACCCTCCCCGCGCTTCCCCTCCTGGGCTGAGCCCAATCTATCCGCCGGTGCCACCGCTGCCGCCTGCCAGGCTGTAGCACTCCGGCGGCCCGTTGCTCCGTTCCGTACGGCGACGAATCCACCTGTCCTCTCGACGCCGTACGGAACGGCCTTTTCCAGCTGAGGAGTTCACCACCCATGCCGCGCATCTTCTTCAACGGCCAGGCGATGGCCGGCGGTCCCTTCCACGCCAAGGTCGCGGACGCCCTGATCGGCCCGGCCCGGACCGCCCCCGGTTACCGCTTCTTCTCCATCGACCACAGCGGCGGGACGGACGTCTGCCCGGGGCTGCTGGCCGACCCGGCCGTCGACACCGCCATCGAGGGCGAGCTCTACGACGTCAGCCTGGAGCGGCTGCGGGACGTCATCCTGCCCGGCGAGCCGCGCGAGCTGGAGCTGGGCGTGATCAAGCTGGAGGACGGCTCCGCGTGCTTCTCCATGCTGCTCGCCCGGGGCGAGGTCGAGCGAGGCGTGCACCGGGAGATCACCCACCACGGCGGCTGGCGCGCCTACCTGGCGACGATCGGGCGCGAGGCGTAACCGCGGGGCGGCGAACAGGTCGCAGCGGACGGGCGACAGCGAACGACTGACAGCGAACGGATAACAGATGATGAAAGTTGTCATCTGTTATCCGTTCGCTGTTCGCTGTGCCCTGTTCGCTGTGACCTGTTCGCTGCGACCTGCGACCTGCGACCCGCAACCTGATCGCTGAACGCAGCGGCCCCGGACCCTCGCCGTGGGTCCGGGGCCGCGGTCCGCGCACCCGTAGCGGGTGCGCGGAGTCCGGGGGCGCACCGTCCCTGGGCGCTCCCGGAGTCCGGTGGGGCGTCAGACCGGTCGGGCCGCCAGCTCACGGGCGGCGCGGGCGCAGTCGCGCGCGATCCGGTCCTCGTTGACGGTGGTCAGCTGCCCCTTCTCGACCACCGCGTTGCCGTTGACGAACAGCACCGACAGCGGCGGCAGCGCGCCGAAGGTGAGGGCGGCGACCGGGTCGGCGATGGACGAGTGCATGACTCCGTCGATCTTCCACAGCGCCAGGTCGGCGAGCTTGCCGACCTCGATCGAGCCGATCTCGTCCTGCCGGCCGAGCACCCGGGCGCCGCCCATGGTGCCGAGGCGCAGCGCCTGCCGTCCGGTCAGGGCGGTGGGGGAGCCGTGCAGACGGTTGATCAGCAGGGCGTTGCGCAGTTCGGTGCCGAGTTCGCCGGATTCGTTGGAGGCGGTGCCGTCCACGCCGAGGCCGACCGGGACGCCGGCCCGGAGCATGTCGGGTACCCGGGCGATGCCGGCGGCCAGGCGGGCGTTGGAGGACGGGCAGTGGGCGACGCCGGTGCCGGTCTCGGCGAACTTGGCGATGTCGGAGTCGTTCATGTGGACGCAGTGCGCCATCCAGACGTCCTCGCCGAGCCAGCCGACGGACTCGAAGTAGTCGGTCGGGCCCATGCCGAACAGTTCCTTGCAGAACTGCTCCTCCTCGGCGGTCTCCGAGCCGTGGGTGTGCAGTCGGACGCCCTTGCGGCGGGCGAGTTCGGCGGACTGGCGGAGCAGGTCGGTGGAGACGGAGAAGGGCGAACAGGGCGCGATGGCGACGTGCAGCATCGAGCCGAAGGAGGAGTCGTGGTACGTGTCCACGGCGGCTTCGGAGGCGGCCAGGATGTCGTCCAGTTCCTCGACGGCGTGGTCCGGCGGCAGGCCGCCGTCCTTCTTGCTGCGGTCCATGGAGCCGCGCAGCGCGGTGAAGCGCAGGCCGAGTTCCCGGACGGCCTCGATGGAGGCGCCGAGGACGTCGCCGCCGCCCTTGGGGAAGACGTAGTGGTGGTCGGAGGCGGTGGTGCAGCCGGACTTGAGCAGCGCGGCGGCGGAGCCCTGGCTGGCGGCGTGGACGAGCTTCTCGTCGATCCGCGCCCAGGTCGGGTAGAGGGCGACCAGCCAGTCGAACAGGATGTCGTCCTGGGCGAGGCCGCGGGTGATCCACTGGTAGAAGTGGTGGTGGGTGTTGACCAGGCCGGGGGTGACCAGGTGGCCTTCGCCGTTGATCCGGCGCACCACGTTGTCCAGCCATGCCGGGGCGGGGCCGTCGCCGACCGATTCGATCGTGTTGCCGAGGATGACGACGTGGCCGCGGGCGTACTCGGTGTCGTTGGCGTCGACGGTGGCGATCGCGACGTTCTCGATCACGATCCGCTGGTCGGCGGGCGGGGGCTGGACTGCCATGGTGTGACTCCTATGGGGGAGGGCCGGGAGGAGCGCACGTCGGGGCGAGGCGCGCTCCTCCGGGACCGGTCAGGACGGTGTCGCCGTCGGCACCGTCGCACCGGAGCCCTGACCGGTTCTGGTCCGGCGGGCGGCTCCGACGTGGTGGAAGAGCAGGTTGAGCAGGACGGCCATCACGCAGCCGGCCGAGATCCCCGAGTGCATCAGGGTCCGGACGGCCTCCGGGAAGGGGTCGTAGAACGTCGGTACGGCTATCGGGATGATGCCTACGCCGAGCGAGACCGACACCAGGATCGTGTGGGAGGTGGACTCCATGCCGGCTTCGGCGAGGGTGCGGATGCCGCTCGCCGCGACCGTGCCGAAGAGCACGATCCCGGCGCCGCCGAGGACGGGCTGCGGCACCAGGGAGACGACCGAGCCCAGCACGGGGAACAACCCGAGCAGGACCAGGATGCCTCCGCCGGCCGCGACCACGAACCGGCTGCGGATCTTCGTCAGCGCCACCAGCCCGATGTTCTGGGCGAAGGCGCTGGCGGCGAAGCCGTTGAAGACGGGGCTGAGCGCGGTGGCCAGTCCGTCGGCCCGCAGGCCGGCGGCGAGCGTGGGTTCGTCGGCCTCGCGGTCGACGATCTTGCCGAGCGCGAGCATGTCGGCGGTGGACTCGGTCATCGAGACCACCATGACGATGCAGAGCGAGATGATCGCGGCCGTGTCGAACACGGGCGCGCCGAAGTGGAACGGGGAGGGGAGCGCGAAGATCTTCGCGTCGTGGACCGTGCCGAAGTCGGCGAGTCCCAGCGGGAAGGCGGTCAGGGTGCCGAACGCCAGTCCGATGAGCAGGGACAGCTGCTGCCAGAAGCCGCGCAGCAGCCGGTTGCAGAGCACCACCGCGACGAGGGTGATCGCGGCGAGGCCGATGGCCCGCATGGAGCCGTATCCGGGGGCGCCCGGCGAGCCGCCGCGCGCCCAGTTGACCGCCACCGGCAGCAGGGACACCCCGATGAGGGTGATCACGGTGCCCTGGACGACCGGGGGGAAGAACCGGATGAGCTTGCAGAAGTACGGCGCCGCGAGGAAGCACAGGACCCCCGCGACGATCACCGCTCCGAAGATCACCGGGAGGGCGTCCTTCGGTCCTCCCGTTCTCTCGATGGAGCCCTTGGCGATGGCGATCATGGGCGCGACTCCCGCGAAGGAGACGCCGTTCACGAACGGCAGGCGCGCGCCGATCTTCCAGAAGCCGAGGGTCTGGAGGAGGGTGGCCAGTCCGGCGGTGAACAGGCTGGCCGAGATGAGCAGGGCGAGTTCGGCGGGGGAGAGCCCGACGCCGGCGCCGACGATGAGCGGGGGTGCGACGACCCCCGCGTACATCGCGGCGACGTGCTGGAGTCCGGTGGAGAACAGCTTCACCGGGGGCAGCATCTCGTCCACGGGGTGGATCCCCGGCCCGGACTCCTCGCCGGGGAGGCTGGTGGACGTGTCCGGGCCAGGGGGTCTTGCCGGGGTGGAACCGCCGTCTGTAGTGCTGGTGCTGCTGGGTGCCATGTCGAGCCCCTCTTGTGCCCGTGGCTCCCGGCGCGCCCGCGGCGCTGGAGTGCGGCTGGTGGTGTCGTGGCCGAGGACGGGACGGCGGTGCAAGGATCCCTCGGCCGGCCTCTCCAGTGCCCCGGGCCGGCCGCCGCGAGGCAGACACGAACTCCGGTGGGTGGGGGTGGAGAAACTGGTGGAACGGGTGGTGCCGGTTGTGCGGGTAATGCGGGTGATGCCGGTGATGCGGATGGACCGGCCCGCCCGGACTCGACCGGCCCCTGGGGGCCGGTGGGTGCGGCGATTCCGGGCTGAGTCCACGGAGGTGGGGGAGGTCAGGCGACCGGGATGACCGGGACGACGCCCTCACGGTGCACGGTGCCCTCGATCAGGCCGTACATGCGGTCCGCGGCGTAGTAGACCTCGTTGTCGTTCTTGAGGCCGAAGGGCTCCAGGTCGACGAGGAAGTGGTGCTTGTTCGGCAGTTCGAGGCGGACCTCGTCCACCTCGGCGCGGTTGTTGAGGACCCGGCTGCCCATCGCGTGCAGGGTCTGCTGCAGCGAGTAGGAGTAGGTCTCGGCGAACGCCTCCAGCATGTGCCGCCTGACGTGCGCGTAGGAGCGGTTCCAGTTGGGCTGGGCCTCGCCCTCCTGGCCGCTGTAGCCGTACTTCCAGCGGGCGGTCACCTGGGTGGCGAGGATGCGGTCGTACGCCTCCTGCAGGGTGGTGTACTTGTCCTTGATGTAGCCCCAGAACTCCGAGTTGGTGGAGTTCATCACGACGAGGTCCTTCAGGCCGGAGATGACCTGGACGGACGTGCCGTCGTAGACCACCTCGGTGGTGCGGATCTCCTGGCCGTTGCGGACGAAGGAGTGGCCGACCTCCTCGGAGCCGATGAAGCGGGCCGAGCTGTCCGGCGTCCTGATCCGGTCCCAGGTGTACTCCTCGATCCGGATCCGGGCACTGTGCACGACGCCGCGCTCGGTGTCGTCGACGAAGTGGCGGGCCAGCACGATGCCGAAGGCCTCGGCCGACTCGATGCCGTACTCCTTGGCGAAGGCGTAGACGGTGTTCTTGGTGGTGTCGGTGGGGAGGCAGTTGGCGTTGGACCCGGTGAGGTGGACGTCCTCGAACTCACCCTGGAGGGAGACCGAGACGTTCAGGTCCTTGATCTCGTGCCGGGTGGAGTCGCGGTAGATCCGGACGATGCGGTTCTCCGCCTTGCCGTACTGGTTCTGACCGAGCACGTGGGCCATGACGTGGCTCCTAGAGCTTCCAGGTCGGTCTACTAGCTTCCGCGGTAGACCGAGTATCCGAACGGGTTGAGCAGCAGCGGCACGTGGTAGTGGTGCTGTTCGGGCGCGACCGTGAAGACGATCGAGACCTCGGGGAAGAACGGCGGCTCGGCGGACGCGGGCGCGAAGTACACGCCGGTGTCGAAGAGCAGCCGGACGACCGAGCCCGCCTCCACGGCCGGCAGGTCCTTGACCCGGCCGTCGGAGTCCGTGGCGGAGGTGCCGAGCACCTGCCAGCCACCCTCGGTGTGCAGTGCGAGCTCGACCGGGACACCCTCGGCCGGGCGGCCGAGGCTGGTGTCGAGCACGTGGGTGGAGATGCCAGTCATGGGTGAAGTGACCTTACTGATGGCAGCGGTGATGGTGCGTCAACTACGTGGCGTCGCATGCGTGGCCTCGACTACGCGGCGTCGACTACGCGTCGTCGACGAGGTGCGTCAACTATCCGGCACCATGCCGCGACGGCTGCCCGGGAACACGCTGTGACGGGTGCGTCAGGCTCCGTCGAGCAGGCGGCCGAGGCGGATGTCGTTGATCTTGCGCAGCTCCTCGCGGACGATCTCCGCCTCGGTGGCGGCGTCGTTGGGGTGGCGCTCGCGCAGCGCGGCGAGCATGCCGACCGCGGTGCGGCCGGTCGCGCAGATCAGGAAGACGTGGCCGAACTTCGCCTCGTAGGCGGCGTTGGCCTCGTGCAGTTCGTCGAGGACGGCCTGGTCCACGCCCTGGATTCCGGCCTGCTCGCGCTCGGAGGTGGCGTCGCCCGTCTTGGGTTTGCCGATCCGGGCGTGGCCGGCCATCGCGTCGCGCAGGTCCGCGGCCGTGAGCGAGGCCATGGCCGCCGCGTTGGCGGCGAACAGGGACGCGCGGTCGGACCAGGGCTTGGCCTCCGCGACCGCGGCGGCCCAACGGGGGCTGGAGCATACCTCCAGCAGGATCTCTGCCAGCTCCGCGGCATCGGCCGCGGCCAGGGCGTCAAGGGCGTGGGGGTGGTTGGTCACGGGTGGACCTCCTGAAGAGTGGTGCCACCCGGAAAAGCTAGATCGACCCCACCCGGTCGTCAACACTTTGTTGAACGGTTGGTGGTTACGTTTTGAACCGGCCCGCGATGCCGGGCCCTTTCGTGTGCGATCCGCCAAGTGCGCCCCGCCGCGGGCCGATCCAGACTGGCCGAACCGGCGGGGTCACCTGGTCGGAAACCCCCGCGGTGGGGGCTCCCGTGCGCCGGGCGGTTCCGTTCGGATCCCGTCCGGAGGCTCCTCAGGAGGGCTTCGAGCCGTCCTGGCGGTTGAGGTAGTTGTACACCGTGAAGCGGCTGACGCCCAGGGCCGAGGCGACCGTCTCGACGCCGTGGCGGACGGTGAAGGCGCCGCGTTCCTCCAGCAGGGCGACGACCCGCTGCTTCTCCAGCCGGTCGAGCTCGGCCAGCGGGCGGCCGTCGAACTGGCGGGCCATCTCGGCCAGCAGCCGGTCCAGCGCGCTGCTCAGGTGCGGCAGCCGGACGGCCAGGGCCGGCGTGCCCTCCCACTCCAGGACGACGTCCTCGGCCCTCGCCTCGTCCAGCGGGACCGGCGTCGCGCCGACCGCGTCCAGCAGCGGCTTCACCGCCGCGGCGAGCGAGTGCTCCACGTGCTCGGTCACGGCGTACCGCCCTCCTCGTCCAGCACGCTGACCTGGACCGAGATACGGGTCGCGCCGGCGTCCAGGGTCTCCCGGAGCAGCTTGGTCACCGCGGCGAGGACCTCGTCGGCCCCGCCCTCGGCGCCCGTCCCGAAGGGGCCGACCGCCACGGCCAGGCCGGCCTCGTCGACGACCTTGCGGGCCGCCACGGCGTGCTCCGGGAACGTGTCCAGTTCGAACGGTTCTGTCGTGAACTCCACCATCAATCGCACAGGATCACTGTAGCGAGCGGGGGTGGGGGCGGGCAGGGGCTGGGTGATCCGACAGGTGGGGCCCCGGGGGTGGCGAGTGGTCGAGATGTCTTCAACAAAATGTTGCGGCTCCCTTGACACTCGCTTCGCCGTCCGGAGATGCTTCCACCACACAGAATCCCTCTTCCGGATCGTGGAAGTTGCGGATGACGGAAGAGAGCTGAGAGGTGAGTGACGTGACGGCGGCTGCCAAGCACCACTACACGGTCAACCTGTCGATCCTGTTCGGCGAACTGCCGCTCCTGGAGCGCCCCGCCGCGGCCGCCGCGGCCGGCTTCACCGCCGCCGAGCTCTGGTGGCCCTTCGGCGAGGAGCACGACCCCTCCCCGGCCGAGCTGGACGCGCTGCGCAAGGCGTTCACCGACGCCGGAGTCCGGCTCACCGGCCTCAACTTCCTGGACGACCTCAGCAAGGGTGCCCGCGGTACCGTCTCGGTGCCCTCCGAGCGGGACCGCTTCCGGGCCAACGTCCCGGTCGCCGCGGCACTCGCCGGCTCGCTCGGCACCAAGGCGCTCAACGCGCTCTACGGCAACCGGGTCGAGGGCGTCGACGCGGCCGAGCAGGACGCCCTCGCACTGGAGAACCTGGTGCTCGCCGCGAAGGCCGCGCACGACATCGGCGCGATCCTGCTGATCGAGGCCCTGAACCAGGCGGAGTCCCCGGACTACCCGCTGGTCTCGGCCGCCGCCGCGGTCGAGGTGGTCGACAAGGTCAACGCCGCCACCGGCCTGGGCAACGCCCGGTTCCTGTGCGACCTCTACCACCTGGCCAAGAACGGCGAGGACCTGGCGGCGGTCATCGACACCCACGCCGACCGCATCGGCCACGTGCAGATCGCCGACAACCCGGGCCGCAACGAACCCGGCACCGGCGGGCTGGACTTCGAGGACCTCTTCGCCCGGCTCACCGCCGCCGGCTACAGCGGCCCGATCGGCCTGGAGTACCGCCCCTCCACCGGCGTCAGCGCCGACAGCTTCGGGTGGCTGCCGCGCGAGCTGCGCGCCGCCGAGTAAGCGCCCCCAAGCCTCCCCACCCCACGAACGACGTAAGGAACGACGCGATGAGCCGCAAGATCGCCTTCATCGGCCTCGGCATCATGGGCAGCCCGATGGCCGCCAACCTGGTCAAGGCCGGCCACCACGTCACCGGCTTCAACCTCACCCAGCCGCCGATCGACGCCCTGGTCGCGGCCGGCGGCCACGGCGCCACCAGCATCGCGGACGCGGTGAAGGACGCCGAGGTCGTCATCACCATGGTCCCGGCCGACCCGCACGTCGAGCAGGCGATCCTGGGCGAGGGCGGCGTGCTGGAGAACGTCCAGCCCGGCACCCTGGTGATCGACATGTCCTCGATCACCCCGCAGACCTCGATCAAGGTCGAGGCGGCCGCCAAGGAGAAGGGCGTCCGGACCCTGGACGCCCCGGTCTCCGGCGGTGAGGCCGGTGCCGTCGAGGCGGTCCTGTCGATCATGGTCGGCGGCGCGGCCGAGGACTTCGCCGAGGCCAAGCCGCTCTTCGACGCGCTGGGCACCACGGTCGTCCACGTCGGCCCGGCCGGCGCCGGCCAGACCGTCAAGGCCGCCAACCAGCTGATCGTCGCCGTCAACATCCAGGTGCTCGCCGAGGCCGTGGTGTTCCTGGAGAACGCCGGCGTCGACCTGGCGGCCGCGCTGGACGTGCTCGGCGGCGGCCTGGCCGGCTCGACCGTGCTCAACCGCAAGAAGGCGAACATGCTGAACCGCGAGTTCGCCCCCGGCTTCCGGATCGACCTGCACCACAAGGACATGGGCATCGTCACCGACGCCGCCCGCGCCGTCGGCGCCGCGCTGCCGGTCGGCGCCGTGGTGGCCCAGCTGGTCGCCTCGGCCCGGGCCAACGGCGACGGCTCGCTCGACCACTCGGCGCTGCTGCGCGGCGTCGAGCGGCTCTCCGGCCGCGAGGTCGCGTAACCCCCGGGGGCTCCCGCGCGGAGCCCCCGCCCCAAGCTCCCCTGGCGGCGTGTACCCATCCGGTCGTGCCCGCGCCGCCAGGGGGTCGGACCCGACCGGCGCGCGGGCCGGGGCTCATCCGCCCGCCCGCCGGTCGATCCAGCCGGTGATGCGTACACCCTCCCGGGGGCACTTCGGTCGTGCCTGACGCGTCGCCTGGCCCCCTCCCCGCCGAGGGGAGCCCCTCGTACGTCGGAAGCGGGACGAGGGGTACGGCGGGGAGGGGGCGCACCCCGAACGGGGGGAGGGGCGCACCCCCCCGAACCCATCCCGGGGCGAACGGCCCCCGGCCGTACCGGCCGAGGGGGGTCGCACCCCCGGACCCCCGGGCCCATGCTTGACGCACGTCGCAGTACCACCGCCACACCCGTTCGGAAGCGAGGACCGCACCATGCTCCCCACCCCCCGCCAGGGCCATGTGGTCGTCGCCCCCGACAAGTTCAAGGGCACCCTGGAGGGTGCCGAGGTGGCCGCCCGGATCGCCGCCGGCATCCGGCGGGCCGCGCCCGGCACCGAGGTGCGCGAACTGCCCGTCGCCGACGGCGGCGAGGGCACCCTGGCCGCCGCCCTCGCGGCCGGTTTCGACCGCGTCCCGGCCAAGGTGGCCGGCCCGACCGGCCTGCCGGTGGACGCCGCGCTCGCCGTCCGGGGCGACACCGCCGTGGTCGAACTGGCGCAGGCCTCCGGGCTCGCCCGGCTGCCCGGCGGCCGGGCCGCCCCGCTCGCGGCCGGGTCCTACGGGGTCGGCCAGCTGATCGCCCGGGCCGTCTCGCTCGGCGCCAAGCGGATCGTGCTCGGACTCGGCGGCAGCGCCTGTACGGACGGCGGCGCGGGCATGGTGCAGGCGCTCGGGGTGCGGCTGCGCGACGCCGACGGCACCGAACTGCCGCCCGGCGGAGCCGCGTTGCGCCGACTCGCGACGATCGACCCAGGTCCGCTGGCCGACCTGCTGGGCGGCGTCGAGATCGTGGTGGCCTGCGACGTGGACAACCCGCTGCTCGGGCCGCGCGGCGCCACCGCCGTCTACGGCCCGCAGAAGGGCGCCGACGGCGACGACCTGCTGGTCCTGGAGGAGGGGCTGACCCGCTTCGCCGACCTGGTCGCCGAGGCCACCGGCCGGGACGTCCGACAGGCCCCCGGCGCCGGGGCCGCGGGCGGGGTGGGCTTCGCCGCCATCGCCCTGCTCGGCGCCACCATGCGACCCGGCATCGAGCTGCTGCTCGACCTGCTGGGCTTCGACGGGGCCGTGCGTGGGGCACGCCTCGTCGTGACCGGCGAGGGCTGCCTGGACGCACAGACGCTCCACGGCAAGGCTCCCGCCGGAGTTGCCGCGGCGGCCGCCCGGGCGGGGGTTCGGGTGGCCGCCGTGGCGGGCCGGCTGGAGCTCTCCGAGCCCGAGTGGCGGGCCGCCGGCTTCACCGCCGCGATCGCGCTGACCGACCTGGCCGAGCGGCCGGGGGACAGCATGACCAAGGCCGCCGAGCTGGCCGAACTCGCGGGGGAGCGGCTGGCCGGCGAGCTGCTGCCGCGCTGAACCCTCGTACGTTCATCCATTGACGTTTTGTTGAAGGCGGGCCTAGGCTCCCCGCAATCCCCCGCCTCCTCCCGCTTTCCACCACCCTCGAAGCACCGTCGAGCCATCCTCGAACCATCCTCGAACCACCCACGAAACACCCCTGACTCCCAGGTTCCGGAGGTCCCCATGCCTTTCAGCCAGCCCACGGTGATCCGCTCCCGGCGGGTGGTCCTGCCCGACGGCGAGCGCCCCGCGGACGTGCTGATCCGGGACGGGAAGATCGAGCAGGTCGTCGCCCACGGCTCACCCGCGGCCGGCGACCGCCAACTCGTCGACCTCGGCGACACCGCCCTGCTGCCCGGCCTGGTCGACACCCACGTCCACGTCAACGAGCCCGGCCGCACCGAGTGGGAGGGCTTCGCCACCGCCACCCGGGCCGCCGCGGCCGGCGGCGTCACCACGATCATCGACATGCCGCTCAACTCGATCCCGCCCACCACCACGGTGGAGGGACTGCTGGTCAAGCGGAAGACCGCCGAGGGCCAGGCCTGGGTCGACCTCGGCTTCTGGGGCGGCGCCGTGCCCGGCAACGTCGCGGACCTCGAACCCCTGCACCGCGAAGGCGTGTTCGGCTTCAAGAGCTTCCTCGCCCCCTCCGGAGTGGACGAGTTCCCGCACGTCGAGGCCCCCGACCTGGAGGCCGCCCTCACCGAGCAGGCCCGGATCGGGGCCCTGGCGATCATCCACGCCGAGGACCCGGCCGTCCTCGCCGCCGCCCCGCAGCAACCCGGCGTCCACTACCGGGACTTCCTCGCCTCCCGCCCCGCCGACGCGGAGACCGCGGCCGTCGCCCACCTGCTGGACACCGCCCGCCGCACCGGCGCCCGGGTCCACATCCTGCACGTCTCCTCCGCCGCCGTCCTGCCGCTGCTGCGCCAGGCACGCGAGGACGGCGTCCGGGTGACCGCCGAGACCTGCCCGCACTACCTGACCCTCGCCGCCGAGCAGGTGCCCGACGGCGACACCGCCTTCAAGTGCTGCCCGCCGATCCGCGACGAGTCCAACCGGGACGCGCTCTGGGAGGCCCTGGGCCGCGGCGAGTTCATCGCCGTCGTCTCCGACCACTCGCCGTCCACCCCCGACCTCAAACTGCTGCCCGAGTACGGCGGCAGCGGGGACTTCGCGACCGCCTGGGGCGGCATCGCCTCGCTGCAGCTCGGCCTGCCGGCCGTCTGGACCGAGGCCCGCCGCCGCGGCCACACCCTGGCCGACGTCGTGCGCTGGATGTCCACCGGACCGGCCGAACTGGTCGGCCTCACCGGCACCAAGGGCGCCATCGCCCCCGGCCACGACGCCGACCTGGTCGCCTTCGACCCCGACGGCGAATTCGCCGTCCGGGCCAGCGGGCTGCACCACCGCAACCCCGTGACCCCGTACGCGGGCCGGACCCTCACCGGCGCGGTGCGCGGCACGTGGCTGCGCGGCCGCGAGGTCGACACCGGCGCCCGGCCCTTCGGCCGGCAGCTCACCCGCCTCACCACGGCCACCACGCCTGCCACCCGCGCCACCGCCCCGTCCGATCGCGCCTGAACCGAACGCGCCTACAGAGGAGAGTCAGTGACCACTGCCGACACCCCCCGTGCTCCCTTCACCGAGCTGGTCGACCTGGCCTCCCGACTGCTCGGCGCGGGCGTCGTCGCCACCAACGAGGACACCTTCGCGGACGCCGAGAACCTGCTGGTCGCCAAGGCAGCCGAGTTCCGTCCGCACACCTTCGGCCACAAGGGCCAGATCATGGACGGCTGGGAGTCCAAGCGCCGCCGCGGCGTCTCCGCCGAGCAGCCGCACCCCACCGACCAGGACCACGACTGGGCGATCGTCCGGCTCGGCGCCGCCGGCGTGATCCGCGGCGTCATCGTGGACACCGCCCACTTCACCGGCAACTACCCGGAGTCCGGCTCGGTCGAGGCCGCGTCCGTCCCGGGGCACCCCTCGCCGGAGGAACTCCGGACCGCCGAGTGGACCACGCTCGTGCCGCGCACCCCGCTCCGGGGCGACACCGTCCACGAGTTCGCCGTCGAGGACGGCACCCGCTACACCCACGTGCGGCTGAACATCTTCCCGGACGGCGGCGTCGCCCGGCTGCGCGTGCACGGCGAGGTCCTGCCCGACCCGCGCGAACTGGACGGCCTGACCTTCGACCTGGCCGCCCAGGAGTTCGGCGGCGTGGCCGAGGCGGCGTCCGACCGCTACTTCTCCTCCCCGCACAACCTGAACGCTCCCGGCCGCGCCACCGTCATGGGCGAGGGCTGGGAGACCCGGCGTCGGCGCGACAAGGCCAACGACTGGGTGCAGATCGCCCTGGCCGGGGGCGGTGAGGTCCTGGCCGCCGAGGTGGACACCACCCACTTCGTCGCCAATGCCCCCGGCTGGGCCGACCTGATCGGCTTCGACGCCTCCACCGGCACCGACCCCGCCGACGGCGAGTGGTTCGAACTCCTGCCCCGCACCCGCCTGCAGCCCGACACCCGGCACCGCTTCCGGCTCGACGCCGGCCGCCCGGTGACCCACGTGCGCATCAACGTCTATCCGGACGGCGGGCTCGCCCGCCTCCGGCTCACCGGCCGCCTCACCGAGGCCGGCCGCGCGGCCCTCGCGCTGCGCTGGTTCAACGCCGTCCCGGCCGCCGAGGCCGCCGCGGCCCTCACCGGGGCCGGGCTGACCGCCGACGAGGCCGCCGCGCTGACCGCCGCCCGCCCGCTGGCGGACCCGGCCGCGGCCGGCGCCGCCGTCGCAGCGCTGCGGCCGGCCGCCTCCGACGAGGAGACCGCCCGCCGCCGCGAGGCCGTCCGGCGCCTGCTCGGCGCCTGACCCGCCCGCGGCGCCCGCCCGGCCGAGCCTGACGGAACGTCAGCAACCTCTCCACGCACCGCCCTTATCGACACCTGAAGGACCCTCCATGTCCAAGATCCTGACCACGGAGTCCGGCGCGCCGATCGCCGACAACCAGAACTCGGCCTCGGCCGGCGAGTACGGCCCGCTGCTGATCCAGGACCAGCAGCTGCTGGAGAAGCTGGCCCGGTTCAACCGCGAGCGCATCCCGGAGCGCGTCGTGCACGCCCGCGGCTCCGGCGCGTACGGCTACTTCGAGGTCACCGACGAGGTGTCGCGGTACACCCGGGCGGACTTCCTCGCCGAGGTCGGCAAGCGCACCGAGGTCTTCCTGCGCTTCTCCACCGTCGCGGGCAACCTCGGCGCCAACGACGCGGTGCGCGACCCGCGCGGCTTCGCCCTGAAGTTCTACACCGAGCAGGGCAACTACGACCTCGTCGGCAACAACACCCCGGTGTTCTTCATCAAGGACCCGATCAAGTTCCCCGACTTCATCCACTCGCAGAAGCGCGACCCGTACACCGGCGTGCAGGAGGCGGACAACGTCTGGGACTTCTGGGCCCACTCGCCCGCCTCCACCCACCAGATCACCTGGCTGTTCGGCGACCGCGGCATCCCGGCCTCGTACCGGCACATGAACGGCTACGGCTCGCACACCTACCAGTGGGTCAACGCCGACGGTGACGCCTACTGGGTGAAGTACCACTTCAAGACCAACCAGGGCATCCGCTGCCTGGACGGCGGCCAGGCCGCCGAGGTGGTCGGCGCCGACGCCGACTCGCACCAGCGCGACCTCCACCAGGCCATCGAGCGTGGGGTGTTCCCGTCCTGGACCCTCTACGTCCAGCTGATGCCGGTCGCCGAGGCCGCGGACTACCGCTTCAACCCCTTCGACCTCACCAAGGTGTGGCCGCACGCCGACTACCCGCTGGTCAAGGTCGGCCGCCTGGTGCTCAACCGGAACCCGGAGAACGTCTTCGCCGACGTCGAGCAGTCCGCGTTCTCGCCGAACAACTTCGTGCCCGGCATCGGCCCGTCCCCGGACAAGATGCTCCAGGGCCGGCTGTTCGCCTACGCGGACGCCCAGCGCTACCGCCTCGGCGTCAACCACACCCAGCTGCCGGTGAACGCCCCGCGCGCCACCGAGGCCGCCAACTACGGCCGGGACGGCCTCATGGCCGCCAACCCGGCCGGCCGTGGCAAGAACTACGAGCCCAACTCGTACGACGGCCCGGCGCAGACCGACACCGTGCTCGCCGCGCCGGTCAGGGTCGACGGCCACACCGGCACCTACGCCACGCCGGCCCACACCAAGGACGACGACTTCTTCCAGGCCGGCGAGCTGTACCGGCTGATGTCGGCCGGGGAGAAGACCCGCCTGATCGACAACATCGCGGGCTTCCTGGCGCAGGTGACGCGCGACGACATCGTCGAGAAGAACCTCGCCCACTTCCACGCCGCGGACGAGGAGTACGGCGCCCGGCTGGCGGCGGCCGTCGCCAAGCTGCGCGCGGGCGACGAGGGCTGACCCGGCGCCTCCGCCGCCCCTCCCTCCGCCCCTCCCTCGGTTCGCACCACCCCCTCACGGCCGCCGGGCCCGCACCCGGTGACCGCCCGACCGGCCTCTCCCCCTGGGCAGTGGGGGCGGGGCCGGTCGTGTTCCCCCAGGCCGGGCGGAGGTTGCTCCACGGAATGTTCACGGATATTCACGGACAGCAGTCGCCGCAGCCGCCGGGTGGATAGGCTGATGCGTGCCCGCGGTCGCTCCGTGGGGGGACATCGGAAGGGGACGACATGTCGACACCAGCCCCGGGTCGTCACGCCGCGCTGGACCAGGGCCCGACGGGCCCGTTCACCTCCCTGCAGCACGCCCTCAGACTGCTGGAGGCGGTCGACCGCCACCCCGACGGCGCCACCCTGGTGGGCCTCGCCCGGGAGACCTCGCTCGGGCTGCCGACGGTACGGCGGCTCGCCGAGATCCTGGAGATCGAGGGCTACCTCCAGTGCCAGGACGGCGGTTGGGTGCTCGGCGGCACCTTCGCCCTGCTCGGGCAGCACAACCGCGAGCAGCTGGTGAAGGCCCGGCTCAACCGCAAACTCGCCGAACTCCGGGACGAGTTGGGCGCCGCGGTGTACTTCAGCCGGTACCACGACGGCGAGTTGTCGGTCGAGGCGGTCTCGGCGGCCGACTACGCGCCGGCCGTGCAGGAGTGGGTCGACTTCCGGGCCACCGCGCACGCCAGCGCGATCGGCAAGTGCCTGCTCGGCCAACTGGACGCGGACGCCCGGCGCGACCACCTCTCCCGGCACCCGGTCGCCCGGCTCACCTCGCGCACCGTCACCGATGCCGACCAGCTGATGCACCGGCTGGAGCGGCAGCCGGCCACGGTGCCGGTGCTGGACATCCAGGAATACGCGCTGGGCACGGTGTGCGCGGCGGTGCCGATCACGGCGGGCAGCACGGTCGGCTGCCTGGCCACCTCGATGCCGGTGGGCAACGTCCACCGGCTGAAGGCCGCGGCCGAACTGCTGGCGGCCCGCGCGGCGCCGCTGATGCTGGCGATGGCGGTCTGACGGCGGGCCGGCCGTCGCGTGTGCGAGTTCGGGGAAGCCGTGCCGGGGAACCGGTGGGGCTTCCCGCGTTTTCCGGGTTCCCGGGGCGCCGGTGTCTTCCGGGGCGCCCGCGTTTTCCGGGGTGCCCGCGTTTCGCGAGGTGCCCGCCGGTGCACACATCACTTATTAGACTCGATGTCGATAAGGCTCGCCGAACCCCTTGTCCCGGCCGCTACCCGCGAGTACGTTTCCCTGGACCGAGCCGCCGCCCCCAGGTCAGGAGGGTCTGCCATGCCCCGCCCCGCCCCCGTCCCCGCCCTCGCCGCCCCCGCCGTGCGCGTGCACGACAGCCTCGTCCTGGAACCCCGGGACGTCCGCTTCGACTGGTCCCGGCTGCCGCTGCACTGGATCCCCGACGAGCCGATGGCCACCCACGTCATCAACGTGCTCCACCTGCTGCTGCCCGAGGGTGAACGCTGGTTCGTCCAGGTGTTCAAGGAGGCCCTGCCGCTCATCCGGGACGAGGAACTGCGGGAGGAAGTCCTCGGGTTCATCGGCCAGGAGGCCATCCACGCCGAGGCGCACCAGGAAGTCCTGGACCACCTGCTCGGCCAGGGGCTCGACCCGCGGCCGTACGTCCGGCAGATCTCCTGGCTGTTCCGGCGGATCCTCGGCGACAAACCGGGCCTGACGCCGGCCCGGCGGCGCGAGAACATCATCGAAAGGGTCGCCTTCATCGCGGCCATCGAGCACTTCACCGCCTTCCTCGGCAACTGGGCGCTCAACTCCCCGGGCCTGGACCGGGCCAAGGCCGACCCGACGATGCTCGACCTGCTGCGCTGGCACGGCGCCGAAGAGGTCGAGCACCGCAGCGTCGCCTTCGACCTGATGGTCCACCTCGACCCGGGCTACCTGCGCCGGATCCGCGGGATGGCGGTGTCCGGGCCGCTGCTGGTCCACCTCTGGGTGCGCGGCGCCCGCTTCCTGCTCGCCGCCGACCCCACCCTGGAGGGACGGCTCAAGCCGACCTGGCGCGAAGCCGGCCGGATCGCCAGGCGCGGCCTGCTGCCGGACCCGATCGGATCGCTCCGCTCCGGACTGCGGTACCTGCGGCCGGGCTACCACCCGACCCAGGAGGGCTCCTCCAGCCAGGCGCTGGGCTACCTCGCCGGCTCCCCGGCCGCCCGCGCGGCGGCGGGGCGCTGACGGGGCCCGGCGGACAGCTTTCAGACGACAGATTTCAGCGAACGGATTTCAGCTGACAGCCTTCAGATGACAGCTAACAGATGACGTCATCTGTCATCTGTTACCCCCCGCTCCCGACGCCAAGGACCCCGCCGGATGGACCTGCTCAACCCGCCCCCCGACCTCTACGGCCGCCCCCGCGTCGACGCCTTCATCCGCCGGCTCACCGCCTTCGGCGACCGCTACTCCCCGGCCCTCGGCAGCCCCCTGCTGCGCCGCAACCCGCGCCGCCCGCACCGCCGCCCCCTCCCGCCGCTGCAGCTCGTCGTCGCCGCCCGCCGCCAACTCGCCCGAGACGTCGTCGAGTTGCAGCTCGCCGACCCCTCCGGCGGCCCGCTGCCCGGCTGGCAGCCCGGCGCCCACCTGCGCCTCGCCCTGCCCTCCGGCCGCGAGCGCCACTACTCCCTCTGCGGCGACCCGGCCGACCGCCGCAGCTACCGCGTCGCCGTCCGGCGGCTGCCCGACGGCGGTGGCGGGTCCGTCTAGGTCCACGACGCCCTGCACCCCGGCGCCCGCCTCACCGCCCGACGCCCGCGCAACGGCTTCGCCTTCTGCACCGAGCCCGCCGTCCTCCTGCTGGCCGGCGGCATCGGCATCACCCCGCTCCTCCCGATGGCCCGCGAGGCGCAGCGGCACGGCCTGGACTGGCGCCTGGTCCACGTCGGCCGCAGCGCCGACACCCTCCCGTACACGGACGAGCTGCGTGCCCTCGACCCGCACCGCGTGGTGCTGCGCACCGACGACGAGCACGGCGGTGTCGCCACCGGCGCCGAGCTGCTCGCCCACGCCCCGCGCGGCGCCGCCGTGTACTGCTGCGGCCCCGCCCCGATGCTCACCGCCGTGCAGCGGGCCCTGGACGGCGGCCCGGTTGGGTCCGGCGGGCCGGCCGCCCTGCACTTCGAGCGCTTCGGCGCCGCCCCGGTCACCGACGGCACGCCCTTCACCGTCCGCCTCGGCGCCGACGGCCCCGTCCTCGACGTCCCCGCCGACCGGTCGGCCCTGGACGTGCTGCGCGAGGCCCGCCCGGACCTCCCGTACTCGTGCCGCCAGGGCTTCTGCGGCACCTGCGAGGTCCGGGTGGCGGCCGGCTCGCCCGACCACCGGGACCGCCGCCTCACCCCCGAGCAGCGCGCCGCCGGCGCCCTGCTGCCCTGCGTCTCCCGGGCCGCCGAGGGCGAGACCCTCGTGCTGGACCTCTAGAAGGAGCCCCCGATGCCCCCGTCGGCGAAAGCGACCCCCGCCTTCCGCTACACCGAGCGCGACCTCGCCCGCTTCCGCGAGACGCAGCAACTCGCCTACCACTGCGCGGAAGAGGCCGCCGCCTGGATCGAACCCGGCGTCACCGAGCGGCAGGCCACCGCCGAGCTGCGCCGCCGCCTGGTCGCCGCCGGGGTGCAGGACTTCTTCCACGTCCCCTTCGCCTGGTTCGGCGACCGCACGGCCTTCCGGCACTTCCACACCCCGCTGCAGTTCTTCGCCGGCAACCGCCGCCTGGAGGAGGGCATGCCGTACGTGCTGGACTGCGCGCCCGTCGTGGACGGCTACACCGCCGACATCGGCTACGGCGGCAAGGTCGGCGAGAACCGGGTCTGGGACCGCCTCGCCGACGATCTGCGGATCTACCGGGAGCTGATCCTCGCCGAGGTGCGCGCCCGCAAGCCGCTCGCCGAGGTGTACGCGGCCGTGGACGCGCAGCTCGCCGCGCACGGCTACGACAACCGCCACCAGGTCTACCCGGGCCGGGTGATCGGCCACCAGGTCACCCGCACCGTCACGCGCGGACCGGCCGGGGTCAACGTCCTCGGATTCGGCGTGCGCACCCTGCAGACCCTCGGCCGGGAGCTCATCTCCGAGCGCCTGCACGGCCGTTCACCGCTCTGGGCGGACGGGCGGTCGTCCCGGCACGCGCCCACGCCGGGCCTGTGGGCGGTCGAGCCGCACATCGGCTTCCGTAACGTGGGCATCAAGTTCGAGGAACTGCTGGTGGTCACCGAGGACGACGCCTACTGGCTCGACGACGACCTGCCGCACGTCCGCCGCTGGCACACCGGAGCCGGCGCGTCCGCCGCGGCCACGGAGACCGCCACGGCCACGACGACCGCCACCGCCGCGCCGACCGCCCTGGAGGCCACCCGATGACGACCCCCGTCCGCCGCCGTACCGTCCACTCCGGCGGCCTCCCGCTGGCCGTCTTCGAGCAGGGCGACCCGGCCGCCCCCACCGTGCTGCTCGTCCACGGCTACCCCGACACCCACACCGTCTGGGACGACATCGCCGCCGACCTCGCCCGCGACCACCACGTGGTGCGCTACGACGTGCGCGGCGCCGGCGAGTCCGGCGTCCCCGCGGACCGCGACGGCTACCGGCTGGAGCGGCTGGCGGAGGACCTGTTCGCGGTCGCCGACGCGGTCAGCCCGGAGCGTCCGGTCCACCTGGTCGCCCACGACTGGGGCTCGATCCAGTCCTGGGAGGCGGTCACCGCTCCCGGCGCCGAGCACCGGATCGCCTCGTACACGACGATGTCCGGCCCCAGCCTGGACCACATGGGGTACTGGCTGCGCCACCGGCTGCGCCGCCCCACCCCCCGGCACCTGAAGCAGCTGCTCCAGCAGGGTCTGCACTCCTGGTACATCACCGCCTTCCACCTGCCCGGCCTCGCGCCCGCCGTCTGGCGCCTCGGCCTCGCCCGGGCCTGGCCGCGGGTGCTGCGCGACCTGGAGCACGTCACCCCGCGCGCCGACCACCCGCAGCACAGCCTGCGCCGCGACGCGGTCCGCGGCATCGAGTTGTACCGGGCCAACTTCCGGCCCACCATGGGCAGTCCGCGGGAGCGGCCGACCGAGGTCCCGGTCCAGCTGGTCACCCTCACCCGGGACCGCTACGTCGGCACCTACCTCTCCGAGGGGCTGGAGCGCTGGGTGCCCAAGCTGACCAGGAGGACGCTGCACGCCGGCCACTGGTCGGCGCTGCTGGAGAAGGGAGCCACCGTGGCCGGCCTGGTCCGCGAGTTCACCGCCCGCATCGAGGCCGGTCAAGCCGACGGCGCCGCAGCCGGCCGCCCCGCGCCGGACGACGGCCGGCTGGTGGTCGTCACCGGCGGTGGCAGCGGCATCGGACGGGCCACCGCGCTCGCCTTCGCCGAGGACGGTGCCCGGGTGGTGGTCTGCGACCTCGACCTCGCGGCCGCCGAGCGCACCGCCGAACTCGCCTCGCTGATCGGCCCGGTGGCGCACGCCTACCGGGTGGACGTCTCCGACGGCGCGGCGGTGGACGCGTTCGCGCAGGCCGTCGCCGCCGAGCACGGCGTGCCCGACGTGGTGGTCAACAACGCGGGCATCGGCCACTCCGGGTCGTTCCTGCAGACCACCGAGAAGGAGTGGCAGCGCGTCCTGGACGTCAACCTCTGGGGCGTGATCCACGGCTGCCGCGCCTTCGGCACCCTGATGGCCGACCGCGGCCAGGGCGGCCACATCGTCAACGTCTCCTCGGCCGCCGCCTACCTGCCCTCCAAGGCGCTCACCGCCTACGCCACCAGCAAGGCGGCGGTGTTCATGCTCTCCGACTGCCTGCGTGCGGAGTTCGTCGACTACGGCATCGGCGTCTCCACCATCTGCCCCGGCATCGTCAACACCAACATCACCCGCACCTCCACCTTCTCCGCCACCACGGCCACGGAGCAGGCCGCCAAGCAGGCCCGCGCCGCCAAGCTCTACGCCCGCCGCGGCTTCCCCCCGGAGAAGGTCGCCACCGCGATCGTCACCGCCGTCCGCACCGGCAAGCCCGTCGTCCCCGTCACCCCCGAGGCCAAGGCCGCCCGCCTCCTCTCCCGCCTCAGCCCCGGCCTCCTCCGCCTCGCCGCCCGCCTCAACATCACCTGACCGGGTCGAACGTCGCCCGGACGGACGAGCTGGGACTCTGATATCAAGTAGGCTCGGTATCGATATCGCAGTCCCCACCCCGTTCCGGGAGGCCGACCATGGCCCGCACCGTGATAGACGTCAACGACGAACTGCTGGCCGAGGCGGCCGAGATCCTCGGTACGACGACCAAGGTCGCCACTGTCAACGCTGCCCTTGAGGACGTGGTGAAGCGCCGCAAGCGCCAGGCGTTCATGGCCTGGCTTGCCGAGGGGGGACTGCCCGATCTCACCGGACCGGTGGAAAAAGGTGAGTGAGCGCGTCCTGATCGACAAGTCGGCCTTCGCCCGCTACTCGAAGCCGGCAGTCAAGTCAGTGCTTGACCCGCTGATCAGCAGAGGGCTGGTTGCGATCTGTGGCGCTGTCGAACTGGAGATCATGCACAGTGCCCGTTCCAAGGCCGACGCCCTTCAGATCCGGGAGGGCCTGAGTGGCTTCGAGTGGCTGCCCACGCCCGACGAGGTGTGGGACCGAGCCATCGAGGTGCAGGCCCTCCTGACCGCTCAGGGCAACTGGCGGGCACTGTCGGTGCGCGACCTCGTCATCGCCGCCACCGCTGAACGGCACGGTGCCACCGTGCTGCACTACGACGGCGACTACGACATGATCGCCGCCGTCACCGGCCAGCCGACCGAGTGGGTCGTCGCGCCCGGGGCGGCGGACTGACCAGGGCCGGCCGGGGCCTCAGCGGTCGAGTCGCTTCAGCCCTTCCATGAGTTCGTCGGCGTTCATGCAGATGTGGATGTCGACGCTGGCGTTCAGCCGGAGCCAGAACGGCTCCGCGATCGACGGTATCGAGGCCTCGTCCGCGACGTCGACGACGAGGACCATGCCGCGGTGGCCGTTGCGGTCGAGGAAGTAGGCCGCTTCGGGCTTGAGTTGGGCCAGGGCTTGCTGGACTGCTTCGGCCAGTGTGCCGTCGTTGATGAGCTTGTTCGAGGTCGTGGTGTCGAGTTCGACCTCCAGCAGGGCGCGCATGGTCCCCGCTCCTTCCCCGGGCTCGGGGTGAGTCCGCAACTCCAGCCTCCGCCCGCCTCGGTGGGCACGCAACGTGATGCTCAGGCGGCGTGGGTCCGCGGGGGCCGCGGGGATCGCGCCCGGCCGGTGGCGGTGGCCGACAGGTCGTGGTGGATCGGCCCGTCCCCGGTACTCAGTGGCAGGCAGCTGCCGCCGCGCCGGTGGGCGATGATCTCGGCGGCGACCGAGACCGCCGTCTCCTCGGGGGTGCGCGAGCCGAGGTCGAGGCCGATGGGGGAGCGCAGCCGGGCCAGTTCGGTCTCGGTGAGTCCCGCCTCGCGCAGTTTCGCCTCGCGGTCGCGGTGGGTGCGGCGCGAGCCCATCGCGCCGACGTAGCCGACCGGCAGCCGCAGGGCGCGCTCCAGCAGCGGGATGTCGAACTTGGCGTCGTGGGTGAGCACGCAGAGCACGGTGCGTCCGTCGATCCGGCCGAGCTGGGAGTCCAGGTAGCGGTGCGGCCAGTCGACCACGACCTCGTCGGCTTCGGGGAAGCGGCGGGTGGTGGCGAAGACGGGCCGGGCGTCGCAGACGGTCACGTGGTAGCCGAGGAACCTGCCGATCCGCACCACGGCGGCCGCGAAGTCGATCGCCCCGAACACGATCATCCGCGGCGCGGGCACGTACGACTCGACGAAGCAGGTGACGGTGCCCCGCTCGTCCTCGTCGCAGGGGCGCCCGTCCAGGCCGAGCACCAGCCGGCCGGTGCGCCCGGCTTCCAGCATGGCCCGCGCCTCCGCGACGATCGCCCGTTCCAGGCCGCCGACCACCGACGGGGTCGGTGAGAGCGCTCCGGTGTGCCCGTCGGCGGTGACGGCCAGGGTGGCGCCGAGCAGCCCGCCGGGCCCGGCGATCACCCGCACCAGCGCCACCGGCGTGCCGGCGGCGATGTGCGCGATCCCGGTGTCCAGTCCGGCGTCGGTTCCGGGCACCACGGGCTGGACGAAGACGTCGAGGACGCCGCCGCAGGTCAGCCCGACCGCGAAGGCGTCCTCGTCGCTGAATCCGAATCGTTCCAGCACCGGCTCGCCGCTGTCGATCGCGGTCTGGCACAGCTCGTACACCGCGCCCTCGACACAGCCGCCGGAGACGCTGCCGACCGCCTCGCCCTCCGCGTCGACGGCCAGTGCCGCGCCCGGGTCGCGCGGGGCGCTGCCCGAGACGCCGACCACGGTGGCCACGGCGAAGGTGCGCCCGGCCGCGTGCCAGGCCTGCAGCTGCTCGGCGATGTCCTGCATGGCGGTGGCTCCTTACACGGTTCCGACAGTAGCGGGGGACGCCGCCGTACGGGAAACGATCCCGTACGGCGGCGGTGTCGCAGGTGGCGCGGCCGCCTCGGGCGGTGTCGTGCCAGCGGTGTCGCGCGAGCGGTGTCACGTCACGGGGGCAGCGGGTGCCCCGGCCCGGTCAGTGCACGCCCAGCCAGGACTTGATCGGCGTGAGCGCGAAGTAGAGCACGAACACCGCGGTGAGGACCCACATCAGGACCCCGGGCTCGCGCCAGCGGCCCGTGCCGGCCTTGATGACGGTGTACGAGATGACGCCGGCCGCGACGCCCGCGGTGATGCTGTACGTGAACGGCATCAGCACGCAGGTGAGGAAGGCCGGGATGGCCACCTCGCGGTCGGACCAGTCGATGTGGCGGGCCTGGCTCAGCATCATCGAGCCGATCACGACCAGGGCGGCGGAGGCCACCTCGACCGGCACGATGCCGGCGATCGGCGAGAAGAACAGCATGAGCGCGAACAGCCCGCCGGTGACGGTGGAGGCGAGCCCGGTCCGGGCGCCGTCGCCGACGCCGGTGGCGGATTCGACGAAGACGGTCTGGCCCGAGGCGCCCGCGAGGCCGCCGACCGCGCCGCCGGCGCCGTCGATGAACAGCGCCTTGGACAGTCCGGGCATCCGGCCCTGCTTGTCGGCCAGTCCGGCCTCGGTGCCGACGCCGATGATGGTGGCCATCGCGTCGAAGAAGCCGGCCAGGACCAGGGTGAACACCGCGACGGAGGCGCTGATGGCGCCCATGCCCTGGCCGCCGAAGGCGCCGAACAGGTCGACGTGGCCGAAGAGGCCGAAGTCGGGCGCGGAGACGGGGCTGCCGGGCCACACCGGCACGGAGTTCTTCCAGGCGGCGGCGGGGACGTGCGCGACCTGGTTGACGATCATCGCGAGGACGGTGCCGCCGGCGATGCCGATCAGGATCGCGCCGCGGATGCCGCGGGCCATCAGTACGAAGATCGTCAGCAGCGTGAGGCAGAAGACCAGGACCGGCCAGCCGGCGAGCTCGCCGGTCGGGCCGAGCGACAGCGGGGTGGGGCCGCCGGTGTGCATGAAGCCGGCCTTGTAGAGGCCGATCACCGTGACGAACAGGCCGATGCCGATGGTGATGGCGTGCTTGAGCGGCAGCGGGATGCCGTTCATGATCTTCTCGCGTAGTCCGGAGACCACCAGCAGCACGATCAGCAGGCCGTAGATCACGCACAGGCCCATGGCCTGGGGCCAGGTGGTGTGCGGGACGACGAGTGCGGAGACCGCTCCGGAGACCGAGAGGCCGGCGGCGAGGGCGAGCGGCACGTTGCCGACCACGCCCATCAGGATGGTGGTGACGGCGGCCGCCAGGGCGGTCGCGGTGGTCAGTGCGGCGTGGTCCAGCTTGACGCCGGTGACGTCCGCGCCGCTCAGGATGAGCGGATTGAGCAGGATGATGTACGCCATCGCCATGAAGGTGGTGAGTCCACCGCGCAGTTCGTTGGCGAGGGTCGAGCCCCGGGCCGAGATCTTGAAGTAGGCGTCGAGTGCGCTCGTCGGGCGTGGGTCCGGGGACGTCGGGTGGGTGGCGTCCTCGGTGGGTCTGTCTGCGGTGGTGCCGGGCTCCGTGGGGATCCTGGACATGTCCACTCCCAAGTGTCAAAGGGGGTTGGGGTGGGCGAGCCGACCTGACTGCCGGTCAACGAGGCGGCATGGGGGGACGTATCGGCTCACTGGGGGCACTCGTAGAGAGGGGGGAGTGCCAGCGGTGCATTCGAGGGTGGGGCGCACCGCTGCGGAACCTCGGCGCGGGTAGGGCAGCGGGTGTGGGGGTGGTGCCCCCGGGGCGGCGGGGAAGACGGTCGCCGCCCCGGGGAAGCGCGAACTCCGGTGGTCAGCCGGGCTGTTCGGTGGTCAGGTGCTCCGGTCGGACCGGGATCCGGTTGAGCGCGAGACCCGTGGCGTTGCGGATGGCGGCCACGATGGACGGCGTCGCCGAGACGGTCGGCGCCTCGCCGACCCCGCGCAGCCCGTACGGCGCGTGGGGGTCGGGCAGTTCGAGGATCTCCACCGGGATCGGCGGGGTGTCCAGGATGGTGGGGATCAGGTAGTCGGTGAAGGAGGCGTTGCGGACCTTGCCGTCCCGGACGATGATCTCCTCCATCACCGCCAGGCCGAGCGCCTGGGTGCAGCCGCCCTGGATCTGGCCGACGACGGAGAGCGGGTTGAGCGCCTTGCCGACGTCCTGGACGGCGGTGAGCTCGACCACCTTGACCAGGCCCAGCTCGACGTCCACGTCCACCACCGCGCGGTTGGCGCAGAAGGTGTACTGGACGTGGCCGAAGCCCTGGCCGGTCTCCTTGTCGAAGGCCTGGGTGGGCCGGTGGTGGTGTTCGCGGGTGAGGTCGATGGCCTCGTCGCCGAGCAGGTCCACCATCGGGACCAGGACTCCGGCGCTCTCCGAGACGACCTTGCCGCCGGCCAGCGTGATGTCCTTGTGGGTCCAGCCGTAGCGCCGGCGGCCCTTCTCGATCAGCTCCCGCCGGACGGCCTCGGCGGCCAGCTTCACGGCGCCGCCGGTCATGTACGTCTGGCGCGAGGCCGAGGTCGAACCAGCCGATCCCACCTCGGTGTTGGCCGGGTGGATGGTGACCTGCTCGACGCCCAGCTCGGTGCGGGCGATCTGGGCGTGCACGGTGACGCCGCCCTGGCCGACCTCGGCCATCGCGGTGTGCACCATGGCGACGGGCTCGCCGCCGATCACCTCCAGCCGCACCCGGGCGGTGGAGTAGTCGTCGAAGCCCTCGGAGAAGCCGACGTTCTTGATGCCGACGGAGTAGCCGACGCCGCGTACGATCCCCTCGCCGTGCGAGGTGTTGGACAGCGCGCCCGGCAGCTGGCGCACGTCCAGGTGCTCGGTGTCCAGCGGCGGCGGCATCGGCATGTCCTTGGCCCGCCGCAGCAGTTCGGCCACCGGCGCGGGCGAGTCGATCTGCTGGCCGGTGGGCATGAAGTCGCCCTCCGACATCGCGTTGAGCTGCCGCAACTCCACCGGGTCCATGCCCAGTTCGGCGGCCAGCTTGTCCATCTGCGACTCGTAGCCGAAGGCGGCCTGCACCGCGCCGAAGCCGCGCATCGCCCCGCAGGACGGGTTGTTGCTGTAGAGCGCGATGGCGTGCATCGCGACGTTCGGGATCACGTACGGGCCGTGTCCGAGCGAGGCGGCGTTGCCGACCACGGCCGGCGAGGCGGAGGCGTACGCGCCGCCGTCCAGCACGATCCGGCAGTCCGCGAAGACCAGCTTGCCGTCGCGGGTGGCGCCGTGCTCGTAGTGCATCTTCGCCGGGTGGCGGTGCACGTGGCCGTAGAAGGACTCGTCCCGGGCGTAGACGATCTTGACCGGCTTGCCGGTGCGCTGGGCCAGCAGGCAGGCGTGGATCTGCATCGAGATGTCCTCGCGGCCGCCGAAGGCGCCGCCGACGCCGGCCAGGGTGAGCCGGACCTTCTCCTCGGGCAGGTCGAGCACCGGGGCCATCTGCTCGCGGTCCACGTGCAGCCACTGGGTGGCGATGTAGAGGTCGATGCCGCCGTCCTCGGCGGGCACGGCGAGGCCGGACTCGGGGCCGAGGAAGGCCTGGTCCTGCATGCCGACCTCGTAGTCGCCGCTGACGATGACGTCCGCCAGCGCCCGCACCTCGTCGGTCACGCCGAGGCCGGAGACCAGCTTCTGCTCGTGGCAGATGTTGCCGTAGGCGTGCGACTTGTACTCGTGCGGCTCGTGGACGTAGCCGTGCGTCTGCGGGTCGAGGCACTGCTCCTCGGTGACGATCGGGGGGAGCACCTCGTACTCGACCGCGATCTTCTTCACCGCGCGGCGGGCCGTCTCCGGGTGGTCGGCGGCGACCAGCGCGATCGCCTCGCCGTGGTACCGGATCTTGTCGATGGCCAGGGCCGGCTGGTCCTGGATCTCCAGGCCGTAGTACTTCGCGCCGGGGATGTCCTCGTGCGTCAGCACCGCGTAGACGCCGGGCACCTTGAGCGCCTCGGAGATGTCCACCGAGAGGATGTTCGCGCGGGGGTGCGGCGAGCGCAGCGCCATGCCCCAGAGCATGTCCTCGTGCCACATGTCCGACGAGTACGCGAACTCGCCCCTGACCTTCAGGTTGCCGTCCGGGCGCAGCGGCGAGCCGCCGATGCCGTCCTTGGACGCCTGGTTGATGTTCTGCAGGTTCTTCTGGCCCTGGATCGTGCGCGTGGTCATGCCGAACCCTTCCCGGCGCACTTGCGGGCCGAGGCGAGCCGCACCGCGTCCATGATCTTCTCGTAACCGGTGCAGCGGCACAGGTTGCCGGACAGCGCCTCGCGGATGTCGTTGTCGCTCGGCTGGGCGTCGTTCCCGAGCAGCGCGTCGGTCTGCACCAGCAGGCCGGGGGTGCAGAAGCCGCACTGCACGGCGCCGGCGTCGATGAACGCCTGCTGGACCAGGCCCAGCTCGCCCTCCTCGCCGCTCAGGCCCTCGACGGTACGGACCTCGCGGTCCTGCACCTGGCCGGCCGCGACCAGGCAGGAGCAGACCGGGACGCCGTCGAGGTAGACCGTGCAGGAGCCGCACTCGCCCTGCTCGCAGGCGTTCTTCGAGCCCGGCAGGCCGACCCGCTCGCGCAGCACGTAGAGCAGGCTCTCGCCCTCCCACACGTCGTCGGCCTCGACCGGCTTGCCGTTGGCGGTGAAAGTGACCCTCATGCCGCGCTCCTGATCTGCTTGCTGTAGTCGTTCCAACACCAGGTGAGGGTGCGGCGGGCCATCACGGCCAGGGAGTGGCGCCGGTAGTCGGCGGTGCCCCGGACGTCGTCGATCGGCGAGGCCGCGGCCTTCACCAGCTCGCCGAAGCGCTGGACCACCTCGCTGCCCAGCAGCTCGCCGGACTCCCAGAGCCCGCGCTCGGCGAGCACGCCCTGCAGGTACTCCTCGGCCTCGACGGCGCGGCGCGGCGTGGGGGCAGCCGAACCGATCCCGGTGCCGACGGTCCCGTTCTTGGGGTGGAGGGCGAAGCCGAACGCACAGACCGCGATCACCATGGCGTTGCGGGTGCCGATCTTCGAGAACTGCTGCGGCCCGTCCGCCACCGGGATGTGCACGGCCCGGATCAGCTCGTCGGCCTCCAGGCAGTTGCGCTTCACACCGACGTAGAAGTCGTCGATCGGGATCAGCCGGGTACCGCGCACCGAGGCCGCCTCGACGAACACGTCCCGCCCGGCCGCCAGCAGCGCGGGGTGCGCGTCACCGGCCGGGGAGGCGCCGCCGAGGTTGCCGCCGACGCCACCGCGGTTGCGGATCTGCGGCGAGCCGACGGTGTGCGCCGCCAGCGCGAGGCCGGGCAGCGGCCCGGACAGCTCGTCGATGATCCGGGTGTACGGGACGGAGGCTCCGAGCTTGACGACGCTGCCGTCGTTCGACCATTCGGTGAGCTCGGTGACGCGGTTCAGGTCGAGAATCGCGGATGGCCGGTGCACGTCGAAGTTCATCTCGACCATGACGTCCGTACCACCCGAGATGGGCAGCGCGGTCGGGTACTCAGCCTTCGCCGCGAGCGCCTCGTCCCAGGTGGCGGGCCGAAGGAACTCCATGCGGGTGTCTCCTCAAGTCGTCGCCCGCCGGGTGTCCGGCGGCGTGTCGCCCAGTGAACTCCTGTGACGCGGCCCACTGGCAGTCACCGATGGCATGAAGCCCCGGCTGTGGTCCCGCCCGGCATCCTGTACGTTCCTCTAAGGAGCAGAACCCCGCAGTCCAGGTGTTCGCCGGGTGCTACCTACGACCGTAATCCGGCCGTGACGGACGGGCTACGCCCCGCGATCCGGTGGCCCGCTGGTACGTAACGCCGAGCACGGATGTTCGGGCACACTGTGACCCCCGGACCGATGGCCCGGCCCCCGCCCGCCCTCCCTTCCCCCTCGCTTTCCCTCCCTTCCCTCGATCCAGTCCCCCGTAAGGAGTCTGCGGATGCGCGTCCGTGACCTGCTCGCCCCCGGCGCCCCGCGACTGCGCCTGCTCGCGGCCGAGGAAGAGCTGGACCGGCAGGTCAGCGGCGTGATGACCACCGACCTGCAGGACCCCGGCCGCTACCTGCACGGCGGCGAACTGGTGCTCACCGGCATGCTCTGGCGCACCGTCCCGGCCGACTCCGAGCGCTTCGTCCGGACCCTCGCGGCCGGCGGCGCGGTCGCCCTGGCGGCCGGCGAGGCCGAGGTCGGCCCGGTGCCCGACGACCTGGTCGAGGCCTGCCGCCGGCACCGGATGCCGCTGCTGGCCGTCCCCGACGACATCGCCTTCGGCACCGTCACCGAGTTCATCGGCCGCCAGGTCTCCGCCGACCGCGCGGCCGACCTCGCCGCCCTGGTCGACCGGCACCGGCTGCTGGTCTCCGCGGCCGGCGGCGGCGGGCTGGACGCGGTGCTGGACCTGCTCGGCGGCGACCTCGACCTGGACTGCTGGGTCCTCGCCCCCACCGGCGCGGTGATCGCCGGCCCCGCCGACCGGCTCTCCGCCGAGGACCGCGACCAGCTGGTCCGCGCCCACCTCGCCGCCCAGCGCCAGCGCCGCCGCCCCCCGCACCGGGCCCGCCTGGCCGCCGGCTCCTACTCGCTGCTGCCCGCCGCGGCCTCCACCGAGCACGACGCGCAGCAGGCAGACAGTCCGCCGGCCGACAGTTCGCTGGCCGACTGGATGCTCGCGGTGGCCGGCGACATCACCGAGTGGACCACCAAGCGCCAGCAGCTCGCCGAGAACCTGGCCCGCCTCGTCGCCGCCGAGCGCCACCGCCGCGACGAGGGCCGCCGGCTGCGCCGCCGCCTCGCCGACGAGGTGCTGGCCCTGCTGCGCCGCGACGCCGACCCGGCCGAGATCAGCCGCACCCTGTACGCCTCCTCGGCGATGGCCGCCCGCTACGAGAGCGCCGAGCCCAAGTCCCAGGCGGAGGAGGGCTCTTGGCTGGTGCTCAGCGCCGAGGGCACCGGCCTGCCGGAGGGCACCGTCCGGGCCGTGCTGGAGGAGGCGCTCGGCGCCGCCACCGACCGCGCCCTGGTCGCCGGGACGGGCAGCGGCGCCGTCGTGGTGCTGCCCGCCCTGGACAGCCCGGTGCCCGCCGACACCCTGCGCGACCTGCTCGCCCCGCTGGAGGCCGGGCTCGGCTCCGAGGGCCGGATCACCCTCGGCGTCTCCGCCCCCGCCCCCGAGGCCGGCGGACTGCGCGGCGCCCTGGAGGAGGCCCGGCACGCCCGCCGGATCGCCGCCTCCCGGGTGGGCCGGGTCTGCGTCGCCGGCCCCGAGGAGCTCGCCTCGCACGTGCTGCTGCTGGCCGCCGTCCCGGACGAGGTCCGCCGGGCCTTCCGCAGCCGGCTGCTGGACAAGGTGATCGCGTACGACATCGAGCACCAGGCGGACCTGGTCCGCACCCTGGAGGCCTTCCTGCGCTCGGACGGCTCCTGGACCCGCTGCGCCGGGCAGCTGCACGTCCACGTGAACACCCTGCGGTACCGGATCGGCCGGATCGAGGAGCTGACCGGGCGTGACCTCTCCCGGCTGGAGGACCGGGTGGACTTCTACCTGGCGCTCGAACTGGCCTGACGGCCCGTTCGGCACAGCACGGAGCCCGCCGCGGAAGGACCGCGGCGGGCTCTCGTCGTGCGTCCGTGCGCTACTGCGGCGGGATGATCGAGGTCAGCCAGGTGAAGGCGCCCGGGACCATCTTCTTCCACTGCTCGGTGGTGTGCGGGCCGACGCCCTCCTCGACCTGGATGGTGGTCGGGGCCTTGGCCGCGGCGCGGATCGCCTCGCCGTCCTCGAAGCCGTCGCCCTTGGAGCCGCTGACGAACAGGGCGACCTTCGGCGGCTGCGGGGAGGCCTTCAGGATGTTGACCGGGTTGTTGGCCTCGCGCAGCTTCGGGTCCTTGCCGACCAGCGAGTCCTTCTCGACGGCGGGGTCGTTGTAGCCCGACATCGCGATGCCGGCCCGGTACCGGTTGGGGTGGGCCAGCGACAGCTTGGCCGCGCAGTGGGCGCCGGCCGAGTAGCCGGCGATCGCCCAGCGGTCCGCGGACGGGTCGGCGCGGAAGTTGTCCAGCACCATCTGCGGGACGTCCCGGGTGATCCAGGCGTCGGCGTTGACCTTGCCGGGGATGTCGGTGCAGCCGGCGTCCTGGTTGGCGCCGAGCAGCAGGGTGCGCGGCGAGACCAGGATGAACGGGGCGACCTTGCCCTGCTGCATCAGCGGCTTGAGCTGCTCGGAGACCTTGAGCGTGCCGTACCAGGTGGAGGAGGAGCCCGGGTAGCCCGGGATCAGCTCGACCACGGGGAACTTCTTGTCCTTGAACGCCGGGTCGTTGTACTGCGGCGGCAGCCAGACCAGCACCTCGCCGTCGACGCCGGACACCTGGCCCTTGAGCTCGGTCTTCTGCACGTCGCCCGGTACCGCCGGGTCGTTCACGCCGCCGAAGCTCTGCTTGACCTTCGGGAGTTCCTTGGCCGCCTCACCGCTGGTGCCGCCGGGCGCGTCCGCCGGTGGCACCGGGGGCACCGCGCGGACGTGGTTGCCGGTGCCGAGCAGGTCGTCCCAGTTGCCGTAGATCAGGTTGGCGTTGTTGACCATCACGAAGACCATCAGGACGGCTGTGACCTGGCAGAACATGATCATGACGATCCGGGTGAGGGTCCTCACCGGCTGGGGGCCGCCGACCTTCCCCCAGAACAGCAGCGCCACTGTGATGGACACCGGCACAAGAATGACGGTGAGGATGAAGAATGGCGTACCTGTCAGTTCCATCGAGTTCTCGTATCCGGGTCGCTCGCCGTTCGGGCCCCAGTCGTCCGAACGCGCGTCAATGGCATCAGACGGCCGATGGCGGATGATCGGTTGCCGTCCGAATCTGTGCGGAACCTGAGAGGAACATCACGTTCTCGTGATGCGCCCCCTTCGGATCGGCGCCTAGTCTGTCACCCGGACGGCGGTTGTCCGGACCAGATGTTCAGCGAACTTCCAGGAAAGGTCCCCCGGGGCACCTTACCTCCCAGGCCGTTCGCGTCGGCGGGCGAGGCGGTGCGATCCCGTGCGGCCGGGCCAGGGAGACTATGGGGATGAGCATCACCCGCTTTCGTCCGTCCCGCCGCTTCTGGCCCGTGTGCGCCGTCCTGGCCGTCGCGGTCACCGCGGCCGGTTGCAGCAGTACCGGAGGCAGACGCGCCGAGGAGGCCCGCGCCAAGGCCGCGTCCGCGGCCGGCGGCGCCGTCACCACCCCGCGCTGGAAGGTCGCCATGGTGACCCACGCCGGGGCCGGCGACGCCTTCTGGGACACGGTGCGCAAGGGCGCCGAGCAGGCCGCCGCCAAGGACAACATCGCCTTCCTGTACTCCAACGACGCGCAGACCCAGAACCAGGTCCAGCTCGTCCAGGCCGCCATCGACCAGAAGGTCGACGGCCTGCTGGTCACCCTCGCCAAGGGCGACGCCATGGCTGACGTCCTCGCCAAGGCCAAGGCCGCCGGCATCCCCGTGATCACCATCAACTCCGGCCAGGAGTACTCCGGGAAGTTCGGCGCGCTCACCCACATCGGCCAGGACGAGGCCACCGCCGGCCAGGCGGCCGGCACCGAACTGTCCGCCCGCGGACGCAAGAACGTGCTCTGCGTCATCCACGAGCAGGGCAACGTCGGCCAGGAGCAGCGGTGCTCCGGCGCCCAGTCCAAGGCCGGCGGCGCCTTCCAGGTGCTCTACGTCAACGGCGTCGACATGCCGGACGCCCGCGCCTCGATCTCCGCCAAGCTCCAGGCCGACCCGGCCATCGACACCGTGCTCACCCTCTCCGGCCCGATGGCCGCCACCGGACTGCAGGCGATCCAGGACGCCCACCGCCCCGTCGAACTGGACACCTTCGACCTCGGGCAGCAGGTGGTGGCCGGGCTCAAGTCCGGCAGCGTCGGCTTCGCCGTCGACCAGCAGCCCTACCTCCAGGGCTACGAGGGCGTCGACCTGCTCTGGCTCTACAAGTCCAACCTGGACATGCTCGGCGGGGGCAAGCCGGTCGAGACCGGCCCGCAGATCCTCACCAGGGAGAACGCCGACGCGCTCGCCGGGTACGTCGCGAGGGGGACCAGGTGAGCACCCCGGACCTCCTCGCCCAGGACGGCCTCGTCCAGGACCGCCCGGCGGCCCTGCGGCGGCTCCTCGCCCGCCCGGAACTGGGCTCGCTGATCGCCGCCGTCGCGGTGTTCGTGGTCTTCGCCGCCGTCGCCGCGCCGTTCCTGCGGGCCTCCTCGCTGGGCACCGTGCTCTACGCGGCGTCCACCATCGGAATCATGGCGGTGCCGGTGTCGCTGCTGATGATCGGCGGCGAGTTCGACCTCTCGGCCGGTGTGCTGGTCACCACCGCCGCGCTGACCTCCTCGATGGTCTCGTACCAGTTCACCGCGGTGACCTGGGTCGGCGTCCTGGCCTCCCTCGCGACCACGCTGGCGGTCGGCTGGTTCAACGGGTGGATGCTCGGCCGCACCAAGCTGCCCAGCTTCATCGTCACCCTCGGCACCTTCCTGATGCTGACCGGCGCCAACCTGGGCGTCACCAAGGCGGTCTCCGGGACGGTCTCCACCAAGCCGATCTCCGACATGGAGGGCTTCGCCGCCTGCCGCTGGCTGTTCGCCTCCGAGGTCACCGTCGGCGGGCTGACGATCAAGGCCACCGTCTGGTGGTGGCTCGGCCTGCTCGCGGTCGGCAGCTGGGTGCTGCTGCGCACCCGCTTCGGCAACTGGGTCTTCGCCGTCGGCGGCGACGCGGCCGCCGCCCGCGCGGTCGGCGTGCCGGTCGCCCGGACGAAGACCGTGCTCTACCTCGGCGTCGGCTTCGGCGCCTGGGTGCTCGGCCAGCACCTGCTGTTCTCCTTCGACACCGTGCAGTCCGGCGAGGGCGTCGGCAACGAGCTGATCTACATCGTCGCGGCCGTCATCGGCGGCTGCCTGATCACCGGCGGCTACGGCTCCGTCGTCGGCTCCGCGCTCGGCGCGCTGATCTTCGGCATGGTCAGCAAGGGGATCATCTACGCCCAGTGGAACCCGGACTGGTTCAAGTTCTTCCTCGGCGCGATGCTGCTGATGGCCGCACTGCTGAACGCCTTCGTCAAGCGCCGGGCCGAGCGGGGGCCGCGATGACGGGCAGTGAACTCCTCGCCCTCGAGGGCGTCGGCAAGAGCTACGGCACCGTCAGGGCGCTCCGGGACGTCTCGCTGACCCTGCGGGCCGGCGAGATCAGTTGCGTGCTCGGCGACAACGGGGCCGGCAAGTCCACCCTGATCAAGATCATCTCGGGGTTGCACCGGCACGACGAGGGCAGCTACACCGTGGGCGGCGAGGAAGTCCGCCTCGACTCCCCGCGCCAGGCCCTGGACCGCGGTATCGCCACCGTCTACCAGGACCTCGCCGTCGTCCCGCTGATGCCGGTCTGGCGCAACTTCTTCCTCGGCTCCGAACAGGGCATGCGCCGCTGGGGCGGCCTACGCCTGGACGCCGACGGGATGCGCGCCACCACCCGCGAGGCACTCGCCCGGATGGGCATCGACCTGCACGACGTCGACCGGCCGATCGGCACCCTCTCCGGCGGCCAGCGCCAGTGCGTGGCGATCGCCCGCGCGGTGCACTTCGGCGCCAAGGCCCTGATCCTGGACGAGCCCACCGCCGCACTCGGCGTCAAACAGTCCGGCGTGGTGCTCAAGTACGTCACCGCCGCCCGCGACGCCGGGCTCGGGGTCGTGCTGATCACCCACAACCCGCACCACGCGCACCTGGTCGGCGACCACTTCACCCTGCTCAAGCGCGGCCGGATGGCGGGCAGCCACCCCCGCGCCGAGATCAGCCTGGAACAGCTCACCACCGAGATGGCCGGCGGCTCCGACCTCGCCGAGCTCTCGCACGAGCTGGCCCGACCCTCCGCCTTCGATTCCCGTGAGGAGCGTCCGCAGCCGTGACCAGCCCCCAGAGCAGCACCAGGCCGCCCGTCCTGCCCACGCTGCTCGGCCTCGGCCCGCGCGCCGAGCGCCGCCGCCGCGCCCTGCCCGCGGGAATACTGCGACTGCCCACCATCGGCATCGACATCGGCGGTACCAAGGTGGTCGCCGGGGTGGTCGACGGCGAGGGCAAGGTGCTGGAGAAGCTGCGCACCGACACCCCCGACAAGAGCAAGAGCGCCAAGGTGGTCGAGGACGTCATCGTCGAGCTGGTGCTGCAGCTCGCCGACCGGCACGACGTCCACGCCGTCGGCGTCGGCGCGGCCGGCTGGGTCGACGCCGACCGCTCCCGGGTGCTGTTCGCCCCGCACCTCAACTGGCGCAACGAGCCGCTCCAGCAGGCGCTCAGCGAGCGGCTGCGGTTCCCGGTGATCGTGGAGAACGACGCCAACGCGGCCGCCTGGGCCGAGTGGCGCTTCGGCGCCGGGCGCGGTGAGGACCACATGGTGATGCTCACCCTGGGCACCGGCATCGGCGGCGCGGTGGTCCGGGACGGCTACGTCGACCGCGGAAAGTACGGCCTGGCGGGCGAGTTCGGGCACATGCAGGTGCTGCCCGGAGGCCACCGCTGCCCGTGCGGCAACCGCGGCTGCTGGGAGCAGTACTCCTCCGGCAACGCCCTGGTGCGCGACGCGCGGGAACTGGTCGCCGAGGAGTCCCCGGTGGTGCAGCCGCTGCTGGCCCGGGCGGGCGGCACGGTCGAGGGCATCACCGGGCCGCTGGTCACCGAGGCCGCGCGGGAGGGCGACCCGACCGCCATCGAGCTGCTCTACGAGGTCGGCACCTGGCTCGGCGTCGGCATCGCCAACCTGGCCGCGGGGCTCGACCCGGGCCGCTTCGTCATCGGCGGCGGGGTCTCCGAGGCCGGCGACCTGCTGCTCGGCCCGGCCCGGGACACCTTCCGCCGCACCCTCACCGGCCGCGGCTTCCGCCCCGAGGCCACCATCGTGCACGCCGCCCTCGGCAACGAGGCCGGCCTGGTCGGCGCCGCCGACCTCGCCCGGCAGGTGGCCCGGCGCTTCCGCACCATCAAGCGCCGCCGGGTGGAGCGCAGCGCGCTGTAGGGGTGGGGCGGGGCGGGGTGGGCGTGGGCGGCTGACGGGTCTCAGCCGACGGGATTCAGCTGACAGAGTTCAGCGAACAGATTTCGTTATCTGTTCGCTGAACTCTGTCAGCTGAAAGTTGTCAGTTGTCAGCTGTTCGGCCCCCGCCCCTCGCCTTGCCCCCGGTCGCTTTCGCTCCGTCAACTACCGGTTGGTAACGCCTCGGTGTGGTTGTCGGATCATCTCTCCTGTGGAACAACTGGGTTGACGTCGACCCAGGAGGACTCGGATGAGGGCTCTGACCCGTCTCGCACCACCACTGCTGCTCACCACCGCGTTGGTCTGGTCCACCGCGCTGCCGGCCGGTGCGGCGGCCCCGCCGCCGAAGGCGCCCGAAGCGGTCGGCTGGGGCGGCGCGGTGGCCACCGTCGACGCCGACGCCACCGCCGCCGGGATCGAGGTGCTGCGCAAGGGCGGCAACGCGGTGGACGCGGCGGTCGCCGCCGCGGCGGCCCTCGGGGTCACCGAGCCGTACTCCTCCGGTGTGGGCGGCGGCGGGTACTTCGTCTACTACGACCACGCCACCGGCCGGGTGCACACCCTCGACGGCCGCGAAACGGCCGGCCGCGGCGCCGACACCGGACTGTTCCTGGAGGACGGCAAGCCGCTGGCCTTCGCCGACGCCGTCACCAGCGGCCTGTCCGTCGGCGTCCCCGGAACCCCGGCCACCTGGGACGCCGCACTGCGCCGGTGGGGCAGCCGTTCGCTCGCCCGGAACCTCGAACCCGCCGAGCGGATCGCCGACAACGGCTTCGTCGTGGACGAGACCTTCCGCAAGCAGACCGCCGACAACCAGGCCAGGTTCAAGGACTTCCCGGCCACCGCGAAGCTCTACCTGCCCGACGGCAAGCCCCCCGAGGTCGGCACCGTCCTGCGCAACCCCGACCTCGGCGCCACCTACCGACTGCTCGCCAAGGACGGCGTCAAGGCCTTCTACCAGGGCCAGTTGGCCCAGGACATCGTCAACACCCTGCAGCACCCGCCGGTCGACCCGGCCTCCGGCCGCAACGCCCGCGCCGGCAAGGTCGATTCCGCCGACCTCGCCGCCTACCAGGTCCGCGACCAGGCTCCCACCCACGTCTCCCACGGCGCCTACGACGTCTACTCGATGGCCCCCTCCAGCTCCGGCGGCACCACGGTCGGCGAGGCGCTCAACATCCTGGAGGACGGCGGCGACGTCTCGACGTACAGCAACACGCAGTACTACCACCACTTCCTGGAGGCCTCCCGGATCTCCTTCGCCGACCGCAACCGCTGGGTCGGCGACCCGGCCGCCGTCGACGTCCCCACCAAGCAGCTGCTCTCCGAGCGCTACGCCACCTCCCGGGCCTGCCTGATCAGCCCCGACCACGCGCTCACCAGCCCGCTCGCCCCCGGCGACCCGCGCCACCCGGCCGACTGCGCCGACGCCGGCCAGACCGCCGCCGAGCCCTACGAGGGCCCCAACACCACCCATCTGACGGTCGCCGACCGCTGGGGCAACATCGTCTCCTACACCCTGACCATCGAGCAGACCGGCGGCAGCGGCATCACCGTCCCGGGCCGGGGCTTCCTGCTCAACAACGAGCTGACCGACTTCGACTTCGCCCCGCTCGCCCCCGGCGTCCCCGACCCCAACCTGCCGGGCCCGGGCAAGCGGCCGCGCTCCTCGATGTCCCCGACCGTCGTGCTGCGCGACGGCGAGCCGTTCCTCGCCACCGGCAGCCCCGGCGGCGCGACCATCATCACCACCACCCTGCAGGTGCTGCTCGGGCGCCTCGACCGGGGCCTGAGCCTGGAGCAGGCCATCGCCGCGCCGCGCGCCAGCCAGCGCAACAGCACCGCGACCCAGGCCGAGCCCGCCTTCCTGGCACTGCCCGAGCGGGCCGGGTTGGAGGCCCTCGGGCACAGCTTCGCCAACGCCGGCGAGATCGGCGCCGCCACCGGCGTGGAACGGCTGCCGGACGGGCGCTGGGTGGCCGCCGCCGAACCGGTTCGGCGTGGCGGCGGTTCGGCGGCGGTGGTCCGGCCCGTGCGCTGACCGGACCGGCGGCCGGGCGCCGGGGCCGGCCGGATTGTCAGTGCCGGACGGTATGTTCGGGGTGGGCCTTCCCCGCGCGGGGCGGCCCACCCCGTCCGTAGCCACCGCTGTACCCGCAGCCGGGGCTCCAGCCGTGGATCCAGCCGTATCCCCGTCCGTACCGAACCATCGGGAAGGCCGCCCGCCGTGACCGTCCGCATCGCCACCTGGAACATCAACTCCGTCACCGCGCGGCTGCCCAAGCTCCTGGAGTGGCTGGAGAGCGCCAAGCCCGACGTGCTCTGCCTGCAGGAGCTCAAGTGCGCGGCCGACGCCTTCCCGTACGACGAGGTCCGCGAGCTCGGCTACGAGACGGCCGCGCACGGCACCGGCCGCTGGAACGGCGTCGCCGTCGTCTCCCGGCTCGGCCTGGACGACGTCGTGCGCGGCCTGCCCGGCCAGCCCGGCTACCTCGCCGACGGCGCGCTGCTGCCCGACGTCGAGCCGCGCGCCATCGCCGCCACCTGCGGCCCGGTCCGGGTCTGGTCGGTCTACGTGCCCAACGGCCGCGAGGTCGGCCACGCGCACTACCAGTACAAGCTGGAGTGGCTGGAGGCGCTGCGCGCGGCCTCCGTCGAAGACGCCGCCGGCTCCCGCCCGTTCGCCGTCCTCGGGGACTTCAACATCGCCCCGACCGACGAGGACGTCTTCGACGTCGCCGCCTTCGAGGGCCTCACCCACGTCACCCCGGTCGAGCGCGCCGCGCTGGAGGCGCTCGCGGGCATCGGCCTGCAGGACGTGGTGCCGCGCCCGCTCAAGTACGACCGCCCCTACACCTACTGGGACTACCGTCAGCTGGCCTTCCCGAAGAACCGGGGCATGCGGATCGACCTCACCTACGCCAACAAGGCCTTCGCCGATGCCGTCACCGACAGCTACGTCGACCGCGAGGCCCGCAAGGGCAAGGGCACCTCGGACCATGCGCCGGTCGTGGTCGACCTCGACCTCTGAGGCCCATCGGGAACCTTCGGCGGAGGTCACCCTGGGTGACGGGCCGTAACTCGAACGGTCCTGAGCGCTGGCTGAGCGCGAGGCGCGTGCCTACCGTCGGTGAATGACCGGGTGCGGTTGATCGACCACGTGGACATGGAGTCCCCGGCTGCGCCCGAGAATCCCGGAGGTTCCGGCATGCGCCCCACGCGTACGGCCGCCGCCGCCCTGATCGGCGCGGCGGCACTGACCGGCCTGACGGCCCCCCTCGCTTCCGCCAGGGACGGCGCGGCCTCGGTCAGCCCGTCCCAGGCCGCACCGGGCCAGACCGTGACGGTCACGGTCTCCTGTGAGAAGTCGGACAAGCCCGACGCCAAGACCATCACGGCCCGCTCCGCCGCCTTCGAGGGCGGGCCGGCGACCCTCACCCTGGGCCCCGACGGCAGACATGCCGGCTCCGCCCGGCTGAACTCCCAGCACAGCGGGGACAGCAAGGTCGACGGCACCTGCCCGGACGGCGGCGCCTTCTCCACCACCGTGACGGTCGCCACCGTCGCGGCCGCCACCCCCGACAGGGGCCTCGGCGGCTGGAGCGAGGCGGCGGGGGAGTGGGCCGGCTCGCTCGGGCAGTCCGGTGCCGGCAGCCAGCAGGTCGCCCCGCACGGCGCCGTGAAGACCGGTCTCGGCGGCTCGGTCGCGGCGGATCCGGGCGAGCTGGCCGGTGGTCTCGCGCTGGTCGCGGGCGGCCTCGGTGGATTCTGGCTGCTGCGGAGGCGCGGTGCCTGAGGGCCTTGGCCTCGCCACACGCCCCGCCGCGCCCCTGTGCCGCGCCGCCGGACCCTGACGGGACCGGCGGCGCGGCGGTGTGTCAGACGGTCCGGGGCTGCGGGCCTGCCAGGCGCTCCACCCGCGTGCGCCCGTCCCGCGAGGGCCCCTCCTGCTGCGAGGGCCCTTCCTGCTGCGCGAGCCTGTCGTCGTGCGCGAGCGTGCCGCCGGCCAGCAGGTACTGGGCCAGCACGTAGGTCGCCATGATCCAGAACTGATGCCCCGGCAGCTCCCGCCACTTCGCCAACTTGGTGGCGATCAACGTGTCGGAGAGCAGGAACAGGGCCCCGCCCAGCCCGGTCCGCCAGCCCAGCCCGGCCGAGGTGACGGCCGTCGAGGCGAGCAGCAGGCTGTAGCCGGCCACCGGGACCTGCAGGTCCCCGAGGTCCGGCCAGAGCCGGCCCACCAGGACAACCCAGGCCGTCGCGTACGCCGCCGCGACCGCCAGGGCCCGCCGGCGGTCGGTGAGCGCGCCGCGCCGGACGAACATCGTGACGTAGCAGACGTGCGCCGCCGCGAAGGAGCCCATGCCCGCGAGGAACGCCGGGTCGTTCTTCAGCTGGAGCAGCACGTCTCCACCCGCGCTCAGCAGCAGCGCCGGCGCCAGCAGTTTCGGCGCCTCCCGCCCGGCCGCCCTGGCCGCCGTCACGCTGTGCGCGGCCAGCAGCGGCATCAGGGCCGGCTTGGTGGCGTTCTGCACCACCGGGGCGCCGGACAGGATCGAGCCCAGGTGTGCCGCCGAGGCGGCCGCGAAGCCGCCCAGCAGGCCGGTGGTCGACCGCAGGCGCGCGCCGAGGACGGCGCGGGTGGTCGTACGGATACTCATGCTGCTGCGGCCTCCGGCGGTCGGGCGGTGGGGGATCGCACCGACCCTAAGGGAGCCGGACGGGCGGCGGAAGGCCGGGTTACCGGCGCGTAACCCGGGCGGGGCACGCCGGATGACGGCGTGGCGTCCGGGGGGAGGGGTGGGGAGCGGAGGGCGGGCGGCCGATTCGAGGGCTCTTGCGGAGACTTCCTCAGGAGGCCGGTTGCTGCCACCGGGTGACCCGGGCACCGTCTAGTCTGGATCCCGACATGGATCAGCAGGACTACGCGGTCGGCGCCACCCGGGTGGCCGCCGGCAGGCCGAACGGACCTACGGGCGGGGCAGGACGGGGAACCGCCGCCGCCGTCCTCGCCGTACGCGAAGCCGCTCCCGCCGGGGCCGTCGAGGGGGCGCCCGGGCCCGTTCCGGCTGGTCCCGCTGCTCCTGCCGCTCCCGTTGCAGCCGTCACTCCCGCCGCACCGGTCACACCCGCCGCTTGCGCCGACGCTGCTGACGGCCCGCAGGCCGTCGCTGCCTCCAGCGGCGCCGCCCTCTCGCCCGACCCGGGGCTGCTGCGGCTGGCCCACTGGTTCGCCGCCGCCACCCCCGGCACCGCCGACGACCTCTGTGCCGCCTCCTTCGGCCTCTACCCCGCCCGCCACCTCGGCGCGCCCGCCGCGCCCGCCGACCCCGACGTCAGCTGGTGGCACGGTCCCACCGTGCATGCCGCCGCGTCCCCGCGCTCGCGGGGGGCCAGGGACTCGCGTACCGAGGGCGGCCTGCGCCGGGCCCGCCGTGACGACGCCGCGCTGCCCGTCGTCCGGTCAGGTGCCAAGCCGGGCAGGCCCGGCAGGCACCGCAAGCCCGAGCGCACCCGGGTGCTGCCGGAGGCGCCCGTCGACGCGTGCCCGCCGCCGCCTCCGGTCGCGCAGGATCGTTCCGGCGAGGAACTGCCCGTCGCCGAACGGCGGATCGCCGCCCGGCTGCTGCTCGCCCACCCGCTGGTCACCGCCTCCGGCCCGCACGCCGACGGCTTCCCGCTGATCCGCCGTCACCGGCTCTGGCTCGCCGAACGGTTCGATACCCTGCTCGGCTACCGCCTCGACGTCGGGCCCTGGCACGCCCGGCTCTGCAAGGCCGGCCTCGGCGCCGGCGCCGCCCGCCGTCTCGAACACCCCGCCACCGGAGCTCCGTTCACCCCGGGCGCCTACGCCCAACTCGCCCTCGCCCTGGCGCTGTTGGTCGACGCCCCGGAACAACTCCGGTACCGGCGGCTGCTCGACGCGATGCGCGCCGCCGCGCCCGGACTGGCCGCCGACCCGGGCGACGTCGACATGGCGCTGGCCACGCTGGCCGGGTGGCAGGTGCTCGGCGACCTGCCGGCCGACCCGGCCGACGACTCCTTCGTCCTCACCGTGGACAGTGAACTCGCCCGCGCCGTCCCGGCCGGCCCGCCCGCCCTCGCCGCCGACGCCGCCGACCTCATCCGCCGCGCCGCCGAGGCCGAACCCGCCACCGCCGTACGCCGCCTGCTCGCCGAGACGCCCGCCGTCCTCACCGCCGACCTCCCCGAGGGCCACCGCGCCTGGCTGCACGAGCACCGGCTGAGCGGTCCCGCCGCGCTCGCCGAGTTCCTCGGCCTGGAGGCCGAGCTGCGTGCCGAGGGCGTCGCCCTGCTCGATCCGGCCGCCGAACTCACCGACCTCGCCCTCCCCGGCGCCGGCACCCTCGCCCAGGCCACCCAACTGCTGGTCGAGTGCCTGGTCGAGGAGGTCCGCCCGCTGCCCGGCGAGGGCGCCGACGGCGACGCCCCGATCCCGGACGCGCTGATAGACGGCGTCCTCGGCGACATCGCCGACGACTACGGTCTCCCGGCCCGCTACCTCTGCGACCGCACCGCCCTGCGCCGCGACGCCCTGGACCTCCTCCACCGGCTCGGCCTGATCACCCCCACCCCCCAGCCCAAGCGGCCCCCCACCTGGCACCTCCGCCCGCACGCCGCCCGTTTCGCCCCGGCTGCCGACCTCCAGCCCACCCCCGGCACCGGCCGCCACTCCCGCCCCATCCCCCTGGTCCCCTCCCCGCCGGCCGCCCGCACCGAACAGCGGGCGTAGGGAGCGAACGGCCTCCGCGCAAGCAGAAGCACCGCGTCCGTCATGCGGGACGGCGGTGCTGGGCGGCGTGCTGGGGTGGCGGGATTCGGGTGGGATGCGGGTGGGAGGTGGCTACTTGCTGGCGGTGGTGCTGGCGAGGGGCCCGTGTTCGACGGTTTCCACGGTGGCGCCGACGCCCAGGGCGCCGAGGGCGATGGAGGCGAGGACGGCGGTGCAGGCGAGCAGGCGGCGGTGCCGCTTCGGCAGGGGGAAGCGCGGTTCCTGGTAGGGCGCCTGAGGGTTGGCGTTCATGACAGGGAGGCTTCCAGGGCGGCGTGAACGGTCGGTACGCGCGGGTGAAGTCCGGACGGGGGTTGGACGTCGGTTGGCCGCGTACGCCCCACCCGCCGGGAGCGGGGCGTACGAGCTGGTCAGCGCTGTGCGCTCCGCTCACCGACGGTGGCCCGGACGGCGTCCCGCAGGCCGTGCGGCGGGTGGAAGCGGGACGGGCCCGCGGCCGGGTCCTCCCGGAGCTCCTTGACCAGGGAGACGCACAGCAGCAGCATCACCACGACGAACGGCAGGGCGACCAGGATGGTCGCGTTCTGCAGCGCGCTGAGCCCGCCGGCCAGCAGCAGGGCCGCCGCGACCCCGCCCATCAGGACGCCCCAGACGACCACCAGCCAGGTCCGCGGGTGCAGCGAGCCGCGGCTGGAGAGCGAGCCGAGCACCAGGGAAGCCGAGTCGGCGCTGGTGATGAAGAAGGTCATCACCAGCAGCACCGCGACCACGCTGGTGACCGAACCGAGCGGCAGCGCGCGCAGCATCTCGAACAGCGAGGCCTCGGGGCCCTGCGGGATGGTCGCGACCAGGTCGGCCGCGCCGGTGGTGACCAGCCGGATCGCGGTGCCGCCCATCACGCAGAACCAGACGACCGTCGCCCCGCTGGGCACCAGCAGCACGCCGAGCAGGAACTGCCGGATGGTGCGGCCACGCGAGATGCGGGCGATGAAGGTGCCGACGAAGGGCGCCCAGGAGAGCCACCAGGCCCAGTAGAAGATCGTCCAGGTGCCGAGCCAGGTCTCGTCGGTGAACGCCCCGGTCTGGGTGGACATCGCCAGCAGGTCGGAGAGGTAGCCGCCGACCGTGGACGGGATCGCGTCCAGGGCGAACACCGTCGGGCCGAACACGAAGACGAAGAGCATGATCAGCGAGGCCAGCACGACGTTCGAGGTGGAGAGCCACTTCACGCCCTTGTGCACGCCGGAGAAGGCGGACAGGACGAACGCGGCGGTCAGCGAGCCGATGATGACCAGTTGGGCGTTCTGGGTGTTGCGGACGGAGGAGATGTAGCCGAGGCCGTCGGCGACCTGCAGCGCGCCGAGGCCGAGGCTGGTCGCGGAGCCGAAGACGGTGGCGAAGACGGCCAGCAGGTCGATGGTCCGCCCGGCCCAGCCGTCCGCGCCGCGCTGACCGATCAGCGGGACGAAGGCGGCGGAGATCCGGTTGCCGCGGCCCTTGCGGAAGGTGGTGTAGGCGAGGGCGAGGCCGCCGACCGCGTAGATCGCCCAGGGGTGCAGGGTCCAGTGGAAGAGCGCGAACTCCAGGGCCTGCCGGGCGGCGGCCGCGCTCTGCGGCTCCAGACCGGAACCGGGCTGCGGGGCGGCGAAGAGCTGGAGCGGCTCACCGACGCCGTAGAACATCAGGCCGATGCCCATCCCCGCGCTGAACATCATGGCGACCCAGGCGAGGGTGGAGAACTCCGGTTCGTCGTCGTCGCGGCCGAGTCGGATCCGGCCGAACCGGCTGAAGGCGAGCAGCACGGTGACGACGAGGAAGATGTCGGCGGCGACCACGAACAGCCAGCCGAAGTTGTGCAGGACCCAGCCGAGCGCGGTGCTGGAGGTGCGACCGAGCGAGTCCTCGGCGAAGACGCCCCAGGCGACCACCGCCAGCACCAGGACGGCGCTGATGCCGAAAACCGCCCGGTCGGTCGCCAGGGTCGCGGCAGGCTCGTCGGGCTCCTTCACGCGCTGGTCGGGCTGCGGCGGCTGGGTGCTCATCGGATGGCCTCTCGACAGACTCGATGTCTCCGGGGCGCGGTGGTTCGCGCCGTAAGTCGCACTATGTCCAGTGCGTTCCGTGAGGCGGGGGAGGGCGCGCCGGGTGGGCGGGGAGCGGCCGGCGAGTGCGGAACGGCCGAAACGGTTCGGCGACGGGGCCGGGGCCTGGACTGTGACGGACGGCGGTGGTCACGCAGCGCGTCGGAGCGCCTACGCTGGGACGGCGGGGCGCTTACTGTGTGCCCGTGTCGGCCGCGCCGGCGTGGCCCCGGGCCGGGCGGTCGCCGAGGAGGTGCCCAGGTCCCATGTTCGAAAATGTCACGCCCCCGATCCCCACGCCCGGGGTCGCCCCGTCCGGGATCGTCAAGCCGCTGCCCGCCGAGTGGTTCGTCCCGCACGGCACCAACGCCGAGATGCGCTGGGAGGCCCTGCGGGACGCCGACGGCGCGGCCGTCGTCGGCCGGCACGTGCCCGTGGAGCGGTTCTTCGTCCGCAACCACACCGGCACACCGTTGATCGACCCCGACACCTGGCGGCTGAGGCTGTTCGGCGCCGGCCTGCGCGGGGCGCCGACGGCGGAGCACCCGGTGGAGTTCGACCTGGCCGGCCTCCGGGCGCTGTCCGCGACCCGGATCAGCGCGGTGATCGAGTGCGCGGGCAACGGCCGCGACTACTTCCGCCGCCAGCAGGGCCAGTGCGTCCCGGGCACGCCGTGGACGCTCGGTGCGATCGGCTCGGCGGCCTGGCGGGGCGTCCGGCTGGCCGAGTTGCTGCACGCGGCCGGGCTGACCGGCGGGGCGGTCGACGTGCTGCCGACCGGCCTGGACGCGGACTACGTGGTCGACGGGGTCAACCACGGCCCGGTCCGCCGACCGCTGCCGCTCGCCAAGGCGCTGGACGACGCGCTGCTCGCGTACGAGATGAACGACGAGCCGCTGACGCCCGACCACGGCGCGCCGCTGCGGCTGGTGGTGCCCGGCTGGGTGGGTGTCGCCTCGATCAAGTGGGTCGGCACCATCGAGGTGGCCGACCACCCGCTCCACTCGCCCTGGAACACCGACTTCTACCGGATGTTCGGCCCGGACCACCCGCCGGGCGGCGGGGCGCCGCTCACCGCGCAGGTGGTCCGCAGCGCCTTCGAACTGGCCCCGGACGCGGCGCTGGAGGCCGGCCACGTCCACCGGCTGCACGGGCGCTCGTGGTCCGGCACGGCGGCGGTGCGCCGGGTCGAGGTGAGCGCCGACGGCGGCCGGACGTGGCGGCGCGCCGAACTGCACGGCGGGTCGCACGCCGACGACTGGACGCGCTGGAGCGTCGACTGGCGGCCCGAGCGGCCCGGCCGGTACGAGCTGCGCGCCCGTGCGACGGACCGCCGGGGCAACACCCAGCCCGAGCGGGAGGCGTTCAACCGGGAGGGCTACCTGTTCGGTGCGGTGGTGGCCCACCCGGTGACGGTGGTCTGAGCCCGCCCGGGGTCAGCCGGTGGACTGGACCTCGTACGGGGCCGGGTAGCGCGTCTCGTACGGGTTCAGCACCAGCCGCACCACGTCCTCCAAGCGCCGCCGGGCGTCCCCGAGGGTGGTGCGGCCGGTCACCCAGGCGGTCAGCTCGCCCTGCCAGGCGTGCGCGACGATGTGGCGCACCAGGTCGCTCGCGGCGGCCGGCACCTCGGCCGTCACCGCCTGCAGGGCGGTGCTGTCGGCGCGGGCCATGCCCTGCAGTGCCTCGCTGGCGAACGGGTCGGTGGAGGCGGCCACGGACACCCGCAGCCGGGCGAGTTCGGGCTGCCGCTGGTAGGCCCGCATGCCGCCCCGGACGAACCGCACCGCCCGGTCGGTCGCGCCCGGACCGGCCCGGGGCCCGCGCAGCTCGGCCACCAGGTCGGCCAGCAGCAGGCGGTGCCATTCGGCGATCGCCGCCGCCAGGAGGTGGTCCTTGGAGGAGAAGTAGCGGTACGCCGTCCCCAGAGCGACTCCGGACCGCTCGCACACGTGCTTCATCTGCAGCCGCTCGACGCCGATCTCGTTCACCAGGGCGAGCGCGGCCGCTATCAGGTTCTCGCGGCGTTCGAGCTGACGTGGAGACATCGCCTCCACCGGCCGTGGTGACAGGTCAACCTTGGTCACCCGCACCATGATACGGGCCGGGACCGCTCAGGAGTATGACGCCGACCGGCTCCCTTCCGTTCGCCCGTGGGTCACCGGGCTGCGGCGGCGCTACGGCTGTCGACGGATCAGGGCCTCCTGGACGGCGGAGGCCACCAGTCGGCCGTCCCGGTCGTAGAACTCGCCGAGCGCCAGGCCCCGGCCGTCCGAGGCGGACGGGCTGCGCTGGGCGAACAGCAGCCACTCGTCGGCCCGGAAGGGGCGGTGGAACCACATCGCGTGGTCCAGCGAAGCCATCAGCAGCGTGGGCGGCTCGGTGCGTTGGAAGAAGTTCGGCTGCTCGTTCAGCCCGGCGGTGGAGGCCAGGGTGAGGTCGGACAGGTAGGCGAGCGCGGCGGCGTGCAGCAGCGGGTCGTCGCCCGGCAGCGGGGAGGCGGTGCGCATCCAGACGAACTGCTGGAGCAGGCCGGGGACGGCCGGCGGCAAACCCGGGGAGCCCGGCGGGACGAAGCGCACGTCGAGGTCGTTGAAGCCGCCGGTCGCCGCGACCGTCCGGCGGACCTCGTCGGGTGCGTGGGCGACGGCGTCCGGCAGGGACTCCGGGCCGGCCAGCGGCGGCATCGTGCGGTGGCGGTCGAGGGCCGGCTCGGGGTGCTTGAAGGAGACGGTGAGCGAGAAGATCTCGTTCCGCTTCTGGACCGCCGTGACCCGGCGGGTGGTGTACGAGAAGCCCTCGCGCACCCGCTCGACCAGGTAGTCGATCGGCTGGGTGGGGGTGCCGGGGAGGAGGAAGTAGCCGTGCAGCGAGTGCGCCGGGCGGCGGTCCTCCAGGGTGCGCCCGGCGGCGACGAGTGCCTGCGCGGCGACGTGGCCGCCGAAGGCGCGCATCGGGGCGCCGGCGTGGCAGAAGCCCCGGAACGTGTTCTCGTCCAGCTGCTCGATCTCCAGCAGCTCGGCGAAGGGGGCGGTCGGCCGGGCGGCCCCGGCGGGCCGCAGGTGCGGTTCGGTCAGGTCGGTCACGGGGTCATAGTGGCAGAAGCCAACCGTGCGGTGGTGTGACGTGGGTAACGGGGCAGGAGCGGAGCGGGTCGTAGAACACGTTCCAACTTTCACGGAACGGCGGACCGCGAAGGGCGAACGGCGAACGAAGAACGGAGAACGGAGAACAGAGAACGACTAACAGCGAACAACTAACAGCGAACAACTAACAGCGAACAGATTATGAAATCTGTTCGCTGAAATCTGTTACCTGTTCGCGCGCCTCACTGCTCGCGGTGGCCGCCCCCGCCGCAGCCACCGTCCCGTTCGCCACCGTCCCGTCCGCCCGCGCTCCGGCCGGCGGTTCGCTGCCGTACGGCGAAACGGCGACGGCGCGCCACCAGAGGCGGAGGGCGGGCGGGTCGGCGGGTTCGAAGGGCTTGCCCGGGCGGGGCACCGCGAGGCGGGCGCCGAGTGCCTGGGCGGCGGCGACCACCCGCTCGACGGGTTCGTCCCAGGGGTGCAGCGCGAGGTTGAACGTGCACCAGTGGATCGGCAGCAGTAGTTCGCCGTCCAGGTCCAGGTGCGCCTGGACGCCCTCCTCGGGCGTCATGTGTACCTCGGGCCAGAAGTCGCTGTACGCGCCGACCTGCATCATGGTCGCGTCGAACGGGCCCAGTCGGCGGCCGATCTCGGCGAAGCCGGGGAAGTAGCCGGTGTCGCCGCTGTGGAAGATCCGGTGCCCGCTGCCGGAGACCACCCAGGACGCCCACAGGAACAGGGAGCTGGTGCGCGGCCCCCGGCTGCAGTAGTGGCGGGCGGGCGTGGCGGTCAGGGTCAGCCCGGCGACCTCGGCCGACTCCCACCAGTCCAGCTCGACGATCCGTTCGACCGGCACGCCCCAGTGCTCGAGGTGAGCCCCGACGCCGAGCGGTACGGCGAACACCGCCCCCGTCCCGGTCAGTGCCCGGACGGTGGCCATGTCGAGGTGGTCGTAGTGGTCGTGGGAGACCACGACGACGTCCACCGGCCCGATTTCGGACAGCGGTAGCGGCACCGGGTGGAGCCGCTTGGGGCCGGTCCAGGAGAACGGGGAGCAGCGCTCGCCCCAGACGGGGTCGAGCAGGACGCGCCGTCCGCCGATCTCGGCGAGCACGGTGGCGTGGCCCAGCCAGGTCAGCCGCAGCCCGGATTCCGGCGGTGCGGCCAGGTCGGCCGGGAGCAGCCGGTGCACCGGTACGGCGGCGGCCGGCGCCCGGTGGGTCTTGCTCCCGGCGAGCTGGGCGCGGGTGATCTCCAGCGGGCTGCGCTCGTACACCAGGCGGCGGGTCGGCACCGGGTTGCGGAAGGCGCCGTCGGCGAAGTGCGGGGAGCGGCGGATCCGGGCGAGCCGTTCGCCCCGGGGCTCGGCGCCGAAGGTGTCGGCCCGCACCCGGTGCCAGGCGGCCCGGGGCAGCCCGGCCAGCCCGGGGACGGCGCGGTCGGCGATGAGGTCGGCGGCGGCGCCGGTGGGGGGCGGGGCGAACTGTGCGGACAGACCGGCGAGGCGGGAGAACCACGGGGCGGGGCGGGGCACGGCTCCTCCAAGGACGGTCACGGCTACCGGGCGTGCCCGGGGCGCGTATCGCAGTGGCGGGTGGGGCCCTCGTGATACGACAACCATCTCGTCGGAGATTACTCGCCATGGGCCGTCCGGACCTGGTGGAGGGCCAGGTGCGGTCCAATCGGCGTACCCGGCCGATCCGGTTCCGGGCCGCACCGGTCGGGCCCGGAGAGCGCCCTGGGCCCCGGTTCCCGGGCCCCGGCTCAGGCGTAGAAGCGAGTGATCGTTTCTGCGACGCAGTGCGGCTTGGCGCTCCGCTCGCTCGTGATGGTGAACCGCACCACGGCCTGGACGCCGCCGGGCACCTCGGTGGCCGTGACCAGCTCGGCCGTGGCCCGGATCGCCGTACCGACCGGTACCGGCGCGGGGAAGCGCACCTTCTCGGAGCCGTAGTTCAGCGCCATCCGCACACCCTCGACGGCGTAGCACTCCTTGGCCAGCACCGGGATCATCGACTGGGTCAGGTAGCCGTGCGCGATGGTCGAGCCGAACTGGCTCTCCTTCGCCCGCTCCGGGTCCACATGGATCCACTGGTGGTCGCCGGTCGCCTCGGCGAACAGGTCGATCTGCCGCTGCTCGATGGTGTGCCACTCGCTGGTGCCCAGCTCGGTGCCGACGGCGGCGGTCAGCTCGGCGAGGGAGGCGAAGGTCGTCACGGTGCGCTCCTGGAGGGGGACGGGCCCGGGGAGGGGTTAGGACGCCGGAAGCGTATGCCTACCCGCCGGTATCTGTCAGGAGTCCGAAGATCCCGAACGCCGAAATTCGGTGCCGAAGGGACGGGGCAGGGCGACGGACGGGAAAGGGGCGCCGGTGTTCAAGGCCGCGGCACGGCGCGCCCCGGGCCGTCTGGCCCGGTCGGGCCCAGCCGGCGGCCGCTCACCAACTCCGGCGCCAGCGCCACGAACAGCGGCTCCGGGTCGCCCACCCACGGCCGCAGGCCGGAGCGCAGCATCCGCCGCACCTGCTCGGGGTCGCGCACCGCGTCGGCCCGCCCGTGCACCAGCACGCTCCAGCCGGTACGGGTGACCGGGTCCAGCAGGTCGGCCTGGAAGGCCACCACCGTGCCGTCAAGCCCGCGCGCGGTGGCACTTCCCCGGCGCACGGCGAGCACCAGCCGCCCCTCCAGCACCTCGAAGGAGACCGGCAGGACGGCCGGCAGTGCGTGCTCGGTGTACACCACGCGTCCGACGGGCACGGTGCTGAGCAGCCGCAGGCACTCGGCCTCGCTCAGGGTCTCCACGCAGTCCTCACGCTCCATGCGTCCGATCGTCCTCCGGTCGGCGCCCGCGTCGATAGGGCCCATGGTCCCTGAGACGGCGGGCCGGGAGCCCCGGCGGTGGCCGGCCGGGGCGGTAGCCTGCCCGGCGGCGCAAGAGTGACGCGGAGACGGATCGGGGCCGCGCACGGTGGCTCGCCCGCGAACCGCGCGGCGGCCGACCGCGGCGGCGGGTGCCGGCCCCGGGTGCCGGGGCGGCCAGGAGGGGGGGACGGATGGCGGGCGGGGTCGATCTGGTGGTGATCGGGGCGGACGGCGGGCCCGACCGGGCCTTCGGCGGTTCGGCGCTCGCGCCGGCCGGCGCCGGGCTGCTCGCCGAGGTGCTGCCCGGGATGTGCTTCGACACCGGCGCGGCCGGCTGCCGGGTCACCACCGCGCCCCCGGACGCGGACGCCAACGCGATGCTCACCGCCGTCCGGGACGCGGCCCAGCACCCCGGCCGCTGGCTGGTGGTCTGCCTGGTCGGGCAGTTGGTGGCCGATCCGCGCGGGCGCCGCCTCGCGCTGGTCACCGGCGGCAGCACCGCCGACAACGCCTACCGCCGGGGCCTGGCCTGGGACTGGGTGGTCAGCGCGATGGTGCACGGCGACCAGGAGGAGGCACTGCTGCTGGTCGACGCGGTGGCCGACCGGGACACCTGGGCGGCGCTGGAGCGCGGCGGCGGCGAGGACGGCGCGGGCGAACTGCTGAGCTTCTCGCGCGTCCCCCTGTGGGGCCGGATCGGCCGCTACGCCCCGGGCAGACGCGGCCGGGACGCCGTACTGCCGGGCGGTGACGGCTCGTTCAGCCGGGCCCTGACCGCCGTCCTGCGCGAGGGCGTCCCTGGTGCGCCGGCGGCCGTCGCCCCACTGGACCTCCAACCCGCCGTGGCGGCGCTGACGGACGGGGCGAAGTCGGCCGGTAGTTCGGGTGCGCCGGGCGCGCGCCTGCTCGTTCCGCCGCACGGCGGGCGCCTGTTGATGCGCAATCGGGCCGCGGTTCGGGGCGCATTGGCCGGATTGTCGCTTTCCGAAGAACTGTTGGCCGTTCTGTGGCGGGAAAGTGCCCCGACGGAACCGCCTTCCGCGTAAGGTCAGGGGGCCTGAGGTGTTGCCGTGATGGGGTGGGTTGGCGAAGAATCGATCCCCAGCGGAAAGCCCGGCGGGACGACGGAATTCTTCCGGCGGCCGTGGATCACGGATCGGGTCGGTCGCGACGAGGTGGGCGATGCGGCAGCGCGGAAATGTGGTGCGCCCCGGGGCGGTTGGGGTCGGTGGGGCGGTTCTGGTGTTGTTGCTCGGCGCTTGCGCGGGCGGTGGTTCCGGCGGTTCCGTCGATCACCTGGGGACGGCTGCGCCCACTGTTGCGGGAGTGGCTCCGGTAACTCCTTCGAGTGGTTCGGTAAACGCCGCGATCGCGCCGACCGAGGGCCCGGAAGGGGCCTTGAGCCGGGTGGCACTGAAGGCGTATCAGGACTGGTGGCAGATCCAGGCCGAGGTTTTCGGACGACCGGATTCGGACGGATACACACTGGAGCAGTACTCCTCCGGGCGGGCCCTGTCGGACACCCTGGTCAGCCTCCGCCAACTCCGCGACGCCAAAGTGGTGATGACCGGAACGCCGCGCAATTCGCCGGTGGTCAAGACCGTCGACCTGAAAGCCGATCCGCAGACCGCCGTGATCGAGGACTGCGTCGACCTGACGGGTTGGCACCGCGTCGATGCCGTCACCGGGGCCGCGAAGGATCCGGGGCAGCGGCTGAACCGGTATCTCGCGACCGCGTCCCTGCGCATGTTCCAAGCACATTGGCTGATCTACGAGTTCACACGGGAGGTGGACCGGACATGCTGAACGCGCGGAAACCGGCCCGGCGAATCGCGGCCGTGGCGTCGATGTCGGTCGGATTGCTGCTGTCCTCGGCGGTGACCGCGACGGCGGACGAACCGCCGAGCGGTGGGGCCGAGCAGTGTTTCCCGAACGTGATCTGCGCGGACGCCAATTCCGGCGGAAAGACGCCCGTGCCCGGATCCACGAAACCGGGCGGAGGGGGAGGCGGCGGCGCGGACACCGGCCCGCAGCTGTGCAGCTACCACGACGTCCCCTGGGCCTGCCACGACCCGCAGTTGGGCTGGTTCAACAGCGACAAGGGCTGCTACTTCCGCCAGCTGGACAACCCGCCGGCCGCGGGCGACCCGGCCTGGGACGGACACGACCCGAAGGACGGCTCGCTCTACTCGAAGGTCTGCCCGCAGACGGGCGGGGGCCAGGACGGGGCCGAGGTCGTCTTCGTGCCCAAGTCGGAGAACGGGCCCGCGCCGGACGCCGAGGCCATGGCCATCGAGTCGGCGAGGGAGCGGGTCGTCTTCGGGACGCCGGTGGGCCGGGTCGCGCCCGAAGGCACGGCGGTGGTCAACTCGCCGGTCTGGCTCTGGGCCGACCACGCCGCGACACCCGCGCCGGGAACCGCGGCCGTGCAGGGCATCTCGGTCACCGTCACCCCCAAGCCGGTGCGGGCGGACTGGGACTTCGGGGACGGCCTCAGGACGTCCTGCGCGACGGCCGGGACGCCGTACGACCCCGCGTACGGGGGCGCCGAGTCCCCGGACTGCGGCTACCTGTTCAAGACCGGCTCCGGCCGGCAGAAGGACGGGGCCTTCGCCGCCACGGTGACGCTGAACTGGGAGGCCACCGTCGTCGTCACCGGCGGGCCCAACCCGCGGACCTTCAAGATCGGCGGCATCAAGCAGACCAGCCCGGTCTTCCGACTCAAGGTCGCCGAGGTGCAGGTGCTCAACTGACCCCGCCGCGACGGCGATCCGACACTGACGGTCCAGAGACGAACGAGGGAAAGGCGGAACCCGGTGGAGAACCGTACATTCGCGACGCCGGGATCCGGCACACCCGCGGGCGCCGGCGCGTCCGTGGCGCTCCCGGAACAGCCGGAGCAGGGCGGCGCCGCGGGCAAGGGCCACGGGCGGACGCCGCCGCACGTGCCCGGGCGGACCATGCGGGCGAGGCGGCGGCGCCCGGCGGTGCTGGCGATGGCGGTCGCGCTGATCGCGGCCGGCGGCCTGGGCGGGGCCGTCCTCTACAACAGCACCGGCCAGCGGGTCGCGGTGCTTGCGCTCGCCCGGGACGTGCCGTGGGGGCAGGTGATCACCGAGGACGACCTGGTGGTGGCCCGGATCGCGGGCGACCCGGCGCTGCACCCGCTGTCCGCCCAGGACCGGACGAAGGCGGTCGGCATGCGCGCCGCCACCGACCTCAAGCGCGGCGCCATGCTCACCGGCGCCGACCTGGCCCAGGGCCTCACCGTGCAGCCCGGGCAGATCGTGGTCGGCGTGTCGGCCAAGCGCAGCCAGCTGCCCGCCAGCCGGCTCCAGCCCGGGGTGCAACTGGTCGTGGTCTACACGCCCGACAACGGCCGGGCCGACTCGCTGCCCGCGACGGCGATCACCGTCGGCCGGCTGGACACCGACGGCAGCCAGGTGATCGACGTCGCGGTCGGCACGGCGGACGGGCCCCGGCTGGCGCAGTGGGTGGCGAGCGGGCGGATCCAGGTGCTGCTGGCGCCGCGTGGCGCCTCGACCGGAGCCTCCACCGGGGGCGCGGGCGGCGGTGCGGCGTCGAGCCCCGCGCCGAGCGGCACGCCGTCCGCCGGTGCGCCGTCCGGCGGCGCGGGCGCGCCCGGGTCGCCCGCCGCGACGGGAGGCGCCTGATGGCGGTGATCGCGGTGGTCGGCGGGCCGGGCGCGCCCGGCGCGACCACGGCCGCGCTGGCACTGCTGCTGGCCTGGCCGCTCCAGCCCGGCCGGCGGATCCTACTGGTCGAGGCCGACCCGGACGGCGGCGCGGTGCTCGCCGGCGCCCTGGAGGGCCGGGTCGAGGCGGTGTACGGGCTGCGCAACCTGGCCGTCGCCGACCGGCGCGGGCTGCTCGCCCAGACCATCTGGGAACAGCTGATCGACCTGTCGCCCGACGGCGAGGCCCAGCGCCTCCTGCTGCCCGGGCTGACCGACCCCACCCAGGCCCCCGGCCTCGCCTACACCTGGGAGCCGCTCGCCGAACTGCTGCACGGCATCGAACAGCAGGGCTACGACGTCATCGTGGACCTCGGCCGCTCCGGCGCCACCGGCGCGAGCGCCGTGCTCGCCCGCCGGGCGGACGTGGTGGCCGCGACCGTCCGGACGACGCTGCGCGGGCTGAGCTCCGTCCGGCCCCGGCTCTCCGCCCTCGCCGAGGACCTGGCCTCCGCCGGCACCGGGGCGGACGCGCTCGGGCTGCTGCTGGTCGCCGAGGGTCCGTACGCGCGGGCGGAGGTGGCCCGCGAACTCGGGCTGCCGGTCCTCGGGGTGCTGCCGTACGCCACCCGGACCGCGAAGGTGCTCTCCGACGGCGGTGACACCACCGACCGGCGGTTCGTCCGCTCCGAGCTGATGCGGACGGCGCGGTCCGCGGCGGACGAGGTGCAGCTGCTGGTCCGCCGCAGGCGGCAGCGGCTCGCGCCGACCGCCGAACCGGGCGCGGCCCCGGCCGAGTTGGCGGCGGCGGGTCCGGTGGGGGTGGGGCCGGTGGTGCCTTCTCCGGTGGGGACTGGTCCGGTGCAGGCCCAGCCGATGCCGATGCCGGTGCCGCCGCCGATGCCGACGCCGACCACGTACGGCCAGGCCGCGTACGGTCAGACCGGGTACGGCCAGCCCGGGGCCGCGCAGCCGGCGTACGGGCAGTACCCGCACGGGCAGAACGCCTACGGCGCGGCCGCGTACGGGCAGGGCGGATACGCCCAGCCGCCGTACGGCCAGGCCGCCGCCGAGGCCGAGCCGCCGTCGTACAGCCCGCCGCAGTCGGTCCCGCCGGTGATCACCACCGGTCCGGTGGCGCCGCTCGCCGGGCTGGCCCCCCAGCCGGCCGCGCCGGCGCCGTTCCCGGAGCACGTGCAGTCGCCGCAGCAGGCCGAGCGCGGTGATCGGAGCGGTCCCGACGACCAGAACCAGATCCAGCAGGCAGCGGTGACGAATGGTCAGGCCAAGGTGAACGGGCAGTACCCGCCCAACCCCGGGGAGGTGCTCCGTGCGCGGTAGCCCCCTGCACCAGCGCCCTGTGGCCGACCCGGCCGCGCTGCCCTGGGCCGCGCCGACGCCGACGCAGGCTTCGCCCGCCGCGCACACGACCGGCCCGGTCGCGCCGCCCCAGGCGTACCAGCCGGGACCGGTGGCGCCGCAGCCCGTGGCCGCCGGTCCGGTCACGCCCACAGCCGTTCCCTCGCAGCTGCCCTCGCTGGACGTGCGGGGGGCCGCGACCAGGCCGGCCGTCGACCCGCAGGTCGCCCGCGAGCTCAAGCGCCAGGTCGCGGCCGAACTGCACCAGCAGATCACCCGGTTGACCGCCACCTCCGGATCCGAGCCGGACCGCGCCACCCGCCGCCAGCGCGGCCGGGCGCTGATCGAGGAGGCCGTCGCCCGCTGGTCCGACGCCTACGCGCAGACCCACGGCATCCCGCCCACCCGGGAGCAGGACCGCGCCCTCGCCGAGGCCGTCTTCGACCTGCTCTTCCGGGCCGGCCGGCTCCAGCCCTACCTGGACGACCCGGAGATCGAGAACATCCTGATCAACGGCTGTGACGACGTCTGGGTCTCCAAGGTGCACCAACCCCTGCGCCAGGTACCGCCGGTGGCCGACACCGACGCCGAACTCGTCGAGCTGCTCCAGGACTTGGCCCGCCAGCACGGTGGCGGCGAGCGCAGCCTGTCCACCGCCAGCCCGACGCTCGCGCTGCGCCTGGAGGGCGGCATGCGCCTGCAGGCGCTCACCGAGGTGACGCCCCGCCCGTACGTGGCGATCCGCCGTCACCGGGTGGCCTCCGCGACACTGCCCGAGATGGTCGAACTCGGCACCCTGGACGGCACATTGGCGGCCTTCCTGGCGGCGGCGATCCGGGCCCGGAAGAACGTGATGATCACCGGCACCCAGGGCGTCGGCAAGACCAGCCTGCTGCGCGCGATGGCCGCCGAGATCCCGCCGGACGAGCGGATCGGCACCCTGGAGTCGGAGTTCGAGCTCTGGCTGCACACCCTCGGCCACCTGCGCCAGGTCGTCCCGATGGAGGCCCGCGAGGGCAACGGCGAACGCGTCGAGGGCCGCCTGGCCGGGGAGTTGACGATCGGCGACCTGATCCCCGCCGCGCTGCGGATGACGCTGTCGCGGATCATCGTCGGCGAGGTCCGCTCCGGTGAGGTCGTCCCGATGCTGCGGGTCATGACCAACGGCGAGGGCGGCTCGATGTGCACCCTGCACGCCCGCGGCCCGCACATGGTGGTCGACCGCATCGCCGAACTCTGCCTGGAATACGGCTCGCACATGACCGACTCACTCGCCTACCGGCTCACCGCCAACGCCCTGGACCTCATCGTGCACGTCACCATGGTCGACGAGACCGCCGTCGGCGGCCGCCGGCACCGCTTCGTCTCCCACGTCCTGGAGGTCACCGGCCTCGGCGAGAGCGGCCGGCCCGCGCTGAACACCGTCTTCGGCCCCCGGCCGGACCTCGGCGAGCCGCGGGCCGTCCCGCACACCCCGCCGCAGTGCCTGGACGACCTGCGCCGGGCCGGCTTCGACGCCGCCCTGCTCGACTCCCGGTACGGGAGTTGGGCCACCCCGCTGCAGCTGCGGATCGGGGGTGGCGCGCGGTGATGCTGCTGTTCGCCCTGTGCGGGCTGGCGGTCGCGGGCGGCCTGGTCGCCCTGGTGGCCTGGGCCCGCGGCAGCGAGCCCGGCGACGAGGACGCGCAGGCGCGGCCCAACCCGCTGGCCGGGCGCGCGCACGTGTTCTGGTACGGCGCCCCCGGATCGGCCGCGCCGCGGATGGTGCGGCTGCGCCGCGTCCAACTGCCGCTCGCACTCGTCGGCGCGCCGCTGGCCTGGCTGTTCACCGGCATCCCGCTGACCGCGCTGCTGGTGCCGCTGGCCGTCTTCGGCCTGCCCTGGCTGTTCGACACCACCCGACCGGACACCCACCGGATCGAGCGGCTCGAAGCGCTGTCCGAGTGGACCCAGCGCATCGCCGACGTGCTGCTGCTCGGCGTCGGCCTCAACCAGGCCATCGTCACCAGCCGCCGCACCGCACCCGCCGCCCTGGAGGACGAGATCGGCGAACTGGCCGCCCGGCTCCAGGCCCGCTGGCGGCCCGAGGAGGCGCTGCGCGCCTTCGCGGACAGCCTCTCCGACGCCACCGCCGACAAGGTGCTCGCCGCGCTCGTGCTGCGCGCCGGGGACAGCGGCCCCGGCCTGGCCCGCACCCTGGCCGACATGGCCGACTCGGTGCGCGAGGAGGTCCGCCAGCGCCGCACCATCGAGGCCGACCGGGCCAAGCACCGGACCACCATCCGCTGGCTGGTCGGCATCATCGTGCTGGTCGTCACGGTCGGCTCCTTCAACACCGAGTACACCCGCCCGTACGGGACCTTCCTCGGCCAGCTGGTCCTCGCCGTGGTCGCCGCCCTGTTCGTGGCGATCATCGCGTGGATGCGGGCGCTGGCCTCCCACCCGCCGGTACCCCGGCTGCTGACGCCGGACCGGCGCAGCCGCGGCGGGCGGCGGACGGGCGCCGGGGTGCGCGAGCAGGCGCCCGCCGAGCAGGTCGGGGAGGTCCGGTGATCTCCCCCTGGTCCGTGCTGGCCGGCGCCGTCGCGGCCGGCGGCGTCGCCCTGCTGGTCGCCGAACTGCGGCCCGCGCCCCCCGACCTGCGCCAGGCGCTGGACCGGCTGCACGCCGTCCCCGCCGACCGTGTGCAGGACCCGGACGAGCGGCCGCGCTGGTACGACCGGATCGGCGAACGGTCCGTCCACCTTCGCGGCGTCTCCGTACCGCGCCGCGAGCTCTCCCTGATCGGCCGCACCCCGGCCCGGTTCATGGTGCACAAGCTGCTGTTCGCCGCGCTCGGCCTGATGCTGCCCGCCTACCTGGGCGCGATGGCCGTGCTGATGGACGTCGGCCTGCCCTTCGCCCTGCCGCTGGTCGCCGGGCCGCTGCTGGCCGGCCTGCTCTGGTTCGTCCCGGACGCCATCGTGCGCGGCGAGGCCAAGGAGGCGCGCGCCGAGTACCTGCACGGCATCGCCGCCTACCTGGAACTCGTCGCGCTGGAGCGGGCCGCCGACTGCGGCCCCGCCGAGGCGCTGCGCCGGGCCGCCTCGGTCGGCCGGGGCACGGTGTTCCGGCGGATCCGCGACGCGTTGGAGCGCGCGGCCACCGACCGCCTCCCGCCGTGGGCCGGACTCGACGCGCTGGCCGAGGAGTTGGGGCTGAGCCCGCTGCAGGACGTGGCCGACATCATGCGGCTGTCCGGCAACGACGGCGCCGCCGTGTACGACACCCTGCGCGCCCGCGCCAAGGGCTTGCGCGGAGAACTCCTCGCCGAGGACCTCGCCCGGGCCAACGCCGACAGCGAGCGGATGGTCGCGCCGGGGGCCGCCCTGACCCTGTTGATGACGGTCCTGATCGTCTTCCCCGCACTGCATCAGATGCTCAACTGACGCCTTCTGACAGGCCGGTTGATACCACAGCACGCCACGCCACAGCATGCCGCACCTCACCACATTCACATTGCCACAGTCACATTGCCACAGCCCCCGGGAGACCCCGATGACCGTACGACTCGCCCAGCTGGCCGGCCGGGTGCTGCGACCCGCCCTGCTGCCGGTGCAGTTCGCGCTGCTGCTGTTCACGCTGCGGCTCGGCCGGCTGCGCGCCGCCCGTGCGCGCGGCGACCGCGGCGCGATCAGCATCGAACTGGCCCTCGCCATCATCGCGTTGGTCTTCGTCGCGGGCGCCGTCGCGACCGCGCTGTACCTGCTCAAGGACAAGGTCGTCCAGAAGGTCGAGCAGGACCCGAACCTGCCGGGCGGCGCGGGCGCGGGCGGCGCCACCAAGTGATGCGCCGCCCTCTCCGCCGCAGGGACGACCGGGGGTCGATGAGCGTCAGCCTCGCCATCGTCTTCCCGGTCGTCCTGCTGCTCCTGCTGCTCGTCGTCCAGGCCTCGCTGTGGTGGTACGACCGGCAGGTCGCGCTCACCGCCGCCCGCGAGGGCGTCGACGCCGGACGGGTCCAGGGGAACGCGACGGACGAGGTGAAGAACGAGGCGGCGCAGCGCCAGGCCCGGGACTTCCTCGACCGGCAGGGCGCGCACGGCTACTCGGTGAGGACGGACGGCAGCACACCCGTGACCATCCGGGTCACCGTGGAGCTGACGCCTCCGCTGCTGATACCCGGGCTCCGCGCCCCCGGCATCACCCAGTTCGCCGAGGCGCCGCGCGAGCGCTTCGTCCCGCCGGCGGTGAAGCCGTGAGACCGGGATCGCCCTCGGTGGCGCTGCGCCGGTGGCGGCTGCGCAGGCGGGACCGGGGCGGGATCGCGATCGAGGCGGCGATCGTCGTCCCGCCCGTGGTCGGCCTGGTCCTGCTGGCCATCGCCGCCGGACGGGTGCAGACCACGGCGGCCACGGTCGAGGCCGCCGCCCGCGCCGGCGCCCGTACGGCCACGCTGCAGCGCGACCCGGGCGCGATGAGCCAGCCGGCCAGGGACTCCGCCTTCGCGACGCTGCGCCAGCAGGGCGTCTCCTGCCGCGACGGGGACGTCCGGGTCGAGAAGGGGACGCTGAGCCTGCCCGGCGGCCCGGTCGCGACCGTGAAGGTCACGGTGGTCTGCGACGTCGAACTCGCCGACCTGCTCGGCGGGCCGGCCGGCCTGCCCGTGACGAAGCACCTCGTCGGTGAGTTCACCTCGGTGGTGGACCGTTACCGGGGCACCTGACGGCGCGCGCCGCCGCCACGGGCAAGGCGAAGCCGGGGGATTGGAGGCGGCCCGCGCGGGGGAGACGCAAGCGGAGAGCGCGCGGGGGATGACACAGCGGTACCGAGGGGCGCCCGGTGGGGGCCGGTGGGGAGAACAGCGTGCGGATTGGGGGGGAGGGAATGCGGATGCTGAGCCGTCTGCGGCGACGGGCCGCGCATCGGTCCGACCGGGGCGCGGTGGCCCTCTTCGTGGCGATCTGCGCGGCGTACGTCGTGCTCGTCATCGCCCTGGTGATCGACGCGGGCGGCAGGCTTCGGGTCGCCGAGCGCACCGACGCCTACGCCCTGGAGGCCGCGCGGGTCGGCGGACAGCAGCTCGACCAGGCGGAGCTGCTGAAGGGCAAGGGGTTCAAGGCCCAGCAGCGGTACGCCCAGGACGCCGCCGACGCCTACCTCGGCCTGTACGGGCTGAAATCCGCGAGCGTCGACTTCTCCGATGACGGCAGGGTCGTCATCGTCACCGTGCAGGCCGACTTCCACCCGGCCCTGCTGGGCGCCCTCGGAAACCGGAAGGTAACGGGCAAGGGCAGTGCGACCCTCGTCCACGGAGTCGAGAAAGCGGAGACCGACTGATGGCCGCGCCACGTGCCAAGGACCAGGCCCGGACTGCCCGGGACCGTACCGGCCGGGACCACGCCGACCGGGACCGCACCGACCGGGACCGCACCGCGGGGCGCCGGTCTGCCGCCCCGGCGCACCGACCGCCGCGCGGCGGCCGCGGCGGCGCCCTGATCACCGCGCTCGCCGCGCTGGCCACCCTGGCCGTCCTCCTGCTGGGCGTCCCCGCGCTGCTGCTCTACGGCACGCAGGCGGTCGCCGGGATGGGCGAGGTCGCGCCGGGCGGCATCGGAGACGCGCTGACCAGCCAGGACGACGGGCAGCTGTTCCTGTGGGCACTGGTGGTGGTCGGCTGGCTCGCCTGGGCCTGCTTCGCGTTCTCCGTCCTGCTGGAGATCCCGGCCCAACTGCGCGGCCGGGTCGCCCGCAGGATCCCGGCCTTCGGCTGGAGCCAGCGGCTCGCCGCCGGGCTGGTCGGCTCGGTGCTCGCACTGCTGCCGGTCGCCGGATCGGCCTTCGCGGCCGTCCCCGAACTGGCCCACAGCCCGTCCGTCCAGGCGCAGTTGACCCCGGGCGTGCAGCGCGCCGCGCTGCCCGCCGCCCAGTCCGCGCCCGCCCTGACGCCCGCCGCCGAGCAGCAGCCCACGTACACCGTGCGGGACAGTCGGCCCGCCGACAGCCTGTGGTCCATCGCCGAGCGCCAACTGGGCTCGGGCGAACGGTGGGTGGAGATCGCCAAGCTCAACGACGGCCGGGTGATGGAGGATTCGGGCATCCGCTTCGACGCCGACCGGCCGATCCAGCCCGGCTGGGACCTGCTGATGCCGGCGGACGCAAAGCCGGACGAGGCGAAGGGCTCGACACCCGCTCCGGCCCCGGCACCCCCGGCGGACGCGGCCCAGGGAGCACCGGGAGCGACGCAGGCGACGCCGCCGTCGAGCCCGCAGGCGAACCCGCAGACGACGCCGCAGTCCGGGGTCGAGCCGGGTGGCGCGGGCGGGCAGCACACCGTCACCGTCCAGGCCGGGGACAGCCTGTCGGTCATCGCCCAACGGGAGTTGGGGGACGGCGAGGAGTGGCCGAAGCTGTTCGAGGCGAACAAGGGGGTACGGGCGCCGGACGGCGAGCAGCTGACGAACCCGGACGTGGTGGTGCCCGGGATGGTGCTCACGGTGCCGGGTGCGGCTGCCACACCCGCGCCTGCCCAGGCTCCCGCGCCCGCGCCCGCGCCCGCGCCCGCTCCGGCACCGGAACCGGCACCTGCGCCCGCTCCTGTGCCGTCGGAGGGGCAGGCGCCCGCGCCGGCCGCCCAGGCGCCCGCCACTCAGGCCCCGGCGCCCGCCCCCGCCGCGCACGCCGATCCGGCCCCCAGCGACGACTACACCGTCGCCCTCACGGCCTCCACCGTCGGAGTCCTGCTCGCCGCCATCATGGTCGGCACCGTCGCCCACAAGCGCGGCACCCAGCAGCGTGCCCGCCGTCCCCGGCACCGCATCGCGATGCCGGGCGTCCGGGCCGCCGCCTTCGAGAACGAGCTGATGGCCCGGCAGGACCAGGACGGCCTCGAACTCCTGGACCGCGCCCTGCGCACCCTGGCCCGGAACACCGTGCGCGGCGGCAAGCGCCTGCCCGCCATCGTCGCCGCTCGGATCACCCCCGGCCACACCGTCGAACTGCACCTGTCCGGCCCGGCCACCCCGATCGCGCCGTTCCGCGCCGCGCACGCCGCCAACGTGTGGTGGTGCAGCGCCGACTCCGGCGACATGCTCAGCGCCGCCCAGGCCCGGAAGACCGCCGCGCCCTACCCCGCGCTGGTCACCCTCGGCACCTCGCCCGACGGCTCGGTGGTCCTCGCCGACCTGGAGGCCGTCCGGCTGCTCCACCTCTCCGGCCACCCCGACGACGCCCGCGACGTCCTGCGCACGCTCGCCATCGAGCTCGCCCACAGCCCGCTCGCCGACCGGCTCCACCTGCACCTCGTCGACCTCGCCGAGGAGGTGCCGATCAGCGGCCCGGCCGCCGAACGCGTCCACCGGCACGCCACCCTGGAGGCCGCGCTCGCCGCCCTCGGACCGCGCACCGCCAAGGCCCGCGCCACCCTGGTCGCCGCCGAGGCCGCCAGCCCGCGCGACGCCCGCAGCCGCGGCCGCGCCGACGAGGCCTGGACGCCGGAGATCGTGCTCTGCGCCCAGCAGCCCGGCGGCGACATCCCGGCCGAGCTCGGCCGACTGCTCGACGCCCGCCCGCGCACCTGCGTCGCCGTCATCACCCGCGCCCCCGAGCGCGGCACCGGTCCGGTCGCCCGCTGGACCCTGCCGACCAGCGGCCAAGCCGCCATCCCCGGCCTGCACCTCACCGTCGAGCTGCAGCGGCTCAGCGGACCCCAGTACGACCAGGTCGCCGAACTGCTCCGGGCCGCCGACGACACCACCCAGCACCCGGCCCCGGCCTGGACCCTCGACGGACCGGAGGACACCGACACCACCGAACTACCCCTCGCCGTACCGGTGCTGGCCGCCGTCGGGGCGTCGGGCCATGCGGACGAGGGCGGGGCGGGAACCGCCGCCGGCCCCCGGCTGCCGGCGCGGGCCATCGGCACCGGCGCCAGCCCCTTCGCGGGCACCGACCCGGCGACGCCGGCTCCGGTCCCGGCCGGCCCGGCGCGGTTCGCCGTCAACGGGCAGGGGCGGCAGGCGGCGGCTGAAGAGACCACCCGGGACCTGCGGCGGCCGAGCGTGCCGGAGGAGGCCGGGGAGGGCCCTGAAGGGGGCGGCGGCGATGCGGCGGCCGAGACGGCCGCTGAGGCGCCGGAGGCCCTGGCGGCGCCCGCTGGGGCGGTCGTCCTCTCCGTCCAGCCGGTCGTACCGCGGCCGGCCGAGTCGGAGGAGTGCTCGCCGGGGGAGGGTCCTGCGGAATCAGGTGCGCAGGAGCCCGTCGAAACCCGCGTCGCCCCCGCGCCCGCCGTGGAGCCCGGCCCCGCCGCCGTCGCCCCGGTCGCCCCGGCCGCGCCGGTCGCCACGGCCACGCCGGTCGCCCTGAGCACGTCCGGCCGCAGCGACAGCGACGACCTGCTCGGCATCCTCCGCTCGCCCGAGGCGCACGCTCCCCGCAACGCCCCCCGGATCCGGCTGCTCGGCCCGGTGGATGTCGCCGGCGTCCTCGGCAGCGCCGAACCCGGCGCGCTGCCCCGGCTCACCGAGCTCGCCGTCTACCTCGCGCTGCGCCCCGGCTCCGACCACCACGCCCTCGACCACGACCTGCACCCGGGCGCCGCGCACCTCGACCCGCACCCCACCACGGCCGACGCCAGGAGCCCGCTGCCCGGCAAACTCGCCGACCTGGCCGACTGGTTCGGCACCTCGCCCGAGGGCCTCGCCTTCCTGCCCACCGAAGGCACCGAGGGCTACTCCTTCGCCCCGACGGTCACCTGCGACTGGGACGAGTTCCGCAGCCTCTACCGGCGCGGCATGCGCAGCACCAGTGCCACCGCTGACGCCGCTCTCGCCCACGCGCTGGCCCTGGTCCGGGGCGCCCCGTTCGCCGAGGCCCCGCCCGCGTCGTTCGGCTGGGCCGAGGCGGAGCGCCAGGACATGATCGCGGCGATCGTCGACACCGCCCACGAACTGGCCGCCCGCCGCCTCCAGTACGGCGACCACCGCAGCGCCGAGGCCGCCGTCTTCCGTGGCCTCGCCGTCGCCCCGGACGTCGAACTCCTGCACCGCGACCTGTTCTACGCCTATGCCTCGGCGGGCGCCCGGGACCAGCTCCTGCGCGCCGTCAACCGCCTGGACGCGCTCAGCCGCCGTACCGGCCGAGACCTCGACGCCGACACGGTCGCCCTGCTGAGGGACCTGCTCGCCGGGTCCTGAGGGCGGCGCGGCCGGCCGGGATCGGCAAGTCGTTCCAAGGGCCTGGGCGGTGCGCTGGTCGATCGCAGTCGGCTGGGCGGCCTTGGGTCGGTCGTGCGGCCAGGTCGCGCGGGCCGGTGGTCGGCGCCCGTGCCGCTCGGTGCCGTAACCGATCGGGTGGTTCGTTCTCAGGTGGCGCGCAGCCAGGCGGCCAGGGTGGTGAAGTCCGCTTCGGTGAGGCCGCGTTGGGGGTCGACCCGGTGGAGGAGGGCGCGGGCCGGGGAGTGGGCCGCTACCCACCGGCGGTCCGCCTCGGTGATCTCGTCGTCGATCCAGGCGAACGGGCGACCGGCGGCCCACGCGACCAGTGTGCGGGTCTTCCAGTGCACCCCGGCCGGACCGATCTCCTCGTTCACCGGCCACTCCACGACGGGCAGTTGCGGTAGGCCGAGCCATGGCGCGAGGCACGCGTTGGCGTCGTCCAGCCAGGTCGTCGCCCACACCAGGTCGCACGGCAGGCTGAGCAGGCGCGGCCCCCAGGACGGGTCGGCGCGGGCCAGCAACGGATTGCCGCCGGGGAGCGAGCCGACGCCGTACGGGCCGCGGTGGGTGGGGTAGCCGCCCGGGGGAGGGGCCCCGAAGGGGATGAGCGGGCCGTCCACGTCGAGGAACAGCAGGGGACGGCCGGGAACGGTCATGACCGCACGATAGTGGGCATCGCGGGTGGCGTGGCGTGCCGATCGGAGACCCGGCCTGGATAGGGCGCGCCGGGATCTCGTAGGGTGGCGCGCACGGAGTGTGGTGGCAAGCACCACGCAGGCAAGGGCATCAGACGCCGCGGGAGCGGCGGGGCGGGGCGGTGACCAGGAGATGGCGGAGACCACAGCGGGTGCCGGAGGTCCCGACCCGGCAGCGGATTCGGGCCCCTGGGATGCCGTACCGCCACCCCCGCGCCTCCCGTCCGAGGAGCACCCGCCCGGGCCCGCCGCGCTCTACGAGCCGCCGCCTGTGGCCCCGGCCGTGCCCGCTCCGGCTCCAGTTCCAGTTCCGGCTCCGGAGCCTGCGGCTGCCCCTGCGGACGCCCCGACGACTCCTCCGGCGTTCGTGTCGGCCGCCGCGCCGCCGTCCGGCCCTCAGCCGGTCGGGCACCAGCCTGCGCAGACGCCCACGCAGCCGCCCGCGCCCCCGGTCGCGCCGCCCGCGGCGCCCACCGGATGGACCCTCACCGGCCTTCCCACGGCAGGCCTGGCAGGCCTGGCAGGCCCGGCTACGCCGCCGCCGTTCCCGGCCGCCGGCGGGCTGCCGGGCGCCGCCGTCGCCGGTCCGGGCGGGCTCGGTGCCGCGCCGCGCGGACGGATCCTGGTGATCGAGGGCGGGTACGGCAACTCCGGCCGCCGTACCTGGGGCCGGGGCGGCCCGACCCAGGCGCCGGTGCTCTCGGCCATGCTCGCCGCCGTCTCACCGCAGGTGCTGCTCGCCGCCGACGCGGTGGACGCCGTCCACCTCCCCGGCGCCAGCGACCCGCACACCGTCCTGGCCCACCTGCGCGCCGCCTCCCGGCACCCCGGGCCGCTGCTGGTGCACGTGGGCGGCCACGTGGTCGCCGACAAGCGCGGCGGCCAGCTCCAGCTGACCCTGCGCGACGCCAAGCAGGACGGTCTGGCCTGGCAGGCCATCGCCGCCGAGCTGAACCACCGCCCGGCCGAGTGGCAGACCCTTGTCATCGCCGACCTGAGCGCCGACCAGAACGCCTGGCCGTACCTCCAGGGCACCGTCTCGCCGCTCAGCGAGGGCATCCCGCTGTGGGCGGTCGTCAGCCCGGACCCGGAGCAGATCGGCACCTTCACCCGCGCCCTGATCGAGGCGCTGCACGGCGGCCGCCCCGGCGCGGGCGAGGTGCTCGCACCCGAACAACTGCGCCAGCAGGTCTACTCGGTGCTGCGGCCGGACGTGGTCATCCTGGCCACGCACGCACCGGACCGCCCGTTCTTCCGCAACACCGCCCGGCGCGGCGACGCCCCGGCGGCCGAGATGCCGCCGGTGATGGACGCGGTGCCGATCCTGGACCCCACGCGGTTTCCGCCGCCCGCGGCGCCGGTGCTGCCGCGCCCGACGCAGCCCATGGACGACATCGCCGCCCGACCGGCGACTGCCCCTCCTGCTGCGGCCGCTCCGGCGGCCGGCGGCGGCCCGGTCAGCCTGGTCAAGCCGGGCGTGCCGCCGACCCCGCCACGCCCGGCCCGCCCGGTCAGCCTGCTGAAGGCGGGCGAGGCCGCCGTGGAACCGGGCGTCACCCTGCGCAAGGCAGCCCCGGCCGAGGCCGCGCCTGAGGACGTCGCGGACACGGTCATCGCGCCTGAGACTGCAGAGCCCGAGACCGTAGGGCTCGAGGACAGCAAGCCCCCGGTGGGAGTCACGCTCCGCAAGGCCGGCGGGACGAAGGCCGAGGACGTCGTCGTCGAGGACGAACTCCCGCACGCGGAGTTCGCGGCGGCTGGGGACGTCGTGGACGCAGCCGAGGCCGCAGCGCCGTCGGAGGTCGCCGAGGAGCCCCAGGACGCCGCTCCGGCCGATGCCGAGCCGACGGACGAGGTGGCCGCCGACGCCGTCCCCACGGACGTCGTGCCTGCCGAGGACGCGTCTGCTGACGGTCCATCCGCCGATGCTGTGCCGCAGGACGAAGTGCCTGCCGACGAGGTCGCCGCCGACGACAGCGCGGCCGACGCGCCGCCCGCCCCGACGGAGGCTGCCGCGGAGACCCCTGCCGAAGCGTCCGCCGAACCGCCCGCCGAACCGCCCACCGAAGCGTCCACCGAGCCGGAGGCCGGCCGGCCCCGCCCGGACTACCGCGAGGTCATCGGACGGATCGTCCGCAGCGCCGACGCCGGGGACCACGCCGCCGCCACCGACCTGGCGTTCGCCCTCGAACTGGAGGCGATCGCCGAGCACGGAGCCGTTTCCGAACCGGTCCTCCAGGTACGGCAGGTCCGGGCGCACGTGTGCCGGCTGGCGGGTCGCCCGGCCGAGGCCGCGGACATCTACCGCGAGGTGGCCCTGACGCTGCTCCGCTCGCAGGGCCCGGACCACCCGGAGACCCAGCAGGCGGCCACCAACGCCGAGGCCTGCTGGCGCTCGATCACCGATCGGGCGGAGGCCCTCCGCATCGCCCCGGAGATCATCGAGCTGCGCGCCTACCTCCCGGGCCCGGAGGGTCGCAAGCTTCGCGCTGCCGAGCGCTACCTGGCCCAACTGGCCGCCACCGGCTGACAGATGCCGACAGGCGGATAGCCGAAGACCGAAGACCGAAGACCGAAGAGCGAAGACAGAAACCAGGAAACAGAAAACAGCGGACAGATAACAGATTTCGAAATCTGTTATCTGTCCGCTGTCATTTGTCAGCCGTTACGCGGTCACCGACCGGCGATCGCGTGCACGAACTTGGAGGCGTCGATGGTGCCCAGACCGCTGGAGAGGTCGTAGCCCGAGGCGGCGTTGTAGCCGGTGACACCGCCCCAGCCGTTGTCGCCGTCCTTCACGTCCACGATGCCGCTCCACTGGCTCGGGAGCAGGCTCAGGCCGTACAGGCGCCAGTTGAGCTGGCCGAGACGGTGGCCGGCGAGCTGGTCGGCGAGGGCGACGACACCCGAGAAGATCGGGGTGGCCTCGCTGGTGCCGCCGGTGAGGTGCCAGCCGACCGCGGTCGGGTCGTAGGACTCGTAGGTCCAGGCCCCGCCGTCGACCGCCGCGCTCATGCTGATGTCGGGCGTGCCGCGGTGGTTGCCGGTGACGTTGGCGACGCCGGCCTGGTACCACGGCCGCTCGAAGATGCCGGAGACGCCGCCGCCGCCGGCGCCGGACTGGTCGTGCCACACCTTGTCGGCCGAGGTGCGCTTGCCGGAGTCGTCCAGGGTGAGCTGGGTGCCGCCGATGGAGGTGACCAGCGGGTCCGAGGACGGCCAGGAGTTGACCTTGTACGGGTAGAGGTCGGTGCCGTTCTCCTTCGCGTCGGTGGCGCCGTTGTCGCCGGACGCGGCGAGCACCGTCACGTTGCGGTCGGCGGCGGCCTGGAAGGCGTAGCGCAGGTCGGTCAGCGACTTGAAGTCGCCCTTGTCGTACCCCGGGAAGGTGTTCTCGGTGGCGCCGAAGCTCTGCGAGATGACGTCGCCGCGGCCGGACTTGATGAGGGCCTTCTCGGCGTCCATCATCTCGGGCAGGCCGGTGGTGCCCTCGGTCTCGGCGACGCCGGTCTCGACCAGGACGATGTGCGCGTCGGGGGCGACCGCGTGGGCGTACTCGACGTCCAGGGTGGTCTCGCCGGCCCAGCCGGTGTGGTCGGGGTTCTTCGGGTCGAAGACGGGGACGTTGCCCCACTTGACCACCTCGACGTTGGTGTCCGGGATGCCCCACTGCTTGTCGAAGACCTCCAGGTCGTGCTGGATGGTCGGCGAGCCGAAGGAGTCGACGATGACGATCGTGCGTCCCTTGCCGGTGATCCCCTGGTCGTACAGCGGGTTCAGGTTGTAGGCCGCGCGGTACTGCAGCGGCGAGTAGCAGTGGAGGCCGATCTGGCTGACGCACTGGGTGGTGGTCAGCGGGGTGGGGCGCGCCTGGGCGAGGTGGTGCCCGAAGGAGGCGGGGCGGACGTGGACGCCCGTGAGGTCGTGCGAGGGGGCGGCGGTCGCGGCGCCGGCGGTCGGCACGGCGATGGTGCCGGCGGTCAGGGCGGTGGCTCCGACGGCGAGCAGAGCCAGGGCGCGGCGGAGGGGAGCGGGGCTGCCCATGGGACTCCTTGGGACGCAGGGCCCGACCTGGTTCGGTCGGGTCGGTTGGGCCATCCCATCGAGTGCCACATGATCATGCCATAGTCATTTGGTGGGGTCATGCGATCAAGGTCATGGTCATGCTCGGCCACGAGAAAAGGTAAAGGCCGTCCCAGGCGAAGGTAACCTCGCACCTGGGACGGCCTCCTGATGGCACGTCAGTGATATTCAATGAATATCAAGCGTATCTACTGGGTGTCGGTCGGTTCAACCATGACGACCGGAAATATCGGAGTACCGGTCCGGCACTGGCACCAGTACGGGACTACCGGGCCCCGCCGTTGACGTACAGTGTCTGCCCGCTGACGTACGACGCATCCTCGCTCGCCAGGAAGACGACCACCGAGGCCACCTCCTCCGGCTGTCCGACCCGGCGCAGCGGCGTCCGGGCGGCGACCTCGGTCTGGTGGTCCTCGGCGGTGCTGCCGACCCGCTCGGCGGTGGCCGCGGTCATCGGGGTGGCGATGTATCCGGGGGCGACGGCGTTGACATTGATGTTGAACGGGCCGAGCTCGATCGCCAGGGTCGCGGTGAGGCCCTGGATACCGGCCTTGGCGGCCGCGTAGTTGGCCTGCCCCCGGTTGCCGAGGGCGGAGCGCGAGCTGAGCGAGACGATCTTCCCGTACTTCTGCGCCACCATGTACTTCTGCGCGACGTGGCTGCAGTTGTACGCACTGGTCAGGTTGACCGTCAGCACCGCGTCCCAGTCGGATTTGGGCATCTTGAAGAACAGGTTGTCCCGGGTGATCCCGGCGTTGTTGACCAGGATGTGCAGCCCGCCGAGGTCCGCCGCGACCTGGGCGAACACCGCCTCGACGGCGTCGTAGTCGGCCACGTCGCAGCCGTACGCCCGGGCGGTGCCGCCCTTGGCGGTGATCTCGGCGACCGTCCCGGCCGCCCGCTCGGCGCTGAGGTCGACCACGGCGACCGCCGCGCCCTCCTCGGCCAGCAGACGGGCGGTGGCCGCCCCGATGCCCTGTGCCGCGCCGGTCACCACGGCGACCTTTCCCGCGAAACGCGTCATGCGAACTCCTTGAAGAAAAGTGGAGACGGCTGACAGATGACAGATTTCATCATCTGTCATCTGTCATCTGTTGCCCTGTTGCCCTGTTGCCCTGTTGCTCTGCTGCCTGTTGCCCGCCGCCGGCCGGCTGCCCGCTACCCGCTGTCAGGCGTTCTCGACCAGCACGGCCGTACCCTGCCCGACGCCCACACACATGGTGGCCAGGCCGCGCCGGGCGCCGGTGCGGCGCATCCGGTGCAGCAGGGTGGTGAGGATGCGGGCGCCCGAGCCGCCCAGCGGGTGGCCGAGGGCGATCGCCCCGCCGCTGGGGTTGACCAGCTCGTCGGCCTGGTCCGGGTCGAACCCGATGCCGTCGGCGGAGGCCAGCGCCTGGGCGGCGAAGGCCTCGTTCAGCTCCGCGGTGTCCAGGTCCGCGAGCGACCAGCCCGCCCGCCCGAGCACCTTCGCGGTGGCCGGCACCGGCCCGATGCCCATGACGTCGGGGTGCACCCCGGCCGAGGCGCCGGCCACGTAGCGGCCGAGCGGCTGCAGGCCGAGGTCGCGCAGCGCCTCCTCGCTGACCAGGACCAGCCCGGCCGCCCCGTCGTTCATCGGCGAGGCGTTCCCGGCCGTGACGGTGCCCCCGGCGCGGAAGACGGGCTTGAGTCCGGCGAGCTTCGCCAGGCTGGTGTCCTCGCGGATGCTCTCGTCCTGGCCGACCGTCACCCCGTCCGGGCGCTCGACCGGGACCAGTTCGGCGTCGAAGTGCCCGTCCTTGCGGGCCGCGGCGGCCCGCTGGTGGCTGCGCAGCGCGAAGGCGTCCTGGCGCTCGCGGCCGATGCCGTACCGGCTCGCCACCTCCTCGGCGGTCTCGCCCATGCTGAGCACGCCGTGCAGTTCGGCCATCCGGGGGTTGGTCAGGCGCCAGCCGAGCCGGGTGTCGTAGGTCTCCATCCGGTGCGGCAGCGCCTCGTCGGGGCGGGGCAGGACGAAGGGGGCGCGGGTCATCGACTCGCAGCCGCCGGCCAGGACCACGTCGGCCTCGCCGGAGCCGATGGCCCGGGCGGCGAGGGTGACGGCCTCCAGGCCGGAGGCGCAGAGCCGGTTGACGGTGGCTCCGGGGACGGTCTCCGGCAGGCCGGCCAGCAGGACGGCCATCCGGGCGGCGTTGCGGTTGTCCTCGCCGGCCTGGTTGGCGGCGCCCCAGTAGACGTCGTCGATCCGGGCCGGGTCGAGGGCGGCTACGTCGGCGAGCAGGGCGCGCAGCACGGTGGCCGAGAGGTCGTCCGGGCGGACCGTGGCGAGCGCTCCGCGCAGCCGGCCGATGGGTGTGCGGCGGGCTGCGGCGAAGTAGACAGGACGCACGTCGTCGGGCTCCTTATCTGGTTGGGCGGGATGCTCTTATGGATGTCAGAAGGCGTTGACGCCGGTGAGGGCGCGCCCGATGAGCAGTTGGTGGATCTGGCTGGTGCCCTCGTAGAGGGTCATCACGCGGGCGTCGCGCAGGTACTTGCCGACCGGGTACTCGTCGATGAACCCGTAGCCGCCGAACACCTGCAGCGCGTTGTTGGCGGCGCGGACGGCGGCCTCGCTGGCGTAGAGCTTGGCGACGGAGGACTCGGTGGCGAACGGTAGGCCGCGTTCGATGTGGTCGGCGACCTTCCAGGTGAGCAGTCGGGCCGCCTCGACGTCCACGGCGATGCCGGCCAGCAGTTGCTGGACGAGCTGGTGGGAGGCGATCGGCCGGCCGAACTGCTCGCGCTCGCCCGCGTAGCGGACCGCGGCCTCCAGGCAGGCGCGGGCGATGCCCACGCAGCCCGCCGCGACCGACATCCGGCCCTTGGCGAGTGCGGCCATCGCGACCGTGAAGCCCTTGCCGACCTCACCGAGCCGGGCGCCGTCCGGCACCCGGACGTTGTCGAAGGCGAGTTCGGCGGTGGCCTGGCCGCGCAGGCCGAGCTTGCCGTGGATCTCGGTGCGGGTGAATCCGGGCCGGTCGGTGGGGACCAGGAAGGCGGTGATGCCCCGGTGGCCCTGCTGTTCCGGTTCGTCGCCGCCGGTGCGGGCGAAGACCAGGGCCACGTCGGCCCAGGTGCCGTTGGTGATGAACATCTTGCTGCCGCTGATCAGCCAGTCCGCGCCGTCCCGCACCGCGCGGGTGGTGAGGTTGGCGGCGTCCGAGCCGGTGCCGGGCTCGGTGAGGGCGAAGCAGGCGAGCGCCTCGCCCGAGGTGAGCCGGGGCAGCCAGTGCCGCTTCTGCTCGTCGGTGCCGAAGCCGTTGATCGACTTGCCGACCAGACCGAGTGAGACCGAGACGATTCCGCGCACGGCCGAGTCGCCGCGCCCGAGCTCCTCCAGCACCAGGCAGTAGGCGAGGTGGTCGCCGCCGCTGCCGCCGTACTCCTCGGGGATGGTCAGGCCGAGGAAGCCGACCTTCGCGAGCTTGCCGACGATCGCGCGGTCGACGGACTCGACGCGGTCCCACTCGGCGGCGTACGGCACGATCTCGCGGTCGGTGAAGGAGGCGGCGAGGTCCCGGACGGCGCTCTGCTCCTCGGACAATTCCAGGTTCACGGCGGCTCTCCCGACTCGGGCCCGTTAAACTAGCGCTGCAAGTTTTATGCAGGGACTGTAGCTCCGGCCGGGCCGCGCTGGGAAGAGGCACCTGCCAGAATCGGTCCCCACCGCACCCGACCGGAGGAACCGGAGGAAGTCGCCGAGATGGCCCGTCCACGTACCCCGCTGCTCAGCCGCGAGCGCATCGTCGCCGCCGCTCTGCGGCTGATCGACGACGAGGGGCTGGACACCCTCTCCACCCGTCGCCTCGCCACGGAGCTGTCGGTCAGCGGGCCCTCGCTCTACAACCACTTCGCCACCAAGGACGAGCTGCTGGACGCGGTGGTGGACAGCGTCATCGGCGAAGTCGACCTGTCGATGTTCGGGGTGGCGGGTGCCCCGTGGCCCGAGGCGCTGTGCGACTGGGCCCGCTCCTACCGCGCCGCACTGGCCGCCCACCCCAACATCGTCCCGGTGCTCGCCCAGGGCCCGGGGCGGCGGCCGAACGCGCTGCGCCTGGCCGACGCGGTCTTCGGTCACCTGGTCGAGGCCGGGTGGCCGCGCGGCCAGGCGACCAGGATCGGCGCGCTGATGCGCTACTTCGTCACCGGCTCCGCGCTGGCGTCCTTCGCGGCCGGCTTCCCGGCGGACGCCGAGGTCTACGACGCGGCCGACTACCCCCACCTCGGCGAGGCGCACCGGCTGGCCGGGCACCGCGGGGCGGTCGACGAGGGCGCCTTCGAGACCGGCCTGGAGGCGCTGCTCGACGGGCTCGTCCTGCGTTTCGCCCGCCTCCCCGAGCGGGCCTGATGCCGTACCGGCGCCCCCCCAACCCGTGCGGCGCGTACGGCACGACCGGCGCGGCGGTGCTACCAGGGCTCGCGGGGGACGAAGGCCGGCCGCAACATCGGGTCCACCGGGTCGTAGTACCGGTGGTAGACCGGCGTCAGCGCGCCCGACACCGGGGGCACGATCCAGCTCCAGTCCGCCGGGGTCGGCCGGCCGAGCCGCCTCTCCTGCGCGACGTGCTTGAGGAAGCGTTCCGACTCGGTGTGGTGGTCGGCGATCGTCACCCCGGCTTCCTGGAAGGAGTGCAGCACCGCGATGTTGAGCTCGATCAGCGCCCGGTCGCGCCACAGGGTGCGGTCGCTGGAGGTGTCCAGCCCCAGCCGTTCGGCTACGGCGCCGAGCATGTCGTAGCGGTCGGTGTCGGCGAGGTTGCGGGCGCCGATCTCGGTGCCCATGTACCAGCCGTTGAACGGCGCGGTCGGGTAGCGGACACCGCCGATCTCCAGTGTCAGGTCGCTGATCGCGGGCACCGCGTACCAGCGCAGCCCGAGGTCGGCGAACCAGCCGTGCTCGGGGTGGCTCAGCGGTACCTCCAGCGTGGTGTCGTCCGGTAGTCCGTACCAGGCGGGGCGCTCGCCAGGGCGTTCCTGGACCAGCAGCGGCAGCACCTCGAAGCGGTCCTCGGCGCACTTCCAGCCCAGGTCGCGGGCCCGCGCGGCGAGCACCGTGCCGGCCGGGTCGCCGAAGGTGCCGCTCTCGGTGCGGTGGCCGGCGTAGCGGACCAGCTGCTGGTTGAGGATGCGCGCGGCCGGGCGGCCCGGGCGGTCGGGGGCGAACACCGAGACCACCGGCCGGATCCGCCCGCCGTTGCCCGCCAGCCGCAGGTGCTCGAAGCACTCGGCGGCGATGTCGTCGGCCGAGGAGAGGTGGCGCAGGTCGCGGACCACCAGGCTGCGCCAGTACAGCCGGCCGATGCAGCGGGCGGCGTTGCGCCAGGCGAGCTTGGCGCCGTAGGCGAGTTCGGCGGGGGTGTGCCGGTAGGTGCCGGTGCGGTCGATCTCGTCGAGGACGGCGCGCAGTCGCGGCTCCGGATCCCCGGCGGCGGGCTGCTCGCGGTGGAACTGCCGGACGAAGTCGGCGGCTTGGTCCGGGTCGGTGAACGGCGGCGGCGCGGACGGCAGTTGCGGACCGGGCGACGGTTCCGGCTGCGACGGTCGCGTCGGGTACGGCTGCCGGACCGCGTACGTCGGCTCGGCCTGATACGTCTGTGTCTGCGCGTGGGTGTGCGTGTGGGCGTGGGTGTCGGTGTGGGCGTACGGGCAGCCGCCGGTCGGGGCGGCGGCGGCGAGTCTGCGGGCGCGGAGCCGGTTGAAGATCAAGGACACATCCCTCCTGTCGCACAGGAGTACCGGAGGTGCCCGGTCCACCGCAGGGAGTGAACGATTCGGCCCCCGCACCCGCGCTGATCGCGCTAGGGTGCGGGGGCCGAAGGTCCGACAGTCGGATCAGCAGATGTCCGACTGTCAGCCCATGTCCTCCAGGCGGATGCCCTTCGTCTCCTTCAGGTATTTGGCCACGAAGAGGGCGGACAGCGCCGCGAAGGCGGCGTAGATCAGGTAGGTCGCCGACAGGTTCCAGCGCGACATCGACGGGAACGACACGGTGATCACCCAGTTCGCGATCCACTGCGCGGAGGCGGCGACGGAGAGTGCGGCGGCGCGGATCCGGTTCGGGAACATCTCGCCGAGCATCACCCAGACGACGACGCCCCACGACATCGCGAAGAACAGCACGAAGGCGTTGGCGGCGATCAGGGCGACGGTGGCCTGCAGGTCGGGCAGGGTGAGGTTGTCGCCGCTGCCGGTGGCCGAGGAGAACGCCCAGCCGGCCGCGCCGAGGGCGACCGCCATGCCGACCGAGCCGATCAGGGCGAGCGGCTTGCGGCCGATCCGGTCGACCAGCACGATCGCGACCACGGTGCCGAGGATGTTGATGACCGAGCCGATGAAGCTGATCAGCAGCGAGTTGCTCTGGTCGATGCCGACCGACTGCCACAGGATCGACGAGTAGTAGAAGATCACGTTGATGCCGACCAGCTGCTGGAACACCGACAGGCCGATGCCGACCCAGACGATCGGCAGCAGGCCGAAACGGCCGCCGAGCAGGTCGCTGAAGCGCGGGCGGTGGTCGGAGGCGATCAGGGTCCGGATCTCGGCGATCCGGGCGTCGGTGTCGACGCCCTCGCCCTCGACCGCGGTCAGCACCTTGCGGGCTTCGGCCAGCCGGTCGGCCTGGATCAGGAAGCGCGGGGACTCGGGGATGACCGAGGAGAGCGCGAAGTAGACCGCGGCCGGGACGACGCAGATGCCGAGCATCCACTGCCAGGCCTCCAGGCCGAGCAGCTGACCGCGGGTGTCGCCGCCGGCCGCCTGCGCCAGCACCCAGTTGACCAGCTGGGATATCGCGATGCCGAGCACGATCGCGGCCTGCTGGAAGGAGGCCAGCCGGCCCCGGTACTTGGTCGGCGCGACCTCGGCGATGTAGGTCGGGGCGATCACCGAGGCGATGCCGATGGCCGCGCCGCCGAGGACGCGCCACAGGGCGAGGTCCCAGGCGGAGAACGGCAGCATCGAGCCGACGGCGCTGACCGCGAACAGCAGCGCGGCGACCTTCATGACCTTGATGCGGCCGTACCGGTCGGCGAACCGGCCGGCCAGCGCCGCGCCGATCGCCGAGCCCAGCAGGGCCGAGGAGACGATCAGGCCGGTCACGCCGTCACCGACGCCGAACTTGTCCTGGATGCCGGAGACTGCGCCGTTGATCACGGAACTGTCGTAGCCGAACAGGAACCCGCCGAGGGCCGCGGCGGCGGTGATGAAGACGACGAAGCCGAGGCGGCCGGGCACGGGGGCCTCGACCGCCCCGGAGGGCTTCTGGGTGACGCTCACGATCTGACTCCTGGTACTCAACGCTGAGCTCGGTAGCGGAGATCGTAACCCTGTTCGTTTAAGTCTTGTACACCCGGGAGCTCAATTTTCGCTCCGAGAATTCGTAAGGTGAACAAGCAAATTGGGCCAGGGCGCGCCACCCCCGCTCTTCGCCGGATCCCGGCGGCTCCCGGGCGGTCTCCCGCCCGCTTCCCGCCTGCTTCCCGCCCGCTCCTCAGGCCGGGGTGGACAGTGAGAGCCCGAACCGGCCCTCCGGATCGGTCCACCAGTGGTCCAGCCGCAGCCCGGCCGCCGCCAGCTCCTCGTCCACCCGCTCCCGGCGGAACTTGGCCGAGACCTCGGTGCGCAGTTCCTCGCCCGGGGCGAAGTGCACCGGCAGGTCCAGGGCCGGGATCTTCACGGTCTGCGAGCGCAGCGAGCGCAGTCGCATCTCGATCCACTCCTGCTCCGGATCCCAGAGCGCGACGTGCTCGAAGGCGTCCGGGTCGAAGTCGGCGCCCAGTTCGCGGTTGAGCACGTTGAGCACGTTCCGGTTGAACTCGGCGGTCACCCCGGAGGCGTCGTCGTAGGCGGCGACCAGCACCGCCGGGTCCTTGACCAGGTCGGTGCCGAGCAGCAGGAAGTCGCCCGGGTCGAGGGCGGCCCGCAGACGGCGTAGGAAGGCCGCGCGCTCCTCGGGCAGCAGGTTGCCGAGGGTGCCGCCGAGGAAGGCGACCAGCCGCGGGCCGCCTTCCGGGGGGAGTCCGAGCCGGGCGGTGAAGTCGGCCAGCACGCCGTGCACGGCCAGCCCGGGGTACTCGGCGGCGAGCGCGGCGCCGGCCGTGGTCAGCGCGCTCTCGGAGACGTCCACCGGGACGTACGTCTCCAGGGTGCCGAGCGCGCGCAGGGCGTCCAGCAGCAGCCGGGTCTTCTCGGAGGAGCCGGAGCCCAGCTCGACCAGGGTGCGGGCGCCGGTGGCGGCGGCGATCTCGCCGGCCCGGGCGGTCAGGATGGCCCGTTCGGCGCGGGTCGGGTAGTACTCGGGCAGCCGGGTGATCTCCTCGAACAGCTCGCTGCCCCGCGCGTCGTAGAACCACTTCGGCGGCAGCCACTTGGGGGTGGCGGTCAGTCCGTGCCGCACGTCGTGGTGCAGCGCGGTGCTGAAGTGGTCGGCGGGCAACAGTCGGACGAGATCGAAGGTGTCCATGACAGGGTGGTTCCTCTGTTCAGAAAGTGAAGGGAGGGTGGAGAGTCAGGAGGGGTTCGGGAGCTGACGGACGGTGACGCCGGCTGCGTCGGCCAGCAGCAGCGAGCCGTCCGGGACAGGCGTCCAGCCCGGTCCGTCGTCGTACGGCTCGGAGGCCACCACCGTGCCGAAGCCCGGCAGGGTGCGGTGGTGCAGGGTGTCGCCCCAGGTGGTCGCGGCGATCGCGGTGCCGTCGGTGAGCAGCAGGTTCAACCGCCCGGTGGTGTGCGCAGCGACCTCCGCGACGGTGTCCGCCAGGGCCTCGCCGAGCCCGGCGCCGGCCCGCAGCCGGTGCAGGGTGAAGGCCCACAGCAGGGCCGAGTCGGTGCGCGCCTCCAACTCCAGCAACTCGACCGGGGGGAGCAGCGCGGCCAGTGCGTTCAGCTTGCCCGGCCAGCCGGCCACCGCGCCGTTGTGGCTGAACAGCCAGCGCTCGGCGGCGAACGGTGCGGCCGCGCCCTCGCCCGCCGCGCAACCCGCGGTGGCGGAGCGGACGGCGGCCAGCAGCGCCCGGGTGCGAAGGACCCGGGCGAGGTCGGCGAAGCCCTCGTCCGCCCAGATCGGTCCGGTCCGGCGGTAGCGGGCGGGCACCTCGTCGCCGTCCGCGTACCAGCCGAGGCCGAAGCCGTCCGCGTTGACCGTGCCGTACTGCTGCGTCCGCGGCGCCCAGGACTGCCGGTACAGCCCGTGTGGCGGGTGCACCAGCAGCTCCCGCGGCGCCACCGGCTCTCCCACGTAGGCGATGTGACGGCACATCAGCCGCGCTCCGCGTCGCGAGCGGTGCGGAACCCGGCGAAGATCTGCCGCCGGACCGGATAGTCCCAGTTGCGGAAAGTGCCCCGGCAGGCGACCGGCGCCACCGCGAAGCAGCCGCCGCGCAGCACCTTGTACTCCGGGCCGAAGAAGACCTCCGAGTACTCCTGGTACGGCCAGGCCCGGAAGCCCGGGTAGGAGCGGAAGTCGCTGGCCGTCCACTCCCACACGTCGCCGATCAACTGCCGCACGCCGTACGGGGACTGGCCCTCCGGGTAGCTGCCCGCCCCGGCCGGGCGCAGGTGGCGCTGGCCGAGGTTGGCGTGTTCGGGGCCGGGTGGCCCGTCGCCCCAGGGGTAGCGGCGCGAGCGGCCGCTGACCGGGTCGTGCCGGGCCGCCTTCTCCCACTCCGCCTCGGTCGGCAGCCGCCGCCCGGCCCACCGGGCGTACGCGTCGGCCTCGTACCAACTGACGTGCAGCACAGGCTCGTTCGGCGGTACCGGTTCGACCGTGCCGAAGTGGCGGCGGAGCCACTGGCCGCCCTCGCGCCGCCAGAACAGCGGCGCGGTCAGGTCGGCGCGCTGCCGGTGCTCCCAGCCCTCCGGCGTCCACCAGCGCGGGTCGTCGTAGCCGCCGTCGGCGATGAAGCGCTGGTAGGCGGCGTTGGTGACGGGCGTGGTGTCCAGCAGGAAGGCCGGCAGGTCGACGGTGTGAGCCGGTCGTTCGTTGTCCAGCGCCCACGGCTCGGTGTCCGTGCCCATCGCGAACGGCCCTGCGGGGATGAGGACTTCGGCGGGCAGCGTGGCCGCGTCGGCAGGCGCGGGCGGCGGCGGGGGAGCGGCCAGGGCCGGCTCGCCCTTGCGGAGCTGGTGGGTGATCAGCATCGTCTCGTCGTGCTGCTGCTCGTGCTGCGCGATCATCCCGAACGCGAACCCGGCCTCCAGCAGCGGCGCACCCTCCAGCGGGCTCGCGGCGAGCAGGTCCAGCACCCGTCCGCGCACGTCGTGGGCGTACACGCGGGCCTCGGCGGGCGCCAGCAGCGGCAGGCTGGGGCGCTCGGCCCGGGAGTGCCGGAAGGCGTCGTACAGCGGGTCGATCTCCGGGCGCAGCGGGTCACGGCCGCCGACGTTGCGCAACAGCCACAGCTCCTCCTGGTTGCCGATGTGCGCGAGGTCCCAGACCAGCGGGGACATCAGCGGGGAGTGTTGGGCGGTGAGGTCGCCGTCCTCGACGCAGTCCGTCAGCGCGGCGGTCCGGGCGCGGGCGGCCAGCAGCTCGGCGGCGATGGTCTCGCGCAGGTCCTCGGTGCTGGTACCGCTTTCGCTCCCGCTGCCGTTCTCGCGCAGGTCCTCGGTGCCGCGTAGCGCCTCGACCCCGGTGGCGGGGGCTGTGGTCGGGCCGTTCGGTCGGACGTCGGTCATGGTGCGGCCTCCTCCGGGGGAGTGCGTCGGGTGCCGGAGCGCAGGGCGTCCAGCTGGTCGTCGGCCGGGCAGCGGCCGCGCGCGGGGTAGCGCTCGGCGAACTCGGCGACGGCGGTGCGCAACCACCCGGCGCCGGGCAGGCGGCCCAGCGCGGCGTCGGCGGCGGCGAAGCAGGTGAGGGCGGCGCGGCGCAGCTCGGGGTCGGCGACGGCCAGGGTGGCCGCACGACGCCAGACTTCGCTGCGCGGCGGGCGCGGGCCGTCCCGGCACTCCAGCGGCTCCAGCGCGGCCAGCGCGGTGTCGGCGGCCACCGGGTCGTCCAGCAGGGCGGTGACCAGCGCGGCGACCACCATCCAGCCGTCCCCGGGCTGGGCGTCGATCATCCGCAGCTCCAGGTGGCCGTGCGGGCGCACCGGGGGGAAGAGGGTCGTGCGGTGGTAGTCCAAGTCGGCGAGTGTCGGCGGGCGTTCGCCCGCGCCGCGGATCCAGTCGCGGAACGTCAGCCCGGGCGGAGCCGTCCACGGGAGTCCCTCCGGCCGCTGCATGCACAGGACTTCGGCGTCCAGCACGTACTGCGCCCAGGCCTCGCGGGGGTCGCCGTGGTCCGGTTCCGGGGCCAGCGTGCGGCTCGGGTCCATCCGGGACCAGACGGTCTGCCGGGTCGACCGGTGTCCGGTCGGTTTTCCGTCCAGGAGCGGGGAGTTCGCGAAGGCGGCGACCAGCACCGGGCCCAGCCGGTGGACCAGTCGCCAGCGGCGCTCCATCGCGTGCGGGCCGCCCGTGTCGCCGGCGTCCAGGCACACCTGCACCGAGGCGGTGCCGGTCATCATGATCCGGCCCCAGGGCCCGGCGGAGTTGAAGAACCGCTCCATCGCGAGGTAGCGGGGGTGGTGGTCCAGCACCATCCGTCGGGGGCGGGCCAAGGGGTCCGTCCCGGTGCCGGTGAGTCGAAGGCCCTGCGCCGCGAAGGCGGCCCGCAGGGCGGTCAGATCGCGCCGGGTGTCGTCGACGCAGGCCAGGAGGCCGGTGGCGGGCGGGGAGCTGAGCTCGACCTGTCCGCCGGGTTCGAGCGTGAGGCGCGAACCGGAGGGGAGCGAATTGCCGTCGGGGCCGCCGAGGGGCAGCGACTCCAGTGCGGCGTGGAGCAGGTCCGGCCGAACGGGTCGGGTGGGACATCGGTCGTCATGGACGAACCACTCGACTTCGACGCCTACCAGTCGAGGTGGTCCGATCTTGAAACAGACGCCCGAGACGTGGCTGCGCGCCCCCGATTCGGTCAGCGGGGTCACCCCCGTCGGGGTCGGTGGCGTGCTCTGCCGGTCGGGCGGAGTGGTGCGGGATGTCGGTATCACCGGACTTACCATCCTCGGGATCACGATTGCGGCCCGGTCTACTTTGCCCAGTCTGCTACGGAGCATGCGGGCCCGCTCCGCAAATATCGTGTGAATGTTCGTTTTTGCAGGTCAGCGGCATGACGAACGGGTGAATCCGGGTTTGCCCGCGCCTTGGGACGGGCTCGTGCGCGGGCGCGCAGGGCCCGGCACATGCCGGGGTCACGGGTAAACCAGTCACGGGTGGCCGGGTGGCCGGGCGGCGGGAGGGCCGGTCAGGGGAGGTCAGGTCACGGGAGGTCGAGCCGCGCCAGCCGTTCCAGGACGGTGGCCAGCGTCGAGCCCGGCAGGGCGTAGTTCAGGCGCAGCGAACCCCGCCCGCCGGGGCCGAACTCGGCGCCGTCGGAGGCTTCCAGGCCGCAGCGCTCCAGCAGCGCCTGCCGGGCCGTCCCCGGCGGCAGGCCTAGGGCGGCGGCGTCCAGCCAGAGCAGGTACGACGCCTGCGGGGCCGATCGGACGGCGGCCCCGAGCCGGTCGTTGAGACGGGCCCGGGCGGCGGCGAGGTGGACGAGCAGAGCGTCCAGCCACGGGCCGCCCTCGCGCAGCGCGGCCTGCTGCACGGTCTGCTCCAGCAGGCCGCCCTCCCAGAGGCCGTAGCCGGCCAGGGCGTCGGCGAACCGGGTGCGCAGCCCCGGATCGGGCACGAGGGCGAAACTGCTGGGGATGCCGGAGCAGTTGAAGGTCTTGCCGACGGAGTTGAGGGTGACGGCGAGGTGGCGGTGCGCCGGGTCGACGGTGGTGACGGCGACGGGGTGCGGGCGGCCCGGGTGGGTGAGGTCGCCGTGCACCTCGTCCGACACCAGCAGTGCGCCCGCCTCCGCCGCCCGCTCGGCCAGGGCGCGCAACTCGTCGGCGGGCCAGACCCGGGCGGAGGGGTTGTCCGGGTTGCTCAGCAGGACGGCGGTGGCGGGACGGGGAAGCGGACCGTCCGGGAGGCGGTAGCCCCCCGGGCCGACGGGCAGGGGGAGCTCCCGGAACTCGAGGCGCGCGGCGCGGCACAGCTGGGCGAACCCGCCCCACTCCGGGGTCGGGAAAAGGACCGGCGCAAGGGGCGGTGCCGCCTCCGCCCGTACGGTCTCCAGCAGGATCCGTAGGGCGGTGCGCGGGCCGCAGGGCAGCAGCAGGACCCAGTCCGGGTCCACCTCGACGCCGTGCCGCGCGCGGTACCAGTCGGCCACCAGCGAGCGGCCGGCCGGGTCGCACACCGTGTAGCCGTAGGCGCGGTGGCGGGCGCGCCGCCGCAGGGCGTGGGCGATGGCGGGCGGGCCGGGGAGGTCCATGTCGGCGAGGCCCATGGGGATCATCCCGGGGGCGGTCGCCCGGGCCCACTTGCTGCTGCCGGTGCCGGTGCGGTCGAAGGGGGAGTCGAAGTCGAAGCCGCGGCCGAAGCGGGGGGCGGGGCCGAAATCGGGGCCGGGGGCGAAATCGGGCCCGACGCCGGGATCGGGAGCGCGCCGAACAGATGACAGATTTCGAAATCTGTTATCTGTTCGCTGAAAGTTGTCATCTGTCATGCGCCGCCTCCACTCGCCACGTACGCCGCCAGCCCCCGCCGCCCCCGCCGCATCATCACCGCGTGGTTGGCCCGGAAGACCGGGTGCAGCGGCAGGGCGAGCCGGCGCAGCAGGGACTTGCCGGGTCGGGTGTCCTCTTCGAACAGCACCCGGCTGCCCGCACCCCGCCCACCTGCGCCCAGGCCACCCGCACCACGCCCACCCACGCCATGCGTACGGCCCGCGCCGCCGGGGGCGTCCGCTGTCACCGTGAACCGCGACCACCCTTCGAGGTCGCCCCGCATGACCGCCTCGAGCACCCCGGCGGCCGGGTCGCGCCGGCGGGCCTCCAGGCTGATCACCAGCCGGTACGGCAGCAGTGCGCGCACCACCACATCGCCGGTCGTCTCGCCGGTCTCCCGGACCTCGCGGATCTCCGGCCACCAGAGCGGGTAACTCCGAACGTCCTCCAGCGCCGCGTACACGACGGCCGCCGGTGCCGCGAGCCGCCACACGCCCCGGAAGCGGTAGTGGTTGGGGTCCACGGGCCCACCCTAGCCGGGCCAGGGCGGTGCGGTGGCCGAACGCCGGTGGGCCGTTGCCGAGTTGGTCCGGCGGCCTGCCGGGCGCGGAGGTGAACGCTCCGGAAACGTCCGCTGTCGGGAGGGATGCACTCCGCTTGCACCTGTTCGGCGTGCGGAGGAGGATCTTCTGTGCTTGTAGTCTCATCTGTCACGGCAGCATCTCCAGGGCGCTGCACCCCCGGAACCGGAATGAAGGAGTCACAGGCATGCCGCGACCGAGCTGGGTACCGGAGGGCATGGACCTGGACAAACCGAACGCCGCGCGGGTCTACGACTACTACCTGGGGGGCTCGCACAACTTCGAGGTCGACCGGGAGATGGCCCGCAAGGCGCTCGCCCTGTGGCCGGAGCTGCCGCAGATCATGCGCTCCAACCGCGCCTTCCTGCGCCGCGCCGTGACCTTCCTCGCCGAGCAGGGCATCACCCGCTTCCTGGACATCGGCTCCGGCATCCCGACCTTCGGCGCCGTGCACGAGATCGTCCGCGCGATCCGCCCCGAGGCGAAGGTCCTCTACGTGGACCGCGACCCGGTCGCCGTCGCCCACAGCCGCCTGCTGCTGGAGGACGACGGGGCCGGCGACGTCGTCCAGGCCGACCTGCGCGACGTCGCCGACCTGATGGGCCGCCCCGAGGTGACCGAACTGCTCGCCGAGGGCGAGCCGGTGGCCGTCCTGCTCGTGGCCGTCGCGCACTTCGTCACCGACGACGAGGACCCGTGGAAACTGATCGGCGTGATCCGCGACGCGCTCCCGCCCGGCAGCGCGCTGGTGCTCTCGCACGCCTCCCTGGAAGGCCGCCCGGACCAGGCGGAGGACCACCAGAAGCTCTACCGGATGACGCCCACCCCGCTGACCATGCGCACCCACGAGCAGATCGCCGCGATGTTCGCCGGCTTCGAACTGGTCGAACCGGGCGTGGTCTACCTGCCGCAGTGGCGCCCGGACCAGCCCGACACGGTCGGCGAGCACCCCGAGCGGATGACCGGGGTGGCGGGCGTGGGGTTCCGCCCTTGAGCAGACGCGACCGACGAGGCACCGACGGCAGCCCGCCCCGCGCGGCGGCCGCCGGGAGCACGGCCCTGCGCACGGGCACACCAGCGGCCCTCAGCGGATCCGTCGCGGCCGGTGAATGCGTCGCTCCCGCTGAACCCGTCGCGGCCGCTGAACCCGTCGCGGACAGCGGCCGTGGGACGCACCGATGAGCACCCCCCCGCTGCGTGGCAGCGCCGAGCGGTTCCACGAGGACTGGGCCCGACTGCTCTCGGCCGACCACGGCATCGCCGTCCACCCCGGACTGCTCAACCGGCTCGTCGCGCGCACCGCCGCGCTGCTGCATCGCGCCCAGGAAGGCGAGCCGTTCGAGCCGAGCCTGGCCGCCCAGGCCGGCGCCGAGCTGGTCGACGCGCACTTCACCGACCCGGTGCTGCTGTCCCGGGCCGTCGAACTGCTCCAGGCGCAACCCCTCACCGACGACCGCGGTCCCGCCCTGACCGGCGCCTTCGCGGCCGGCTGGGCCGCCGCCCTGCGCGAGCGCACGCTGAGCGAGCAGGAGGCGATCCGCACCGCCGCCGACACCGCCCGCAAGGAGGCCGAACGGGCACTGCGCGCCTCCGAGGCGCGGTTCCGCGCACTGTTCGAGAGCGCCGCCATCGGCATCGGCATCGGCGACACCGACGGCAACATCCTGGCCGTCAACAAGGCCCTGCAGGAGCTGTTCGGCGCGGGGCCGGCGGACATGATCGGCCGCCGGGTCGGCGACCTCGTGCACCCCGACGACACCCCGGGCGTGTGGGAGGCCTACGAGGAGCTGATCGGCGGCAAGCGCGACTACTTCCAGTTCGACAAGCCGTACTACCGCCAGGACGGCGAGGTGGTCTGGACCCACCTGACCGTCTCGCTGATCCGCGACGACGACGGCTCCCCGCAGTACCAGGTGGCCATGCTGGAGGACGTCACCGACCGCTACCGGCTCCAGGAGCGGCTGCGCCACCAGGCCACCCACGACCCGCTGACCGGCCTGCCCAACCGCGCGGCCTTCTTCGAGCGGCTGGAGAAGCTGTTCGAGGAGCCGGATCCGGGCGACCGGTTCGGCCTCTGCTACGTCGACCTCGACGGCTTCAAAGTGGTCAACGACAGCCTCGGCCACGACATGGGCGACCAGCTGCTGGCCGCCGTCGCCGCCCGGCTGAAGGCCGCCCTCACCCCGCTCGGCCACCTGGTGGCCCGGCTCGGCGGTGACGAGTTCGTCGTGCTGCTGGAGAAGTGCCGCGGCGAACAGGAGGCGGTGTCCGCCGCGAAGACGGTGCTCAAGGCGCTCGCCGGCCCGGTCCTGATCGGCGACCACAAGCTCGCCGTGGGCGCCAGCGTCGGCGTGCTGGAGCGGCGGGTGTCCACCACCACCCCGGGCGCGGCCGTGCGGGCCGCCGACCTCACGCTCTACCGCGCCAAGGAGGCCGGTCGCGGCCGCTGGACGCTGTTCGACCCCAAGGAGAACGCCCGCGCGGTCAGCCGCTACGCGGTGTCGGTGCGGATGCCCGCCGCCCTCGACCGCGGCGAGTTCTTCATCGACTACCAGCCGCTCTACCGCCTCGCGGACGGCCGGCTGGCCGCCGTGGAGGCGCTGGTGCGCTGGCGCCACCCGCAGCTCGGTGTGCTCGGCCCGGACGAGTTCGTCACCACCGCCGAGGAGACCGGGCTGATCATGCCGCTCGGCCGCTGGGTGCTGGAGCAGGCCTGCGGCCAGGCCGCGGACTGGATCAAGCGGTTCGGTGACGCGGCGCCGCAGCTCAACGTCAACCTCGCGGTCCGCCAGGCCCGCAGCGCCGCGCTGGTCACCGACCTCGGCCGAATCCTGGACGGCACCGGCCTGGACCCGGCCCGGCTGCAGCTGGAGATCACCGAGTCGACCGTGGTCGGACCCGAGGACGAGGCGCTGCGCACCCTGCACGGGCTGGTCGACCTCGGGGTGTCGCTGGCCGTGGACGACTTCGGCACCGGCTGGTCCAATCTCTCCTACCTGCGCGACCTGCCGGTCTCCGGACTGAAGATCGCCGGATCCTTCGTCGGCGACCTGCACGAACCGGGCAAGGACGAGTCCACCGGGTGGCGGATCGTCAGCGGCCTGGTGTCGATGGCGCACGCCCTCGGGCTGACCGTCACCGCCGAGGGCGTGGAGACCCGGCGGGACGCCGAACGGCTGCGGACCATGGGCTGTGACTGGGCGCAGGGCTGGCACTTCGGCCGCCCGGTGCGGCCGGCGGAGATCGCCCGGCGGATCACGGAGGAGCCGAAGGGCCGCCCGGTCGAGGAGCGTTGAGGCGCGGTTAGGGGGCGGGCGTACGGGGGGCCGGGTTGGGGTCCGACTCCGGTGCGCCGAGCCCCGGTTCCCGGCTGTCGGTCGCGCTTGCGTACCGGTCCTGCGACGGGTCGGTCCTGATCCGCGAAAGCGCCCGACACCCTTGCCCGCCATGCGGGATGATGACGCGTCAAAATCACCACCCCGGTACCGGCGCGCCCATGGTCACGGCCCCGCGCCGGTCCGGGCTGCGGGAGGGGATCGCCGCATGGGCACGACGGAGGGCGCGGACCCGGCCGAGGGCGACCGGCGCGGGCCGAGGTCCCGGTCGGGGGCCGGCGCCGAGCCGGGGGAGCAGCCGCGGAGCAGGGTGGAGCGGTGGTCACGGGGTCGGTGGCGCGGCTCCGAGGCCGGACCGGACGGGACGTCCCGGCTCGGGTCCGTCCCGCCGACCCGGGTGGACCCGGAGGCCGCGACCCGTCGGGTACGGGGCGTCGAACCGCGCCACGACTCGGAGGCCGCGACCCGTCGGGTGCCCGCGGCCGAGCCGCGCTTCGACCCGCAGGCGCCGACGAAGGTGCGCACGGGCGGTCGGGGCCGGTCCGACCCGGACGCGGTGACGGAGGTCGTCCGGCCCCGGCGTGGCGCCGCGCCGGGGCCGTCCTGGCAGGACAGCGTCGGGCCCGGGCCGAGCCCAGGCGGCGGCCCCGTCCCGGCTGGGGCCCCCGACCTCGACCCCGGCCCTGACCACGGCCCCGGGGCGGGTGGGCCGCGCGGCGCCGGTGCCCCGTCCGAGGACGCCTTCCCGGAGGCCCTGCGGGCCCGGTTCGTCCCGCTGGGCCGGGCCGGGTCCGGCTCCGAGGGCACCGTCTGGCATGTCCGGCGCACCGACGGCGGCGGCGACGCGGCCGTCAAGGTGGCCGCCATCGGGCAGCCGATGGACCACGACCTGCTCGACCACCTGCGCAACGACGGCTTCCGACGGCACGTCCCGCACCTGATCGACTTCGGGCGGGTCCGCCACCACGGGGCCCTGGTCGACTGGGTGGCCATGGAGTACCTGCCGGTCACCCTCGCCGCGCACGTCGCCGAACTGTGGCGCCGGGGCGGCCACACCGACCGGCGGACCACCGAGCAGATCGTCTACGAGCTGGTCGCCCTGCTCGACTTCTGGCAGCAGCGGATCAAGCGCAACCCGCTGGACTTCAAGCCGGCCAACATCCTGGTGCGCCCCGGCAGCGGAGCCGGCGAGTTCGTGATCGCCGACTTCGGCGGCGTCGACCGGCTCACCGACAGTCGCCGGTTCAGCTCCGCGATGATGGTCACCGTCGCCTACATGGCCCCCGAGCAACTGGCCGGCAAGAACCACCAGGCCGGGCCCTGGTGGGGCCTCGGCAACGTGCTGTACGAACTGTTCGTCGGCCGCCCCCGGTTCCTCGGCGCGGACGGCGAGCGCGCCGCCGACCAGGAACTGGAACTGGAACTGGTCATGGGCGAGGAGGTGGACCTCTCCGCCGTCCTCGACCCGCGCCAACTGCTGCTCCTGCAAGGTCTGTTCACCAAGAAACCGGAGGACCGCTGGACCGCGCCGCAGGTCCGCGGCTGGCTCGCCGGCGGCAGCCCCGAGGTGATCCGCCGTCGGCCTCAGGCCCACGCCCGGGCCCACCGGCCGGTCACCTTCCTCGGCAACCCGTTCACCGATCCGGTGCGGCTCACCGGGGCGCTGCTCAAGAACTCGGGCGCCGCGGCGCGCTGGCTCTCCACCGGGGGCGCGGAGCGGCTGCGGGACTGGCTGCGCGACGAGGTCGAGGACACCGTCTTCGACCTGCACTACCTCACCGACGTGGCCCGCGCGCCCGGCTCCCGGCGCGAGGCCGTGGCGGCCGTCGCCGTACTCGCCCTCGGCGCCGCCTTCGCCCCGTCCGCCACACCGCACTACCGCGACCGCCCGATCGACACCCCCGGGCTGGAACGCATCCTCACCGAGCCCGACGGCGCCGAGATCGTCGACGAACTGGTCCGCGGCGGAGCACCGGCCGTCGTCGCGCGCTACGACTGCTTCCACCCCGAGTGCGCGGGCGAGCACTGCTCACGACTCCTCGCGCTCGGCGGACTGCCGGACGTGCTCGCCGAGGTGGACCGGCTGGCCCGCACCGTCGGCGGCGGGCGGCGCGGCGGCGACGGACTCAGCCCGGAGGAACGCGAGGAGGCGCACCGGCAGGCGGTCTGGTTGAGCATCCGCCCCGAGGAACGCGCGCGGCTGCTGGGCCGGCTCTCGCCGCTGCCCGTCGCGCTGCACCGGCTGCCCCTGCCCGACCGGGTGTCGGAACTGGCAGCCCTGGTGGCGGCCGTGGCGGTGGACGGGGCGCTGACGGTCGGCGCCGGCGCCCGTACGGCCGTTCGCGCGGCGGCCCGGAAACCGGCACCCGACCCGGCCGCGGCCACCCCGCGGGACGTGGTGCGACGCCGCTGGTCGGCGCTGCGGCGCCAGGCCGTGGCGGCCGACCCGGCGCAGGCCGCCGGGCGAGCGGCGCTGGTCGCCGCCGAGGCGCTGAGGCGGCGCGGCCGGGGGCGTCCCGAGCGGCCCGAACCGGAGCCCGGGGTACGGCAGGAGGGCCGACTGACCCGGCTGTGGCGCAACCGGCGCCGACGGCTGCCGGTGGACTGGCGGGCCCGGCTGGAGGTTTGGTGGCCGCACGCCCGTGCCGCACTGCCGCGCCGGGCCGGGGCCGCCCTGCTGCTCCTTCTCGGCCTCGGACTGCTGCTCTGGGCGGGAGCGGTGCTCCGCTACCCGGTCGAGGCGGGCGAGAAGCTGAACATCGCGCCCGGCGGCGCCTTCGGCGGCCCCTTGCGGTCGGCCGGCGACCACGCGGCCCGGCAGGTGGCCGGCCAACTCGGCGCGGCCTTCGTCGCGGCCGTCGTCCTCGCCTTCTTCCCCGCCCGGGTCGGCGTCGGCACGGCTCTGCTGACCGGCGCCGGAGCCTTCACGATCGGCTACCTGCGGCTCGGGCCGCCGATGACGGGAGTGGAAGCGCCGCAGCCGGTGGCCGATCGGGTGGTCATGTTCGAGGGCGGGATGGGGAGTTGGGCCGGCATCGCGGCGGTCGTGGCGATCGTGGGGTCGCTGTGGCTGATCGAGCGGGCGTCCAACCGGCTGCTGAAGCCCGCCCAGGAGGCCCGGCGGCTGACCAGGCAGGCCTGGCAGCGGCTCGACCGGCGGGGCGGCCGGCGGGGCGCGCCGCGCTCGGGTGCCGCCTCCCGGCCGCGCTCGGGCCCGGGTGCGGGTACGGGTACGGGCCCGCGCCCGGTCGGTGGGCAGTGGCGTCCGGGCGGCGCGGGCGTGCGCGACCGGTTGGGGTTCGCGCTCGGGGCCACGGCGGTGCTGGTCCTGCTGCTGTGGGCGGCGGTCGAGGTACGGCTCGCAGCCACCGGGGTGCACCCCACACCGGCCTCCTGGGGGACGGGCGAGGCGGGTGCGGCCTACCAGGCCGGGTTCGTCATCCTGCTGGCGGTCGTGTCGCTGGTGAGCACCCTCGGCACCCGGCTCACCGCCCGGGCGCTCTTCGCGGTCTGGATCCCCGCCACGCTGTTCCTCGGCGCCTGGCCCAAGCCCCTGGGCCCGGTCGAGGCGTTGCGGATCCCGGTGTTCGAGGCACAGTTCCGCGCCATCGCGGGGCTGTGGGGGCACGGCGCCTTCTGGGCCGCGCTCCTGCTGGCGCTGCCGTTGGCGGCGTACGGAGTGCTGCGGACGGTGGGGGGACGAAGGGCGACTGACGGATAGCAGATGACAGATGACTGATGACAGGGAACAGGAAACAGATTTCAGCTGACAGATTTCGAAATCTGTCAGCTGTCATCTGTCGGCTGAAATCTGTTACCCCTCAGCCCTCAGCCGTCAGCCCTCGCTCATGTGGCGAGCGGCGCCACGCGCCTGTCGCCCGCTCAGCCGACCAGTCGGGAGAGCTCGATCGAGTGCCCCGTCCGTTCCACCTTCGCCCGCAGGTACCGGACGTTGCTCGCCGAGAGGTGTACGCCGGTCGGCACCCGGTGCCGCACGGTGATCCCGAGGTCGGCCAGCTGCGTCGCCTTGTCCGGGTTGTTGCTCAGCAGGTCGATGCCCGTGGTGTCGAGCGCGGCGAGCATCTGGGCGGCGGCGGTGTAGTCCCGGCCGTCCTCGGGCAGTCCGAGCGCGGTGTTGGCGTCGTACGTGTCCAGCCCGGAGTCCTGCAGGGCGTACGCATCAAGCTTGTTGTACAGCCCGATGCCCCGGCCCTCCTGCCGCAGGTAGAGGAGGTATCCGCCGGCCGTGCCGATCCGTTCGGCCGACTCGCGCAGCTGCGGCCCGCAGTCGCAGCGGTCCGAACCGAAGACGTCCCCGGTCAGGCACTCGGAGTGCAGCCGCACCAGCGGCGTCCCGCTCTCGGGGACCGTGCCGAGCGCGAGCGCGAGGTGCTCGGCTCCGTCGGTGAGGCCGTGGAAGGTGAAGACCTCGGCGTCGACGCGGTAGCCGTCGGGGAAGGTCAGCGGGATGCGTACGCGCGAGCGCACCGTGGCGGGGCCGGGCAGCGGCATGGGACGGGCCTCCGTCGATCGGGGTGGACCGGGCTGGATCGGGATCGGATGTTGACCGTACTCGGTAGTTCCAATTTGAACAACTGGTTCTCGACGGTGCCCTCGCGACCACGGAGCGCAGAACACCCCTCCCACGCCGTCTGTTCCCACGGCGGCATCCAACATGTGGAACAGCGCCGGGGCGGCGGTGTGGACACTGCGAGACTTCACCCGTTTCCTGGGCACGGGAACGCCCGAGCACGACCACCGACAACACGGAAGGGTCCTGATCAGATGCCCATGAGCCGCGACACGTCCACGTCCCCCGCCTCTGCCCCCGTCCCCGCCCCGGCCCCCGCCTCCTCCTTCGACGCCGAGCAGCGCGCGATCGAGGCGCTCTACGCGGACGTGGTCCGCCGCAACCGGGGCGAGACGGAGTTCCACCAGGCCGTCCACGAGGTGCTGGAGACCCTGGCCCCGGTGCTCGCCCGTCGCCCCGAGTTCGTCGACGCCCGGATCATCGAGCGGATCTGCGAGCCCGAGCGGCAGTTGATGTTCCGGGTGCCGTGGACGGACGACTCCGGAGACATCCACGTCAACCGCGGCTTCCGGGTGGAGTTCAGCAGCGCCCTCGGACCGTACAAGGGTGGCCTGCGCTTCCACCCCTCGGTCAACCTCGGCATCGTCAAGTTCCTCGGCTTCGAGCAGATCTTCAAGAACGCGCTCACCGGGCTGGCGATCGGCGGCGGCAAGGGCGGCTCCGACTTCGACCCCAAGGGCCGCTCGGACGCCGAGATCATGCGGTTCTGTCAGTCCTTCATGACCGAGCTGCACCGCCACCTCGGCGAGCACACCGACGTGCCGGCCGGCGACATCGGCGTCGGCGGACGCGAGATCGGCTACCTGTTCGGCCAGTACAAGCGGATCACCAACCGCTACGAGTCCGGCGTGCTCACCGGAAAGGGCCTCGGCTGGGGCGGCGCGCAGGTCAGGACCGAAGCCACCGGCTACGGCTGCGTGCTGTTCACCGCCGAGATGCTGCGCAGCCGCGGCGAGAGCCTGGACGGGCGCCGGGTGGTCGTCTCCGGTTCCGGCAACGTCGCCCTGTACGCGATCGAGAAGGCGCAGCAGCTCGGCGCGACGGTGCTCACCGCCTCCGACTCCTCCGGCTACGTGGTGGACGAGAAGGGCATCGACCTCGGCCTGCTCAAGGAGGTCAAGGAGATCCGGCGCGGCCGGGTCGCCGACTACGCCGAACTGCGGGGCAGCCACGTCCGGTTCGTCGAGGGACCGGGCGTCTGGAGCGTTCCCTGCGACGTCGCGCTGCCCTGCGCCACCCAGAACGAGCTGACCGAGGCCGACGCGCTCGCCCTGGTGCGCAACGGCGTGCTGGCGGTCGCCGAGGGCGCCAACATGCCCACCACCCCGGAGGCGGTGCGGGTGTTCCAGGAGGCCGGAGTGGCCTTCGGCCCGGGCAAGGCGGCGAACGCGGGCGGCGTCGCGACCAGCGCGCTGGAGGTGCAGCAGAACGCCTCGCGCGACTCCTGGAGCTTCGAGCGCACCGAGGAGCGGCTGGCCGGGATCATGAAGCACATCCACGACTCCTGCTTCGCCACCGCCGAGCGCTACGGCCACCCCGGCGACTACGTGGCGGGCGCGAACATCGCGGGCTTCGAACTGGTCGCGGACGCGATGCTCGCCCAGGGCCTGGTCTGAGCCCTCGGCCGCCGTCCCGCAGGCTTGCCGACTGACGGGCCTGCGGGCTGCTGACCCGTAACTGATGCCCCGGCGACCCGGCGATCGGTACCCGACCGGAGCGGGCACCGATCGTCGGGTACGGCAGAGTGGGCCCCTCCTACGGTGGTGATCCGTAAGGGAAGGACGGGGTTGGCGTGATCGAGCACCTGAACCGGGCGATGGAGCACATCGAACCGCACCTGGACGGCGAGGTCGACGTGGCCGAGCTGGCCCGCATCGCGATGACGTCGGAGTACCACTTCCGGCGGCTGTTCTCGATGCTCGCCGGGATGCCGCTCTCGGAGTACGTACGGCGTCGGCGGCTGACCGTCGCGGGGGCCGAAGTCCTCGACGGCGAGCGGACGTTGCTCGAGATCGCGGTCCGCTACGGGTACACCTCGGGAGAGGCGTTCGCCCGGGCGTTCCGGGCGATGCACGGCGTCGGGCCGGGGGAGGCCCGGCGTGACGGTGCGGTGCTCACCTCCCAGCCCCGGATGTCCTTCCGGCTCGTCGTGGAAGGAAGCAGCAGTATGGAATACCGGATCGTCGAGAAGCCGGACTTCCGGATCGTCGGCAAGAAGGCCCGGGTCACCCTGATCTACCAGGGGATCAACCCGGGGATAGCCGAGTTCATCAAGGGACTCGGCAAGGAGACCGTCGAGCGGATCACCGCGCTCACCGGGAAGGATCCGGTCGGCATCGTGTCGGTGAGCGACGACTTCTCGCCCAACCGGGAGGAGGGGTCCGAACTCGACTACTGGCATGCGGTGGTGGCGCGCGAGGACGCCGTCGCCCCGGCGGACCTGGACGTCCTCGACGTCCCGGCCGGCACCTGGGCGGTGTTCACCAACACCGGGCCGTTCCCGCAGGCGCTGCAGGAGATGTGGGGGGACGTGGCCGGCCAGTGGTTCCCGTCCAACCCGTACGAGGCCCGGCCGGGACCGGAGATCCTGCAGACCCGGTTCGTCCCGGGCACGGGTGACGCCGAGGCGGAGCTCTGGATCCCGGTGGCGCGGGCCGTGCGGAGCTGAGGGCGCGGCGGCGAACAGCCGACAAGTAACGGCGAACAGATGACAGATTTCGAAAGCTGTCATCTGTTCGCTGTCATCTGTTCGCCACCCGCCCCCGCCCCCGCCACCCGGCACCCTCCCCCCACCCCGCTCCCCGCCCCGCCCCCGTTCGGCTCACCAGCGCCCGCCCCCGGCCCTCCCCGCCCCGCATCCTGGGCGGGGAGGGCCGGGGACCGAGAACAAGCTGGAGAGCAGAACCCATGAAGCAGACCTCCGTGACCACCAACGCGCCCTGCTGGATCGAGCTGGGCACCTCCGATCCGGCCGCCGCCAGGGCCTTCTACAGCGAGCTGTTCGGCTGGCGGGAGGACGACCGCTCGCGCCCCGCGGGCGGCGACTACGCCCAGATGCTCGTCGGCGACGCCCCGGCCGCCGCGATCACCCCGCGCTACGCACCGCGGCAGCCCACGGCCTGGACGGTCTGCTTCGCGGTCGACGACGCCGACGCCACCGCCGCGAGGATCGCGGACTCCGGCGGCAGCATCCTCAAAGAGCCCACCGACGTACTCGACCACGGCCGCTTCGCGGTGGCCGCGGACCCGTCCCGCGCGGTGTTCATCCTCTGGCAGGCCCGCGCCTTCCGGGGCGCCGGGGTGTTCAACGAGCCCGGCTCGCTCGGCTGGGTGGAACTGCTCACCCGCGACCCGGCCGGCGCGACCTCCTTCTACCCGGCGGTCTTCGGCTGGTCCGTCGCCCCATCCGAGCACTACACCCAGTGGGGTCTGGCCGGCCGGGACTTCGGCGGCATGCTGGCGATGGACGACCGCTTCCCGCCCGAGGCGCCGCCGCACTGGCTGCCGTACTTCGCCGTCCCCGATGTCGACGTCACCGTCAGCCGGGCGGCGGCCCTGGGCGGGGACGTGCTGATGCCCGCCTCCGGGGTGCCGGGCGGCCGGCGGATCGCCGTGCTGCGCGACCCGCAGGGTGCCGCGTTCGGCGTCTACACCTCCGGCACGGAGGGCTGACCGGAACGCAGTGCGGCGCGCGAGCGCCACCCCGCCACCGCCGCCCCCGCCGTGACGAGCAGCGCCCCCATCGGCACCACGTCGCCGACCCGGTCGTACCAGGTCAGTGTGCCGGGTGCGGTGAGCGGCAGCCGGACGGTCAGCGCGCCGGTGCTGTCGGTGCCCATCCGGGCGAGTTCCCGGCCCTGGGCGTCGAAGGCCGCCGAGACCCCGGTCAGCGAGGCCTGGACGGCCGGTCGGCCGGTCTCGGCAGCCCGGATCGCGGCCAGCGCGACGTGCTGCTCGGGCGCCCAGGTGTGCTGGAAGGTCGAGGTGGAGGACTGGTAGACCAGCACCCGGGCGCCGTCCCGTGCGGCGGTGCGGGCCATGTCGGGGAAGGCCGACTCGAAGCAGATCAGCGCCCCGACCGGCAGCGGCGAGCCCGTCCGGTCGGTGGCCGGGAGCACGTGGAACCCGGCGCCGGGCGCGCGGTTCTCGCCCGCCGCCCGGCTGACTCCGGCGATCCAGCCGAGTGCCGGCCGCAGCGGGATGTACTCGCCGAACGGCACCAGCCGGATCTTGCGGTAGCGGTCCGCCACGCCTGCCGGGGAGACCAGCACCGCGTCCTTGGAGATCCGCCCGTCCGCCTTGCGCGCGTCCTCCCCGGCGATGACCTGGGCGCCGGTGGTCGCGGCGAGCCCGCGCAGTACGTCCAGCGCGGCGGGATCGTGGTCGAGGTCGGCGGTGGTACTGCTCTCGCCCCACACGACCAGGTCGACGGGCTGCCCGACCAGCGTGGCGGTGGCCCGGGCGCTGGCATCGAACCGGGCCTGGGGATCCTCCACGATGCCGGCCTGGACCAGCGCCACGGTGACTGAGCCGGACCGGACGGGCGCCTCGCGCAGCGCGAACAGCAGCGGACCGGAGGCCAGAACCAGCACCGCGGCCGACGCCGCGACGGCCCGCGGCCGCCAGTGCGCCGCGGTCAGCGCGATCAGTATCCCGGTGTTCACCGCCGCCACCGCCGCGCTGACCAGCCAGATCCCGCCCGCCGACGCCAGCCCGAGGACCGCCGGGTGCTGCCACTGGGTGGCGCCGAGCAGCGCCCACGGGCCGCCGAGCGCGTGCCAGGACCGCGCGTACTCGGCGGACACCCAGACCGCGGGGACGACCGCCAGCGCGAGCCCGGCCCGACGGGTGGTCAGCGGCGGGTGCAGCAGCCGGTGCACGGCGTACCCGACGGCGCCCTGCAGCGCCCCGAACAGCACCGCGATCACCGGCAGCGCCGGTCCCACGGACGGGATCAGCCAGTACATCGCGGTCAGGATGAACCCCGCCCCGCACCACCACCCGCGGACCGCCGCCTCCCGCCCCCCGGGCGCCCGCTGCATCAGCAGCAGCCCGGGGACGAGCGCGATCCACGCCAGCCAGGCCTGCCCGGGCGCCGGGAACGCGAGGACGGGCACCGCCCCGGCCGCCAACGCGCCCACCCGCGCCCGGTAGCGGTGCGGCGAACGCGGCTCCCGTTCGTCCGTGGGGGGCGTGCTCCGGGCTGGGCTGGCGAGAGCGATGCGGCGCGACATGCCCCGTATTGTCCGCTCGGGAGCCGATTTCTGCCAGGTGTCCGCACGTGAAGTTGACGTCCCGGCCCGCCGGCGATGGATGACGGGACGGCTTTCAGGAGAGCAGCCGGATCACCTCGGAAATGACCTGTGTCAGGAGATTGGCCGCGGAAAGCGCGGTCACCGCCGTTCGGAGCGGTTCGTGAATCTTCTGAGCGATGGCCTTGGAATTCCGCGCGATGGCCTTGGAGTTCCGCGCGGGCGCCTTGGAATTGCGGTGGCGGCGGGATTCGTTGTTCTTCGTCATGCTTCCAATGTGCGGCCGCGGAATGTGTCGTTTACGGCCTGAGGCACAGGAATACCAGACGGTACGAAGTCGGACTCTACGCGACGCGGCTGGTGTAACGTGCTACAAGGAATTACCGGAATAAGGGGGCAAAACGTGCAAAACGCTGGACCGCTCGCGGATCTCGCGGCCGCACTCCGCGAGCTGCACCTGAACGCCGGCGAGCCGAGCACCCGCAGGATCGCCGCGCAGACCGCGGGTGCCGTCAGCCACAGCACCGTTCACCAGGCCCTGGCGGGTCGGCGGCTGCCCCGGTGGGGAGCGTTGGAACTGGTGGTGGAAGCTCTCGGCGGGAGCCCGGAGGAATTCCGTGCGGCCTGGAAGTCGGCCCGCCTGGCGGAGGACGGCCGCCTGGTGGGGAGTGGCGGAGTGGCGGACAGCGGGGCGCCGGGCAGCGGGGCGCCGGACGGCGGGGCGGCGAACGGCCGGTCGGAGTGTGCGGGGCGGCCGTCGGCCGTCGAGGGCGGCGTTCGCTATCGGTTGGCGGACTGGCAGGAGATTTATCGGGGCCGCGACAGCATCGCGTTCCGGATCGCCGCTCCGCTGCTGGCGGAAGAACGGTTTGTGGAGGCCGCCGATTTCCTGCGGCGGGAAATCGGAAAGAATTCCGGCAGCCCGCTGACGGTGCTCTATCTGCGGTGCCTCGCGGCCACGGACGAGGATGCCTTCGCCGAGGTCCTGGCCTCGCTCCGGGACGTGGAGATGCAGACGGCAGAGGCCGCGGACGCGGTCGCCGGCCTCTTCGAGGACCACCTGGGCGATCAGGAGGCGGCCCTCCGCCACATGCGGAACGCGCTGCGGAAGGACCCGGGCAACGGGCGGTTCGCGTGGTCGGTGGGAAGCTACCTGGAGGACGACCTGGATCGTTCCGAGGAGGCGCTGCCGTACTACCGGCGGGCGGCCCGGCTCTCGCCGGACGACGATCTCTGCGTCGGCGAGTGCGTCAAGGCGCTGATCAGGGCGGGCCACTTCGCCGAGGCGGAGCAGGTGGGCCGTTCCCCGCGCACGCCGGGCCTGGAGGTCAAGGAGGCGTTGGCCCAAGCTCTCGCGCTCCAGGGCAAGTTCACCGAGGCGGAGGAACTTCTTCGCTCGATCGAGCGAAGCCGCTCCTACGCCGCCCTCATCCTGGCCCGCGTGCTGATCGCGGCGGAGAAGTACGACGACGCGCTGGCCCTGCTGGAGGGGCGCCTCCACGACGAGATGCACGGCCTGGCCTTCCAGGCCGTCCACCTCGACGTCCTCGTCGCGGCCGGCCGGGACGACGAGGCCGCCCGCATGCGGGCCCGTCTCGTGGCCGAATGGCGGGAGCGCGAAGGCCGGTTGTGACATCGCACGGCCGCCGCCCCTCCCGGAGGGCGGCGGCCGCACGGCCGAGGATCAGCCCTCGTCGCCCCCGTCGCCCTCCAGGTCCCCTTCGGTCTCCAGGAAGGCCGCCTGCAGCTGGGCGATCAGCTCCGGGTCCGGCTGCTCCCACAGGCCGCGGCTCGCCGCCTCCAGGAGGCGTTCGCTGATGCCGTGCAGCGCCCACGGGTTGGCGCCCGCGAGGAACTCCCGGTTGACCGGGTCGAGCACGTACTCCTGGGTCAGCTTCTCGTACATCCAGTCCGCGACCACGCCCGTCGTGGCGTCGTAGCCGAACAGGTAGTCGACCGTCGCGGCCATCTCGAAGGCGCCCTTGTAGCCGTGGCGGCGCATCGCCTCGATCCAGCGCGGGTTGACCACGCGGGCGCGGAAGACGCGGGCGGCCTCCTCGGTCAGCGTCCGGGTGCGGACCGTCTCCGGGCGGGTGGAGTCGCCGATGTAGGCGGTCGGCGCCTTGCCGGTGAGGGCGCGGACGGTGGCCACCATGCCGCCGTGGTACTGGAAGTAGTCGTCCGAGTCGGCGATGTCGTGCTCGCGGGTGTCGGTGTTCTTCGCGGCGACGGTGATCCGCTTGTACGCGGTCTCCATCTCCTCGCGGGCCGGCCGCCCGTCCAGTCCGCGCCCGTAGGCGTAGCCGCCCCAGACGGTGTACACCTCGGCCAGGTCGGCGTCGGTGCGCCAGTCGCGGCTGTCGATCAGCTGCAGCAGGCCGGCGCCGTACGTGCCGGGGCGGGAGCCGAAGACACGGACGGTGGCCTTGCGCTCGTCGCCGTGGACGGCGAGGTCGGCCTGGACGTGGGCCCGCACGTAGTTGGACTCGGGAGCCTCCTCCTGGGCGGCGGCCAGGCGCACCGCGTCGTCCAGCAGGGCGACCACGTGCGGGAAGGCGTCCCGGAAGAAGCCGGAGATGCGCAGCGTCACGTCGATGCGCGGGCGGTCCAGCTCGTCCAGTTGGATCGGCTCCAGGCCGGTGACGCGGCGCGAGGCCTCGTCCCAGACCGGGCGTACGCCGAGCAGGGCGAAGGCCTCGGCGATGTCGTCGCCGGCGGTGCGCATGGCGCTGGTGCCCCAGAGCGAGAGCCCGACCGAGGGCGGGTAGGCGCCGTCGTTGTCGGCCCGGTAACGCTCGATCAGCGAGGCGGCGAGCGCCTGGCCGGTCTCCCAGGCGAGCTTGCTGGGGACGGCCTTCGGGTCGACGGAGTAGAAGTTGCGGCCGGTCGGCAGCACGTTGACCAGGCCGCGCAGCGGCGAGCCGGAGGGGCCGGCCGGGACGAAGCCGCCCTGCAGCGCGTGCAGGACGGCGTCCAGCTCGTCGGTGGTGGCGGCCAGGCGCGGCACCACCTGGGTGGCGGCGAAGGCCAGGACCTCCCGGACGGCCTCCGGCAGCCCGGCGGAGACCTTCTCGACCGCCTCGGGCGCCCAGTCCTCCGCCTCCATCGCCTCGACCAGGGCGCGGGCCTGGGCCTCGGCCGCGTCGGTGGCGCCGAGGGTCAGTGCCGCTTCGTCCAGGCCGAGCGCCTCGCGCAGGCCGGGCAGTGCGCTGACGCCGCCCCAGATCTGCCGGGCCCGCAGGATGGCGAGCACGAGGTTGACCCGGTCGGTGCCGGTCGGTGCCTGGCCGAGGACGTGCAGGCCGTCGCGGATCTGGGCGTCCTTGATCTCGCAGAGCCAGCCGTCGACGTGCAGCAGGAAGTCGTCGAAGCCGTCGTCCTCGGGGCGCTCGTCGAGGCCGAGGTCGTGGTCGAGCTTGGCGGCCTGGATCAGGGTCCAGATCTGGGCGCGGATCGCGGGCAGCTTGGCCGGATCCATCGCGGCGATGTTGGAGTGCTCGTCCAGCAGTTGCTCCAGTCGCGCGATGTCGCCGTAGGAGTCGGCGCGGGCCATCGGCGGGACGAGGTGGTCGACGAGGGTGGCGTGGGCGCGGCGCTTGGCCTGGGTGCCCTCGCCCGGGTCGTTGACCAGGAAGGGGTAGACCAGCGGCAGGTTGCCGAGGACGGCGTCCGGACCGCACTCGGCGGACAGCGCGGCGGTCTTGCCGGGCAGCCACTCCAGGTTGCCGTGCTTGCCGAGGTGGATGACGGCGTGGGCGCCGAAGCCGCCGTCCTCCTGCGCGGCCTCGATCCAGCGGTAGGCGGCCAGGTAGTGGTGGCTCGGCGGCAGGTCGGGGTCGTGGTAGATGGCGACCGGGTTCTCGCCGAAGCCGCGCGGCGGCTGGATCAGGACGAGCAGGTTCCCGGACCGGATCGCGGCCAGCACGATGTCGCCGTCCGGGTTCTGCGAGCGGTCGACGTACAGCTCGCCGGGGGCCGGCCCCCAGTGCTCCTCGACCCGCTCGCGCAGCGCCTGCGGGAGGGTGGCGTACCAGCGGCGGTAGTCGGCGGCGGGGATGCGCACCGGGTTGCGGGCCAGCTGGTCCTCGGTGAGCCAGTCCTGGTCGTAGCCGCCGGCCGCGATCAGGGCGTGGATGATCGCGTCGCCCTCGTGGCCGTCCTCGGTGCCGTCGTCCAGGCCGGGCAGGTTGTTCCCGAGGTCCATGCCCTCCTCGCGCAGCCGGTGCAGCAGGCGGACGGCGCTGGCGGGGGTGTCCAGGCCGACGGCGTTGCCCACCCGGGCGTGCTTGGTCGGGTACGCGGACAGCACCAGCGCGAGGCGGCGCTCGGCGGCCGGGACGTGCCGCAGCCGGGCGTGGCTGACGGCGGTGCCGGCGACGCGGGCGGCGCGTTCCGGGTCGGCGGCGTAGACGGTGAGGCCGTCCTCGTCCAGCTCCTTGAAGGAGAACGGGACGGAGATCAGGCGGCCGTCGAACTCGGGCACGGCGATCTGGGTGGCGGTGTCCAGCGGGGACAGGCCGTCGTCGCTGCTCTCCCACTGGGCGCGCGACCAGGTCAGGCAGAGCGCCTGCAGGATCGGGCGGTCCAGCGCGGCGAGCGCGCCCGCGTCCCAGGCCTCCTCGTCGCCGCCGGCCTGTGCGTCGGCCGGGCGGGTGCCGCCGGCGGCGAGGACGGTGGTGACGATCGCGTCGGCCTCGCCCAGCGCGGCCAGCAGCTCGGGCTCGGCGCCGCGCAGCGAGGCGCAGTAGTAGGCCCTGGCCCGGGCGCCCTGGTCCTCGACGGCCCGGCAGAGCGTCTCCACGAAGGCGGTGTTGCCGCTCATGTGGTGGGCGCGGTAGTAGAGCACCGCGACCGTCGGTCCGTCCGTCGTACGGGCTTCGCGCTCCAGCGGGCCCCAGGCCGGTGCGGAGGCGGGCGGGGCGAAGCCGTGGCCGGTCAGCAGGACGGTGTCGGAGAGGAAGGCGCCCAGCTCGGCCAGGTTGGCGGCGCCGCCGTGGGCCAGGTAGGCGTGCGCCTCGGCGGCGATGCCGGCGGGCACGGTGGACAGCTCCATCAACTGGGCGTCGGGGGCCTGCTCGCCGGTGAGCACCACCACCGGGCGGGGGCCGGCCAGCAGCAGGTCCAGGCCCTCCTGCCAGGCGCGGCGGCCGCCGAGCAGGCGGACCACGACGAGTTCGGTGCCCTCCAGCAGCGCGGGCAGGTCCTCGGCGGCGAGCCGGGCCGGGTTGCCGAGCCGGTAGCGCACCGGGCCTTCGGCGGCGCGGGCACTGAGCAGGTCGGTGTCGGACGTCGACAGCAGCAGGATCATGCGAAGGCCCTCCTGGCCTCGTGGGTGGCCAGGTCGGCCGTGAAGACGGCCGGGTCGGCCGTGAAGTGGGCCGGGATGGCCGCGATAGGGGCCGGGGCGGCCGAGGTGTCGGCCTTGGCGGCCGGGACGACGGCCGGGGCGGCCGTGCGGGAGACGGCCGGGGACGCGTGTGCGGGCATGCGACAGCGCTGGTGCATTTCTGCCTTCCTCGGGGTCCGCGCCCCGGGCCGGTGGAGGACGGCAGGAGTTCCTGGCTCCCGCGGCCGACCGGCTTCCCGGTGAACCGCGGTCACAGTGGCGGGACCGCACCGGGCTTGCACCGGTTTCCTCCCCTGCGCCGTCGCTGGCGTGCGGACGGTCCGCCAGGACCGCCCGCGCAGCATCGTACGGGGTGCGGCTGACCTGGGGGAGAGTGAGCTTTCGGACGCGGGCTCCGGCGGGCTGGCCCACGCGTCGGCGCATGCGTCGGCTTGCGCGTCGGCTCACGCGGCGGCTTGCGCTCGGCGCGTGCGTCGGGGTGCGCCGGAGTGTGATGCAGCGGACGGAGGCAACCGATCGGATCATCTGTATGCTCGCCGCCATGCCACCGACACCCGACGCCACCGCGCCGGGCGCCGCCGTGCCCGACCGGGAGGTGCCCGACCGGGGGCACGCCGACGCCTGCCCAGGGGCGCTGCGCCTGCACCCGGCCGACGACGGCTCCCTGGCCCGGATCCGCCTGCCCGGAGGGCTTCTGGCGGACCGTCAGGCCATTGCGCTGGCCGAGGCCGCCGAGGCCCTGGGCGACGGGGAGTTGGAGACCACCTCGCGCGGCAACGTCCAACTGCGGGGCCTGGCTCCGCAGTGCGCGGCGGACCTCGCCGAGCGGCTGCGCGCCGTCGGCCTGCTGCCCTCGGACACCCACGAGCGGGTCCGCAACATCGTCGCCTCGCCACTTGCGGGGCTGGACGCCACGACCTCCGCCGACGTCCAGGCCTGGGTACGGGACCTGGACACCCGGCTGTGCGCGAGCGACTGGGCGGCCGGGCTCTCCGGCAAGTTCCTGTTCGCGCTGGACGACGGGCGGGGCGACGTCGCCGCGCTCGACGCCGATGTGACATTGATCGCAGGACCGGACGGGGCAGCCGTGCTGCGCCTCGGGCGCTCCACCCACGGGCACCCGGTCGAGCCGGGGCGGGAGGTGACGGCCGTGCTGGACGCGGCCCGCTCCTTCCTGGACGCGCTGCGGGTGGACGGGCGCCGAGCCTGGCACCTGCGCGAAGTACCCGACTTGCTGCCGGCCGGTTCGGTGCCGCTGCCCGCCTTCGCCGGTGCGGCCCCCGGAGTCGGGGCGCTGCCCGGCGGGCTCTCGGTGGGCCTGCGCTTCGGACGGGCGAGTGCCGCGCAGTGGCGGGCGCTGGTCGCCGCCTCGGCCGGTCGGCTGCGGCTGACGCCCTGGCGGGGCGCCGTCCTGCCCGGTGCGGGGGCCGAGCGGCTGCCCGCACTCGCCGCCGCCGGGTTCCGGACCGAACCGGGCTCGCCCTGGGACCGGGCCACCGCCTGCACCGGGCTGCCGGGGTGCGCCAAGTCGCGCGCCGACGTCCGCTCGGACGCGGCCCGGGCGCTGGACGCCATCGGCGCGCGGGGCCCGGGCGGTGCACCGGTCGTGGGCAGTGCACCGGTTGTGGCCGCCGGGCCGGGCGCCGGCGGCGCATCAGACATGGTCGCCGGGCCTTCCGGCGCGGTGCCCGTCCACTGGTCGGGCTGTGAACGACGCTGCGGCCACCCGGCCGGGCGGTGGGTGGACGTGCTCGCCACTGGGCACGGCTACCGGGTGACGGTGAACGGACCGGCGGCCGCCCACACGGCCGTCGACGTGACGAACGAGGAGATGGCCGAGGCGGTCGCCGAGGCCAGGAGGACCACGAAGTGATCGAGTACGAGAAGGACGGGGCGTCCATCTACCGCCAGTCCTTTGCCACCATCCGCTCGGAGGCCGATCTGGCCGCCCTCCCGGCTGACGTCTCCCAGGTCGCGGTGCGGATGATCCACGCCTGCGGGATGGTCGACCTGGTCGAGGACCTGGTGTACTCGCCCGGCGTGGTCGCCTCCGCACGCGCCGCGCTGCACGCCGGTGCGCCGATCCTCTGTGACGTCAACATGGTCGCGAGCGGAGTGACCCGCAAGCGGCTGCCCGCCGACAACGAGGTCGTCTGCACCCTCACCGACCCGTCGGTGCCCGAACTCGCCCGGACGATGGGCACCACCCGCAGCGCCGCAGCCATGGAGCTGTGGCTGCCCCGGCTGGAGGGCGCGGTGGTCGCCGTCGGCAACGCGCCGACCTCGCTGTTCCGGCTGCTGGAGATGATCGAGGCAGGCGCGCCGCGACCGGCCGCCGTGATCGGCGTCCCGGTCGGCTTCATCGGCGCCGCCGAGTCCAAGCAGGCCCTGGCCGAGCACCCGTCCGGCCTGGAGCACCTGGTGGTGCGCGGCCGGCGCGGCGGCAGCGCGATCGCCGCCGCCGCCGTCAACGCGATTGCGAGCGAAGAAGAGTGACGGAACATCAGAACCCGCCGGTCGGCCGACTGTGCGGTGTCGGGCTCGGCCCGGGCGACCCTTCACTGGTGACCGTCCGCGCTGCCGAACTCATCGGCAAGGCCGACGTGGTGGCGTACCACAGTGCCCGGCACGGCCGGTCCATCGCGCGCTCGATCGCCGAACGGTACCTGACGGGTGGTCAGCTCGAGGAGAAGCTGGTCTACCCGCTCACCGTCGAGACCACCGACCACCCGGGCGGCTACCGGGGCGCGCTGGACGACTTCTACGAAGAGGCCGCCGCCCGGCTGGCCGCCCACCTGGACGCGGGGCGCGACGTCGTGGTCCTCGCCGAAGGCGACCCGCTCTTCTACGGCTCCTACCAGCACATGCACAAGCGGCTCGCACACCGCTATCCGACCGAGGTGGTGCCCGGCGTGACCTCGGTCAGCGCGGCGGCAGCACGGCTGGGACAGCCGCTCACCGAGGCCGAGGAGACGCTCACCATCATCCCGGGCACCCTGCCCGAGGAGGAGCTGACCGCGCGGATCGCGGCCGCCGACTCCGCCGTGATCATGAAGCTGGGCCGCACCTTCCCGGCCGTTCGCCGGGCCCTGGAGCGGGCGGGGCGCCTGGCGGACGCCCAGTACGTGGAGCGGGCCTTCATGGCGGGCGAGCGCATCGCGCCGCTCGCGGAGATCGACGGCGAGACGGTGCCGTACTTCTCGGTCGCGGTGCTGCCCAGCAAGGTCGCGCCGCTGGAGCCCGAGGTCCGGCTGTCGGACGGCACGGGCAGCGTGACCGTCGTCGGCACCGGGCCGGCCGGGCCGCTCTGGCTCACCCCCGAGGCGCGCGGCGCGCTGGCCGAGGCCACCGACCTGGTCGGCTACACCACCTACCTGGCCCGGGTGCCGGAACGCCCCGGGCAGCGGCGGCACGGCTCGGACAACAAGGTGGAGTCCGAGCGCGCCGAGTACGCCCTGGACCTCGCGCGGCGCGGACACCGCGTCGCCGTGGTCTCCTCCGGCGACCCGGGCGTGTTCGCGATGGCCACCGCCGTACTGGAGGTCGCCTGCGAGGACGCCTACCGGGACGTCCCGGTGCGGATCCTGCCGGGGATGACCGCCGCCCACGCGGCCGCCTCCCGGGCCGGCGCCCCGCTCGGGCACGACTACGCGGTGGTGTCGCTCTCGGACCGGCTCAAGCCCTGGGGCGCGGTGGCCAAGCGGCTGCGCGCGGCCGCCGAGGCGGACCTGGTGCTCGCGCTGTACAACCCGGGCTCGAAGTCCCGGACCACCCAGGTCGGCCTCGCCCGGGACCTGCTGCTGGAGTACCGGGCGCCGGAGACCCCGGTGGTGATGGCGCGCGACGTCGGCGGCCCCACCGAGCGGGTACGGATCGTCCGGCTGGGCGAGCTGGACCCGGCGCTGGTCGACATGCGGACGATCCTGCTGATCGGCTCCTCGCAGACCCGGGCGGTCGAGCGGGGCGGCGGCGTGGAGGTCGTCTGGACGCCCCGGCGCTACCCGGAGGAGTGACGGGGGGCGGGGTGACAGCTGACAGCTGACAGATTTCGTTAGCTGTCATCTGTCATCTGTCATCTGTCAGCTGTCGCCGGTCATCCGTCCGCTGTCCGCTGTCGCCTGCTACCCGCCGGCCCTCACCGGGTCGGCTTGGTGACCAGCAGCTCCGTGTTGTGGTCCTCGCCCGCGCCGAGCAGTGCCGTCGGCCGCCCGTTCGGGTCGTTGTACGACAGCTCGCGGTAGAGCGCCGCGAGGTTGGCGTCCGAGCTGCCGCCGAAGTCCGTCGCGTACGGCGCGGAGGACTCGATCAGCGTGGTGAACAGCGAGAGTGTGCCGTCCCCGTTGTCCGCGATCTCGATGATCCGGCCGTGCTGCGGGTAGTCGATGTGCGAGGCGGTGTTGATCTCCCAGAACGCCCGCTCCGGCACCGCGTGGCCGTGCGGCGTGATCTTGTTCATGTGGGTGTGCCCGTTCACCCACGCGACCACGTTCGGGTAGCGCTGCAGCAGCGCCACCAGCTCGTTGCCGTCGTGCCGCTTCTCGAAGATGTTGCGCGGGTCCGGCAGCAGGTTGCCCATGGTGCTGCTGGTGTGGTGGCTGAAGAGCAGGATCACGTCGTCCGTGCTCCCGCCCGCCGTCCTGCGCCCGTCGGCGTCGTACCAGTGCCCGCTGTGCGCCTGCAACTGCTGTTCCAGCCAGCGCAGTTGGGCGGTGCCCAGTGAACCGTCGGCGAAGCCGGCCTGGTTGGTGGTGTCCAGGCTGATGCCCACGACCTTCTCCGAGATGCGGAAGGTGTAGTAGAGCTTGCCGCTGCTCGCCATGTCCGAGGTGAAGCCGTGCCCGTACGGGCCGGCGCCGGTGGCCGCCGGGTCCAGGTGGGCCTTGGCGAACTCCTTGAGCGTGAACGGCTTGCGGCGCTCGTCCGGGGTGATCCGGCGCACCGCCTCGCCGCTCGCGATCAGCTTCGCCAGCAGCAGCACGGCGCCGGCCGGGTCGCGGCGCAGCGAGTCCATCAGCTGGGCGGCCGTCGCGTCGTCGCAGCCCTCCAGCTTGTACTGGCCGGTGTAGAGGTCGTTGAGCAGGCCGAGGTCCGGCAGCGAGCCCTCGATGCTGTCGTCGTGGTTGCCGACGGTCGTGTACCAGGGCGTGCGCAGGCCCGGCGCGTCGAAGGGCCGGCCGGCGGCGGAGAGGAAGCCGGGTATCTGCGGGAAGCCCTTGGCCTTGTAGCCGTCGCTGTAGGCGAGTTCGGGGTTCCAGAAGGCCGCGTTGCCGGAGTTCTGCACGCCTTCGTAGCGGCTCGGGTCGCCGGTGTTCTGGGCCAGTCGGCCGCCGCCCATGACCTTGAGGTACCAGTCGAGTTCGGCGAGTTCGTGGTTGTCGGTGTTGTCGCCGGTGGCCATCACCATGCTGAACGGCATCCCGGTGTAGGGGCCGCCGTCGAGCGAGTTGACCCGCTCGACGAGGGCCGACACGCCACGGGCGTTCAGGGCCTCCTGCGGCCGGTAGGCGCTGCCGTTGAACCGTGCCAGGTACTCGAAGCGCACCGGGGACTCGGTGTCCACCAGGTGCAGGTCGCTGAACTGGACGAAGCTGGCCAGCCCGGTGCGGCGGTCGTCCCGTCCGGTGCCCGGCGCCGCCAGGTCGCCGCGCACCACCAGCGGCCACCCGGGCCCGGCCGTCAGCCGCTTGTAGGTGCCGGTGCCGACCGGCGTGGCCACCTGCTCCAGCGTGGTCCCGGTGACCTTGACGGCCCGCGCGGCCGTGGCCGCCAGCGCCTGGTCGCGCGTCGCGGCCGAGGCGAACTGCGCGCCGCCCAGCGACAAGGCGGACCACGCGGCGGCCACCGACGTACCCGTCAGGAACGTACGCCGACTCATCCCTGCCACAAAAACCCCCACATGCTGATGGCCCGGACGGGCGGACAATCCCGCGCGCCGGACCGACGTGTCATGAACCCGCTTCTGGCGGACCGCCAGATTACTCACTGGTAGGGGTGGGGTGCGAGGCCCGTGCGGCGAACTCTTCGGGAACGTGCGACGGCCGCAGCTCCGCGGCGCGCGCACGCCGCTGGGGTCCGCCGGCGGCGCGATCCGCCGCAGGCCACCCCGGTCGGGGCCCGACCGGGCGAGTGGGGGAAAATCGGCGACGGCGGCCGGTGCGGCCGCCCGGGAACGCAGGACGGCGCGGGCGCCGTCGGAAGCGAGGCGCAGGGTGGCCGCAGCGGGAGCCGAGGCGGGAGGCCGAGCCGGTCAGCTGAAGAGCAGCGGCCTGCGGCACGGCTGGACGACGGGCGCCTGCGCCACCGCCGCCACCAAGGCCGCGTACACCGCGCTGCTCACCGGCGAGTTCCCCGACCCGGTGGTCATCACCCTGCCCAAGGGCCAGCAACCCGCCTTCGCACTCGCCGCCGAGCACCTGGCCACCGCCTCGCACCTGGCCACCGCCTCGCACCTGGCCACCACTGAGCGCCTGGCCACCACTGAGCGCCTGGCCACCACTGAGAGCTTGGCCACCGCCGCCGAACCGCCCGCCGGTGGGGCCGGGCAGCCGTACGCCATGGCCGCGGTGGTCAAGGACGCCGGCGACGACCCCGACGTCACCCACGGCGCGCTGATCCGCTCGACGGTGCGGGCCGGCGAGCCCGGCGCCGGGGTGGTGTTCCGGGCCGGCCCGGGGGTGGGGACGGTCACCAAGGCCGGTCTGCCGCTGCCCGTCGGCGAGCCGGCGATCAACCCGGTGCCCCGGCAGATGATCAGGGACGCCGTCGCCGAGGTGGCCGCCGAGCACGGCGGCGCCGGGGACGTCGTGGTCGAGATCTCCGTCGACCACGGTGCGGAGATCGCCCGCTCGACCTGGAACCCGAGGCTCGGCATCCTCGGCGGTCTGTCCATCCTCGGTACCACCGGGATCGTCGTCCCCTACTCCTGCTCGGCGTGGATCGACTCCATCCGCCGCGGCGTGGACGTGGCCCGGGCGGCCGGGCGTACGCACGTGGCCGGCTGCACCGGTTCGACCTCGGAGAAGGTCGCGGTCGGTGTGCACGGGCTGCCCGAGGACGCGCTGCTCGACATGGGCGACTTCGCCGGCGCCGTCCTCAAGTACCTCAAGCGCCACCCGGTGGCCCGGCTGACCATCGCGGGCGGCTTCGCCAAGCTGTCCAAGCTCGCGGCCGGCCACCTCGACCTGCACTCGGCGCGTTCCCAGGTGGACAAGGGGTACCTGGCCGAACTGGCCCGGCAGGGCGGGGCGGACGAGGCGCTGGCCGCCGCGGTGGCGGCGGCGAACACCGGGCTGGAGGCGGTGCAGTCGTGCCGGGCGGCCGGGGTGCCGCTCGGTGACCTGGTCGCCGAGGCGGCCCGGGCGACGGCGCTCGGCGTGCTGGTCGGCTCGCCGGTCGCGGTGGACGTCATCTGCATCGACCGGGCGGGCACCATCGTCGGTCGGGCGGAGCCGCTGGGTCCGTGACGCTGTCGCAGATACGCGACAGCATCATGTGATGATGTGAAGATGCGGCGTCCATACAGGGCGAGAAACGGACAAAAGTAGCACTGCGCCGCTCCCCGGTTCTGTCGCCATCTCAACCATGAGATATGGTCTGGCGAGTGACAGGCGACTACCTCACCCGTATCGGCACCCTCATCCGTACCGCACGCCAGCACCGCGGCTGGTCCCAGGCGCAGCTCGGAGAGGCACTCGGCACCAGCCAGAGCGCGGTCAACCGCATCGAACAGGGCAAGCAGAACGTCAGCCTTGAGATGATCGCCCGCATCGGCGAAGCCCTCGACAGCGAGATCGTCTCCCTCGGCTACTCCGGCCCCATGCACCTACGGGTCGCCGGCGGCACCCGCCTCTCCGGCGCCATCGACGTCCGCAGCAGCAAGAACGCCTGCGTCGCGATCCTGTGCGCCTCGCTGCTGACCACCGGCCGGACCACGATCCGCAGCGTAGCCAGGATCGAGGAGGTCTACCGCATCCTCGAGGTGCTGACCAGCATCGGCGTCAAGAGCCGCTGGATCAACGACGGCCGCGACCTCGAACTCACCCCGCCCGCCGAGCTGGACCTCGCGGCGATGGACGTCGAGGCCGCCCGCCGCACCCGCAGCGTGCTGATGTTCCTCGGCCCGCTGATGCACCGCGCCCAGCACTTCGCCATCCCGTACGCGGGCGGCTGCGACCTCGGCACCCGCACCGTCCAGCCGCACCTGACGGCGCTGCGCCGCTTCGGCCTGGAGGTCGCCACCACCGGTGGCGCCTACCACGCCTCGGTCGAGCAGGGCACCCCGATGGACCGCCCGATCGTGCTGACCGAGCGCGGGGACACCGTCACCGAGAACGCCCTGCTGGCCGCCGCGCGGCACGACGGCGTCAGCGTCATCCGCAACGCCTCGCCCAACTACATGGTCCAGGACCTGTGCTTCTTCCTGGAGGAGCTGGGCGTCAGGATCGAGGGCATCGGCACCACCACCCTCACCGTGCACGGCGTCCCGGAGATCACCCGCGACGTCGACTACACCCCGGCCGAGGACCCGGTGGAGGCGATGAGCCTGCTGGCCGCCGCCGTCGTCACCTCCTCCGAGCTGACGATCCGCCGGGTGCCGATCGAGTTCCTGGAGATCGAGCTCGCGGTGCTGGAGGGCATGGGCCTCGACTACGACCGCACCCCCGAGTACCGGGCCCACAACGGCCACACCCGGCTGGTCGACCTCACCGTGCGCCCCTCCAAGTTGACCGCGCCGATCGACACCATCCACCCGATGCCGTTCCCCGGCATCAACATCGACAACGTGCCGTTCTTCGCCGCCATCGCCGCGGCCGCCCACGGCACCACGATGATCCACGACTGGGTGTACGACAACCGCGCGATCTACCTCACCGAGCTGACCCGCCTCGGCGCCGACGTCAAGCTCCTCGACCCGCACCGCGTCCTGGTCCAGGGCCCCACCCGCTGGCGCGCCGCCGAGATGATGTGCCCGCCGGCCCTGCGCCCGGCCGTGGTCATCCTCCTCGCGATGCTCGCCGCCCAGGGCACCTCCGTCCTGCGCAACGTCTACGTCATCAACCGCGGCTACGAGGACCTCGCCGAGCGCCTCAACTCCATCGGCGCCCGGATCGAGACCTTCCGCGACATCTGACCCACCACCCCGCCGCCCGGCCTCACCCGCTGAGCCCGGTCAACAACACGGCCACGTCCAACCCGGTGTTCAAGTACTCGACGAACACCGGGTTGTTCAGCGCCCGGGGCGAGCGCCGCTCCCGGACCAGCCGGACCGCCTCGCCGCTGTCACGGCCGAGCAGCGTCAGCGCCTGCGCCACCACCACCAGCTCCGAGCGGTTGTAGCCCCAGTGACAGCGCACCAGCGTCCGGCGGCTCCGGCGCTACTCGCCGGTGGTGCCGTCGAGGTGTTCGCGGAGGAGGTCGGCGTGGCCGTTGTGGCGGGCGTACTCCTCGATCATGTGGGTGAGGACCCAGCGCAGCGAGAAGACCTCCTCGCCGTAGTGGCCCAGGACGTCCAACGACTCTGCGGCGGCGACGAGTTCCCTGGCGTGGGCGCACTCGCGGTGCCAGATGGCAAAGGCCTCGTCCGGGTCGGCGGTGTCGGCGTCGAACTCGGCGAAGGAGCCGTCGGGGTGCTTCCAGAAGCCGGGCACGGCCTCGTGGTTGAGGACGTTGCGGAACCAGCTGCGTTCCACCTCGGCGGCGTGCCGGACCAGGCCGAGCAGGGACAGCCCGGAGGGTGCCAGCGCCCGGGTGCGGAGCTGGTCGGCCGTCAGGCCCGCGCATTTCATCGCGAGGGTGTGGCGCTGGTAGTCCAGGAAGCCTGCGAGGGTGGTGCGTTCGTCGGCGGTGCGTGGGGTCGGGGTGCGCTGATCGTCGGCCATCGGGCCATCCTGCCCGGGCGGTCGGCGGGGCCGCCCGGCAATTCCACCAGTGGGACTCAGCCCGGTTGCTCCAGCCAGCGCAGCGCGCCCGCGACGTCCGGCGCGACCGGCACGCCGTCCGGTACCGGCGGACGGCCCACCATGACCACGGGCAGCCCGAGTTCGCGGGCGGCCGTCAGCTTGGGGGCGGTCGCGGCGCCGCCGCTGTCCTTGGTGACCAGGACGTCGATGCGGTGTTCGCGCAGCAGGGCCCGTTCGCCGTCGAGCGTGAACGGCCCCCGGTCCAGCAGGACTTCGAAGGAGGGCGGCAGCGGCGGCTCGGGCGGGTCCACCGAGCGGGCGAGGAAGTGGACCCCGTCGAGGTGCGCGAACGCGGCGACGCCCTGCCGTCCGATGGTGAGGAAGACCCGCTCCCCTTGGCGCGGAAGCAGTTCGGCCGCCGCCGCGGCGAGCGAGGGGACGGGGAGCCAGCGGTCCCCGGTGACCGGCGCGAAGCCGGGGCGGCGCAGCACCAGCAGCGGCACGCCGGTGGCGGCGGCCGCGAGTGCGGCGTTGTGGGAGATGCCGGCGGCGAACGGGTGAGTGGCGTCCACGACGGCGTCCACCTGTTCGGCGCGCAGCCAGTCGGCCAGGCCGTCCGGGCCGCCGAAGCCGCCGATCCGGACCTCTCCGGCGGGCAGCCGGGGGCGGGCGACCCGGCCGGCCAGCGAGCTGGTGACCCGCAGCGACGGACGGCCGTCGAGGGCGGCGGCCAGCGCCCGCCCCTCCGTCGTCCCGCCGAGGACGAGCAGGTGCCGCATCACGCCCCGCAGGGCTCGTGCGGGCGCTCGCGGTCCGCCGAGTAGAGGTGGCTGTCGCGGAAGTGCTCGGCGGCGAGGGTGCGGCCGACGATGATGACGGCGGTGCGGACCACACCCGCCGCCTTGACCTGTTCGGCGATGTCGCCGACGGTGCCGCGCAGCACCAGCTCGTCGGGGCGGCTGGCCATCGCGACGACGGCGGCCGGGCAGTCGGCGCCGTAGTGCGGGAGCAACTGCTCGACCACGTCGTCCACGTACCCGGCGGCCAGGTGCAGCACCAGCAGGGCGCCGCTGCGGCCGAGGGTGGCGAGGTCCTCGCCTTCGGGCATCGGGGTGGCGCGCTTGGCGATCCGGGTCAGGATGACGGTCTGGCCGACGGTCGGCACGGTCAACTCCCGCTTCAGCGCTGCCGCGGCGGCGGCGAAGGCGGGTACGCCGGGAACGACCTCGTACGGGATCCCCGCCGCGTCCAGGCGGCGCATCTGCTCGGCGACGGCGGAGAACACGGACGGGTCGCCGGAGTGCAGCCGGGCCACGTCATGGCCCTCGCCGTGGGCGCGGGCCATCTCGTCGATGATCAGGTCCAGCGTCATCCGGGCGGTGTCGATGAGCCGGGCCCCGGGCGGGCACTCGTTCAGCAGTTCGCGCGGGACGAGGCTGCCGGCGTAGAGGCAGACGTCGGCGCGGGCCAGGAGGCGCTGGCCGCGCAGGGTGATCAGGTCGGCGGCGCCCGGGCCGGCGCCGATGAAATAGACGGTCACGAGGCGTCCTCCTGGGGGTTTTCGGTCTTGACGGCGGACCACTGGGTGACCGGCATTGCCTGGCGCCACCCGGTGAAGCCGCCCACTGGGACGGCGTGGGCGACGGCGAGCTTGACGAGCTCACCGCCGTGGCGCCGGTACCACTCGGCGAGCAGCGCCTCGGACTCCAGCGTCACGGTGTTGGCGACGAGTCGGCCGCCCGGGCGCAGGGCCGCCCAGCAACGGTTCAGCAGGCCGGGCGCGGTGAGGCCGCCGCCGATGAACACGGCGTCGGGGGCCGGGAGTTCGGCGAGTGCGGCGGGGGCGGGGCCGGTCACCACGCGCAGCCGGGGCACGCCGAGCGCGGCGGCGTTGCGGGCGATCCGGTCGGCGCGGGCGGGGTCGCGCTCGACGGTGACGGCTCGGCAGTCGCGGTGGGCGCGCAGCCACTCGATGGCGATCGAGCCGGAGCCGCCGCCGACGTCCCAGAGCAGTTCGCCGGGGGAGGGCGCGAGGGTGGCGAGGGTGGCGGCGCGGACGTGCCGCTTGGTGAGCTGGCCGTCGCTCTCGTACGCCGCGTCGGGCAGGCCGGGGACGAGGGAGGTGCGGGGGCCGTCGCCGAGGTCGACGGCGATGACGTTCAGCGGGTCGCCGGGCGGGTGCGGCCAGCCGTCGGCGGGGCCGTCCAGGTGCCGCTCGGCGGGCGCACCGAGCTGCTCGAGCACGTGCAGCCGGGCGTTGCCGTAGCCGCGGGCGGTGAGCAATGCGGCGACGGCGGCCGGGGTGGCGGCGTCGGCGCTGAGCACCAGCAGGCGGCGGCGAGGGTGGAGGGCGAACGCGAGGGTGTCCAGCGGGCGGCCGACCAGGCTGACCACCTCCGTCGCCTCCAGCGGCCAGCCGAGCCGGGCGCAGGCGTAGGCGACCGAGGAGGGGTGCGGCAGGACGCGCAGGTGTTCGGCGCCGACGGTCTCGGCGAGGGTGCGGCCGATGCCGTAGAACATCGGGTCGCCGCTGGCCAGGACGGCGACGCGGCGGTCGGCGTGGGCGGCGAGCAGGCCGGGGACGGCCGGGCGTAGCGGGGAGGGCCAGGGGACGCGCTCGGCGGTCACCTCCTCGGGGGGCAGCAGGTCCAGCTGGCGGGGGCCGCCGACGACCACCTCGGCGTTCCGCAGCGCGGCCCGTGCGGTGGCGGCCAGGCCGGACCAGCCGTCGGCCCCGATCCCGACGACGGTGATCGGGGATGGCAGCTGGGGCACCGGGTGGCTCCTCGTCGTTCGATCCGGGGGCGGCGCCAGCGATCCCGCTGGCCGGGGCAGCCTACCTGGCGGTATTCGGGCGGTACGCGGGTGGTTCGGGCTGGATCCCGGGGGTGACAGCTGACAGCTGACAGATCACAGCGAACAGATGACAGCGAACAGATGACAGCGAACAGATAACAGATTTCAAACTCTGTCATCTGTCATTGGTCGTCTGTCACCCGTCACCCGTTCTCCGTGGTCCGTCTCCCCAGTCCCCCGACTCGATCAGTGCCGGTCGTTCGTGCAGCCGCGCCTCGGCCGTCGGCCCGGCGAGGTACACCCAGGCCTCCCGCAACTCGCCCGCCGCCGTCCGCACCGCCATCCGTCGGCGCACGTACAGTCCGGTCCCGTCCGCCCGGCACTCCTCCAGCGTGTCCAGGGCCGCCAGCGCTCCGGCGTACGCGCTGGGGCGGACAGTGATCAGCTCGCCCGTGATCCGGCGCCCGGGCGTCGTGTCCGGCACCGCGTACGGGAAGCCGGGGCCCGCGTGCAGCGAGGCACCGTCCAGCGCCGCCGGACGGATGTCCGTGCAGCGTCCGGCCAGGTGGACGGCGTGGTTGCGGCCGCCGCTGCGCAGGGTGCCGTAAACGAAGAACGGCAGGGCGTCCTCGGATGCGGACACGGGTGCGACCTCCTCGCGTTCGAGCTCCTCGCTGGGGCGCGCCCACGGTACGTCCTGCGGTCCGGTTCGTGATACCGACTGGCGCGCCGGGCCGCCGATGCGCTGTCATGGCTGGTGTTCGGCCAGCACCGTCCAAGGGGGACACGCATGACATCGCCAGCCTCGCCGCAACCGGCCACCACCCCCACCACACCCACCAGCCCCGCAACCCCACCAGCCGCCCCCACCTCCCTCGGCAAAGCCGCCCCGGCCCCCCGCCTCGGCGGCGCGGTCTGGCTGGCCCTCGCAGTGGTGTACGTCGTCTGGGGCTCGACCTACCTGGCGATCCGGATCGCCGTGGAGACGATGCCCTCCTTCCTCTCCGCCGCCGCCCGCTTCCTCACCGCAGGCCTTCTGCTGGCCGGCTACCTGCTGGTGCGTCAGGGCCCGGCCGGACTGAAGGTGAGCGGGCGGCAGTTGGCCTCCGCCGCCCTGGTCGGCGTGCTGCTGCTGACCGGCGGCAACGGGCTTGTGGTCCTGGGCGAGACCTCCGTGCCCTCCGGCCTGGCCGCCCTGCTGGTGGCCGCCGTCCCGCTGTGGATGGTGGTGCTGACGGCCTTCGGCGGCGAGCGCCCGAAGCCGGCCGAGCTTGCCGGGGTGCTGCTCGGACTGGTGGGCCTCGGAGTGCTGTCGGCTCCGGCGATCGGCGGGTCCATCAAGCCGCTGGGCGTGATCCTGATCATCTTCGCCACGCTGCTCTGGGCCCTCGGCTCCTTCGCGAGCAAGAAGATCCCGATGCCGGCCAACGTGCTCGCCGCGAGCGCGTACCAGATGCTGGCCGGCGGGGTCTGCAACCTGCTGATCGGGTTGGTGCGCGGTGAGCAGCGCGGGTTGGACCTCGGGGCCGTCTCCGGCCGTTCGTGGCTGGCCCTCGCGTACCTGGTGCTGTTCGGCTCGCTGCTCGCCTTCACCGCGTACGCCTGGCTGCTGCGCGCCGCCCCGCTGACGCTCGTCGCCACGTACGCGTACGTGAACCCGGTGGTCGCGGTGCTGCTGGGCTGGCTGGTCCTGGCCGAGCCGCTGACCGGCCCGACGCTCGCGGGCGGGGCGATCGTGGTGGCGGGCGTCTGCCTGGTGGTGAGCGTCAGCCGGCGGTCGGGGCGGTCCGGGCGTCCGGGGCGTCCGGCGAAGGCGAAGGCGACGTCCGCGCGTAGGTGAGGATGACGTTCCCGCGCTCGAAGATCCGGCTGTCGGTGAGCGTGAAGGCGCGCGGCTCGAAGTCCGCGCGGAACAGCGGGATGCCCGCCCCGGCCACCACCGGGTACTGCTTGATGATCAGTTCGTCGATCTCGGGCAGCAGCTGACCTGCCAGGTCGGCGCCGCCGCAGAGCCAGATGCCGAGCCCGTCCTCCTGCTTGAGCCGGCGTACGACGCTCAGCGGGTCCTCGGCGGTGACCTCCACCGCCGGGTCCGGGCTCGTCCCCAGGGTGCGGGAGAAGACGATCTGCCGCAGGTGGGCGTACGGGCTGGTGAGCCCGACGGCCAGCCCCGGATCGTAGGTGCCGCGGCCCATGACCACGGTGTCGAAGCGCTTGTTGGGGGCGTCCGCGACGCCGACCGCCGCGCGGCCGGGGGTGGGGAGGGTCTCCGGGTACTCGGAGAAGAGCGTCGGGGCGTAGTCGGCGGTGAGGTGCGGGAGGAAGAAGTCGAAATCGCCGTTCGGAGCGGCGATGAAGCCGTCGATGGTGGCGCCGATGAAGTAGCTGAGCTTGCGCATCCGGGTCCTTGGGGTCGAGGTACGGGGTCGTCGGCGGTACGGGTTCGGTCGCGGGGTGCGGGGCGGATTCGGCCCGCGCCGCGAACAACTGCAGTTATAGTACTTCGCATGTAGTGGTTGCAAGTGCTTTCAGGGCACCGGACCCCTGGAGGCGCGAGAAAGCGCAGGAGAGAGAATCGGCCCATGGTCCAGAACCCCGCCCGCCGCACCGCCCTCGCCGACGCCGCCATCGAGGTCCTCGCCCGCGAGGGCGCCCGCGGCCTCACCTTCCGCGCGGTCGACGCCCAGGCCGGCGTCCCCAACGGCACGGCCTCCAACTACTTCGCCAACCGGGACCACCTGCTCCACCAGACCGCCCGGCACATCCACCACCGGATCACCCCGGACCCGGAGGTCGTCGCCGAGCTGCTGCGCGCCCCCCGTGACCGCGCCCTGGTCGCGGCCCTCATGCACGACCTCGTTCGCCGCATCACCGCCGACCGGGCCGGGTACCTCGCGATGCTCGAACTGCGCCTGGAGGCGACCCGCCGCCCCGAACTCCGGGCCCAGCTCACCGGCACCATCCGGGACGACCTTGACGCCAACATCGCCTACCACCTGGGCGAGGGCTTCCCCGGCGACCGGGAGACCGTCGTCGTGCTCTACCTCGCCATGACCGGCCTGGTCATCGAACACCTCACCCTGCCCGAGGTGTTGGGCGTCGACGGCCTCGCGGCGCTGGTCGACACCGTCGTCGAGCGGATCGTCCCGACGGCCTGAACGGGACGCTCCCCTCGCCGGCCCCGCCCCGCCCCGCCCCCGCCCCCGCCCCCGCGCATCGGGCTCGCGGGGACGGCCTCCGCCTGACGCGGCGGTCGCGAGGGCGGCGGTGGCGAGGCCGGCGTCGGTGGCCGGCGGCGAGTCAGAAGGCGTAGGGGGGCTTCCCCGTCCACCAGTTGCCCGGCGCGTCCGGGTCGCGGCTGGTCCAGTACTCGATGATCGCGTTGGTGAACTCGGCTGCGGACAGCACGCCGTCGCCGTCGGTGTCGAGGTGTCGGAAGGCCGTGTCGGCGTCGTCGCGGCTGAGGCCGGCGAAGTGGCCGCGTTGGAAGACGAAGAACTCGCCGGCGTCCACGGTTCCGCTGCGGTCGGCGTCGGCGATGGCGAGGAAGGCTTCGGCGAGTGCGCCGAGGCTGTCGCGCGCGGCTTCGGGATCGTCGGCGAGCGAGCCGGTGGAGGTGGTGAACTGGTGGCGGTTGATCGCCTCGGTGCCTACGGGCAGCCCGGCGAGGTGCAGGTCGTGCCAGATCGTCAGGTAGGCGCGGACGATGGCGGCCTCCGCCGCCGAGCCTTCCTGGTGGCCGAGGGAGCGGGCCACCGAGTGGCCCATCAGGAGGTGGTCCCGTTCGGTGATCAGTCCGTCGCCGTCGGCGTCGAGGTGATCGAAGCCGTGATTGATCTTCGCGATGAGCAGGTCGTCCGACAATGTGCCCCCTCGGGCTGGCGATTCCTCGGTCTGTCGCGTCACATCGCCTGCACGCTAACGCCTTGAGCCGCACTCGCGCAGTCGAACGAAGGGCCCACGGTCGGTCCGGTTCACCCGCCGGGCTCGTCCGCGGCTCAGTCGCCCTGGTGGTCCGCCCAGACGTACGTCTCCGGCAGCAGGTCCAGCACCGGCACGCTGCGCAGCCCGGACCCCTGCCCGACGATGATCCGCACCTGCGGGAAGTAGTCGATCAGCACCTGCCGGCAGCGCCCGCACGGCGGGATCACCCCGCGTTCCCGGTCGCCGACCGCCACCACGGTGGTGAGCTCGTACGCCCCTTGCCCGGCCGCCGCCCCGATGAGCACCAGCTCCGCGCACGGCCCGCCGGTGAAGTGGTAGGCGTTCAGGGCGGTGACGATCCGGCCGTCGGCGTTGCGCCCGGCCGCTGCCACGGTGTGGTTGTCGCCCCGGGCGTGCCGCCGTACGACCTCCAGGGCTGCCTCGACGAGTTCCGTGTCGACGTTCGGCTGATCGCTCTCGGACATATCCGGTACACCTCTCCGGTCGGACCTGACAGCTTCGATCATGAACCGTCCGCCCCCGGTCGTGCCAACCCTCTGCGCCGACCCACGAGGACCGCACGCACCAGCGCCGCGCCGGGGCGGTGGGGTACCGGGGCGGTGATGTGTCGGGGCGGGTGGGTCTCGGGGCGGCGTTCCGCACTCTGAGACCGCACCCTGCGACCTCCGCCCCGGCCCGTCCGATGTTGGTACCATCCCGATGAGCCGCGACTGGCGCGTAGGGATGGAATCAACCATCGGGAAGCGGCCCCGTGAAACCTCACGTGTCGTTGCCGAGCGCCTGGGCCATCCGCATCCCCGTCAGGAGACCGCCTTGGCCCAGCAGCCCCACACCGCAGCGACCCCCGTCGCCGACACCGCCTTCCGCAGCGCCCTCGACGTGGTCGCCGGCGTCGAACCCAGGATCGCCGCCGCCATCGGCCGGGAGCTGGCGGACCAGCGCGCCTCGCTCAAGCTGATCGCCAGCGAGAACTACGCCTCCCCGGCCGTGCTGCTCGCCATGGGCAACTGGCTCAGCGACAAGTACGCCGAGGGCACCGCCGGCCGCCGCTTCTACGCGGGCTGCCGCAACGTCGACACCGTCGAGACCATCGCCGCCGAGCACGCCCGTGAACTGTTCGGCGCCGACCACGCCTACGTCCAGCCGCACTCCGGCATCGACGCCAACCTCACCGCCTTCTGGGCCGTCCTCTCGCAGCGGGTCGAGAGCCCGGCACTGGAGCGCGCCGAGGTCCGCAACGTCAACGACCTCACCGAGGAGGACTGGGCGAGGCTGCGCCACGAGCTCGGCAACCAGCGGATGCTCGGCATGTCGCTGGACACCGGCGGCCACCTCACCCACGGCTTCCGCCCCAACATCTCGGGCAAGATGTTCGAGCAGCGCAGTTACGGCACCGACCCGGTGACCGGTCTGATCGACTACGACGCGCTGCGCGAGACGGCCCGCGAGTTCCGCCCGCTGATCATCGTGGCGGGCTACTCCGCCTACCCCCGGCTGGTGAACTTCCGGACGATGCGCGAGATCGCGGACGAGGTCGGCGCCACCCTCATGGTCGACATGGCGCACTTCGCCGGCCTGGTCGCGGGCAAGGTGCTGACCGGCGACCACGACCCCGTGCCGCACGCCCACATCGTCACCACGACGACCCACAAGTCCCTGCGCGGTCCGCGCGGCGGCATGGTGCTGTGCACGTCCGAGCTGGCCGAGCACGTCGATCGGGGCTGCCCGCTGGTCCTCGGCGGCCCGCTCTCGCACGTCATGGCCGCCAAGGCGGTCGCCCTCGCCGAGGCCCGCCGCCCCGAGTTCCAGGAGTACGCCCGCGCCGTCGTCACCAACGCCCAGGCTCTCGCCGAGGGCCTGCTGCGTCGCGGCGGCAAGCTGGTCACCGGCGGCACCGACAACCACCTCGTCCTCGCCGACGTCTCCGGCTACGGCCTGACCGGCCGCCAGGCCGAGGCGGCACTGCTCGACTCGGGCATCGTCACCAACCGCAACTCCGTCCCGCAGGACCCGAACGGCGCCTGGTACACCTCGGGCGTCCGCCTCGGCACCCCGGCCCTCACCACCCGCGGCCTCGGCATCGCCGAGATGGACGAGATCGCCGAGCTGATCGACACCGTCCTGCGCGCCACCAGCCCCGCCACCACGGCCGCCGGCGCTCCGTCCAAGGCCAACCACACCCTCGACGCCGCCCTGCGCGACGCCGTCTCCAAGCGCGCCGCCGACCTCCTCGCCCCGTACCCCCTCTACCCGGGCGTCGACCTCGTCTGAGGCCACCGCGCGATGCGTCCGGGGGTGCCGGGCCCTTCCCTGACACCCCCGATAGCACCCCAATCGCCCTGGTACTGCGGCGACTTGTACGGCAGGAACTCCTCCAGCCCGTGGCGGACCAGCTCACGGCCGAGGCCGGAGCCCTGGTAGCCGCCGAAGGATGCGGGCGGGTTGAAGCGGCCGCCGTCGAGGTCGACCCGGCCGGTGTCGAGGTCGACCTGGCCGGTGCCGAAGCGGCGGGCGAAGGCGGTGGTGGTGTCGGTGTCGCGGGCCCAGACGCCGCCGGCGAATGTGCCGGTCACCCCGGGCCGAACCGCGCGGTGTACCTCCGGCGGCTCCGTGACGGTTACGGAAAATCCTTGTGCGGAAACCTCCACACGGTGGTCGGTGCGCGGGTACATTGCAGCGAACTCAGTTGCGGTGCCCTCCCGTTGGCGATGCTTCGACGCGCCGCGCGCGGTCGAGGGCCGGCGCGTGCTGCCTCCGGCGGGTGCTGCCGTCCCCTGCTGAGCTTCGGTCCGACATCCGCAGGTCCATGCCCGAAGGAGTTCCAATGACCGACGCCGCCTTGCCGGGCGAGCCGCAGCAGCACGTCGAGCCGGCGAGTCTGGACGACGTCCAGGGGTGGTTCTGGGACCACGACCGGCATTCCTTCGACTGGTTCCTCGGACGGCAGGAGAAGACCGGTGCCACCGGCGACCTGCTGGAGATGGGGGCCTACCTCGGCCGCAGCGCGATCGTGATCGGCGAACACCTGCAACCCGGCGAGACGTTCACGGTCTGCGACCTCTTCGACTCGGACGCGCCCGACGACGAGAACGCCGCCGAGATGGACCTGTCCTACCGCAAGACGCTGACCCGCTCGGCCTTCGAGACCAACTACCTCGCCTTCCACGACGAGTTGCCGGAGATCATCCAGGCTCCGACCTCCGTCCTGGCCCGCGGGCGCATACCCGCCGGCGCCTTCCGCTTCATCCACATCGACGCCTCCCACCTGTACGAGCACGTCGTGGGCGACCTCCAGGTGGCCCGGGTCGCGTTGCAGCCCCAGGGCGTCGTCGTACTGGACGACTACCGGGCCCAGCACACCCCGGGCGTCGCGGCCGCGACCTGGGAGGCCGTGTTCAACCACGGGCTCAGGCCGGTCCTGCTCACCGAGTGCAAGTTCTACGGCACCTGGGGAGACCCGGAGCCGTTCCAGCGCGAGCTGCTCGACGGGGTCGACCTCGCGGCCGGCTGCCGCCTGAGCGCCGACAGCCTCAACGGGCGCCGGGTCCTGCGCATGACCGGCGACTCGGAGGGCATCGCCCCGTTCCGGGGTTCGCGCCACCAGGCGCGGCTGGCCGCCGAGTCGGTCCGGCACGAGGCCCTGCGGTCCGCGGAGGAAGCCCGCCGGTCGGTCCGGTCGGACCGGGACGAGGCCGCCCTCGACCTCGCGGCCCGGCGGGCCCGGGCCGCCGAGGCGCGCCGCCCCGTCAACGTCGCCAAGCGCGCGGCCCGGGACCTCCTCCCGCCGGTCGTCACCTCCGTCATCCGCCGCGCCCGCCGCGGCTGACCGGCCGGCGACCCGCGCCTGTACAACCCCCGCGCCCGCACGCCCCCCGTCGCCCGCACATCCCCCTCCGGAGACGCCGAAGGGCCGGTCGGAACACCGACCGGCCCTCACCACGACGTACGGCTCAGACCCGCGAGGTCTCACCCTCCGCAGCCTGCACCGAAGCGGCGCCCGCCGCGCCCGCGGCCTCCGCAGCCTCCGCGTCCGCCAGTTCCTGCCGGACGGCGGCCAGCGACGGGTTGGCCCAGGCGCTGGCGACGCCCCAGCGGTAGAACGCGAGCCCGATGACGGCGACGATCAGCAGGTCCCAGCCCTGCGGCAGGTACCCCTGTCCGCCGAAGTCGCTGCTGCCGGCCCAGGAGACGCCGGCCATCACGAACAGGTAGGCGACCATCCAGGCGCCCGCCTTCAGGTGCGGCTTCAGCTCGGCGAAGGGCTTGCGCAGCTCGTACCAGGCCCAGATCGGCAGGCCGGCGGCCATCAGCAGGATGACCTTGCCGGTGAGCGGCCAGCGGGCCCAGTAGAGCACCAGCGAGCCGAACACCATGGCGACCGGGGCGATGACCGGCATGGCGCGCAGCCGGACCGGCCGCGGCAGGTCCGGGGCGAGGCGGCGCAGCGCCATCACGGCGACCGGGCCGGTGATGTACGAGATCACGGTGGCCACCGAGACGATCTCGGCCAGCGAGCCCCAGCCGCGGAAGACGGCGAGGAACAGGAAGGCGACCACCAGGTTGAGCACCAGCGCGGGGCGCGGGATGCCGGTCTTGGCGTCGACCTTGCCGAAGATCTTGGGCAGGTGGCCGTTCTCCTGCACGCCGTGGATCATGCGCGAGGTGGTGGCGGCGTAGATCATGCCGGTGCCGGACGGCGAGATGAAGGCGTCCGCGTACAGCGTGATCGCGAGCCAGTTGAGGCCCCAGGCGATGGCGAGGTCGGCCAGCGGCGAGGTGTAGCCGAGCCCGCTCCAGCCGTTCGCGAGGTCGCCGCCCGGGATGGCGCCGATGAAGGCGATCTGCAGCGCGACGTAGATCACCAGGGCGATCAGGATCGAGCCGATGACGGCCTTGGGCAGCGACTTGCCGGGGTTGCGGGCTTCGCCGGCCAGGTTGAGCGGGGACTGGAAGCCGTTGAAGGCCCAGACGATGCCGGACACCGCGACGGCGGTGAACACCGCGCTCCAGCCGTTCGGCGCGAAGCCGCCGGGGTTGGTGAAGTGTGCGGTGTCGAAGTGCGCGAAGAGCAGCGCGCCGGCGGTCAGCGTCGGCACGACGACCTTGAAGACCGTGATCGCGGTGTTGGTCTTGGCGAACAGCGTGATCGCGAACCAGTTGAGGGCGAAGTAGACGATCAGCAGCACGCTGGCCAGCGCCACACCGCTGAGAGTCAGCTCCTGGCCGTCGAAGAGCCCCTTCGCCCACCCGAAGTGCCAGGAGCTCATGTACTGGACGGAGGCGGTGGCCTCGCCCGGGATGACCGAGACGATGGCGATCCAGTTGGCCCAGGCGGCGAGGTAGCCGGCCAGCGACCCGTGCGAGTACTGGCCGTAGCGGACCATGCCGCCGGCCTTGGGGAACATCGACCCCAGCTCGCTGTAGGTGAGGGCGATGGTCAGAGCCACTGCGGCGCCGATCACCCAGGCGAGGATCGAGGCCGGCCCGGCGAGCTTGGCGGCCCGTTCGGCGCCGAACAGCCACCCGGATCCGATGATCGACCCCAGCCCCACCGCGGTCAGGCTGATGGTGCCGAGCGATCGGCGGTAGTTCTGGTGTGATGCCGTCGAGGATTCGCTCTCACTCAACGTATCGGTCCTTTCGCTCGGGGTTCATCGGCTGGTGTCGGTGTTTTTGCGGTTTTGAGTCGGCATTCCGGACAAACGCACAGCAGCTTATGGTCCGAAAACGGGCGAATACCTCAGGGGAAGCTCAAACCGTCCGATCGTTGCCATCTCGTGTCCGGTTTCCGGGCCGGCGAGCCCCTGCGGAGAGACCGGCGCCACATCGGCGCGGGGCTGGTGATCGCGGAGAGCCCACCGAGAAGCGACCGTCGGCCGGGAAACGCCGTCGGCCGAGAAACGCCGACGGCCGGAAAAGGAAATTCCCCGTGGGTTCCTTTCGGATCCCACGGGGAATTCGTCTGTGTCCGAGGGGGGACTTGAACCCCCACGCCCGATAAAGGGCACTAGCACCTCAAGCTAGCGCGTCTGCCATTCCGCCACCCGGACGGGGTGTGCTGCTTCGGAGGTTTCTCTCGCCCCCTCGGCGACAGAGAGAACATTACCAGGGTTCCGGAGTGCTTCTCACCTGCGTTTCCTCGGGCCCGCGCCCCGGGCCCGCCGCACGGCTGGGGAGGCGCGCCGTACCCGGCACGGGGGCCCGCCGCACAGGTTGGTACGGCTGGCGAACGCGCTCGACCCCCGCCCGAACCGATGGCGACCGCGAAGGAACCGGTCGACTCCAGCGCCTCGCGCGGTCGGTTCCGGGCGGAAAGTGATCCGACACGGGCAACTTGTCGACGGTGCCACAGCCGTCGGGACGGCTCTCCTAGCCTCTGTGGACCGAGGGCGCCATGAGCGGATCGCCTGATTCCCGGGTCGCGGACGAAGGGCGGCTGGACGTGGAGCAGATCAGCGGGACGGCGGAGGCCGAACCCAGACGCGACAGGCCGGGGAACGGGCCGGGCGCCGCAGCCGCGCCCGGCGGCCCGGCCGAGGGGGTGTGGCGCTTCCCGGTGCCCGCCGCCCAGGCCTCGGTGCCGCGCACCCGGCACGCGGTGCGCGACCGCCTGCTGGCCCAGGGCATGGCCGGGGTGCGCTACCAGGAGCTGGTGGACGACCTGCTGCTGATCGTCTCGGAGCTGGTGAGCAACGCGGTGACGCACGCCGCCGAGCTGTCGCCCGAGGTGGTCACCGAACTGTCGGTGCGCGGGGGCTGGGTGCGGGTGTCGGTCGAGGACGGCGATCCGTACCGGCCGAAGGCCCTGGAGAACGACACCGGGCGCACCGGCGGGCGCGGCCTCCTGCTGGTGAAGAGCGTCACGCTGCAGGCCGGCGGGGTGTGCGACGTCGAGCGGACGGGGGAGGGCGGCAAGGTCATCTGGGCCTCCCTGCCCGTCCCCCCGGAGCCCGAGCGCTGAGCGGCCCCGCCCGAGCGCGGCCCGGCCCGAGCGCGGCCGTCCGCTCCGCGGGGCCGGGGCCGACTACCAGTCCCGCCCGGCGATCTCCCGGATCCCCGGCAGCGCCGCCTCGAAGACGGTCTCGAACCAGACCGAGAACGGCCGCTCGGCCCGCAGCTCCTGCAGCTCCTGCGCGCTCACGAAGGCGAAGTCGTCCACCTCGTCCGGGTTCGGCTCGACCGGCGCGGTGACCAGTCCCACGAAGAGGTGGTTCCACTCCCGCTCGATCAGCCCGGAGGCCTCGTCCGGCAGGTCGTAGCGCACGGTGCCGGCCTCGCAGAGCAGTGCGGGCGCGACGCCCAGCTCCTCGGCGGTGCGCCGGGCGGCGGCGACGAACGGGGGTTCGTCCGGGTACGGGTGGCCGCAGCAGGTGTTCGACCAGACGCCGGGGGAGTGGTACTTGCCGAGGGCGCGACGCTGGAGCAGCAGCCGGCCCTGGCGGTCGAAGAGGAACACCGAGAAGGCGCGGTGCAGCCGGCCCGGCTGCTGGTGGGCCCAGTGCTTCTCGGCGGTGCCGATGGTGACGCCCTCGTCGTCGACCAGTTCCAACAGGATCTCGGTGCCGGTGGCCGGGGTGCCGGGAGCCGAGGCGGCCCGCGGGTCGACCGTCACGTCGGTCTCCACGTCGAGACCGGTGTCGATCTCGGCGCCGAAGTGCGTCGGGTCGGTCGGCAGACTCTGGGGCATGGGGCCTCTTTCGGGGAGCGGGAGCAACGGGAGCATCGGGTGGGTCCGGCGCACGGGATGGAGCGCGGCGGACGCAGCGGGGGCACCGGCGCCGGCGTCGGACTCCAGTCTGCCGTATGGGTGGCGCCCGGCAGGGGTTCCACGCACAACCGGGCGGATCATGACCCGGGGGAGTCGGAATCCGCGCAGAGACGGGTCCGAGAAGCGCCCGTAAGGGTCATCCCCGTCGCAGAATCGTTCGACGCCCGTTCGGTGGCCGTTCGACCGGTCCGGCGGGACCCGGCGGCACTCGGTGGGACACGGCGGGATACGGCGGTACACGGCGGGGATCCGACCGGGCTCGGCGGGAGCCGCCGGGAGCCCGGAGTCACCTCGTCGTCACCTTGCCGTTCCCGGGCGCGTTCGGGCGGATCGTCCAAGTCGCCTACCATCACATACGACACGGTGCCCGGACCTGTGCAGGTACCGGCGCGCCGCTGCCCGGCCCGGTCGCACGCCGGTCCGGCGGAGCAGCGGCCGCGCCCCCTCGGCACAATCCGCGCGCACAGCACGACGGATCAGGAGACCCGCATGATCGGCCTCGTTCTGGCAGCCGGCGCCGGCCGCCGGCTGCGCCCGTACACCGACACCCTGCCGAAGGCGCTGGTGCCGGTCGACGGGGAGCGGACCGTCCTGGACCTCACCCTCGGCAACTTCGCCGAGGTCGGACTGCGGGAGGCCGCGATCGTCGTCGGCTACCGCAAGGAGGCGGTGTACGACCGCAAGGACGCCCTGGAGGCCGAGTACGGCGTCAAGCTCCACCTCGTCGAGAACGACAAGGCCGAGGAGTGGAACAACGCGTACTCGCTCTGGTGCGCCCGCGAGCTGTTCACCGAGGGCCTGCTGCTGGCCAACGGCGACACCGTCCACCCCGCCTCCGTCCAGCGCACCATGCTGGAGGGCAACCGGCGCCTGATCGACGACGGCGCCGCCCCGGGGATCCTGCTCGCCCTCGACACGGTGAAGAAGCTCGCCGACGAGGAGATGAAGGTCGTCGTCGACCCGGCCGCCGGCATGCGCCGCATCACCAAGCTGATGGATCCGGCCGAGGCGAGCGGCGAGTACATCGGCGTCACCGTGATCAACCCGTCCGCCGCCGCCGACCTGACCGACGCGCTGCGCGCCACCTACGAGCGCGACCCGCAGCTGTACTACGAGGACGGCTACCAGGAGATGGTCGACCGCGGCCTGCGCATCGACGTGCAGCCGATCGGCGAGGTCTCCTGGGTCGAGGTCGACAACCACGACGACCTGGCGAAGGCGCGGGAGATCGCGTGCCGGTACTGACCCGACTGGTCCCGTCGCCGTTGTTCGTGGAGATCCGGTCGGGCGCGCTGGACGCGCTCGGCGGGATCCTCGCGGACCAGCGGCTGTCGGCTTCGGGCCGGATCGCGGTGGCGATCAGCAACGGCTCCGGCGCGGCCATGCGCCGGCGCCTGGAGCCGGCCCTGCCGGGCGCCGACTGGTACAACGTGGACGACGGCAGCCTGGACAGCGCGGTGCGCCTGGCCGAGGCGATGCGCGGAGGGCACTACGACGCGATCGTGGGCCTCGGCGGCGGCAAGATCATCGACGCCGCCAAGTACGCCGCCGCCCGGGTCGGCCTGCCGTTGGTCGCGGTCGCCACCAACCTGGCCCACGACGGCATCTGCTCGCCGGTCTCCACGCTCGACAACGACGCCGGCCGGGGCTCCTACGGGGTGCCCAGCCCGATCGGCATCATCGTCGACCTGGACGTGATCCGGGAGGCCCCGCAGCGCTTCGTGGCGGCCGGCATCGGCGACGTCGTCTCGAACATCTCGGCCTGCGCGGACTGGGAGTTGTCGCACGCGGTCACCGGCGAGCCGGTCGACGGGCTGGCCGTCGCGATGGCCCGTTCGGCGGGCGAGAACCTGCTCCGGCATCCAGGGAACACTCAGGATCAGGACCTCCTGACGGCCCTCGCCGAAGCCCTGGTACTGTCCGGCATCGCGATGAACATCGCGGGCAGCACCCGGCCCTCGTCGGGCGCCTGCCACGAGATCTCGCACGCCCTGGACGTGCTGTACCCCAAGCGGTCCGCCCAGCACGGCGAACAGGTCGGCCTCGGCGCCGCGTTCGCCGGGTTCCTGCGGGGCGAGCACGAGCTGACCGGTCTGATCGTGGAGCGCCTGGCGAGCCACGGCCTGCCGGTGACCGCGGCTCAGATCGGTTTCACCGACGCGGAGTTCACCGAAGCGGTGCACTACGCTCCGAACACCCGGCCAGGGCGCTTCACCATCCTGGAACACCTCGACCTCTCCCCTTCCGCAATCAGGGACGCGTACGCCGACTATGTCCAAGCCGTCAACAGCTGACCCCTCCACCACGGGCGCCGAACGGCCCCCGGTGGACCTGACCCGCCGGCCCTCGATCGAGGAACTGCGCGCGGTGATCCACCCGGAGGGCATGCTCCAGCGTCGCAGCGCCGAGCACTGGGCCGGGCGCCTGTACATGCGGAGGATCTCGCTGCGGATCACCCGCGTGCTCTCCACCGTGACGGCGATCACGCCCAACGGACTGACGTACCTGATGATGCTCACCGGCATCCTGGCCGGCGCCGCGCTGGTCCTGCCGGGCATCGTCGGCGCGGTCCTGGGCGCGCTGCTGATCCAGGTCTACCTGCTGCTGGACTGCGTGGACGGCGAGGTGGCCCGCTGGCGCCGGCAGACCTCGCTCACCGGCGTCTACCTGGACCGGGTCGGCCACTACATGTCCGAGGCGGCCCTGCTGACCGGCCTCGGCCTGCGCGCCACCGACCTGCTGCACCGCGAGGGCGGCGGCTCGCACTGGGAGTGGGCCTTCCTCGGCACGCTGGCGGCGCTCGGCGCGATCCTGATCAAGTCCGAGACGGACCTGGTGGACGTGGCCCGGGCCCGCAGCGGTCTGACCGCCGTCGAGGACAGCGCCTCGGTGCCGCGATCGACCACCGTCGCGAAGGCCCGCCGTGCGGCCTCCCTGCTGAAGTTCCACCGGCTGGTCGGCGCGGTCGAGGCCTCGCTGTTCATCCTCGCCGCCGGCATCGCCGACGCCGTGCACGGCGGGCTCTTCTTCACCCGGCTCGCGGTGGTCGTCCTGGCGGCGATCGCCATGCTGCAGACCGTGCTGCACCTGCTGAGCATCGTCCTCTCCAGCAGGCTGCGATGAGCGGGCGGAACGAGCGGACGACCGCGACGCGCGCCGCCGACGCCGTCGGCACCGCGGCGGACTTCCGCCTCGGCGCCGTGATCATCACGATGGGCAACCGGCCGGCCGAGCTCAACGCCCTGATCGAGGCCGTCCGCGCCCAGGAGGGCCCGGCGGTCGAGCTGGCCGTGGTCGGCAACGGCGCCCCGCTGCCGCCGCTGCCGGAGGGCGTGCGCACCGTGGAGCTGCCGGAGAACCTCGGCATCCCGGGCGGGCGCAACGTCGGCATCGAGCTGTTCGGCCGGGACGGCGAGGAGGTCGACGCCGTCCTCTTCCTGGACGACGACGGGAACCTGCCGCGCACCGACTCGGCCCGGCTGCTGCGCGAGGCCTTCACGGCCGACCCGGAGCTGGGCATCGTCTCCTTCCGGATCGCCGATCCGGACACCGGCGTCACCCAGCGCCGGCACGTGCCCCGGCTGCGCGCCAGCGACCCGCTGCGCTCGTCCCGGGTGACCACCTTCCTGGGCGGCGCGAGCGCGGTGCGCTGCAAGGTGTTCGAGCAGGCCGGCCAGCTGCCCGCGGAGTTCTTCTACGCGCACGAGGAGACCGACCTCGCGTGGCGCGCGGCGGACGCGGGCTGGGCCATCGACTACCGCGCGGACGTGGTGCTGCACCACCCCTCGACCTCGCCCGCTCGGCACGCCTCCTACTTCCACAACGTGGCCCGCAACCGGGTCTGGCTCGCCAGGCGGAACCTTCCGGCCCTGTTGGTGCCTCTCTACCTGGGAACCTGGTTTCTGCTGACCCTCGCCCGACGGCCCTCCCCCGAGGCGCTGAAGGCGTGGTGGGCCGGATTCCGGGCGGGCTGGCGCGAACCCTGTGGTCCGCGGCGGCCCATGCGTTGGCGTACCGTTTGGCAACTGACCAGCCTGGGCCGACCACCGATCATCTGATCTGATCAAATGGTCGATCGTTGCGGCCGGTGACCACACACCGGCCGGCTCCCCCCGAGACCCCCAGTGGATCCCCCTCGGCGCGCGGTCGGCGGACTCCCCCCGTCCACCGGCCGCCCCGACCGATCCCCCGTGAAGGACGAATGTGTCGACAGTGAGTGAACCCGTCAGCCTCTCGGCCCCCAGGGGGGCGGACGCCGGCCTGACCCCCAAGCAGCTCGCCGACAAGTACGGCCTGTCGGTGAGCGGTGCCCGGCCGGGTCTGTTCGCCTACACCAAGCAGCTCTGGGCCCGGCGCCACTTCATCTGGGCCTTCGCCACCGCCCGCCTGGTGGCCCAGTACACCGACGCCAAGCTCGGCCAGCTGTGGCAGGTCGTGACGCCGCTGCTCAACTGCGCGGTGTTCTACCTGGTCTTCGGCGTGATCCTGGCGAACAAGAACGGCTTCCCGCCGGACACCTACATCGCCTGGCTCTGCATCGGCGTCTTCGTCTTCCAGTTCACCCAGAACGCGGTGCAGTCCGGTACCCGGGCGATCTCCGACAACCTCGGTCTGATCCGCGCGCTGCACTTCCCCCGCGCCAGCCTGCCGATCGCCTTCACCGTGATCCAGCTCCAGCAGCTGCTGATCTCGATGGTCGTGCTGGTCGTCACCGTCCTCGCCAGCGGCATCGCCCCCGGCCGGACCTGGCTGCTGGTCCTCCCGGCGCTGATCCTGCAGACGATGTTCAACACCGGCATCTCCCTGATCATGGCCCGGATCGGCGCCAAGACCAGTGACATCTCCCAGCTGATCCCGTTCGTGATGCGGGCCTGGATGTTCCTGTCCGGCGTGATGTTCAGCATCCAGGACCGGGTCCACGAGTGGGCGTACTACATCCAGGTGATCTGCGCCGTGAACCCGGCCTCGGTCTACATGGACCTGCTGCGGCACGCCTTCGCGCCGATCATCTACAACAAGCACCAGACCGCGCACCAGAGCCTGCCGCCGCACCAGTGGACGTACGGCATCCTCTGGGCCGTCGGGCTGTTCGTCATCGGATACGTCTTCTTCTGGAAGGCCGAGGAGGAGTACGGCCGTGGCTGACACCGACCTGAGCAAGCACGACACCGTTCCGAGCTCGGACGCCGTGCGCGAGCCCACCGTCATCGTCGACGACGTGCACATCGTCTACCGGGTGCACGGCGCCGGCTCCGGCAAGGGCAGCGCCACCTCGGCGCTGAGCCGCATCATCAGCCGCAAGCGCGCCGCCGGCGTGCGCGAGGTGCACGCGGTCAAGGGCGTCAGCTTCACCGCCTACAAGGGCGAGGCGATCGGCCTGATCGGCTCCAACGGCTCCGGCAAGTCGACCATGCTGTCGGCCATCGCGGGCCTGCTGCCGACCGAGAAGGGCGGCATCTACACCAACGGCCAGCCCTCGCTGCTCGGCGTCAACGCCGCGCTGATGAACGAGCTCACCGGCGAGCGCAACGTCGTCCTGGGCTGCCTTGCGATGGGGATGTCCCCGGCCGAGGTGCGGGCGCGCTACCAGGAGATCGTCGAATTCTCCGGCATCAACGACAAGGGCGACTTCATCTCCCTGCCGATGCGCACCTACTCCTCCGGCATGGGCGCCCGCCTGCGCTTCTCGATCGCGGCCGCGAAGACCCACGACGTGCTGCTGATCGACGAGGCCCTGGCCACCGGTGACCAGGCCTTCCAGCAGCGCAGCAAGCGGCGGATCGAGGAGCTGCGCGCGTCCGCCGGTACGGTCTTCCTGGTCAGCCACGACAACAACTCGGTCCGCGAGGTCTGCGAGCGGACAATCTGGATCGAGGCCGGCGAACTGATCATGGACGGCCCGACCGACGAGGTCGTCGGCCGCTACGAGCGCGGCGAGCGCCCTTAGCCCCTCCGGGCCCGCCAGGGCCGGTTCCGGAACCTCCGGGACCGGCCCTTCGCCTTGCCCCGTCGTTACCCCGGGTGGCCGCCGCCGCGGGGGTGAGCGCCCCACCCGGCGGGCGGGGCGGTCTTCTCCGGCGCGGCGCGCGGTGTCAGGCTGGTGGCTGCGGGGCCGGTGTGCCGGAGGTGGCGCCCCGCTCGGACGCGTGTCCGAGTCGGGCCGGTCGTACCCAGCGGTGTAGAACGGGGGAGTGACAGCAGTGTCGGCTTCGGCCCAGCCCAGTGATACGCCGGTGAACCGTTCCGCGGGTCAGACCCTGGACAAGGCGGGTGCGGAGAACTTCCCGGTCGCCCCGTTCTTCCTGCCCGCGGCGTGGCGCAACGACCTGATGGCGGTGTACGGCTTCGCCCGCCTCGTCGACGACACCGGCGACGGGGACCTGGCCGACCCGGCCGCCACCGCCCGGCTGCTCGGGGTCGAGTCGGCGCCCCCGGCCACCCCTTCGGCCCAGCCCGGCCCGCCGACCCCGCAGGACGTCGCCTTCCGGCTCGCCCTGCTCGACGGACTGGAGCACGACCTCGACCGGGTGTTCGAGACCACGCTGCACCCCGGAGCCGACCGTCCCCGCCACCCGCTGATGCGCGCCCTCGTCCCGCTCGTCGAACGGCACGGCCTGACCCCCGAACCGTTCCGCCGTCTGATCGAGGCCAACCGGGTGGACCAGACCACCGCTCGCTACGCCACCTACGACGACCTGATCGGCTACTGCACGCTGTCCGCCGACCCGGTCGGCCGCCTCGTGCTGGCCATCGCGGGCGTCTCCACCCCCGAGCGGATCGCGCTGTCCGATGCCGTCTGCAGCGCCCTCCAGGTGGTCGAACACCTGCAGGACGTCGCCGAGGACCTCGCCCGCGGCCGGATCTACCTCCCGACCGAGGACCTGGAGCGCTTCGGCGTCACCGAGACCGACCTCGCCGCCCCCTCGGCCGACGGCGCGGTGCGCGAGCTGATCGCCTTCGAAGCGGAACGGGCCCGCACCCTGCTCGACCGCGGCGCACCATTGGTAGGTACGGTTCGGGGAAGGCTTCGACTGCTCCTGGCGGGATTCACCGCAGGCGGCTATGCGGCCCTGGCGGCCGTCGAGGACGCCGGGTACGACGTGCTCGCCCAGCAGGCGAAGCCGGACAAGCGCCGCCTCGCAGCGAAGGCGGCGGCCATCTTCGCGAAGGGAAGGTGAACGCCCGAGTGGCGGCATCACCACTGGCGTCGGCCCAGGTCATGGCGGCTTACCGGTACTGCGAGGCAGTCACCGGGCTGCAGGCGCGCAACTTCAGCTACGGCATCCGGTTGCTGCCCGAACCCAAGCGGCTGGCCATGTCGGCCCTGTACGCCCTGGCCCGCCGGGTGGACGACATCGGCGACGGCGACCTCCCGGCCGACCGCAAGGCCGAAGCGCTGCTGCGCACCCGGGAACTGGTGGACGAGGTCCGCTCCGGGGTGGTCGCCGAGGACGACACCGACCCGATCAAGGTCGCCCTGGCCGACACGGCCCGGCGCTTCCCGATCCCGCTCGGCGGCTTCGACGAGCTCATCGACGGCGTCGAGATGGACCTCAAGGGCGCCGAGTACCAGACCTACGAGGAACTGAAGGTCTACTGCCGCTGCGTGGCCGGCGCGATCGGCCGGCTCTCCCTGGGCGTCTACGGCTGCGACGACCCCGAGCTCGGGGCGCGCCACGCGGACACCCTGGGCCTGGCGCTGCAGCTCACCAACATCCTGCGCGACCTGCGCGAGGACGCCCTGAACGGCCGCATCTACCTGCCCACCGAGGACCTGGTCCGGTTCGGCTGCGAGCAGGGCTTCGCGCTGCCCAAGCCGCCGGTCGGCGCGGACTTCACCGGCCTGGTGGCCTTCGAGGCCGCCCGCGCCCAGGCCGCCTTCGAGGAGGGACTGCGGCTGCTGCCGATGCTCGACCGCCGCAGCCGCGCCTGCACCGCCGCGATGGCCGGCATCTACCACCGGCTGCTCGGCCGGATCGCCGCCGACCCCGAGTCGGTGCTGCGCGGCCGGGTCTCGCTGCCGGGCTGGGAGAAGGCGTACGTCGCGCTTTCCGGGCTCGCCGGGGGGCGTTCTTGATTCTCACCGCAGTTCTGTCACGCTGTGTCAGCGGGGAATCACGTGCGGGCAGTTCCGTGTTGACCGAACGAGTACCGGCTTCAGTGACCGCCTCCCGGCGGTCCAGCGACTGCAAGGGGGAGGGCCGATGACCGGGCGAGCCGATGCCGCGCGCCCGGCCGCCGTCGTGATCGGCGGCGGTCTGGCCGGAATCACCGCGGCACTGCGCCTGGCCGAGGCAGGTCACCAGGTCACCCTCGCCGAGGGGCGCCCCCGGCTCGGCGGGCTGGCGTTCTCCTTCCAGCGCGGCGACCTGACCGTCGACAACGGCCAGCACGTCTACCTGCGCTGCTGCACCGCCTACCGCGGCCTGCTGGAGCGGCTCGCCGCCACCCGGCTGGCACACTTGCAGGACCGCCTCGACGTCCCGGTGCTGTCCGTCACCGGCCCCGACGCCGCCCCGGTGCGCACCCTCGGGCGGCTGCAGCGGGCCGGCCTGCCCGTCCCGCTGCACCTGGCGGGCAGCCTCGCCCGCTACCCGCACCTGTCCCTGGCCGACCGCGCCCGGGTGGTCCGCGGCGCGCTCGCCCTGAAGGGCCTGGACCTCGACGACCCGGCACTGGACCGGATCTCCTTCGGCGAGTGGCTGCGCCGCAACGGGCAGAACGCGGCCACCCAGGCCGCCCTGTGGGACCTGGTCGGCGTCGCCACCCTGAACGCCCGGGCCGACCAGGTGTCGATGGCGCTCGCCGCGAAGGTGTTCAAGACCGGCCTGCTCTCCGACCCGGGGGCCGCCGACATCGGCATCGCCGCCGCCCCGCTCGGCGCGATCCACCACGACCGGGCGATCACCGAACTGGAACGCCTGGGCGTCAAGGTGCTGCTGCGTGCCCGGGTGGCGGAGCTCAAGCCGTCCGCGCCGCAGCACGCCGTCCGCCTGGAGAGCGGGGAACTGCTCACCGCCGACACCGTCGTCCTGGCCGGCGCCCAGGACAGCGCGGCCGCGCTGCTGCCGCCGAACGCGATCCCGGGGCAGGACCGGCTGGCCGGCTTCGGCACCGCGCCGATCCTCAACGTGCACGTGATCTACGACCGCAAGCTGGTGCGCCGGCCGTTCTTCGCCGCCCTCGGCTCACCGGTCCAGTGGGTCTTCGACCGCACCGCGCACTCCGGCCTGGCCGCCACCCCGCTCGGCCTGGCCCACCCGGGCGCCCAGTACCTGGCGCTCTCGCAGTCCGCGGCGCAGGACGAGATCGACCTGCCGGTCGCCGAGCTGCGCCGCCGCTACCTGCCCGAGCTGAGCCGGCTGCTGCCGGCCGCGGCCGGGGCCCGGGTGCTGGACTTCTTCGTCACCCGGGAGCGCACCGCGACCTTCGACCCCGCTCCGGGTAGCGGGGCACTGCGCCCGCCCGCCCGCACGGACGTCCCTGGCCTGCTGCTGGCCGGCTCGTGGACGGCCACCGGCTGGCCCGCGACCATGGAGGGCGCCGTGCGCAGCGGCCACGCCGCCGCCGACGCCGCGCTCGCCGCGGCCGGCGCCCGGGTGCCGGTGGACCGCGGCGACGGGAGGTGGCCCAGGTGACGGCGGGCCCCGCCGCCGGAGAGCCCGCCAGAGCCGGCGGGCGTACCGTCGAGCGCATCGGCGGAATCGACCGGACCGGCCGCGACGGCCGTACCGACACCGTGGGCACCGGCACCACCCGAATCGACACCAGCCGCACCGACGGCACCCGGCCGCCCCGTGCGGTCCGGCACCACGAGGGAGAGGGAACGCACGTGGAGTCACGCACCGGCTTCGCCGTCGGAGGCACGGCGCACGCCGAACCGGTCTCGGTGCCGGAGCTGCTCGCCCGCAGCCGTACGCTCTGCACCCCGCCGCTGCGGGCCGCGGTCGCCCGTCTGGCCGCACCGATGGACACCGTCGGGGCCTACCACTTCGGCTGGATCGACCGGGACGGCACCCCGGCCGCGGGCGACGGCGGCAAGGCCGTGCGGCCGGCGCTGGCGCTGCTGTCCGCCCGCGCCACGGGTGCGGCGGCCGAGGTCGGTGTGCCCGGCGGGGTGGCAGTTGAACTGGTGCACAACTTCTCCCTGCTCCATGATGATCTGATGGACGGTGACGAGACCCGGCGGCACCGGGCCACCGCCTGGACGGTCTTCGGCCCGGCCCAGGCGATCTTGGTCGGCGACGCCCTGGCGACGCTCGGCACTGAGGTGCTGCTCGACGCCGCGGTGACCGGCGGCGCGAGCCCCACCGACGCCGCGCGCGCCGTCAGGCTGCTCACCACGGCGACCCGCCGACTGATCGACGGCCAGGCCATGGACGTCGCCTTCGAACAGCGCGACAGCGTCACCGTCGCGGAGTGCCTGGAGATGGAGGGCGGAAAGACGGCGGCCCTGCTGGCCGCCGCCTCGGCGATCGGCGCCGTCCTGGCCGGGGCCGACGACAAGGTCTCCGACTCCCTCCAGCGCTACGGCCACCACCTGGGGCTCGCCTTCCAGGCGGTGGACGACCTGCTCGGCATCTGGGGCGCCACCGAGGTCACCGGAAAGCCGCACTGGGGCGATCTGCGCCAGCGCAAGAAGTCCCTGCCGGTCGCCGCCGCGCTGGCCGAGGGCGGTCCGGCCTCCCGCCGGCTCGCCGAACAGCTGGCCGACCCGAAGGGCCGCGGGGAGGAGGGCGAGCCCGAGCTCGCCGCCCGCGCCGCGCTGATCGAGGCGGCCGGCGGCCGGGCCTGGACCCAGGAGGAAGCCCGCCGCCAGCACACGACTGCCCTCGCCGCCCTGGACGAGGTGCCCATGTCCGACGAGGTGCGCGAGCACTTCGTCGCACTCGCCGAATTCGTGGTGGTACGAGAGAGGTGACGTTACGTTGACAGCAACCGCGGACGGCCGGCTCGACCCTGAGTACGATCCTGAGCCGGTCGCGGTGGGCGACCACCCCCCGGCCCTCCTGGGCGCGGGGCGGTGGCAGCCCGAGGACGCCGACCGGCTCCGGCCGGCCGATGGGGCGGACCTCCGACCGGCCGACGCGCGGGAGGCCCTGGCCCGCGCCACCACCCACCTGCTCTCGCTGCAGTCCTCCGAGGGCTGGTGGAAAGGCGACCTGGAGACCAACGTCACCATGGACGCCGAGGACTTACTGCTCCGCCAGTTCCTCGGCATCCGGACCGAGGAGCTCACGAACGCCACCGCCGAGTGGATCCGCTCCCACCAACGTGAGGACGGAACCTGGTCCACCTTCCACGGCGGGCCGCCCGAACTGTCCACCACCGTCGAGGCCTACGTCGCGCTCAAGCTCGCCGGCGACGACCCGAACGCCCCGCACATGCTCGCCGCCGCGCGGTACGTCCGCTCCGCCGGCGGCATCGCGGCCGCCCGGGTGTTCACCCGGATCTGGCTCGCCCTGTTCGGCTGGTGGCCCTGGGACCGGCTGCCGGAGATGCCGCCCGAGATCATCTTCCTGCCCAAGTGGCTGCCGCTGAACATCTACGCCTTCGGCTGCTGGGCCCGGCAGACCATCGTCCCGCTGACCGTCGTCTCGGCCCACCGGCCCGTCCGCCCGGCGCCCTTCCCGCTCACCGAACTGCACACCGACCCGGACGACCCCTGCCCCGAACGGCCGCTCGCCCGCGCCACCACCTGGGACGGCATGTTCGAACGCCTCGACAAGGCGCTGCACGCCTACCACCGCCGGGCCTTCCGCCCACTGCGCCGCCTGGCCGTCTCCCAGGCCTGCCGCTGGATCGTCGAACGGCAGGAAGCCGACGGCTGCTGGGGCGGCATCCAGCCGCCCGCCGTCTACTCCCTGATCGCCCTGCACCTGGAGGGCTACGAGCTGGAGCACCCGGTGATGCAGGCCGGGCTCTCCTCCTTCGACCGCTTCACCGTGCACACCGAGGACGGCAAGCGCTGGCTGGAGGCCTGCCAATCCCCCGTCTGGGACACCTGCCTGGCCACCATCGCCCTGGTCGACGCCGGGCTCCCGGCCGACCACCCGGCGCTGGTCTCCGCCGTCGACTGGATGCTCGGCGAGGAGATCCGCAAGCGCGGCGACTGGGCCGTCCAACGGCCCGGGCTCGCCGCCGGCGGCTGGGCCTTCGAGTTCGAGAACGACACCTACCCCGACATCGACGACACCGCCGAGGTGGTGCTCGCGCTGCGCCGGGTGGCCCACCCCGACCCGGCCAAGGTCGACGCGGCGGTGGACCGGGGCGTGCTGTGGAACCTCGGCATGCAGTCCAAGAACGGCGCCTGGGCCGCCTTCGACGTCGACAACACCAGCACCCTGCCCAACAAGCTGCCGTTCTGCGACTTCGGCGAGGTGGTCGACCCGCCGTCCGCCGACGTCACCGCCCACGTGGTGGAGATGCTCGCCGAGACCGGCCGCGCCCGCGACCCGCGCACCCGGCGCGGCATCGAGTGGCTGCTGCGCAACCAGGAGGCGGACGGCTCCTGGTTCGGCCGCTGGGGCACCAACTACATCTACGGCACCGGCTCGGTGCTGCCCGCCCTGGTCGCGGCCGGCGTCCCGGACGAGCACCCGGCGATCCGCCGGGCGGTGCGCTGGCTGGAGGACCGGCAGAACGCCGACGGCGGCTGGGGCGAGGACATGCGCTCCTACGACGACCCGGCCCGCTGGGCCGGGCGCGGCGACTCCACCGCCTCGCAGACCGCGTGGGCGCTGATGGCGCTCCTCGCGGCCGGCGAGGGCCCGGACGGCCGGGCCAACCCGGCGGTGGACCGCGGTGTGGACTGGCTGGTGCGCACCCAGCTGCCCGAGGGCACCTGGGACGAGCCGCAGTTCACCGGCACCGGCTTCCCGTGGGACTTCTCCATCAACTACCACCTGTACCGGCTGGTCTTCCCGGTCACCGCGCTCGGCCGCTACCTGCACGGCAACCCGACGGTCAACCGGGACGGCGGCGGCCGGGCGAGCGGCAACCCGGCGATCGGGGTCGCGCGGTGACCACCGCCCCCCTGCTGGTGCTCTGCGCGCTGGGCCCCGAAGTCTGGGCCCTGCGTGGCGGTGACTGGCGCGGCTCGGCCGGCGGATCCCCGGTGCTGGTGCGCACCGGGGTCGGCCGACGGCGTGCCGGGCAGGCCGTCCGACGGCTCCTCGGCTCCGCCCCCGGCAGCTACGGCGCGGTCGTGGTGGCGGGCTTCGGCGCGGCGCTCGGACCGGGCGTGCTGCCCGGCGACGTGGTCGCCGCCGACGGCGTGCGCGACGCCGAGGGCCACCTCTACCGGGTCGACTCCGGACCGGAGCTCAGCCGGGCGCTGAAGGAGCGCGGGCTGACCGTCCACACCGGCGTGCACCACACCGCCGACCACGTGGTGCGCGGCATCGAGCGGCGCGCGCTGCACCTGCAGGGCGCGCTCGCCGTCGACATGGAGGCCGCCGCCGTCCTGGCCGCGCTGCGGGAGACCCGGCCGGCGCTGCCCGCCGCCGTCCTGCGGGTGGTGGTCGACACCCCCGAGCACGAGCTGCTGCGGCTCGGCACCTTCCCGGCCGGGGTGCGGGCCTGGCGCACCCTGCGGGCGACGGTGCCCGCGCTGGTCGACTGGTACCGGCAGGAGCACGCGCCCGGCCCCGCAGAACCGAACCACCCCACATCCGCGACGCTCCCACAGGAGGCGAGCTAGCCATGGCCATGCCGTTGCGCCAGACCGTGCGGGTCGGCACCTACCTCATGCAGCAGAAGCTGCTCAAACGACGGGACAAGTTCCCGCTGATCGTGGAGCTGGAGCCACTGTTCGCCTGCAACCTCGCCTGCGAGGGCTGCGGCAAGATCCAGCACCCGGCGGGAGTCCTGAAGCAGCGGATGCCCGTCGCCCAGGCGGTCGGCGCGGTGCTGGAGTCGGGTGCTCCGATGGTCTCGATCGCCGGCGGCGAGCCGCTGATGCACCCGCAGATCGACGAGATCGTCCGCCAACTGGTCGAGCACCGCAAGTACGTGTTCCTGTGCACCAACGCGCTGCTGCTGCGCAAGAAGATCGAGAAGTTCACCCCCTCGCCGTACTTCACCTTCGCCGTGCACATCGACGGCATGCGTGAGCGGCACGACGAGTCGGTGGCGCAGGAGGGCACCTTCGACGAGGCGGTGGCCGCGATCAAGGAGGCCAAGCGGCGCGGGTTCCGGGTCACCACCAACAGCACCTTCTTCAACACCGACACCGCGCAGACCGTCATCGAGGTGCTGGACTTCCTCAACGACGAGCTGAAGGTGGACGAGATGATGATCTCGCCCGCCTACGCCTACGAGAAGGCCCCCGACCAGGAGCACTTCCTCGGCGTCGAGCAGACCCGGGAGCTCTTCCGCAAAGCCTTCGCCGGCGGCAACCGCAGGCGCTGGCGCCTCAACCACAGCCCGCTCTTCCTGGACTTCCTGGAGGGCAAGGCCGACTTCGAGTGCACCCCGTGGGGCATTCCCAACTACTCGCTGTTCGGCTGGCAGCGGCCCTGCTACCTGATGGCCGACGGCTACGTGCCGACCTACCGCGAGCTGGTCGAGAAGACCGACTGGAGCAAGTACGGCCGCGGCAAGGACCCGCGCTGCGCCAACTGCATGGCCCACTGCGGCTACGAGCCGACGGCCGTCCTCGCGACCATGGGATCGCTGCAGCAGTCGCTGCGCGCCATCACCGAGACCGTCAGCGGCAACTACGGCCGCTGAGGCGGGAGTCGTCGCCCCGGGCTTGGACCTCAGGTCGGAAACCCGGGGCGGCACGTCAGGCCGGCCTGTGCGGTCGTACGGCAGGCCGGTACGCAAAACCGGTACGCCAGACCGGCACATCAGGCCGGCACATCAGACCGGTACCCCGGCCCGGGCCTCGCGCCCGGGCCGGCTCCGCCCCCCCCCGCGGGGCCGGAGGCACCACCGCACCGCTTCCAGTCGCGAGGTGTACCCATGTCACTGCTCTCCCGCGTCACGTCGCCGGCCGAGCTGCGCAAGCTCCCGGCGGCCGAACTCCCGCTGCTCGCCGACGAGATCCGCGACTTCCTGATCGACGCCGTCACCCGCACCGGCGGACACCTCGGGCCCAACCTGGGCGTGGTGGAACTCACCATCGCCCTGCACCGGGTCTTCGACTCGCCGTACGACCGGATCGTCTTCGACACCGGCCACCAGAGCTACGTCCACAAACTCCTCACCGGGCGCCAGGACTTCACCCGCCTGCGGATGCGGGGCGGCCTCTCCGGCTACCCCTCGCGCGCCGAGTCCGAGCACGACCTGGTCGAGAACTCGCACGCCTCCACCGCACTCTCCTACGCCGACGGCCTGGCCAAGGCCGCCCGACTGCTCGGCCAGCACGACCGGCACACCGTCGCGGTGATCGGCGACGGCGCGCTCACCGGCGGGCTCGCCTGGGAGGCCCTGAACAACATCGCGGAGGCCCGCGACCGGCCGCTGGTCATCGTCGTCAACGACAACGAACGCTCCTACGCCAAGACCATCGGCGGGCTCGCCCACCACCTGGCCACGCTGCGCACCACCCAGGGCTACGAGCGCTTCCTCGCCCTCGGCAAGGAGGCGCTGCAGCGCACCCCGCTGGTCGGGCAGCCGATCTTCGACGCGCTGCACGGTGCCAAGAAGGGCTTCAAGGACGCCTTCGCGCCGCAGGGCATGTTCGAGGACCTCGGCCTCAAGTACCTCGGGCCGATCGACGGCCACGACCTGGGCGCGGTCGAGCAGGCGCTGCGCCAGGCCCGCAACTTCGGCGGGCCGGTCATCGTGCACTGCCTGACCGTCAAGGGCCGCGGCTACCGGCCGGCCGAACAGGACGAGGCCGACCGCTTCCACGCCGTCAACCCGATCGACCCGTACACCTGCCTGCCGATCTCGCCCAGCGGCGGCGTCTCCTGGACCTCCGTGTTCGGCGACGAACTGCTCACGCTGGGCTCCGAGCGGCCGGACCTGGTGGCGATCACCGCGGCGATGCTCCAGCCGGTCGGCCTGGCGGCGTTCGCCAAGGCGTACCCGGCGCGGACCTTCGACGTCGGGATCGCCGAGCAGCACGCCGTCACCAGCGCCGCGGGACTGGCGACCGGCGGGCTGCACCCGGTGGTCGCGGTGTACGCGACCTTCCTGAACCGGGCCTTCGACCAGGTCCTGATGGACGTCGCCCTGCACCGGCTGGGCGTCACCTTCGTGCTCGACCGCGCCGGGGTGACCGGACCGGACGGCGCCTCGCACAACGGCATGTGGGACATGTCGATCCTGCAGGCCGTCCCGGGCCTGCGGCTCGCCGCGCCGCGCGACGCCGACCAGCTGCGGGCCCAGCTGCGCGAGGCGGTCGAGGTACGCGATGCGCCCACCGTGGTGCGCTTCCCGAAGGGGAACGTCGGGCCCGCGGTGCCGGCCGTCGAGCGGATCGGCGGCGTGGACGTGCTGCTGCGCACCGGGCGGCCGGCCGAGATCCTGCTGGTCGCCGTCGGCACCACCGCCCCGGCCTGCCTGGACGCCGCCCGGCTGCTGCTCGCCGAGGGCTTCACCGCGACCGTGGTCGACCCGCGCTGGGTCAAGCCGGTCGACCCGGCGCTGCCCGAACTGGCCGCCGCCCACCGGCTGGTGGTCACCGTCGAGGACAACGGCCGTACCGGTGGCGTCGGTTCGGCGATCGCCCAGGCGGTGCGCGACGCCGACGTGGACGTACCGGTGCGGGTGCTCGGCCTGCCGCAGGAGTTCCTCGGGCACGCCTCGCGCGGGGAGATCCTGGAGGAGGCCGGGCTGACCGGGACCGGCGTCGCCGCGCAGAGCGCCGTCTTCGCCAAGAACCTGCTACCGACCCGAGGAGCGAACCCGCGCCATGCCGGCTGACCCCGACCGCCCCGCCTTCGACCTCGCCGCCCTCATCGCCGAACGCGGCTCCGAGCGCTACGAGTTGCACAGCCGCTACCTCAACCCGCAGCTGCCCCGGATGCTCCACACCATCGGCTTCGACAGGTACTACGAGCGCGCCTCGGGGCCGTACTTCTACGACGCCGAGGGCCACGAGTACCTCGACATGCTGGCCGGCTTCGGCATCTTCGCCCTGGGCCGCCACCACCCGGTGGTGCGGTCGGCGATCCAGCAGGTGATGGACCTGGACCTGCCGGACCTGGTCCGCTTCGACTGCTCGCCGCTGCCCGGGCTCCTGGCCGAGCGGCTGCTGTCGTACGCACCCGGGCTGGACCGGGTCTTCTTCGGCAACAGCGGGACGGAGGCGGTGGAGACCGCGCTGAAGTTCGCCCGATACGCCACCGGGAGACGGCGGATCCTCTACGTCGACCACGCCTTCCACGGGCTGACCACCGGCTCGCTCTCCGTCAACGGGGAGAACGGCTTCCGCAAGGGCTTCGACCCGCTGCTGCCGGACACCGCCATTCCGCTCGGTGATCTCGGCGCGCTGGCCAAGGAACTGAAGCGCGGCGACGTCGCGGCGCTGATCGTCGAACCGATCCAGGGCAAGGGCGTCCAGGCGCCGCCGCCCGGCTGGCTCCGGGCCGCCCAGGCGCTGCTGCACGAGCACAGGGCGCTGCTGATCTGCGACGAGGTGCAGACCGGGATCGGCCGCACCGGCGAGTTCTTCGCCTACCAGCACGAGGACGGCGTGCTGCCGGACCTGGTCTGTGCGGCCAAGGCGCTCTCCGGCGGGTACGTCCCGGTCGGGGCGACCCTCGGCAAGGGCTGGATCTTCGAGAAGGTGTACTCCTCGATGGACCGGGTGCTGGTGCACTCGGCCAGCTTCGGGTCGAACGCCCAGGCCATGGCGGCCGGGCTGGCGACCCTGGAGGTCATGCGGAACGAGAAGGTGGTGGAGAACGCCCGGGAGATCGGCGACCGGTTCCGCGAGCGGCTGACCGCGCTGGTCGACGAGTACGAGCTGATCGCCGAGGTGCGCGGGCGCGGGCTGATGATCGGGATCGAGTTCGGGCGGCCCAAGTCGCTGAAGCTGCGCACCGGGTGGACGGCGCTGCAGGCGGCGCGCAAGGGGCTGTTCGCCCAGATGGTCGTGGTGCCGCTGCTGCAGCGGCACCGGATCCTGACCCAGGTGTCCGGGGACCACCTGGAGGTGATCAAGCTGATTCCGCCGCTGATCATCACCGAGCGGGATGTGGACCGGTTCATGGACGCCTTCACCGACATCATGGACGAGGCCCACCGGGGCAGCGGTCTGATGTGGGACTTCGGGCGGACGCTGGTCAAGCAGGCGGTCGGCAGCCGGTAGCACCGCCGGGCTGCCTTCCCACGCTATGGGAGACCCCGCGTCAGAGCTCGGTCCGGCGGCGCCGGACGACCACCACGAGATCGACGACGGCGAACAGGGAGAGCAGACCGCAGGCGACGGCGAAGCCGATGAGCGTGCCCCGGCTGGGCGCGCCGTTGACGGGGGAGACGGCCGCCCAGACGGCGAAACCCACCGTCGCCAGCACGAACAGCGGCGTGAAGGCGAGCGAGAGCAGGTAGCGGAGCTTGAGGTCGCTGCGGGCGGTGGCCGGCTCGGTGCCGCTGCGCCACCGGCGCGGGGTGGTGGTGCGCATGGTCGTTCACCTCCGGACCGCGTGGGTCGGGCTACGATTCCAGCGTACGTCCGAGGGGGTTGGCCGGGGAGGCGCGATGTCGGGGTCGGATGCGGCGGAACCGGACACGGGGGGTTCGGATGCGGGGGGTTCGGATGCGGGGGCTTCGGATGCCGAGGGGTACGCCGGGCTGCGGGTCGAGCGGGCCCGGGAGCTGGCCCGGCGGCACGGTTGGGCCTCGGTCCGGGTGCTGGAGCCGGGGCAGATGATGACCATGGAGTACCGGCGGGGACGGCTCAACCTCGCGGTGCGGGACGGCGTGGTCGAGCGCAGTTGGGAGGGGTAGGGCCCGCCGGGCGAGGAGTCAGTAGGGCAGGGGCGGGCGGCCGAGGCGGCGGTGGAGCCGATGCTCGGCGGCGGCGACCAGGGGCTCCAGCAGCGGCAGCGAGAGCAGCACGAGCAGGCCGGCGGCCCAGCCGGCCAGCACGTCGGTGACCCAGTGGGTGCCCAGGTAGACCGTGGTCAGGCCGATCGAGCAGGCGGTGGCGGCGGCGATCACCGCGCCGGTGCGCCGCCAGCGGACGGCGAGGTAGGCGAGCACGCCCCAGGTGACCACGGCGTTGGCGGTGTGGCCGGACGGGAAGATGGTGCCGCCGGAGAACAGCTCGGGCGAGCCGACGTACTGGGCGTAGTGCGGGCCGAGCCGACCGGTGACGATCTTGACCGCGCCGACCGTGACGTTGAGCAACAGCAGTGCGACGCCCATGACCAGCAGCGGGCGCAGGCGCCGTAACCGGTGGGCGCGCCAGGCGAGCCAGACGAAGGCGGCGATCGCCGAGGGGCCGCGCTGCCCGGCGACCACCCAGGTGTCCAGCAGCCGCTCCGGCCGGGGCCACCGCTCGTACGGGCGCAGCAGGCGGACCGACCAGTCGAGGTCGACCAGGGCGGTGTTGAGCAGGACTCCGGCCAGCACCAGCAGGTAGACGGCGGCGGTGGCGACGAGCAGGGCGGCCTGGCGCCGGCTCATCGGAGGCCAGCCCGGTTCGCGGCGGTCGGCGCCGGGCCCGGTGCGGTGGGGGCCGGGCCGGGTGCGGCCCGGGTCGGGCTCGGCGCGGTCGGGGCAGGCCGGGCCGCGGGCACTGCCGCGGGCGGCGGGCACTTCCGGGCGGGTGGTGGCGGTGTGGCGGTCCGGCCCCTGACGCGGAATGGGAGCGGAGGTACCTCTGGATTGCACGGGGTGACCTTACCCACCCGGACAGGGCCATTCCGGGGGAATTGTCATTTTCCCGTGAAATCGACAATTGGGCCGACCCGGGGGTGGCTCAGGGGGTGATTTCCGCTATTCTCGGATCGAATGTCCGTGTGGTCTTCGAATGATTACGCAAAAGCCCCGGTAAAGCAGCCGGAGTGGGAGGTCGATCCGCCCGGCCTCCCACTCCGTGGTCACCCTGTGTAGGTTCCGTGCTCAGTCGAGGGGGCCGCCCGCGACGTAGATCACCTGGCCGGAGACGAAGCCGGCGCCCTCGCTCGCCAGGAACGCGATGGTGTGGGCGACGTCCTCGGGCCGGCCGACCCGCTGGACCGGGATCTGGGAGGCCGCAGCCCGCTTGAAGTCTTCGAAGTCCATGCCGACCCGGGCGGCGGTGGCCGCCGTCATGTCCGTGGCGATGAAGCCGGGGGCGACGGCGTTGGCGGTGATCCCGAACTTGCCCAGCTCGATGGCCAAAGTCTTGGTGAAGCCCTGGAGGCCGGCCTTGGCGGTCGAGTAGTTGGCCTGGCCGCGGTTGCCCTGGGCCGAGGAGGAGGACAGGTTGACGATGCGGCCGAAACCGGCGTCGACCATGTGCTTCTGCACCGCGCGGGTCATCAGGAAGGCGCCGCGGAGGTGAACGTTCATGACCGTGTCCCAGTCGGACTCGGACATCTTGAAGAGGAGGTTGTCGCGGAGCACCCCCGCGTTGTTCACCAGGACGACGGGGGCGCCGAGCTCGGCGGCCACGCGGTCCACGGCGGTCTGGACCTGCTCGGCGTCCGAGACGTCGGCGCCGACCGCCAGGGCCTTGCCGCCGGCGGCGGTGATCCGGTCGACGGTGTCCTTGCCCGCCGCCTCGTCCAGGTCCAGGACGGCGACCGCGTAGCCGTCGGCGGCCAGTCGGACGGCGGTGGCGGCGCCCAGGCCGCGGGCGGCGCCGGTGACGACGGCGACCCGGGGGGCGGTGCTCTGGTCGGTCATGCTGGCTCTCGTCTCTCTCGGAGGCTGCCTCCGGGGAGAGCCCCCGGAGAGGGTGGCCACACCCTACCGGCGAGTAGGGGTGGCGGCCAGAGCGGAGAGGCGCAGGTGACGGTCGGTAAGGACCGACCGGTCGGCTTTCTGCTGAAACCGGGTTACTGCAAGGGCTTCGCAGCGCGTAAATATGCCAATGTTGCCGAACCTGCGTCTACTATCCGCCCCTGCCTGCCAGCAAGGGCCCGCCGTTTGTATAGTGTCCGCCAGCAGCCACCGGCTGCACGGCTGGAGCGCCCTCCCTCATAGCTGGACGCCCACTCGCCGTTACTGCCCCACCCGGGTGTCCCACACACACCGGGTGTGACATCGGGACGGATACATGGTGCTGGGGGAGATCCCGACAACCCGCGTGTCCGCGCGACTGCAGCAGTCGCCCGGACACCTGATTCGCGTTGCACAGCAGGTTCACACCCGTCTGTGGTCCGAGCACGTCGGAGCCGATCTCACGGCTCCGCAGTTCGCCGTGCTGCTGGTCCTGGCCCTGGAACCGGGTGCGGACCAGCGGACCGTCGGCGAGCGGGCGTCGCTGGACAAGGCCACGATGGCCGAGATGGTCGCGCGGCTGGTCCGCCGCGGCCTGGTGCTGCGCCGGCGCGACCCGGCCGACGGTCGGCGCAAGCTGCTCGCCCTCTCGCAGAGCGGCGCCCAGGCGGTGCGCGAGGCCACCGGTGGTGTGGTCCGCGTGCAGCGCGTCCTGTTCGAGCCGCTCACGGCGGAGGAGCAGGTCGAGGTCGTCCGGGTCATGGCCAAGATAGCCAGGCTGGAGCCCGCGGCGGTCGCCGTCTTCACGGACGCGCGGCCGATACTGGACGCCCAGCGGGCGATCGGCTACCTGATCAGGGTCAGCCAGCAGGTGCACACCAAGCTCTGGTCGGAGCACGTCGGCGCGGAGCTGACGGCCCCGCAGTACGCGGTGCTGGACGCGCTGGAGCAGGAGCCGGGCGCCGACCAGCGCACGGTCGGCGAGCTGGCCTCGCTGGACAAGGCCACGATGGCCGAGATGGTCAGCCGCCTGGTGCGCCGCGGTCTGGTGCAGCGTCGGCGCGACCCCTCGGACGGTCGGCGCAACCTGCTCTCGCTCTCACCGGCGGGACAGGATCTGCTGCACCGCTCGGCCGCCGGGGTGGCGGAGGTCCAGCGACTGCTGCTGGCTCCGTTGGAGGAGGACGAGCACGAGGCTGCGCTCGCGCTCATCGCCAAGGCGGCCAGGATTTAGGCCAAGCCTTCGTAATGACAGCCAAAACGATTCGCCAACGTATCGAGGGCATGTTGCCGTCGGCACCGTCGAATCGCGGTACATCGAGGACCGCCCGCTCCGTTCAGGAGCGGGCGGTCCTCGGTGTGACGGGCTGCCAGGGCCCGGTGAGCCCTTTCGCGGCTGCGGGATCCCGGACCGGGATCCCGCAGCGGGAGTCCGGATTCGGGGCCCGCCGCTACGTCAGTTCCAGTCGAAGCCCTGCGGGTCCGGCCCGATGCGCTTGTCGGTGGCGACGGCGGCGATCGCCGCGAGGTCCTCACCGTCCAGCTCGAAACCGGCGACGTCCAGGTTCTCCCGGATCCGGGACGGGGTGACCGACTTCGGGATGGCGATCACGCCGCTCTGCAGGTGCCAGCGGAGCACCACCTGGGCGACCGTCCGGCCGTGCTTCTCGGCGATCTTCACCAGCGCCGGCTCGGAGAGCAGCTCGCCGCCCTGGCCCAGCGGGCTCCACGCCTCGGTGGCGATGCCGTGCCGGGCGTGGAAGGCGCGCAGCTCCGCCTGCGGGAAGTACGGGTGCAGCTCGACCTGGTTCAGCACCGGGGCGACCGAGGCCTCGCTCAGCAGTCGGGCCAGCTGCTCGGTGCCGAAGTTGGAGACGCCGATCGACTTGACCCGGCCGTCCGCCTTCAACTGTTCGAAGGCCTTCCAGATGTTCAGGTAGCTGCCGTGCATCGGGCGCGGCCAGTGGATCAGGTACAGGTCGAGGTAGTCGAGGCCGAGCTTGGCCAGCGAGGCGTCGAACTCGCGCAGCACCGCGTCGCGGCCCTGCTCGCCGGACCAGTCGCGGGTGCCGGAGTTCCACAGCTTGGTGGTGACGTACAGGTCCTCACGGGCGATGCCGCCCGCCAGCGCCTCGGCGATCGCCGCGCCGGTGCCGGCCTCGTTCTCGTAGATGGCCGCGGTGTCGATCGAGCGGTAGCCCGCGTCGATCGCGGAGCGGACGGCGGCGGTGGCCTCGCCGTCCGGGACCTGCCACACGCCGAAGCCGAGCTGCGGGATCTGCGCGCCGTCGTTGAGGGTGACGCTGGGGATGGTGCTCACGGGACGGGGTGCCCTCCTGGTCGTTGGTGCTTCCAGTGGGGGGAAACTGGCCGTGGAACGTGATTGTTCCCGCCAAACGGGCGAACCTTGGGTGAAGGTTTGCGGGGCCCCGTCCGGGCTCGTCCGGGGTCGACGGGCCTCGGGGCGGTGCTGGTGGGTGGGCTGGTGGGTGGGCTGGCGGGCCCTCGGGGTCCTGGTGAGGGGGCTGGGTGGGCCGGCCGGGGGCGGCTGGGTGTGGCGGCGGAAAACCTGTTGCGCGGGTCACACCGGGGTTGGCACGCTCGCGGACATGGCCTCCTGAAATCCGGGCGCTTCGTGCCCTTCCCATGTCCGTCAGGTGTCCGTCCGGCACTCCCTCCGGACGTGTCGACGTCACCGCGCCGGTGCGCCGTGCGTCCTTCGCCCGTCGGTTCGGGCCGCACGCCTGAGCCGGCCCCGCCCGGCCTGCTGCACCTCCGTTCCGCGCCCCCCGCGCCCCCCGCCGCCGTTGCCCCGTACCTCCGCACCGTTCGTATCGGAGTGTCATGCCGCTCACCCTGCTGCCGTTGGCCGACCCTGGCAGTCCTGACCTCTCCTCACCCGTGGCCTTCCTGCGCCGGCTGAACCGCAGCCAGCGGCGGGGGCAACTGCTCGCCACCTGCTGGACCCTGCTGGAAATGGGGTGCCAGGCCGCCCTGCCGATGCCGCTCGGGCTGGGCGTGCAGGCCGCCGTCGACGGTGACGCCGGCGGGATCTGGCGGGCCGCCGGGCTCGCCCTGCTGCTCGCCGCGGGCGCCGCGCTGGGCACCGTCCTGTCGCACCGCCAGACGGTCTGGAACTGGATCCACGCCGCCTGCCAGGTACGGCAGTTGGTGTCCCGGCAGGCCTCGCACCTCGGCGCCGGGCTGTCCCGTCGGATCGCCACCGGCGAGGTCGTCGCGGTCGGCAGCGGGGACGTCGAGCGGATCGCCTGGTACGTCGAACTGCTCGCCCGGCTCCGAGCCGCGGTGATCGTCTGGCTGGCCGTCAGCTCGGTGGTGCTGGTGGTCGAGCCGGTGCTGGGCGTCGGCGTGCTGCTCGGCGTCCCGGTGCTGGCCGGCTCGGTCTGGCCGCTGATCGGGCCGTTCGAGCGGCGCTTCGAGCAGCAGCGGGCGCTGGGCGGCAAGGCCACCGAGCTGGCCGCCGACACGGTGGCGGGGCTGCGGGTGCTGCGCGGCATCGGCGGCGAGGAACTGTTCCTGGAGCGGTACCGGGCCGCCTCCCAGAAGGTCCGGGCGGCGGCCGTCCGCTCGGCCCGGATCTGGTCCCTGATGCAGGCCCAACAGATCCTGCTGCCAGGCCTGTTCGTGGTCGGCGTCACCTGGTACGGCGCCCGGCTGGCGGCCGCCGGCGAGCTCTCCGTCGGCACCCTGATCGCCGTGTACGGCGCGACCGCGTTCCTGGCGGCGCCGCTGCGGATCCTGGGCGAGGCGGCGCACGCCTGGAGCGTCGCGCGGGTCTCCGCCGGACGGGCCGTCCGGGTGCTGTCGCTCAGCCGGACCGACGGCACGGCCGAGGCCTCGCTCGCCAGTCCGGCCAAGGCCGACCTGCACGACCCGGTCAGCGGGCTGACCGCGCGAGCCGGTGAGCTGACCGCGGTGGTCTGTGGAGACCCGGACTTCGCCGGCGCGCTCGCCGAACGGCTCGGCGGCCACGTCCCCCAGGCCGACGGCGAACCGGAGCAGCCCTCCGTACGGCTCGGCGGGACGAAACTGGACACGGTGCCGTTGGCCGAGGCCAGGGCGGCGGTGCTGGTCCACGACAAGGAGCCGGTCCTGCTCTCCGGCACGCTGGCCGAACTGTTCGACATCCCGTCCTCCGGCCGGGTCTCGGTGCCCGAGGCGCTGGCCGCCGCCCGGTCGGACGACGTGCTGGAGGCGCTGGTGGACGGCTCGCCGGAGTGCGCGGGCGACCCGATGCGCGCCCGGATCACCGAGCGCGGGCGCTCGCTCTCCGGCGGGCAGCGCCAGCGGCTGGCCCTGGCCCGGGTGCTGCTGGCGGACCCGCCGGTCCTGGTGCTGGACGAGCCCACCAGTGCGGTGGACGCCCACACCGAGTCCAGGATCGCCACCGGGCTGCGGGACACCCGGGCGGGCCGCACCACGGTGGTGTTCGCGACCAGCCCGCTGCTGCTCGACCAGGCGGACCGGGTGGTGCTGCTGCGCGACGGCCGGGTGGCCGCGGCGGGGCGGCACCGGGAGCTGATGCGGACCGATCCGACCTACCGGGCCGTTGTCACCCGCGACGAGGAGGCGGCTCAGCCGGTGGGTGAGGCCGTGTGAACTGCTTCGTGAACTGCTTCGTGAACTGCTTCGTGAACTGCTTCGTGAGCGGGCTCGGGTGCCGGTGCCGACTCGAGGGTCCGATCGTCAACTGCTGTGCCGTGCAACCGAGGAGTACGCCATGAAGCCTCCTGTCCATGAGGAGCGGGGGCCGACCGCGACCCTGCCGGTCGGCTCCCCGGCCGCCGTACGCGGGTACCTGCTCCTGCTCGGGCGGCGGCACCGCGGCGGGTTCTCCGCGGTGGTCGCGCTGCACTCGGTGGCCATGCTGGCCGGACTGGTCGGGCCCTGGGTGCTCGGCAGCCTGGTCGAGTCACTGGCCACGGGGACGGCCGGGTCCACCATCGCGGTGGCGGTCGCCTGGTACCTGCTGGCGCTGGTGGCACAGGCCGCGTTCACCGGCTGGTCGCGGATGCGCGGCGCGGTGCTCGGCGAGCGGGTGCTGGCCGACCTGCGCGAGGACTTCCTGGTCCGCTCGGTCGCGCTGCCGACCGGCGTGCTGGAACGGGCCGGCACCGGGGACCTGGTCTCCCGGGGCACCACCGACATCGACCGGCTGGACAAGTCGGTCCGCGAGGCCGTGCCCGAACTCGCCGTCGCCGTGGTGTCGTTGCTGCTGGTGCTCGGTGCCCTGCTGGTCACCTCGCCGCTGCTGGCGCTGACCTCGCTGGTCGGGCTGCCGCTGCTGCTGGCCTCCTCCCGCTGGTACTTCCGGCGCGCGCCGCAGTCGTACCGCAACGAGTCGGCCGGGTACGCCGCGGTGAACACCGTCCTGGCCGAGACGGTGGACGCCGGGCGGACGGTCGAGGCACTGCGGCTGGGCGACGAACGGGTCCGGCTGACCGACCGCAAGCTGGCCGAGTGGCTGGCCTGGGAGCGGTACACGCTGTGGCTGCGCTCGGTCTGGTTCCCGACCATCGACGCCGTCTACACGGCGGCGGTGCTCGCGACGCTGGTGTTCGGCGGGTTGTTCACGATCCGGGGCTGGATCACCGTGGGCCAGTTGACCACCGGAGTGCTGTACGCGCAGATGCTGACCGTCCCGGTGGACCTGATCCTGCGCTGGTACGACGAGCTGCAGGTCGGGCAGGCGTCGCTGGCCCGGCTGGTCGGCGTGCGCGAGGTGCCGGAGCACGAGGGGGACGAGTCCGCGCGTCCGGACGGCCGCCGGGTCGAGGCCCGGGAGGTCCGGTTCGGTTACCGGGAGGGCGCGGACGTCCTGCACGGGATCAGCCTGGACGTCGCCCCGGGCAGCCGGATCGCGCTGGTCGGGCCGTCCGGGGCGGGCAAGTCCACCCTCGGGCGGCTGCTGGCCGGGATCTACGCCCCTGGGCGCGGCAGCGTCACCCTCGGCGGGGCGGCGTTGTCGCGGATGCCGGCCGAGCGGGTGCGCGCCGAGGTGGCGTTGGTGAACCAGGAGCACCACGTCTTCGTCGGCACCCTGCGCGACAATCTGCGACTGGCCGCGTCCGACGCCGACGACACCGAGCTGCGGGCCGCGCTGGACGCGGTGGACGCCGGCGCCTGGGTGGACGCCCTGCCGCAGGGGCTGGACACCGAGGTCGGCTCGGGCGGCACCTCGCTGACCCCGCCGCAGGCCCAGCAACTGGCCCTGGCCCGGCTGGTCCTGGCCGATCCGCACACCCTGGTGCTGGACGAGGCCACCTCGCTGCTCGACCCGCGGGCAGCCCGGCACCTGGAGCGCTCGCTCGCCCGGGTACTGGAGGGGCGGACGGTCATCGCCATCGCCCACCGGCTGCACACCGCGCACGACGCGGACGTGATCGCGGTGGTCGAGGGCGGGCGGATCAGCGAGTACGGCAGCCACCCGGACCTGGTCGCGGCGGGCGGCCCGTACGCGGCGCTCTGGCGCTCCTGGCGGGACGAACGGTAGCGGGCGGAGGACGAGGCGGCTGCGAGGCGCTGAGGGGCGGTCAGGCAGGGAGGGGAGAGGCAGGGGTCGGGCGCAGGGGGAGGAGGTAGGTGGGCACGGCGGCTCGGAGAGGCCCGTAACCCGTTTCAAACCCGTACGGGGCCGGATTGCCCCGTACGGGTTACTCCCTGGCCCGGAAGGGCGCGTACCCGGGCAAATCGGTGGTCAGGCCCGCAGACTGCTCCGGTGACCAAGATTTCAGACAGCTCGGCCCGCTCCTCGCGCGGTGAGATCGGCGGGATCCCCACGCGGTACATCGGGATCGGCGTCATCGTCATCCTCGCCGTGTGGTTCCTGTTCGCCAACCTCGACAAGGTGAAGATCCAGTTCTGGGTGTTCACCGTCACCGCGCCGCTCTGGATCGCGCTGCTGGCCACGCTGGTCGCCGGTGCCGCGCTGGGCTGGCTGCTGAAGGGGCGGCGCGACCGGTGACCGCAGCTCCCGGGCCGGACCAGGCCGGCGCCTCGGCCTTCACCCCGCTCATCGAGTTGCGCGGGGTCAACAAGCACTTCGGGGACCTGCACGTCCTGCAGGACATCGAACTGACGGTGGGCCGCGGCGAGGTCGTCGTGGTCATCGGCCCGTCCGGCTCCGGCAAGTCCACGCTCTGCCGGGCGATCAACCGGTTGGAACCGATCGAGAGCGGCACCATCCTGCTCGACGGCGAGCCGCTGCCCGAGGAGGGCAAGGGGCTCGCCCGGCTGCGTGCCGAGGTCGGCATGGTGTTCCAGTCCTTCAACCTGTTCGCGCACAAGACCGTGCTGCAGAACGTCTCCCTCGCGCAGATCAAGGTGCGCGGCAGGTCCAAGCCGGAGGCCGACGCCAAGTCCCGTGCGCTGCTGGAGCGGGTGGGCCTCGCGTCGCAGGCCGACAAGTACCCGGCCCAGCTCTCCGGCGGGCAGCAGCAGCGGGTCGCGATCGCCCGCGCGCTGGCGATGGACCCCAAGGCGCTGCTGTTCGACGAGCCGACCTCGGCGCTCGACCCCGAGATGATCAACGAGGTGCTGGACGTCATGCGCCAGCTCGCGCACGAGGGCATGACGATGGTCGTCGTCACCCACGAGATGGGTTTCGCGCGGGCCTCCGCGAACCGGGTGGTGTTCATGGCCGACGGCCGGATCGTCGAGGACCGTGCCCCGGAGGAGTTCTTCAGCGCTCCCGAGAGCGAGCGCGCCCGGGACTTCCTGTCCAAGATCCTGAAGCACTGAGGCGGCGCCGTGAACCGTAAGACGACGCCCGGCGCGCGGGCGGGGAAGCGGGTGCTCGCCGCCGCCGTGCTGCTCGCGGCGCTGGCGGCGGGCTGCGGCAAGGCCGGCACCCCGCCGCCCAAGGGCCCGCAGCCCAGTGCGCTGCCCAGCTACCAGGTGCAGGACGCCTCCTCGGTCACCGGCTCGCCGACCCTGGACGCCGCCCGCAGCCGGGGCCACCTGGTGGTCGGCGCGAAGGAGGACCAGCCGTACCTGGGCCAGAAGAACCCGGCCACCGGCGAGTACTCCGGCTTCGACATCGAGATCGCCAAGATGGTCGGCGCCTCCCTCGGCTTCCCGCCGGGCAGGATCCAGTTCAAGACGATCGCCTCGGCCAACCGCGAGACCGCGCTGCAGAACGGCCAGGTGGACTACTACGTCGGCACGTACACCATCAACGACAACCGGAAGAAGCTGGTCGGCTTCGCCGGGCCGTACTTCATCGCCGGGCAGTCGCTGCTGGTGCGCAAGAACGACAACACCATCCACGGCCCGCAGGACCTGAACGGGAAGAAGGTCTGCTCGGCGGCCGGCTCGACGCCGTACCAGCGCATCCAGTCGCAGTACCCGAAGGCCAAGCTGATCGGCTACGACACCTACTCGGCCTGCGTGGACAACCTGATCACCAACCAGGTCGACACGGTGACCACGGACAACGCGATCCTGCTCGGCTACGCGGCCAAGGTGCCGGACGAGCTCAAGGTGGTCGGCCCGCTGTTCTCGACCGAGCCGTACGGGATCGGGGTGCCGAAGAACGACACCGTGCTGCGTTCGGCGTTGAACGACGCCCTGCAGCACCACGAGCAGAACGGCGACTGGAAGAGGGCCTTCGAAGCGACCCTCGGCCTCTCCGGCCAACCGGCGCCGAACCCGCCGCAGATCGACCGGTACTGAGAGGGCCGCGCCGTGAAAACGCTGACCGACAACTGGTCGACCTACTGGGACGGCTTCCTCGGCACGCTCTCGCTCTTCGCGGTGAGCGCGGTGCTGTCGCTGGTGCTGGGGGTGCTGATCGCGAGCTTCCGGGTCTCGCCGGTCAGGCCGCTGCGGGTGTTCGGGACGGTGTGGGTGACGGTGCTGCGCAACACGCCGCTGACCCTGCTGTTCTTCATCGTGGTGCTGGGCCTGCCCCGGTTCGACATCACCCTGCCCTTCTACACCTTCGCGGTGCTCGCACTCGGCTGCTATACCTCGGCCTTCGTCTGCGAGGCGATGCGCTCGGGCGTCAACACCGTGCCGAACGGGCAGGGCGAGGCGGCCCGGAGCCTGGGCATGAGCTTCGGGCAGACGATGAGCCTGGTGGTGCTGCCGCAGGCGTACCGCTCGGTGGTGGCACCGATCGGCAGTGTGATGATCGCGCTGGCGAAGAACACGGCGATCGCCGGCTCGTTCAGCGTCACCGAACTGCTGGGCACCTACCGGACCATCAACGAACTTGGTTACAGCATCATCTGGACCTTCGTCTGGATCGCCGTCGGCTACCTGATCATCACCCTGGCCGTCAGCGCCGTCTTCAACCTGCTGGAACGACGAGTGGCGGTGTCCCGATGACCGTTGAATCCTCGGCGCTGTACGACATCCCCGGCCCCAAGGCGCTCGCCCGCCACCGGCTGTACGGCGGGATCGCACTGCTGCTGATCGCGGGGGTGATCGCCTGGATCGTCTACATGCTGTTCCACACCCACCAGTTCACGTACGCCAAGTGGGAGCCCTTCGAGTACCGGGGTGTGCAGGACCTGTTGCTGCGCGGGCTCGGCAACACCCTGCAGGCCTTCGGCTGGACGGTGCTGTTCGCGCTGCCCTTCGGCGCGCTGTTCGCGGCCGGGCGGCTGTCCGACCACCGGGTGGTGCGCTGGTTCGCCACCCTGGTGGTGGAGTTCTTCCGGGCCATGCCGCTGCTGGTGATGATCTTCTTCGTGTTCGTCGCCCTCAAGGTGCAGCCGCTCTGGGCGCTCGTGGCCGGGCTCGTGCTCTACAACGGCTCGGTGCTGGCGGAGGTGTTCCGGGCCGGCGTGCTCGCCGTGCCCAAGGGGCAGCGGGAGGCGGCGTACGCGCTGGGCATGCGCAAGACCCAGGTGATGACGTACGTGCTGGTGCCGCAGGCCAACCGGGCGATGCTGCCGGCCATCATCAGCCAGCTGGTGGTCGCGCTCAAGGACACCTCGTTGGGTTTCCTGATCACCTACGAGGAGTTCCTGCACGCGGGCAAGCTGATCGCCACCAACCTGGACTACGACCTGCCGTTCATCCCGGTGGTGATGGTGATCGCGCCGATCTACATCGGCATGTGCCTGCTGCTCTCCTGGCTCGCGCGCTTCGTCGAGCGGCGCAGTCGGCGCAGCCCGAGCGTGCGGGGCGGGGCGCCGGTCGTCAAGGCCGGGGTGGCGATGGGACTGCCGCCGTCGGCCCAGCAGTGAGAAGCTTGGTTCGGCACTGAACCATAGGTACGGCTGGGGCTGGGACCGGTACCTCCAAATTCCTCTTATGATTACGGGGCTGGAGGAAGACGACCGGGCGGGAGGGGCCATGGAGCCGGTGTTCGACTCGCGGCACATCAGGACGTTCCACGAAGTCGTCCGGGCGGGCTCCTACTCGGCCGCGGCCCGGGAACTCGGCTACACCCAGCCCGCCATCACCCAGCAGATGAAGGCCCTCGAACGCACCGTCGGCGTCCCGCTGTTCACCCGCGCCGGGCGCGGACTGAGGCTCACCGAGGCGGGCGAGGCGCTCTCCCGGCACGCCGAACTGATCCTCGGCAGCATGTCCGCCGCCCAGCAGCAACTCGCCGCGCTCGCCCGGCTGCGCGCCGGGCGGGTGCGGGTCTGCGCGTTCCCCAGCGCCAACGCCACCCTGATACCCGAGGCGATGGCCCGGCTACTGGCCGAGCACCCCGGCGTGCGGGTCGAACTGCTGGAAGCCGAACCGCCGGACTCCGTCCAACGGCTGCTGCGCGGAGAGTGCGACATCGCGCTGGCCTTCCGCTACCCCGGCGCGGCCACCGAGGTGCCCGACGGGGTGGACGAGATCCCGCTGATGGAGGACCTGCTCACGGTGCTGCTGCCGGTCGGGCACCCGCTCGGCCGCCGGCACGCCGTACGGCTCGCCGACCTCGACGGCGAACGCTGGATCGCCGGCTGCCCGCGATGCCGGGCCAACCTGCTACACGTCTGCGCGGAAGAGGGGTTCGCGCCGGACATCGTCTTCTCCACGGACGACAACCTCGCCGTCCAGTCCCTCGTCGCCGCCGGGGTCGGGATCGCGCTGATGCCCGCACTGGTGCTCTCCTTCATGTGCCACCGCAAGGTCACCGGGCGGGCCGTCGAACCGCACCTACGGCGGCAGGTGAGCGCGTACGTGCTCCGCGAGCACCGGCGGATCCCGGCCACCGGGCTGGTGCTGGACCACCTGCGGCAGGCGGCGGCGAGCCGGGTCGGGTGCTGATGGGCGCGGCCGGGGGTGCAGGGCTGATGGGCGCGGCCGGGGGCGGGGTTGATGGTAGAGGTCGGCGTGCACGGCTGATGTATAAGGGTTAGTGGGGAGGACGCTTACGAACCCTCCTTGGACGTGATAGGTCGCTAGGTCCGAACCTGCTGGCATGACACCCTCAGCCACGGTCGGCAGAGACCGGCTCACCGAGCGGATGACCGCGCTGATCAGTGAGATCCGCGCCGTCGTGGACCGCGGACTGCCCCCTGAGCTCACCGCCTACCTGGTCGGCGAGCGGCTCGCCCCCCACCTGCTCGCCGACCAGGACGGGCCCGACGCACTGCTCACCCCCGCCCAGTGCGAGGGCGACCCGCAGCGCTACCGCCAACACGTCCTGCACGCCGAGGAGGACGGCGGCTTCTCCGTCGTCGCCCTGGTCTGGCTGCCCGGACAGCAGACCCCGATCCACGACCACGTGTCGTGGTGCGTGGCCGGCGTCCACCGCGGCCAGGAGAGCGAGACCCGCTACCGGCAGGTGTCCGACGGACGCACCGCCCGGCTGGTCGAGACCGAGCACGTGGCCGGCCCGGCCGGCACCGTCTCCGCCTTCGCCCCGCCCGGCGACATCCACCTGGTGCGCAACGCCTGTAGCACCGCGGCCATCTCCATCCACGTGTACGGCGCGGACGTCTCGCGCCTCGGCACCAGCATCCGGCGGGTCTACCGGCTGCCCGCCGACCAGGAGCAGTGAGCGGCGGCGTGGCACTGACCCTCCGGCAGCGCACGGCCCGTACCCGCTCGCTGCCCCCGATGCGCGGGGACGCCCCCGGGCTGCTGCTCGCGGCCCTCGGAGTGGCCGCCGCTATCGCCGTCCACGCGGCCGTACCGGCCGTGCCCAAGCTCACCGCGGCCGTCGTGCTCGGCATGGCGGCCGCCCACCTGCCGGGCCTGCGCCCGGTGGTCCGCGGCGTCGCCCGGCCGGGGCTGTCCACGGCCGGGAAGCGGCTGATGCGGCTCGGGATCGTGCTGCTCGGCCTCAAACTCAGCCTGGGCGACGTGCTCGGCCTCGGCTGGGCCACCGTCGCCATGGTGCTCGCGGTGGTCGGGGCCACCTTCGCGGGCACGCTCTGGCTGGGCCGTCGGCTCGGCCTGCCCGGGGACCAGCCGCTGCTGGTCGCCACCGGCTACTCGATCTGCGGCGCCTCGGCGATCGGCGCGGTCAGCCAGGCGGCGGGCAGCGAGGAGGAGGACGTCGCGGCCTCGGTGGCGCTGGTCACCCTGTGCGGGACGCTGGCGATCGTCGTCCTGCCGCTGCTCCAGCAGCCGCTCGGGCTCGGCGAGGTGGAGTTCGGGCGCTGGGTCGGCGCGAGCGTGCACGACGTCGGGCAGGTGGTCGCCACCGCGCAGACCGGCGGGGCCGGGGCGTTGCGGGAGGCGGTGCTGGTCAAGCTGATGCGGGTGGTGCTGCTGGCGCCGCTGGTCGCGGGGGTGGCCGTCGTGGCGCGGCGGAACATGCGGGCGGCGGCGACTTCAGCGGCGGGGGCAGCGACGGGGGTGGGGGCGGCTGGGGTTGGAGATCCGGTGAAGACCGGGAGTCGTCCGCCGATCGTGCCGCTGTTCGTGGCGGGGTTCCTCGCGATGATCGTCCTGCGGACCACCGGGGTGCTGCCCGAGCGGGCGCTCGGCCTGGCCGGGGACGCCCAGGAACTGCTGCTGGCCGCCGCGCTGTTCGGCCTCGGCAGTGCGGTGCACCTGCCGACCATGGCCCGGACCGGCGGACGGATCGCCCTGCTCGGGCTCGGCTCCTGGATGGTCGTCGCGGGCGTCTCGTACGCGGGGGTGCTGATCACGGCCTGACGGGCTCGAGGGCGGACTCGGCTATTGTCGGGCGGGTACTCGTCCGCACCGGGACGGTCTCGTGGCCGCACGGGGACAGTCCTACGGTCCTGCAGTCGAGTTCACCCGAGTTCACTTGAGTTCGCCCTGAGTTCGCTCTGAGTTCGCCGAGGAGAACGGATGACCATCGCACTGCCCGAGCGGGACGGCCCCGAGGCCATCGTCACGCTCGACCGACGGGAGGGGCCGTTCGGCGAGGTGGTGCTGCGGCAGCGCGGTCGGCACTTCGAGATCATCGCCAACGGCTGCTTCCTGATGGACACGGCCGACGGACGCTCGGAGCGGCTCCTGATCCAGGCGGCGCTGGACGAACTGGACCGCACCGGCCGTCAGGTCGAGCGGCCGTCGGTGCTGATCGGCGGCCTCGGCGTCGGCTTCTCACTGGCGTACGCGGTGGCAGAGTCGCGCTGGGGGCGGATCGCCATCGTCGAGCGGGAGACCGCGATCATCGACTGGCACCGCAACGGACCGCTCGGCGCCTTCTCGGGCGGCGCGCTCGACGACGACCGGGTCGCGGTGCTCCACACCGACCTGCTGGAGTACCTCGCAGCGGCGGACGGCGAGTGCTACGACGCGCTGTGCCTGGACATCGACAACGGCCCGGACTGGACCGTCACCGACTCCAACAACGGGCTGTACGGCGCGGACGGGCTCGCGGTGCTCTGGCACCGGCTGCGGGCGGGCGGGGTGCTCGCGGTGTGGAGTGCACAGCCGTCGACGGCCTTCGAGGACGCACTCCGGGCGGCTGGGTTCTCGGACGTGGTCACGCACGAGATCCCGGTGTCGCGCGGCGTGCCGGACGTGGTGCACCTGGCCCGGCGCGCCGGCTGAAGGTGAACTCGGCCGAGCTGTCGGGTGGTTGGGAGTCTTCAGCGGGCGCGGTGACGCGGCACATGACAGCAGACGGCTGACAGATTTCAGCTGACAGATTTCAGCGAACGAAATCTGAAATCTGTCAGCTGTTACCTGTTCGTCAGTTCCGTGCTCCGTGGCTCAGCCGAAGGGGCGGTGCTCCGGCGGCGTCTCCGCCTCCGCCTCGGGCTCCGGCTGCTCCGTCGGCGTGGACGGCAGGCCCGTCATGGCGAAGGGGTTGAAGTCCGGCGGCGGGACCATGACCGGCGTGCCCTTGCGCGGCGATGCCTCCGGCGCTTCCCCGGTCTCCGTCCCGGCCTGAGGCGGGACGACGGGCGGGGTCGAGGGCGGCGGCGGAACGGCCGGCCCCTGTGAGGCGAGGGTGGTGCCGAACGGATCGTTCTTCTGCTCGCCGGCGACCGTCGTGCCGAACGGGTCGGCGGTGGCCGCCCCGGCGGGCTGGGCGGTGGGTGTGTTGCCCGGCTGCGCCGGGAGGTCCGTCATGGCGAAGGGGTTGAAGTCCGGCGGCGGGACCATGACCGGCGTGCCCTTCGGTCGGTCCTGCTCGGTCGGCGCGGCCCCGGCGGCGGGTTCTTCGGCGACCGGCGCGAAGGGGTTGAAGTCCGCCGGAGGCACGCGCACCGGGGTGCCGCGCAGGTGCACCGGCACTTCCTTCGGCTCGCCCGTCAGCTCGTCCGTCGGGTCGTCCGACAGCTCGTCCGCGACATGAGCGGGAGCGGGAGCCGGCGTGGCAGCGGGAGCGTGAGTGGCAGCCGGAGGCGGCGTCGGCGCGGCTGCGGCCACCGGTACGGCAGCGGGCGCGCCCACGCTCGGGACCGACTCGCCGTCCCAGCCGAACTGGATGCTCTTCAGCAGCTCCGCGAACGCCTCGGTGTACAGCTCCCAGGCCTCCGGCTGCGCCGTCGACAGTTGTACGCAGAGCACCGTCCGGCCGTCCGGCAGCGGGACGAAGGCCTGGACGGCCGAGGTGACCACCCAGCGCCGCTGCCCGTCGGCGGCCAGCGGCCCGGGCACCGGGACGGTCCGGCCCTCGACCAGGACGGCGGCCGGGCCGGCCGGCAGCAGGACCGTCCACACCTCGGCGTGCCGGCGGACGGTGGCCAGCTCGGTGGCGAGCGCGGTGATCGGCAGCGGGTGCCGGGCGAGCGAGACGACGAGGGCGGCGTCCGAGGTGCGGTCGTCCAGCTCCAGGGCGCAGACGCCCGCGTACACGACGCCCGCGTCGTGGATCAGGTCGGCCAGGGTGGCGGTGATCACCGCGAAGTCGCGGCGCGGTTCGCGGCCGGTGGCGCTGAACAGTTCCTCGGCGACCTCGGCGAGGTGGCCGGTCAGCTCCTGGGCCGCGGCCACGGTGGCCGGGGCGGCGCCGTCGCTCCGGTCCGCGTCGGCGGGCAGCGGGGGCACCGTACGGGCGGTGACTCCGGGGCGCCCGCCGGGGGCGGTCAGCGGGTGGAAGACGGGCGGGACGATGAGCCGGACCTCGGTGCCCGCGCCGGTGGGCAGTTCGACCGGCTGCCGGGTCTGCTGCCCGGCCGCCAGCGCGGCCAGCGCCGGGGCGAACGGCGGGCGCAGCTTGGCGTCGGCGAACTCTCCGGTGACCGGCAGCTGGAACAGCGCGGCCGAGGTGGTGCCCCGGTCGGCGATCGCGCCGCGCACCGCCCCGCCGCCGTAGCGGGCCTGCAGTGCGGTGATCACCCGGTCGGCGAGCGGCGCGCCGGTGCCCGGGCGGGCCGTGCCGGCGGTGACCACAGTGCCGAGCCGGTCGAGGGCGGCGTGCACCGGCCCGTTGGGGGCCAGCGGCAGGCCGAACAGTGCCTCGGCGACCGGGTGCCCGGCCGCGTCCAGGGCGCTCAGTGAGGCCGCCGGGTGGCGCGAGGTGTGCTCGTCGAAGAGGGCGTCGGTGAGCGTGCCGAGGGTCGCGCAGACCTGCTCGGCTGCCGCGAAGGGGTTGGCCTCCGCACTGAACTGGACGTCCTGGGTCAACTGGTGAGCCCCCCGCTCTGCTCCGTCTGCCGTCGGTGGTTCGGGTGGGACCGGGCCGGCCGCGGCGGCGTGCCGTCAGATCCCCGCCCATTCCTATCAGAGGCCACTGTCCTGACCGAACCGCAGGATGACCCGATGATCACTCGGACGATTGAGCCGACCCGGACTCCGTGGTGTCCCACGGGGACGGTCCGGTGTCCTGCGGGGAAGGTCCGGCGCCCTCCGGAGAAGGTCCGGCGCCCTGCGCGGGCGCTTCATCCGGGCCCCCGGCGGCGAGCGCGGTGACCGCGTCGAGGATCCCCGGGACGGCGAACAGCCCGGCGAGGTCCCGCACCAGGCGCCCGGTCGGCCCCTGCGGGCGCTCGTCGGCGAAGAAGGAGGCCAGCTCGGCGGCGAGCGCCGGCTCCCGGGCCGCGGTGAGGGCGAGCGCCGCGACGAACTCCTGCACCAGGTGCATCTGCAGTTCCGCCAGCGGCACCGAGCGCTCGCCCAGCCACTCCAGCGAGGTGATCTCGGCGTTGGCGATCCAGGCCCGGACGGTCAGGCGCAGTCCGGGGCTGGACGACGTGATCGCCAGATGGGCCAGGATCTGCTCCTGGGCGGCCCGGCGCACCTCGTCGATCACCGCGGAGGTGCCCGCGCTGGCCGCCACCGAGCCGCCCCGCAGCAGCGCGGCGAAGCCCGGCCCGTGGCTCTGCACGAAGTCCAGGTAACGGCCCATCACCCGGTACAGCCGCTCCGACAGCGGCCCCTCCATGGGCTCCTCGAAACGGGCCGACAGCTCCCGCCCGGCCCGCCGCAGCGACTCCTCGTACAGTGCCTGCTTGCCGGGGAAGTAGTGGTACACCAGCGGCCGGGAGGCGCCTGCGGCGGCGGCGATGTCGTCGATCGACACCTCCTCCGGCGGGCGCCGGCTGAACAGCTCCAGCGCCACGGTGATCAGCTGCTCCCGCCGTTCGTCCACGCTCAGCCGCCGGCGGGGCCGCTCACCCGGCGCGGCCCGGTCGGGTGCGGAGGTCCGTGCTGCGCGGTCGGCCGTCGGGGGCGGCGTGCGGGAGGGCATGCGCGCCACCCTATCCGGCGGTGGTCCGGGGGCCATGTGGTCCGTGGCCTCTGCGGGCCGGGGCTTCTGCCGTCCGGGGCCCATGCGGTCTGTGGCCTATGCGGCCCGGAGGGCCAGGTAGCGGCGGTAGGCCTCGATGCCGTCGACGACGAAGGTGTCGCGGGTGAGGCGGTCGGCGAGTTCGTCGGGGGTGAGCCAGGCGTACCAGGCGACCTCGGACTCCTGCGGCGTGACGGGGCCGTCCCAGTCGGCCTCGTACATGTCGCACCACCAGCTGAGCTTGCCGCCGTCGGGCTCCCGGAAGAGGAACTTGAACAGCGGGCGCGGGACGATGCCCTGGACGCCGAGTTCCTCCTCGGCCTCGCGGACGGCGGCCTGGGCGTAGGTCTCGCCGGAGCCGACCACGCCCCCGACGAACATGTCGTACGCGCCGGGGGAGAACAGTTTGGTGTCGGTGCGGCGGTGGACGAAGATCCGCCCGGCCGGGTCGCGGACCAGGATGAAGACGCAGCGGTGGATCAGGCCGCGCCGGTAGACCTCGCCGCGCAGGGCGGTCCCGATCACCCGGTCGTGCTCGTCGACGATGTCCAGCAGTTCTTCGGCAGGGTTGGTCATGACGGACAGGTTAGGGTTTCAGGGCTCGGTTCGAACGGATTCCACGGTTTTCGAACGCGGGTGGACGATGACGGGCAGGACGGTTGAGGGCGGCAGGTTGTGGTGGAGATCTGGGGCGAGACGGCCGAGGGGTTCGAGCCCGTCCGGGCGGCTTTCGCGCGGAACTTCGCCGAGTACGGCGAACTCGGCGCGGCCTTCGCGCTGTACGTGCGCGGCCGCAAGGTGGTCGACCTGTGGGGTGGTGACGCCCGGCCCGAGGTCGGCGGGCGGCCCGCGCCCGCGGTGCCGTGGACGGCGGACACCGCGCAGGTGCTGCGCTCGGTCACCAAGGGGCTGACCGCGGCCACCGCGCTGCTCGCCGTCGAACGCGGTCTGCTCGACCTGGACGCGCCGGTGGCCTCGTACTGGCCGGAGTTCGCCGCGGCCGGCAAGGGCGGGGTGCCGGTGCGCTGGCTGCTCTCGCACCAGGCCGGGGTGCCCGCACTGGACGTGCCGCTGCGCCTGGAGGACGTGCTGACCTGGGAGCGGGCCGCCGCTGCCGTCGCCGCGCAGGCGCCCGCCTGGGAGCCGGGGACGGCGCACGGCTACCACCCGTACACCTTCGGCTGGTTGGTCGGCGAGGTGGTGCGGCGGGCGAGCGGTCGGACGGTCGGACAGTACTTCGCCGAGGAGATAGCCCGGCCGCTCGGACTGGACCTGTGGATCGGGCTGCCGGCCGGGGCGGCGCCGAGGGTCGGCCGGCTGGTCGACCTGCCCGCCCCGGATGCGGCCCGGACCGGCCCGAGCGGGCTGCGGCTGCGGCCCAAGCAGTCCGTCCGGGACGCCTACCAGGACCCGGCCTCGCTGACCGCGCGGTCCTTCGCCTCGGTGCGCACCGCCGTGGACCTCAACGACCCGGCGGTGCAGGCCGCCGAGATCCCCGGGGCCGGCGGCATCGGCACCGCCCGTTCGCTGGCCCGGTTCTACGCGGCGCTGATCGGCGCGGCCGACCGCCAGGACGGCTCGGGCGCGCTGCTGCCGCCGCTGCTCGGACCCGAGGTGCTGGCCCGTGCGGCCGGGCCGGCGGTGAGCGGCCCGGACCGGGTGCTGATCGTCAACTCCACCTTCGGCCTGGGCTTCTGGCGGCATGGCCCGACCGCGCCGATGACCTCCCCGGCGAGCTTCGGGCACCCGGGGTCGGGCGGCTCGCTGGGCTTCGCCGACCCGGAGCTGGGGCTGGGCTTCGGCTACGTCACCAACGGCATGCAGCCGGGCGTGACCGGGGACGCCCGCTCGCGGAACATGATCCGCGCGGTGCGGGGGTGCCTGGGGCTGTCCTGAGCACGGCGCCGCGGGGCGTCACACGGCGCCGCGGGCGTCACGCCTGGCCGGTCTCGAAACGGCTGACCTTCCCGCCGTCGAGGGTGAAGCGCCAGGCGGTGCGCATCTCGCCCCAGGTGTCGTTGGTGAAGTTGGCGACCAGCGCGCGGCCGCCGTCCGACTCGGTCTGGACGTCCATCCGGCCGTGGACGGTGAAGATCTCGCGGTCGATCCACTCCTCCAGGTTCCGGTCGGAGCCGTCGTCGGACATGGTCGCGTCCGCGGCGAGCAGGCCGACGAAGGCCTGGCGGTCGCCCGCGTTGATCGCGGTGACGAGGTCGCGGACGACGGGGTCGCTGAGCTTGGCGGTGGCGATGGTCATGCGGGACTCCCGTGGACGGGTGAGGGGTCGGGGAGTCCTGTCTACGGCGTTGGCGGGGGCCGTCCGGGCATGTCGGCGGCGCGTCGGCAAAATGGCGGGATTCATGTGCTTAGATCCCGAACCAGGCGATTTGCCCGTATGCCCGCCGCGGGGAGTGGCGGTGGAGCGGGAGACCGGTTCCGGTCTCCCGCTCCACATCTCAGCCGCAGGCCGGACGTCACTGCCGCAGGTCGGACCTCGCCACTGAAGGCCGGACCTTGCCACTGAAGGTCGGACCTCGCCGCCGCGGGCCGTCCTAGAAGAAGCCCACCGCGTCGGGGGAGTAGCTGACCAGCAGGTTCTTGGTCTGCTGGTAGTGCTCCAGGAGCGCCTTGTGGTTCTCCCGCCCGATGCCGGAGTTCTTGTAGCCGCCGAAGGCCGCGTGAGCGGGGTAGGCGTGGTAGCAGTTGGTCCACACCCGGCCCGCCTGGATGGCGCGTCCGGCCCGGTGGGCGGTGTTGAGATTGCGGGTCCACACGCCCGCGCCGAGCCCGTACTGGGTGTCGTTGGCGAGGGCGACGGCGTGGTCGAAGCCGTCGAAGCGGGTCACCGAGACCACCGGGCCGAAGATCTCCTCCTGGAAGACCCGCATCGAGTTGTCGCCCTCGAAGACCGTCGGCGTCACGTAGTACCCGCCGGCCAGGGCGCCGCCGAGGTCGGCGCGCTCGCCACCGGTGAGGATCTTGGCGCCCTCGGCCTGGCCGATCTCGAAGTAGGAGAGGATCTTCTTCAGCTGTTCGGCACTGGCCTGGGCGCCGACCTGGGTCTCGGTGTCCAGCGGGTCGCCCTGGCGGATCGCGCGCACCCGCGCCAGGCCGTCGGCGAGCAGCCGCTCGTAGATCGCGGAGTCGATCAGCGCGCGGCTCGGGCAGGTGCAGACCTCGCCCTGGTTGAGGGCGAACATCGCGAAGCCCTCGACGGCCTTGTCGTAGAAGGCGTCCGAGGCGTCGGCGACGTCCGCGAAGAACACGTTGGGGCTCTTGCCGCCGAGCTCCAGGGTGACCGGGATCAGGTTGTCGGCCGCCGCGCGGGCGATCAGCCGGCCGGTGCCGGTCTCGCCGGTGAAGGCGAGCTTGCGGATCCGGGGGCTGGCGGAGAGCGGCGCGCCCGCCTCCTCGCCGAAACCGGTGACGATGTTGAGCACGCCGGGCGGCAGGAGGTCGGCGGTCAGCTCGGCGACCAGCAGCACCGAGGCCGGGGTCTGCTCGGCGGGCTTGAGCACCACCGCGTTGCCGGCCGCGAGTGCCGGGGCGAGCTTCCAGACCGCCATCAGGATCGGGAAGTTCCACGGGATGATCTGGCCGACCACACCCAGCGGTTCGTGGAAGTGGTACGCCACGGTGTCCTCGTCCAGCTGGGAGAGACCGCCCTCCTGGGCGCGCAGCGCGCCGGCGAAGTACCGCAGGTGGTCGACGGCCAGCGGGAGGTCGGCGGCCAGCGTCTCGCGGACCGGTTTGCCGTTCTCCCAGCTCTCCGCGACGGCCAGCTGCTCCAGGTTGGCCTCCATCCGGTCGGCGACCCGCAGCAGCACCTGGGCGCGCTCGGCGGCCGGGGTGCGGCCCCAGGCGGGGGCGGCGGCGTGGGCCGCGTCCAGCGCGGCCTCGATGTCCTCGGCGGTGCCGCGCGCGACCTCGGTGAACACCTCACCGGTGACCGGGGTCGGGTCGCCGAAGTACTCGCCGCGCACCGGGGGCGTCCATCCGCCGCCGATCCAGTGCTCGTACCGGGAGCGGAAGGCGACGATGCTGCCGGGCGAGCCGGGGGGCTGGTAGACCGTCATGCTCTGGTGTCTCCTCGCGACGTCGGGCACCGCCCGGGCGGCAGGGCCGCGAGCGGCGCGCCGGGGCGCCCGGTCGGGGGCGGCCCGGCGGGAGGGTCAGGACACGCACTGGGGGGCGGACACACCCGGTCGGGGCGCCCGCCGTCGAGCACGATAGCCGCCGGGCGCGCGGCGCGGCTACGGTCCGTACGCCGGGTTCGTACGGAGGGTGCGCGTTCCGGCCGTTCTCGCGGGCGCGGCTGTCTCGCCGGTCGGCTGCCCCGGTCGGCTGGCCTGGTCTGCGGGCGCGGCCGTCTCGCCGGCCGGCGGCTCCGGCCGACTGCCCCGGCCGGTGCGCCCGTCGGCGGGGTGGGTGTCAGACCGCGTGGTAACGGCCGGTGCGGGCCTCCCAGTTGAGGTAGCCGGCCAGCCAGGTGAGCAGCCCGTCCGCGTACCGCTGGGCGATCACGCGTTCGATCCTGGACAGGCCCAACTCGCGGTAGACGTCGGGGAGTCGGCCGTGCAGTTCGGCGCAGCGCTCGACCATCAGCTGGGCCTCCGCGATGACCGCCGCGCAGGCCTCCTCGGCCGAGCAGCGGCGCTCGCGCTGGACGATCATGACGAGGTTGTTGACGTCGCCGCGCGGCGCCTCCAGCGGGTAGGACTGCACGTCGTTGCTGAGTGACGGTATGTCGGCTGCCAGCTGGCGGAGTTGACGCAGTACCGGATGGTGCAGCACGGCGGCGGGGACCTCGAACTGGCCGAGCCGCTCGACCATGTCGAAGATGGTCTCCATCGCCGCGGTTCCCCGTCTGAGTTCGAGGTAGCCGTCCCGGTCCGGGGGCCGGGTGGAGATCCGGCCGGCCGCCTCGGCCGGGTGACTGGCCAGGTAGTACTCCCAGTTGTACGCGGCGCGCGCCTGCCAGCGCGCGGGCATGCCGTGCACGCTGCGGTTCCAGAGGTCGGCGAAGGCGGTCTCGACGGCGGAGCCCTGGTCGGGGCGGGCGCCGTGCAGCACGGCGATCAGCCGTTCGCAGATCGGGGCGACCTCGGAGGGGCGGCGGCCGAGCGGGCCGTCGAACTGGTCGTCGAAGAGGAAGTAGAAGCCCATCAGGTCGGCGGCCAGGGCGAGTTCGTCCGGGCCGGCGTCGGGGTAGCCCAGCGCGGCGAGGTCGACGACCTCCCAGTGCGCGTAGCCGGGGTGGTCGGCGTCGGGGAGCAGGGGGTGGCGGATCAGCCAGTCGCGGTGCAGTGCGGTGGCGTACCGGCCGTGCGGACTGCGGCGGTGCGGGAACGGAATCTGAAGTGAGCTGTCGTCAGACATCGGACTCCCGGTGCAGCGGAGGGTGGGGGCGCTAAGTGTTCGAGCGGTGGTCGTGGGGGAGTTGACGTGGTGGGGCGAAGATGGTGAGGGTGGGTTCCGCAAGATCATCCGTGGCCCGAGGGCCGTAGGGTATCGGATGGAATGATCGGACGTTAGGGATATAGGGCAATTGCCCTTGGCAAGCAGTCCGAACCCTCACCGTCCGTCCCAACCAGCACGAATGCCACACGCCGCGGCCCACGCAGCGCTAACCTCGGCTCCACGCAGTGATGGAGCTGTGACGCGATCGGGCGAGGCGGAGGCGCGACGGTGACCGAGCAGAAGAACGAACTCCGGACGGGAGCTGGTTCCGGCCGGGACGGCGACGGTGCCGCGGCCCGGACCCGGTTGCGGGACCGCGACGCCGAACTGCGATCGGTGGAGGCCGCCGTCGACCGGCTCTGCCGCGAATTCGCCGCCGGCGGCACCGAGATCGGCGACCTGCTCGTCTTCTCCGGCCGCCCGGGCATCGGCAAGACCAGCCTGCTGCACGAGGTCCGACGGATCGCCAAGCTCCGCGAGGGTGCCACCGTGCTGTTCGCCCGAGGCGGAGAACAGCAGTTCAAGGAGCCCTACCACGTACTGCGCCAACTCCTCCAGCCCGTCCTCACCGCCCTGCAACCGGACGAGTTCCGCCAGGTCATGGGCACCTGGGAGGAGGTCGTCGGACCGGCCATGGGCCTCAAGCAGCCCAGGGCCGGCGCCCGCCGCCTCGACCCGCAGGGCGTGCGCGACGGCCTCGACTACGTACTCACCCAGCTCGCGCCGCGCCGCGCGCCGATGGTGATGATCGTCGACGACCTGCACTGGGCGGACGGGGAATCCCTCTCCTGGCTCACCAAGTTCGCCGTCCGCTCCGGTGAACTGCCCGTCCTGCTCGTCTTCGCCTTCCGCGATGACGAGAGCGACTGGCCGACCCCCACCCAGGACTTCCGCCGCAACGTCCTCGCCCTCAAGGGCCGCAGGCACGAGCTCAACCGCCTCAACCTGAACTCCGTCACCGACATGATCCGCGCCGAGCTCGGCGACAAGGCCGAGGACGCCTTCTGCTACGAGTTCTGGAACGTCGTCAACGGCAACCCCTTCGAAGCCGTCGCCCTGCTCGACCAGGTCCGCGACCAGGAGCTCGAGCCGGTCGAGGAGAACTCCCGCCAACTGCGCGAACTCGCCGTCGACGCCACCGGGATGACCCTCAAGAGCTGGCTCGACCGGCTCGGCGCCTCCACCCTGCGCTTCGCCTGGGCCTGCGCCATGCTGGGCACCGACATCCGGGTCGACCTCGCCACCCGGATCTCCACCCAGAGCAGCGAGGGCGCCCGCGACTCCATCAAGCAACTGCGCAAGCAGCGCGTGCTCACCCAGGCCCCCAACGGGAACCTGGAGTTCGTCCACCCGCTGATCGCCAGCTCCATCTACAAGACCATGCCCGACGCCACCCGACTCGGCATGCACGGCATCGCCGCCGCCGAGATCGAGAACGCCGGACTCGGCCTGCTCGCCGCCTCCCGCCACCTGGTCGAGACCCACTCCGGCGAGGGCGACGACCGGATCGTCAAGAAGCTGCGCCGCGCCGCCGTCGAACACCAGCTGATCGGCGCCCCCGAGGCCGCCCAGCGCTGCCTGCACCGCGCGCTCAAAGAACCGCCCGCCGACGAGATCAAGGCCGAGGTGATGTACGAACTCGGCTGCTCCGCGCTCCTCACCGACCCCGTCGCCACCGTCAACCAGCTCAAGCTCGCCCTCGACCCCGACGAGGGGCCGCTGCGCCCCGAACTGCGGGTGGACGCCACCTTCCGGCTGTCCGAGGTGCTCGCCCACAGCGGCGAACTGCGCCAGGCCGCCCTGGTCTGCCAGGACGAGGCCGAGAAGACCCGTGATCCGGCCGGGCGGCAGCGGCTCCAGGCCGCCTCGTTCATGTGGCACGCCTTCCGCAAGTCCGAGGAGAACGGGCCCGAGCGCTCCGCCCGGCTCGAGGAGATGTACCGCGGCCTGCCCGGTCGCGAGGCCGCGGACCGGGCCGTGCTCGTCATGCGGGCCTGGGACCTCACCCTGCGCGGCGCCCCCTCCGCCGAGGCGCTCGAGCTCGCCGACGAGGTCCTGGACGGCGGCCGACTGCCCAAGGGCCTGGGCTGGACGGACACCACCTGGGGCTTCGAACTGCCGTCGATGCTCGGCCTCACGTACATCTACAACGACCGCGTCGCCCAGGCCGAGCGGCTGGCCGCGGACGCCATCATCCAGTTCGAGCTGGCCGGTTGGAGCGGTGCCCACCGGGGCTTCGCGTACTTCCTGATGGGGCTGGCCCGGTTCCGCCGCGGCCTGCTCGCCGAGGCCGAGGACTTCCTGCGCCGGGCGCACCGCATCTCCGAGCGGATCGGGAAGAAGCTGCCACTGGCCTGGGACGCCGTCGGCGTGCTGGTGGACACCCTGATCGCCCGCGGCCGGGTCGACGAGGCGTGGGAGCTGGCCAACGACTTCGGCTTCCACCCGCCCTACCACGCGACCGCGATGGTGCTGCCGGACGCGGCCTCGCTGTACGGCAAGCTGCTGATCGCCAAGGGCCGGCACGCGGGCGCGGCGGCGGCGCTCACCGAGGCCGGCTCCCAGCTGGAGGTCCGCGGCTGGCGCAACACCGTCTGGGCGCCCTGGGCCGGCCACCTCGCCATCGCGATCGCGGACGACGAGCCCGAACGGTCCCGCGAGTACGCCCAGAGGGCCGTCCGGGACGCGCGCGACTTCGGCACCGCCTCGGCGATCGGCGGTGCGCTGAGGCTGCAGGCCCGGATCGAGGACGGGCAGCAGGCGGTCGAGCTGCTGGAGCAGGCCGTGACGCACCTCGGGCAGTCCCCGGCCGGGTACGAGCACGCCGCCGCGCTGGTCGACCTCGGCGCCGCGCTGCGCCGGGTCGGACGGCTGGAGGACGCCCAGGAGCACCTGTACCAGGGCATCGAACTGGCCCAGCACTGCTCGGCGGAGGGGCTGGTCGACCAGGCGCGGCGGGAGCTGGCCAACTACGGCCTGCGGCCCAACCGGCTGGAGCTGCGCGACGTCCAGGACACGCTGGAGACGCTTAGCAGGCCCGAGTGGGACGTCGCCAAGCGGGCCGTGCAGGGCGTGCCGCCGCAGCGGATCGCGGAGGAGCTCGGGGTGCACATCAGCCTGGTCAACCGGCGGCTGGCGGCGGTCTACCGCAAGGCGGGCAGCGGGCCGGACGGGCTGGCCTCGGCGCTCGGGCTGGCGGCGCAGCAGCGGGAGGCCACCCGGGCGGCGGAGGAGCAGGGGAAGTAGGAGGCGGCGCTCCGTACGGCGGCGGCGGCGCTGGTGGCGGCGGTGGCGGCGGCTCCGGGGGTCGGCGGGCGGTTGCCGGGTACCGGCGGCGCGCGCGGGTGTGGAAGCGCCCCCGTCACCACCGCCGTCGCTAGGCTGACGGGCACGGGCCTGCCGCGGCGAGCCCTCGACGGACCAGGAACCGGGCGGTCGCGGTGCGCCGCCGACGCCAGTGAGGAGCAGGCCATGGCGAGCGAGGCCACCAGCGTGCGGCACGAACCCCTCGATCCCTCCGGCGCGGGCGCCGCGATCGGGCGCTGGACGCTGACGGCCGGCCCGTACGAGGCGAGCGTGCTCACCCTCGGCGCCACCCTGCACACCCTGAGCGCGCCGGACCGCTCCGGGCGATCCGCGCAACTACTGCTGTCCACCGACGCGTTGGCCCAGATCCTCGGGCCGGCCCGGCACTACGGCACGGTGGTGGGCCGGTACGCCAACCGGATCGACCGCTCGTCGGTCACCATCGACGGCGAGGAGCACCAGCTCGCCCCCACCGGCGGCGGCATGACCATCCACGGCGGCCCGGACGGTTTCGCGCACCGGATGTGGGCGGCCGAGCCGGTCGAGGGCGGGGTGCGGCTACGGCTGCACAGCCCGGACGGGGACCAGGGCTTCCCGGGCGCACTGGACGTCAGCGTCACGTACACGCTGGACGCCGACGGCGAGCTGGTGATCAGCTACCGGGCCGTCACCGGCAAACCGACCGTCGTCAACCTGACCAACCACGCGTATGTCAACCTCGCGGGTGAAGGCAGCGGCGACGTCCTCGGCCACCTGCTCACCCTGGACGCCGACGAGTACACCCCGGCCGACGAGCGGCAGATCCCGTACGGGCGGACCGAGCCGGTGGCCGGCACGCCGTTCGACTTCACGGTCGCCACGCCGATCGGCAAGTCGGTGCACGACCGGCACCCGCAGCTGGCCGGGCCCGGCGGCTACGACCACAACTGGGTGCTGCGCGCCCGGCCGGCGGACGGCAGTCCGGCGCGGGCGGCGCTGCTGGAGGACCCGGTCAGCGGCCGCACCCTGGAGGTGCTGACCACCGAGCCGGGCATCCAGGTCTACACGGCGAACAAGTTCCAGGGCGCGGTCACCGGCGCGAGCGGCGTCCCGTACGGGCCGTTCGCCGGGATCGCGCTGGAGACCCAGCACTTCCCGGACTCCCCGCACCACCCGGCGTTCCCGAGCACGGTGCTGCGGCCGGGCGAGGAGTTCCGCTCGACGACCGTGCTGCGGCTGGGCACGGCCTAGCGGGGCCGGCCTGGCTGGGTACGGCGTGGTCGGGCAGGGCCGAGTGGGGCACGGCCCGGCCGGTCACCGCCGCAGGTCCCGGCGCATGCAGAGCCGGGGCCATCGGTCCAGGCCGTGCTCGGCCTCCCGGCGGCGGATCTCGCGCAGGCCCGGGGTGAGCTCCTCGTCGGTCAGCGGGCGGAAGCCGCAGCGCGCGTAGTAGGGCGCGTTCCAGGGGACGTCGGCGAAGGTGGTGAGGGTGAGCGCGGGGGCGTCGGCGGTTTCGGCGAGGTGCTCGATCAGCTCCCGGCCGATGCCGCGGCGCGCATGGTCGGGGTGGACGGAGACCTGTTCGATGTGCAGCGCGCCGTCGACCGGTTCGGCCAGCAGGTAGGCGGCGAGCGCTCCGCCGGGGGTCTCGGCGGCCAGTGCGACGCCCCGGTCGAGGTAGTGCGCCAGCTCCTCCGGTGCCGGGGGTTCGTCCTCGGCGATCTCCGGCATGCCGATCGCGGCGAAGGGGGCGCCGGCGGCGCGTTCCAGCTCGGCGAGCAGCGGTAGTTCGGCCCTGGTGACGGCTCTGATGCGCATGCGTCCAGTCTCCTGCAGGAGGCTTTCGGCCACGCACGGTGGTCCGGTAGGCCACCGGCGGACGGGGTGAATCGGGCGAAGTGGGGCAATCGGCGTCGGATCAACTACCGGGCGGCAACGTCCAGGACACGCAGATGTAACGATCTCCGTTTCTTGCAGAAACTTGCTGCAAGGTCTTTCCGTCGATCTTTCCCCGCTGTTAACTTCCTTCCCGAGCCCGACGGCAGCAACGGTGCGGTCGGCACGAGGCAGCCATTATGCGCCTGTCTCCGAACATCTCGGGCACCCCCACCCTCCCAAGGAGTTCTCATGCGGCGTGGCATCGCGGCCTCTGCCCTCGTTGTGGCCCTCGCGGTCTCGATGGCTGCCTGTGGCAGCAGCGGCTCCAGCTCGGACGGCAAGGCCGACGGGCCGGTCACCCTCACGTACTGGGACACTTCGAACGCCACCAACGAGGCACCGAACTACCAGGAGCTCGTCAAGAAGTTCGAGGCCGCCAACCCGAACGTCAAGGTCGACTTCGTCAACGTCCCCTTCGACCAGGCGCAGAACAAGCTCCAGACCGCCATGGGGGCCAAGGGCGCTCCGGACGTGTTCCGCTCCGAGGTCGGCTGGACCGCCGCCTTCGCCAAGGCCGGCTACCTGGAGCCGCTGGACGGCACCCCGGCCGCCGCCGATACCTCCGCCTTCCAGCCGAGCCTGATCCAGCAGGCCAAGTACGAGGGCAAGCTGTACGGCGTCCCGCTGGTGACCGACACCCTCGGCCTGCTCTACAACAAGGAGCTGTTCACCAAGGCCGGCATCACCGAGGCCCCGAAGACCTGGGACGAGCTGAAGGCCGACGCCGCCGCCGTCAAGGACAAGGCCGGCGTGGACGGCTTCTGGCTGAAGGCCGCCGACGGCTACTACGCCATGCCGTTCCTGTTCGGCGAGGGCACCGACACCGTCGACGCCGCCGGCAAGAAGATCACCGTCACCTCGCCGGAGGCCGTCAAGGCCATCGACACCTACAAGACGATGTTCACCTCGCCCGGCACCGCCAAGGCCGACGTGACCACCGACGCCTACGCCCACATGATGGACGCCTTCAACAGCGGCAAGGTCGCGGCGATCATCCAGGGGCCGTGGGAGATCACCAACATCTACAAGGGCTCGGCCTTCGCCGACAAGAGCAACCTCGGCATCGCCGCCGTCCCCGCCGGCTCCGCCGGCAAGGCGGGCGCCCCCACCGGCGGCCACAACATCGCCGTCTACGCCGGCGCGGACAAGGCCCACAAGGCCGCCGCCGAGAAGTTCGCCGCCTTCATGACCTCGGCCGAGAGCCAGGCGTTCATCGCGCAGAAGAACTCCACGCTGCCCACCCGCTCCGACGCCTTCACCGCCGACGTCAAGGCCGACCCCGGCATCGCCGGCTTCCAGGGCATCCTGAGCAGCGCCAAGCCGCGCCCCGAACTGCCCGAGTACAGCTCGCTGTTCGCCTCGCTCGGCACCAACCTGGGCAAGGCCACGCAGGGCACCGGCACCCAGGACGCGCTGAACACCGTCGCCACCGACTACGCCAAGCTGCTGCCGGGCTTCGCCAAGTAGTCCCCGGGCCCGGCCTGCCGGCCGACGGATGACGGCGAACGCACAACGGCGAACGCATCACAGCGACTGCCTGACAGCGAACGAATGACAGCGAACAGATTTCATCATCTGTCAGTTGTCCGCCGTCATCCGTCATCCCCGGCAGGCCGGGCCGTCGGCTCCCCCGAGGACTCCCCGGAGCCCGAGAACCCCCCGAGAAGGTGCAAACGATGTCAGTCGCCGTGCAGGGCGCCACCGGCAAGGGCAGCCGGGAGCGCGAGCAGCGTCCGAGCCTGCCGGAACGCGTCAAGCGCTCCTACGCCAAGCACTGGTACGCCTACGCGATGATCGCCCCGGTCGTGCTGGTGCTCGGCGCGCTGGTGCTCTACCCACTCGCCGAGGGCCTCTGGCTCACCCTCACCGACGCCAACAGCCTCAACGTCGCCCGCACGATCGGCGTCAACCAGATCCCGGCCAGCTACGAGTTCGTCGGCTTCCACAACTACGCCGACATCCTCTGGGGCCCCGGCTCGTACGACCGCTTCTGGTCGCACTTCGTCTGGACCATCGCCTGGACGGCCGTCTGCGTCTTCCTCCATTACACCCTCGGCCTCGGCCTCGCCCTCCTGCTCAACAAGAAGCTGCGCGGGCGCGCCGTCTACCGGATGCTGCTCATCCTGCCCTGGGCCGTGCCGACCTTCGTCACCGTCTTCTCCTGGCGCCTGATGCTCTCCGACGGCGGCGTCATCAACAGCATCCTCGCCACCCTGCACCTGCCCGAGCCCGGCTGGCTCACCGATCCCTGGGCGCAGAAGTCGGCCGCGATCCTCGTGAACACCTGGGCCGGCGTGCCGTTCATGATGATCTCGCTGCTCGGCGGCCTGCAGTCGATCCCCGCCGAGCTGTACGAGGCCGCCGAGATGGACGGCGCCACGCCCTGGCAGCGTTTCCGGTACGTCACCATGCCCGGGCTGCGCTCCGTCTCCTCCACCGTCGTGCTGCTCGGTGTGATCTGGACGTTCAACCAGTTCAACGTCATCTTCCTGCTGTTCGGCACCGGCGCGCCCGACGCCCAGCTGCTGGTCACCTGGGCCTACCGCCTCGGCTTCGGCCAAATCCCCCGGGACTACGCGCAGTCCGCCGCCTACGGCGTGATCCTGCTGTCCATCCTGATCGTCTTCACCGCCTTCTACCGGCGCTGGCTCGCCCGCAACGAGCAGGCCAACGGCTGAGGCCCCGGACCCAGTTGACCCACGAAGGCAGGTAACCCCGATGAGCACCACCACCGAACGCCCGGCCCCCGCGGCGCCCGTGGCCCCGACCGTCCGGCCGGCCAGGGCCCGCCGACGCGGCGAGAGCAGCCCGCTGGCCCGCGCGCTGTCCCACGGCACCCTGATCGTGGCCAGCCTGATCGCGCTGTTCCCGGTCGGGTGGATCCTCTTCGTCTCGCTCGGCCCGGACAAGACCGACTACCTCCACCCCGGGCACATCCTCGACAAGCTCACGCTGTCGAACTACCAGCACGTGCTGTCCGACACCGACTTCTTCACCTGGTTCGGCAACGCCCTGCTGGTCTCCGGCGTCACCACCGTCTTCGGCGTGCTGGTCGCCGCCACCACCGGCTACGCCGTCTCCCGGATGAAGTTCCCCGGGCACAAGCCACTGATGTGGTCGCTGCTGGTCACCCAGATGTTCCCGATCGCGGTGCTGATCGTGCCGATGTACACGATGCTCTCCCAACTCGGCCTGCTGGACAGCTACACCGGCCTGATCCTGGTCTACTCGACCACCACCGTGCCGTACTGCGCCTGGCTGCTGAAGGGCTACTTCGACACCATCCCGGTCGAGATCGACGAGGCCGGCCGGGTCGACGGGCTCAGCCCGTTCGGCACCTTCTGGCGGCTGGTGCTGCCGCTCGCCCGTCCGGGCCTGGCGGTCGCCGCCTTCTACTCGTTCCTCACCTACTGGGCCGAGGTGCCGTTCGCCTCGACGTTCATGCTCAGCTCCGACAAGTACACGCTGGCCGTGGGCCTGCAGACCTTCGTGAGCGAGCACGACGCGCAGTGGAACCTGATGGCCGCCACCGCCGTGCTGATCGCGATCCCGTCCGCGGCCTTCTTCTACCTGGTGCAGCGCCACCTGGTCACCGGCCTGACCGCCGGCGCCTCCAAGTCGTGACGCCTGACGCGGACCGCCACGCGCGCAACGCTCCCCGCTCCTCCGATCCCCGAGGGATACCGTCCATGACCCAGAACCTGGCCGACACCTCCCGGCCTGCCGCCGAAACCGCTCACGAGGCGGCCACCCTGGCTCCGGTGACTGGCAGCGAGTCCAGAGGCTGGTGGCGGGACGCGGTCATCTACCAGGTGTACCCGCGCAGTTTCGCCGACTCCAACGGCGACGGCATGGGCGACCTGCCCGGCATCCGCAGCCGCTTGCCCTACCTGCGCGATCTCGGCGTGGACGCCGTCTGGCTCTCACCGTTCTACGCCTCGCCGCAGGCGGACGCCGGCTACGACGTCGCCGACTACCGGGCGGTGGACCCGATGTTCGGCACCCTGCTGGACGCCGACGCCCTCATCCGCGACGCCCACGAGCTGGGCCTGCGGATCATCGTCGACCTCGTCCCCAACCACTCCTCGGACCAGCACGAGTGGTTCCAGCGGGCCCTGCGCGAAGGCCCCGGCTCCCCGCTGCGCGACCGCTACCACTTCCGCCCCGGCAAGGGGGAGAAGGGCGAACTGGCGCCCAACGACTGGGAGTCCATCTTCGGCGGCCCCGCCTGGACCCGCACCGAGAACCCGGACGGCACCCCCGGCGACTGGTACCTCCACCTGTTCGCCCCCGAGCAGCCCGACTTCAACTGGGAGAACCAGGCCGTCGCCGACGAGTTCCGCTCCATCCTGCGGTTCTGGCTCGACATGGGCGTGGACGGCTTCCGCATCGACGTCGCCCACGGCCTGGTCAAGGCTCCCGGCCTGCCCGACCTCGGCGGCGCCGACCAGCTCAAGCTGCTCGGCAACGACGTCATGCCGTTCTTCGACCAGGACGGCGTGCACGAGATCTACCGCAGCTGGCGCAAGATCCTCGACGAGTACCCGGGCCAGCGGATCGGCGTCGCCGAAGCCTGGACCCCGACCGTCCAGCGCACCGCCAACTACGTCCGCCCCGACGAACTGCACCAGGCCTTCAACTTCCAGTACCTGGGCACCGATTGGGACGCCACCGCACTGCGCGAGGTGATCGACCTCTCGCTCGACTCGATGCGCCCGGTCGACGCCCCCACCACCTGGGTGCTGTCCAACCACGACGTCACCCGGCACGCCACCCGATTCGCCAACCCGCCCGGCCTCGGCACCCAGATCCGCACCCCCGGCGACCGCGCACTCGGCCTGCGCCGCGCCCGCGCCGCGAGCCTGCTGATGCTCGCCCTGCCCGGCTCCGCCTACGTCTACCAGGGCGAGGAACTCGGCCTGCCCGACGTCACCGACCTGCCCGACGAGGTGCGCCAGGACCCGTCGTTCTTCCGCCAGGCCGGACAGGACGGCTACCGCGACGGCTGCCGCGTGCCGATCCCGTGGTCCGGCACCGAAGCCCCGTACGGCTTCGGACCGGCGGCCGGCGGTCCGTCCTGGCTGCCGCAGCCGGCCGAGTGGGCCGAACTCAGCGTCGAGGCACAGACCGGCGACCCGAACTCCACCCTGGAGCTGTACCGCAGCGCGCTGGCCGTCCGCCGGGCCCAGCCCGACCTCGGCGCCGGAACGGAGGTCGAGTGGCTGGACGGACCGGAAGGCACCCTGACCTTCCGCCGCGGCACCTTCGTCTGCACCGTGAACACCACCGCCGAACCGGTGCGGATCGCGGCCCCCGGAACGCTGCTGCTCGCCTCGACCGACCTCGTGGTGGACGGCGGCGAGACGGTGCTCGCTCCGGACAGCACCGGCTGGTGGGCGGTCTGACGTGGTTGCAATAGGCTCTGGGACCGTGACTACGGCGCGACTCTCAGACATCGCGGCGCAGGCGGGGGTCAGCGAAGCCACCGTCTCCCGCGTACTCAACGGCAAGGCGAACGTCTCCGCCGCCACCCGGCAGACCGTGCTGGCGGCGCTCGACGTGCTCGGGTACGAGAGGCCGACCCGGCTGCGCCAGCGCAGCGCCGGGCTGATCGGCCTGATCACACCGGAGTTGAGCAACCCGATCTTCCCCGCGCTGGCCCAGGTGATCGAGCAGACGCTCAGCCGGCACGGCTACACCCCGGTGCTCTGCACCCAGACCCCGGGCGGATCCACCGAGGACGAACTGGTGGAGATGCTCGTGGACCGGGGCGTGGCGGGCATCGTCTTCGTCTCCGGACTGCACGCCGACACCACCGCCGACCACGACCGCTACGCCCGGCTCGCCGGGCGCGGGGTGCCGTTCGTCCTGATCAACGGCTTCAGCGAGAAGATCGACGCGCCGTTCATCTCGCCGGACGACCGAGCCGCGATGTGGATGGCCGTCCAGCACCTGGCCGAACTCGGCCACGAGCGGATCGGGTTGGCCGTCGGGCAGCGCCGGTACGTGCCGGTGCTGCGCAAGATCGAGGGCTTCACGGCGGCGATGCGCGAGGTGTTCGGGCGTAGCCAGGAGGAGGCCGAGGACCTCGTCCACCACACGCTGTTCAGCGTGGAGGGCGGGCACGCGGCCGCGGGCGCGCTGCTCGACAAGGGCTGCACGGCGATCGTCTGCGGGAGCGACATGATGGCGCTCGGGGCGATCCGGGCGGTGCGGCAGCGCGGGCTGTCGGTGCCGCACGACGTGTCGGTGGTCGGGTTCGACGACTCGCCGCTGATCGCCTTCACCGAGCCGCCGTTGACCACGATCCGGCAGCCGGTCGAGGCGATGGCCACGGCGGCGGTGGACGCGCTGCTGGAGGAGGTCGGCGGGAACGCGGCCCAGCGCGGCGAGTTCATGTTCCAGCCGGAGCTGGTGATGCGGGGGTCCACCGGAGCCGGCGCGCGCTGAGCGGCGGGTCGGTGGGAGTGCTGCCGGGCTGGTCGGACGACGGCCGGACGACGGCTGGACGACGGCTGGACGACGGCCGGACGACGGCTGGAGACCAACGGAAGGGTCCTGGAGGGCAGTTGCCCGCCAGGACCCTTCGACGTTCGCCGCGTCAGCCCTCCTGCGCGGGGGATACGCCGGAACCCCCGGGGAGGAGTGGTCGCACTCTCCCCGGGGGTGGCGGGCGGTCATCGGTCGGGCGGTGGCCGACAGCGGACGGATGACAGATGTTGAAATCTGTTATCTGTTACCTGTCATCTGGTAGCTGACCGCTGTCAGCTGTTCGCCGCCGTCCGTCCGCCGAACACTGTCGGCCGTCGGCCGTGCGGTGTTCTCAGACTCGGCCGGCGAAGTCCGGCGCCCAGTTGGCGACGGTCTGCTCGCGGACGCCCGAGCTCGGGTTGGCGGCCTCGACGTACTTGCCGCCGCCGACGTAGATGGCGACGTGGTAGACGCCGGAGTCCTGGCCGTTGTTGGACCAGAACAGCAGGTCGCCCGGCTGCAGGCTGTCCAGCGAGACGTGGGTGCTGGCGGCGGCCTGGTCGGCGGCGACGCGCGGGACGGAGATGCCCGCGGCGCGCAGCGCGGCCTGGGTCAGACCGGAGCAGTCCCAACCGCCGTTGCCGGTGCCGCCGTACACGTAGGCCTGGCCGACCTTCGACTCGGCGAAGGACACCGCGGCGGCCATGCTGCCGGTGGCGGCCGGGGCCGGGGTCTGGGTCTGCGCCGGGGCGGCCGGCTTGGGGGCGGCCGGCTTCGCAGCCTGGGTCTGCGCGGTCGGCTGGGCGTTCACGGCACCGCCGTTCGCGGACTGGCCGGACTTCTGCGAGCGGTTGAACCAGGTGAAGTCCGAACCGGCCTTGGCCGAGGAGGACTGGTCGGCGGAGGAGGACTGGTCAGCCGAGGCGGACGGCTGGGCCTGGCCGCGGTCGCCGAAGGACAGGTGCTGGCCCGGGTAGATGGTGTCCGGGCCCTCGGTCAGGGTGCCGCGGTTGAGCTCGTAGAGCCGCTGCCAGCCGCCCTGGACGTTGTTCTTGTCGGCGATGGCGGACAGCCAGTCGCCCGCCGCGACGGTGTAGTCGCCACTCTGGGCCTGCTGCTGGCGCTTCTGGGCCCAGTCGCTGGTGGCGGAGCCGGTGGCGGCCTGCGCGCCGTCCTGGGCGGGCGCGGCGGGCTTGGCCGGCTTCGCAGCCTGGGTCTGGGTCTGGGTCTGCGCCGGGGCCGGCTTGGCAGCCTGGGCGGCGGGCTTGGCGGCGGTCGAACCGGAGGCGGTGCCGGCCGAGGTGTCGACGGCGGCCGGAGCGCCGCCCTTGGTCAGGCCGGCCTGGATCGAGCAGACGGGCCAGGCGCCGGGGCCCTGCGAGGCGAGGACCTTCTCGGCGACGGCGATCTGCTGGTCCTTGGTGGCCTGGTTGGCCTGCGAGGCGTAGGCGGTGCCACCGAACGCGGCCCAGGTGCTGGAGGTGAACTGGAGGCCGCCGTAGAAGCCGTTGCCGGTGTTGATGCTCCAGTTGCCGCCGCTCTCGCACTGGGCGACCTTGTCCCAGGTGGCGACGGAGGCGGCGGAGGCGGTGCCGGAGACGAGGCACGGGATGGTGAGACCGATGCCCGCGACGCCGATGGCGGCGATCACGCGGCGGGTGCGGCCGGACAGACGGGTGCCGTTGGTGGGCAGCATGAAGACGCGGTCCTCTCCCACGCCTGCGAGGTGAGCTGTCGGATTCGGGCTGGAGTTGCCCGGCCGCGCTTGAGCGCGGCTTCACCCCTAGCCCTGAACCGTTCCGAAGAGCGGTCCGGGGCGACTTACCTGTGGTTCCCCCGCTCCTGCCGTGGTGCGTTTTCGCGCTGCCAGAACATCCGACGGCAGGACTCGGCGTCGCGGATGAACTGGGTCCGTGGAATCACGAACGGGGAGCACGTTAAGCAGACTTAAGTTCAAACTGCAAACACCTGTGACGCTCATCACGGTTTAGAGAGAAGTGCCAAAATGGCTGGCCATCATGATCGTAAATGATCGTTTTTCGGCAATCGCATTGCGGATGTGCACAACTGTCTTTGCCTCAGGAAAAGTGTGACGGAGCGTCGAGGCGCGGAGCCGCGTACTGCTCAAGTCAGGGGGAAGGCGTGATGCGAGCGCCGGAGAGTGCGCCGGTCAATTACCTGCAAATAGCGCCAGATCGGACATTTCTCTCCATGGTCGGCTTAACTCCGGTACGGCGCAGGAGGAGGAGCAAAGCGAAAGGGCCCGGAACGGAAGCCGTTCCGGGCCCTTCGTGCGCGTCGACGGACGCGCGGCGTCTACTGTCCGACAGACCTCTGGGCGGCCGCGTGGGCGCCGCGAGCGCCCTCCATGGCTCCCTCGGCCTCGGCGGCGGCCGCAGCCTCCGCCTCGGCCCGCGCCAGGTCCTCCGGGGACGGCGTGGGCAGCGCGGCCAGGTAGGTGGAGGCGATCAGCTGGCCGACGGTCGGGTAGGCGCCCAGCGGCGCGGCCGACGGGCAGCCGGTCTCCTCGGCGGCCGTGGCCAGCAGCTCGGAGTCGGCCTCCGGCCCGATCACCAGCGGGGCCAGCGCCGGGCGCTGCGAGCCCGTCTCCTTGAGGTGGTTGACGGCCGCGGCCACCGAGCCGGGCACGTCGAGTGCGGCGGCCACGACCGGGACGGCCAGTCGGGCGGCCAGCAGCACGCCGGTGATGCCGGCCGCGGCGGCCGCGTCCTCACCTCCGACGGTGGTCAGGACCACGCCGTCCGCGGCGGTCGCGATGGCGAACAGCCGGGCCCGGTCGGCACGGGCCAGCCCGGCCTCGGAGAGCCGTACGTGGACGGCCTCGGCGAGCAGCGGGTGCGGGCCGAGCGCGTCGGTGACGGGCGCGCCGTACTCGGCGGCGAGCGCGTGGAGTTCGGGCAGGAAGTGGTGCGGACCGGGCACCAGCGGCACCAGGACGGGCATCGGCAGCCCGGCCTCGGCGGTGGCCGCCAGGAGCTCGGCGACGGTGCGGTCGTCGCCGCCCCCGTCCTCGGCGAACGCGCGGGGGAGGTAGCCGACCGTCGCCTGGACGCCGTTCTGCTCGCTGCGGACGACTGAAAGCAGCTCCTCGACGACCGACCGGGACTCGGGCCCGGCGGTCGCGGGCACGGCGAGCACCAGGGCGGGGGCGCTGGCCGGGATCTCGGGGCGCTCGGGACGACGGTGGCGCCCCCGCGCACGGGAGCCTGGAGTGCGGACGGGCAGTGGCGCGCCCGGGATGGCTGCGGTGCTCATGCCGGAGATCGTAGGACATCGGCCCGTCAGGCCTGCAGTCGGCTGCCGCACAGGTTTCGGACGATCGCGGCACGGACCTGGTACGGACCCGGTGCGTTTCGGTCCCGGTTCGGGTGGTTTGCCTACAATCCGGACATACTTCGCCCAACCCCCGTGTGAGTGTGGGCCATTGCCTTGACGTGCCCAGCGGGGCGCGGCGTTGCGGCTGTGGTGCGTGAGATGTCTCACAGTATGGAGGTCGCCTGACGCAGGGTCACGGCGGTGCGACTCCCGGCATTCGAAGATCAACATTCAGCGGGGGGCTGCTCACGGCCGGTTATCGCGCGCTCGACGATTCACTCGGCTATGTCCGTTTACGTACCGTCAGAAGAAGGGCCCGTGAAGAGTTCGCGGCTGCGGGTAAAAGGCCTCGTGCACCTGCACTGTCCCGTGCTGATGCACGTGCACTACAGCTATCATCGCGTCAAGTGGGGCGTTGTGCCGGACCGGTACGGGGCCGGTCCGTTCGTTCGGCGGTGCCGGGGGCGCCGCGCTGGACCACAACTCCGGAGCTCTTCGGGAGATCTCTATGCACGACTCGCAGGACACGCACGGCTCGTTCGACACCTACAACGGGATGGCCGCCGCCGATCTCCAGGGGGTGGTCTGGCAGAAGAGCCGGCACAGCAACTCCCAGGGCAACTGCGTCGAGTTCGCGGCCCTGCCGGGCGGCGATGTGGCGATGCGCAACTCGCGGTTCCCGGACGGCCCGGCGCTCATATACACCCGGGCCGAGATCGCGGCCCTGCTGTTGGGGGCCAAGGGCGGGGAGTTCGACCACCTGGCGGTCTGACCGGCCGCCGTGCTTCACCATCGGGGGGCCGTCGTGGGTGCCGACACCGCGACGGCCTTTGTCTTTTGTCTTTTATGCGACCTTTTGTGCCGTTGTTTCCGGAGGTCCTCAGCACGCCCGGCGCCCGTGGCGCCCTGGCGCCGTTGACATCCATGACGTTCATGACGTTCACGACATCCGTGATGTTCCCGGCAGGGCGCTGCCGATGGCGCCTGGCGGAGCGACCCGGGGTGTGGTGTCTCCCGGGGTTCCCCTCGACCGGCCGCCACCCACCGCGCGGTCTGCGTCACGCTGACCGCTGACCGCTGACCGCTGACCGCCGACCGCCGACCGCCGACCGTCCGGCGCTAGGCCGAGCGCCGGTGCCGTCCGCCGACCTCGACCGGTCCGCCGAGCGCGTCGAGCGCCGATCGCCCGCCGGCCTCGGGGTGTCCGTCGAGCGGCGAACCGCCGATCTGCTCCGCCGCGAACATCGCCCACACCACCTTGCCGCTGCCCAGTGGGTGCCAGCCCCAGGAGCGGCTGAAGGACTCCACCAGGTGTAGTCCGCGGCCGGATTCGGCGACGAAGTCCGCCTCCCGGGCCACCGGCCCGATACTGCTCGGGTCGCTCACCGCGCAGACCACCTGGGGCGCGCGGTGCACAAGGCTTATTCGGATCGGCAGTCGGCCCTCGGGGGCCGGCTGCATGGGAAGGTCGTACTCGCCCTGGGCGCAGCCCGCCGGATCGGGCCGTGCGCCGATCGCATGCCGGAGCGCGTTGGTCACGAGTTCGGAGGCCACCAGCGCGACATCGTCGAACAGCTCCGTCAGTCCCCAGCGCTGGAGCGTGGTCCGGGCGAAGTCGCGCGCGGTTCTGACGGCTTCGTAGCGAGGAGCGAGCGTACAGGTGAGCACATGGGGGTCAACCGCCAAAGCCGTACCGGTGCTCATGAAGAGCTCCTCCCATAAGGGGGCGGACACGGCTGGACCCGCCGGGGTCATGCCGGTCACCTCCGACTCGCTCGGCCGCTCGGCCGCCCCCTCGACCAGGCGCGCGCGCACACGAACGCCCGATGGCGCGGGGGACGCCGTCGAGCCGGTGCACGGAGTCGCGCGTGGGGTCGACGCGGAGCCCGCGGGATTGCCAGGGATGTGCAGGTGCACGTGCACCATGGTGGTGTGCGCTCACTGCAGATGCAAGAGTCGATTCACGTGCAGTCGCACTATTGGCATATGCAAGGCCGGATGCACGTGCATCCTGGTGCGTGGAGTGTGGAACTGATAGGAACATCCGTCAGTATCGGCACCGTGAGCGCTCAACTGATGGCAGACTGTGCGCTGTTTGCCCTAGGTGGAGGTTTCGACCGCATGACCACAGTTCAGCCGGGCGGCGGCTCGATGGTCCGCCGGATCCTCCTCGGCTCTCAGCTGCGTCGCCTACGTGAGGCGCGTGGCATCACCCGCGAGGACGCGGGCTACGCGATCCGGGCCTCCGAGTCGAAGATCAGCCGCATGGAACTCGGCCGCGTCAGCTTCAAGGAGCGCGACGTCGCCGACCTGCTCAGCCTGTACGGCGTCGACGACGGCATCGAGCGTGAAGCCCTGCTCGGCCTGGTCCGCGAGGCCAACAAGTCCGGTTGGTGGCACAGCTTCAACGACGTGCTGCCGGGCTGGTTCCAGACCTACGTCGGCCTCGAGGAGGCCGCCCAGCTGATCCGCACGTACGAGGTGCAGTTCATCCCGGGGCTGCTGCAGTCCGAGGAGTACGCACGGGCGGTTTTCGGCCAGAGTCGGCCGGTCATCAGCGAGGAGGAGGTCGAGCGGCGGGTCAGCCTCCGGCTGCGCCGCCAGAAGCTGCTGGCCGAGGGCGGCAGCCCGCGCCTGTGGGCGGTCATCGACGAGGCGGCGCTGCGCCGGCCGGTCGGCGGCCCCAAGGTGATGCGCGGTCAGGTGCAGTACCTGATCGACGTGGCCGAGCAGGCCAACGTGGTGATCCAGGTCATGCCGTTCCGGTTCGGCGCGCACGCGGGCGAGTCCGGGGCGTTCACGATCCTGCGCTTCCCGGAGCAGGACCTCGCGGACGTGGTGTACCTGGAGCAGCTCACCAGCGCGCTCTATCTGGACAAGCGGGACGACGTCGACGCCTACATCCAGGTCATGGAGCGGCTCTGCGTGGACAGCCTCACGCCGGAGCGCACCGTGGACCTGCTGGCCTCGATCCTCAAGGAACGCTGAGCCGCTGCCGCCCGGGGCCCGTGGAGTGCGTCTCTCGGGGCCCGTCGGGTGCGTCTCTCGTGACAGGCGGGTTGCGCCACTAGCAGTCCGCCGCAGCCGAGTTGCCACAGCCAGGCTGCCACTCGCACGCCACCACTGGCCGGCCGCCCGCCGTCAACCGCGGGCCGGCGGCCTTTCGCGTTCCGGCGGGTTCGGCTGCGGCGGGCTGCCGAGGTGCCAGGCCAGGTCGTAGCGGCGGAAGAGGTCGGCGCGGATCGGCGCCAGCGGGATCTCGGCGCCCGGCAGCAGTACGCCGATGCAGCCGCCCATCAGCGCGCTGCGCAGCACCGCGTGCTCGGCGACCGGGTCGGGTGCGCCCCACTCGCGCAGCAGGCCCTGGAGGATGGCGCCGAGTTGCTGCTGCTCCGGGTCCTGGACGAAGGAGCCGGCGTCCGGGTCGAGGATCAGCGCGAGGTGTGAGCGCATCACCCGGGGGTGGTCCAGGGCCAGTCCGAGGACGGCGTCGATGGCGCGGGCGAGCCGGGCCGCGGGGGTGGTGCCGGGGGCGAGTTCCGCCAGCGCACCGGCCAGTGCCTGGTGCATCAACCGGTGCGTCGCGGACTGCATCAGCAGTCGTTTGCCGTCGAAGTAGTACGAGAGCAGGCCGCGGGCGAGGCCGGCCTGCTCGGCGATGTCGCTCAGTGTGGTGCCCGCGTAACCGTGCTGGTCAACCAGTTCGATGGTGGCCCGCATGATGCGTCGGCGGGAGCGTTGCCGCATCTCCTCATTGACCGAATCCCCGCGAGGTGCCATCGTGACTGCTCCGAATGTTCGTTGACTCCGAGCCAATATACTTGCGGAGCCGACAGCCGCACCGTGGAACCGTGCCACGACGGGCGCCGCCCGGGCGGACCGGTACGAAGACGGCCGGCTCCACCAACACGGGGGTTTGGTGGAGCCGGCGCCATTGCCCGGAGGCCGGGGGTCGGCCCCGGGCGGGGCCCAAGGGTCAGCGTTCGATGAGGACTTCGGTTCGGGTCGTCATCGAGCCGGCTGACTGGTAATCATAATCGGGCACCGATGCGGGGACTGCGTTCCGGCGCCGGTCCACCAGGGCCCCCGCCGCCGCGACCACCAGGCCGACCAGCGCGACCGCCGCGACGAACACCAACGCGGGCCGGTATCCGTCCAGCTGTGCCTGCGGGCTGTCGCCGCCCGCACTGCCGGCCGTGATCATCGCGGTCGCCCCGGCCAGCACCACCGCGGTGCCGACCTGGATCGCGGTGTTCACCAGGCCCGAGGCCAGGCCCTGTTCCTCGTCGGCGACGCCGTCGGTGGCGGCGATGTTCACCGACGGGAAGGCGAGCGCGAAGCCGACGCCGAGCAGCAGCATCGAGGGCAGCACCAGGGCCACGTAGGAGCTGTGCTCGTCCAGCCGCAGGAAGAGGGCGAAGGCGCCGACCAGGGCGGCGAGGCCGAGTGGCAGCAGCCGCCCGGTGCCGAAGCGGTCGACGATCGGGCCCATGAACGGCGCCGAGAGGGCGATGAACGCACCGGCCGGCAGCAGTCCGAGGGCCATCTGCAGGGCCGACCAGCCGAGCAGGTGCTGCAGGTAGAGCGTGACCACGAACTGGAAGCCGCCGTACGCGCCGGTCATCGCGAAGGCGACGAGGTTGGCCCGGGCGACCGAGCCGTTGCGGAAGATGCCGAGTCGGACCAGCGGGTGGGCGGTGCGGCTCTCGATCACGAGGAAGGCGGCGGCCAGTGCGGCGACCACGGCCAGCGAGCCGAGGGTGCGCAGGCTCAGCCAGCCGGCGCCCTGTGCCTCGGTGACGGTGTACACCAGCAGCAGCACGGTCGCGGTGCCGGTGATCGCGCCCAGGATGTCGTAGCCGCCCTTGGCGGGATCCTCCGCCCGGCGGGGGAGCAGGCGGATCGCGAAGGTCAGGGCGAGCAGCGCGACCGGGACGGGCATCAGGAAGGTCCAGCGCCAGCCGACCGAGGTGAGCAGGCCGCTCAGCACCAGGCCGAGCGAGAAGCCGCTGGCGCCGCAGGTGGTGTAGATGGACAGTGCCCGGTTGCGGGCCGGGCCCTCGGCGAAGGTCGTGGTGATGATCGAAAGGCCGGCCGGGGCGGTGAAGGCGGCGCTGACGCCCTTGAGGAAGCGGGCCGCGATCAGCAGTCCGCCGTCGTCGACGAGGCCGCCGAGCAGCGAGGCGGCCGCGAAGACGGCCAGGGCGACGAGGAAGACCCGGCGGCGGCCGAGCAGGTCGGCGGCGCGGCCGCCGAGCAGCAGCAGGCCGCCGTAGCCGAGGACGTAGCCGGAGACCACCCACTGCAGGGTGGAGGTGGACAGGTGCAGCTCGGAGCCTATGGACGGGAGGGCGACGCCCACCATGGAGACGTCCAGGGCGTCCAGGAACATGGCGGCGCAGAGCACGATCAGGGTGCCCCAGAGGCGGGGTGTCCAGTGCAGCCCGCTGGTTGACGAGGCGTCGGGTGACGTGACGGTCGCGGTGGTCATGGAGAGGACAGTACATGCATGTGCATCCAATGCAAATGAATTAGATGCGAACGCAATAATTTACAGTGCATGTGCTAGCATGGCCGCGTGGCTGAACTCGAACCCTCGGTGGAGGCCGGTCTCGTCGCGCAATGGCGCGAGCTGCTGGCCCGGCACGCCGCGGCCGCCTGCCTGCTCGACCGCGAACTGGGCGACAAGTTCGGGCTGGGAATGAGCGAGTTCGAGGTGCTGGAGCGCCTCGTCGAGGGGTGCGCGGCCGTCGGTGAACACGCGGTGCGGGTGAGCGAACTGGCCCCCACCGTCCACCTCAGCCAGAGCGCGCTCTCCCGGCTGATCGCCCGCCTGGAGAAGGCCGGGCTGGTCACCCGGGCGATGTGCGAGAGTGACCGGCGGGGCATCGTCCTCACCCTGACCGAGGCGGGCCACGAGCGCTACGAGCAGGCCAGGCCACTCCACCGCGAGGTGCTGGAGCTGACCCTCGGCGGCGAGCTCGGCCCGGCCTGCTGAGCGCCGTCGTCGAATTGACCGACTCGGGTCGGGCTGGCTGGGGCTGTCGGGCTGGCTGGGGGGGGGGCTGACTGGGCGTCAAGTCCCCGTCGACCCCTGGGCGTTCGGCTCAGATGAGCGAGCGCAGCCCCGGGGCGACAGCCAGCAGGACGACCGCGGTGGGCGCGGCGAGGGCCGCGGCGGTGAGGCGCAGCCGGTGCGGGACGGTGAGCCGAGGACGGCCCGCGAGCAGCCGGTCCACCCGCTTCGGGGACTGCGCCAGGCCGGGCGGGCAGGAGCCGAACACCCCGCGGTCCAGGTTGAGTTCGGCCAGGGCGAGGGCGGTGGTGTGCCGACCGTGCCGGCGGGCGGCCCGGTCGTCCGCCGCCAGCTCGACCAGTTCGGCCACCTGGTCCCGGAAGGCGCTGAACACGCCCACACCGGGGAAGCCCGAGGCGAGCGCCTGCGCGAACTGCTGCAACCAGTGGTGCCGGGCCCGGACGTGGCCGCGCTCATGGCTCAGGACGGCCGCCAGCTCCCGATCGGTCAGTTGCTGGAGGGCGCCGGTGGTGACCACCAGGCGGGAGTCGGGGCCGGGCAGCGACCACGCCTCGGGCCGGACGTTCTCCAATACCACCAGCCGCTCCCGGCGGCTCCGGGCGCTCTCGATGGACTCCGGCAACTCCGGCGCGCGGCTCGTCAGTTGGGCGTGACGCCGGTGGCGCAGCGCCTTCGCCGTCCAGACCTCGCGGGTGAGCGCCAGCACCGTCTGCACCCCGCCCGCCGCCAACACCGCGGCGCACAGCCGGCCCCAGCCCTCGGCGTCCTGCAGCTCGTACGCCGCCTCCACCCCGTGCGGCGCGCCCGAGAAGACCAGCGCGCGCAGCTCCGGCAGGGCGGCGGAGCCGGCCAGTACCAGCCCCAGTGCGCAGCACAGCAGCACTGCGACCACGAGGCACTGCCACACCAGCAGCGCCAGCACCGGTTCGCGCTCCACCCAGCGGGCCCGGGCCAGCAGCCGGGGCGCGAGGGTCGAGAGCAGCAGTCCGAGCAGCAGCAGGCCGATCAGGGCAGGCATCGCATGGGCTCCCCGAGTACGCACGGAACGCGACAGCGCGCTCCCCGCCAACCTATGCGCTGGCGACGCCCGGTGGAACGGCTTTCGACCGGCCAGTGACCAACGCCACGCGCCCGCCGGGGTGTTGCGGGGCGTTGCCGGGGTGCGAGCGGGGGAGTGAGCGGGGACCTGAGGAGGCTTGCGGGGCCCTTTCGGGGCTTTGGCGCGCGGCTGGAAGCGCGGCTGGGCGCGTCACATGGTGAGAAGCATGGCGAACATGCCGATGCCCATGGTGAGTCGGCAGGCCTGCGGCAGCCCGGCGGTGCCGACCGCGAGGGTGCCGGCTGGAGTGTGCAGCAGGCGGCTGCCGGCCCGGAGGGTGTACGCGCCGAAGTAGAGGAGGAGCGAGCCGGTCAGCAGCGGCAGACCCTGACCGGTGGCGTGGTGGTGCGGGTGGCCGGGGGCCGCCGCCATCGCGAGGGCCGCGTACGTCATGGCGACCGCGCCGACCGCGTGGTGCAGCCGGTGGGCCCGGCCGGCGGGGGCGTGGACGGCGGCCAGCAGGAATGCGGCGGCGGGAAGGCCGAACAGCGCGGCCCAGACGGCGGCCGGGACGGTCGCGCCGGTGACGGCCATCGCCGCCATGCCGAGCCCCATCAGGGCCTCGGCGGCGTCGGACTCCCGGGCGAGCGGACGGTTCGGGCCGACGGGGGCGCAGGAGGACCGGCGCAGTCTGCCCAGACAGGCGGCGCCGACGGCGGCGGTGAGGACGGCGAGGAGCCAGTTGACCAGGGTGGGTCCGTGCAACGGCGGCCTCCCGGGGCGGTGGGCGACGGAGGACGGCGAACAACGAACAGCGGTCAGCGGACAGAAGACAGATGATGAAATCTGTCAGCTGTCCTCTGTCATCTGTTCGCCGCCCCGGCCGCGGTGACAGTCGTCCGGTCCACGATCACCGCAGTCCACCGGGTGGGGCCAGGCGCGTACGGGGGCGTACGGTTGCGCCCGCCGTGGTGAAGTCCTGGCCGCACGCCGGTCGGCCGTCGCCGCCGGCTCAGCCCTGGAGCCGCCCCGAGGCGACCACCCGGCTGAGGAACTGCCGGGTCCGGTCCTCCCGCGGATCACCGAACACCTGCTCCGGCGGCCCCTGTTCGAGCACCACCCCGTCGTCCAGGAAGCAGACCTGGTCGGCGACCTCACGGGCGAAGCCCATCTCGTGGGTGGAGATGACCATCGTCATGCCCTGCTCCTTGAGGTCCCGCACCACCGAGAGCACCTCCCCGACGAGCACCGGGTCGAGCGCCGCGGTGATCTCGTCCAGGAGCAGCAGCCGCGGCCCGGTGGCCAGCGCCCGCACGATGGCGACGCGCTGCTGCTGGCCGCCGGAGAGCCGGTCCGGGTACTCCTTCGCCTTGGCCGCGAGCCCGAGCCGGTCGAGCAGTTCCAGCGCCCGCGCTTCAGCCTCGGCCCGCGCGACCCCGTGGACCCGGCGCGGCGCGAGCGTGATGTTCTCCAGCACCGTCATGTGCGGGAACAGGTTGTAGGACTGGAACACCACCCCGATCCGTCGCCGCACGGCGTCCTCGTCCGCGCGGGGATCGGTGATCTCCTCGCCGTCCAGGATGATCGCGCCGTCGTCGATGCCCTCCAGCAGGTTGACGCACCGCATCAGCGTGGACTTCCCGGAGCCGGACGCCCCGATCAGCGCCGTCACCGAGTGCTCGGGCACGGCGAGATCCACGTTCCGCAGCACCACCTGGGTGCCGAAGGTCTTGCGTACCGACTCCAGCCGGAGCACCTCCGCCGTCACACCGCACCTCCCTGGAACTGCCGACGGTTCATCCGCGTGGTCAGCCAGTCGGCGAACCGGGTCAGCGGGATGGTCAGCACGATGAACACCAGACCCGCCAGCAGGTACGGCGTGAAGTTGAAGGACCGGGCCGCGATGATCTTCGCCGCGTACACCGCGTCGATCGCGCCGCCGATCGAGACCAGTCCGGTGTCCTTCTGCAGGCTCACCAGGTTGTTCAGCAGCGGCGGCACCACCCGCCGGACGGCCTGCGGCAGCACCACGTACCGCATCGCCTGCGCGTTGGTCAGTCCCAGCGAGCGCGCCGCGGCCCGCTGGCTCGGGTGCACCGACTCGATGCCGGAGCGGAACACCTCCGACACGTACGCCGAGTACGTCAGCACCAGCGCGGCCCCGCCCAGCAGCAGCGGGTCGGTGGTCACCCCGGTCAGCCGCAGCGCCGGCACGCCGGTGATCATCACCAGCAGGCAGATGATCATCGGGAGCCCGAGGAAGAAGTCCACGTACGCGGTGGCCAGCAGCCGCACCGGCAGGAACACCGGCCCGCGCAGTGTCCGCAGCACCGCGAGAAGCAGGCCGAACGCCAGGATGAGCACCCCGCAGCCGAGCATCAGCTGCAGGTTGAGCCGAAGCCCCTTCAGCACCTCGGGAAGCGCCTGGCGGGCGTACGCGAGGTTGAAGAACGTGTGCCGAGTCACCTGCCAGCCGGGGGAGTTGACGACCAGCAGGTAGAGCACGGCGGCCGTCGCCAGGGTGGACGCGGTCGCGATCAGCGCCGAGCGGCGGGCCCGGGCGCGCCGGTACGCCTCGTGCGCGAGCCGCCGCTCGGAAGGGCGGTAGCCGTCGTCCTCGGGGGCCGACTTGACGAGCCGCGCCGCCCCGGCCGTCGCCGCGTCGGCTGTCGTGGCACCGCCGGTTGTGGCGCCGCCGGTCACCTCCGCGCCGGCCGTCCCACTGATCTCACTGCTCACGCCGGGGCCCGGGTCGGCGCTCAGTTCAGCGTTCACTTCAGCACCGGTGCCGACACCGCGTCGGAGAGCCACTGCTTCTCCAGCTTCGCCAGCGTGCCGTCCGCCCGGAGCGCGTCCACGGCCTGCGACACGCAGCCGGTCAGCCTGGAGCCCTTGTCCAGCACCAGACCGAACTGCTCGCCCTGCGCGGTGGCCTCGAACTGGCCGACCACCTGGGCCTCGGGCACTTCGGCGCCGGTGATGTAGAAGGCCGTCGGCAGGTCCACCACCAGGGCCTCGATCTGGCCGTTCTTCAGCGCGGCCTTGGCCAGGTCGTTGGAGTCGAAGACGGCCGGCTGGCTGCTCGGCTTGATGGTGTTGGTGATGGTGTCCAGGCTGGTGGTGCCGACCTGCGCGCCGAGTTTGGCGCCCTTGAGGTCGGCGATGCTCTTGGCGCCCGCGGCCTTGGAGTTCTTCAGTGCGATGACGGCCTGGCGCACGTCGTAGTAGCCGGAGGAGAAGTCCACGGCCTGCTTGCGCTCGTCGCTGATCGACACCTGGTTGAGGTCGAAGTCGAAGTCCTTGGCGCCGGGTGCGGTCGCCTTGCCGAACGGCGCGACCACCCAGGTGACCTTGTCCTTCGGGTAGCCCAGCTTCTCCGCCACCGCGAAGGCCACGGCGGACTCGAATCCCTTGCCGTTCTCGGGCTTGTCCTCGGAGAACCACGGGTCGTACGCCGGCTTGTCGGTGCCGATGGTCAGCGTCCCGGCCGTGCGCGTCGCCAGCGCGCCCGGCGCGCAGCCCGCCGCCGTACCGCCCGCACCCGGGGCGCCGGAGGCCGCGTCGGACGTGGCGCCCTGCGGCGCGCACGCGCTGAGGGCGGCCGCGGCGGCGACCAGCGCGGCGAGGGACAGTACGGCGGACGGTTTGCGGAGGATCATGCGGGGCTCCAGGGAGGAGGAAGGACCAGGGCAGGGACGGGAAGTGCGGGAGGGCGCGGCAGCGAGCCGGGCGGGCCGGGCCCTGGCGGCTCACTTCCCCCCGGTGGCGGCGCCGGAACACACACGGCATGGTCGGCGTACGGGCCCGGATCAGCAGCAGCGGCGACGACGGCGACAGCGGCAGCAGAGCCCGCGCGCGCGACAGCGGGAGTCGGCATGCCGACGGGAGGGCGCCCGGAACGGGCTGTCGTGGCGTACGGCCACCGTGATCACCGCCGGGAGCATGCGGGGAGGTTCGCATCACAACAGCGCATCTGTCCAGAACATCCAGATCACTGTCCACATGCCGGACAACCGGTCTCCCGGCGCAGGTTTTCGGGCCGGAGCGGCGACTCACCGCAGCTTTGCCCGTCTGGACCCCCTTGAACGGGAGAACCTTTCGTACTTATGGTGTCCCCGTTGAAATAACTCCTGTCGAAGTGAGTCCACGATGCAGAATCTTTCGCCAAGGCTCGCTGCGGCGGCCGACGCACCGGTCTCGCCCCTCGCCGGCCACCCGGCCTGGCTGCGGCTGAAGGAAGCCGTCGAGGCGCTGCGCCCGCTGCAGTCCAAGGACGGCTCGATCGACCTGGCCGCCGTCCAGCGGCACACCGTCGACCCGCTGGTCGCCACCGTCCGCGCCGCCGTGGAGGAGCTCGCTCCGCACTTCCCGCATGACGCCGCCTACCTGGCCGCCGTCGACGCCGACCTCGCCAAGTGGGCCGACACCGGCTACCGCGAGCCCGACTTCCTGGACTCGCTGCTCGCCTTTCAGCCCGCCGAGCAGCGCGAGGACGGCCTGGAGCACCTGGTCGTCTTCCCGATGTACACCCAGAACGGCAACCCGGACCGCAACCTGGAAGCCGTCCTGCTGAGCGTCGTGTGGCCCGACTGGCTGGCCGAGCTGGAGCGCACCCGCTTCGACAACCCGATGTTCGTGCCGATCACCTTCACGGACTTCACCGCCGGCTACGACACCAACTCCGCGGTCCTCTTCCCCGAGACGGTCTCCGTGCGCAAGGCGCCGGAACGTTTCACCTGGGGCGGCATCTTCTGCGACCGCGAGGCCGCCCGCTTCCGCGCCGTCTCCACCAGCGCCGTCCGGCAGCTCGGCCTGCAGATCCCGGCCGACGCCGAGGGCCTGCTGCAGGACCAGCAGCGCGCGCAGGAGACCTTCGTCCTGTGGGACCTGGTCCACGACCGCACCCACAGCCACGGCGACCTGCCGTTCGACCCCTTCATGATCAAGCAGCGCAGCCCGTTCTGGATGTACGGCCTGGAGGAGCTGCGCTGCGACCTCACCACCTTCAAGGAGGCGGTGAAGCTGGAGACCGAGGGCAACCCGCACGCCCGCGACGTCCAGTACGCGATCCTCTTCGACCGCCTGTTCCGCTTCCCGGTCACCGGTGACCGCGTGCGCAACTACGACGGCCTCGGCGGTCAGCTGCTCTTCGCCTACCTGCACAAGCACGACGCGCTGCGCTGGCGCGACAACCGCCTCACCATCGACTGGGAGCGCGCCCCGCAGGTCACCAACGCACTCTGCGGCGAGATCGAGACCCTGTACCGCGACGGCATCGACCGGCCCAAGCCGGCCCACTGGATCGCCGCCTACCAGCTGGTCTCCCGCTACCTCACCCCGCACCCGGCGTCCACCTGGGCCAAGGGCCCCGACGCCCTGCCGCTCGACACCACCGAGGGCAAGGCCCTCAACAAGGCCCTGTGCGACGCCGTGCTCCCGGACGAGTTCCCGCTGAGCATGTTCTACGAGGCCCTGTCCAAGAAGCTCGGCGGCGTCATCGCCGCCACCGCCGGCATCACCGGCGTCGGTACCCAGGGAGCTGCCGCGTGACCACCCCCACCAACGCCCCGCTCGCCGGCAAGGTCGTCGCCGTCGCCGGAGCCAGCGGCCCGGCCGGCCGCGCGGTGCTGCGGCGCCTCGCCGCCGACGGCGCCACCGTGATCGGCGCCGACATCGACCCCCAGCGCCTGGAGTCCGCGCTGGACGCCACCCGGGTGGCGGTACGCGGAGCCAAGGTCAGCGGCCAGGTCATCGACCTGCTCGACCCGCAGGAGGTCCACGACTGGGCCGACCACCTGGAGTCCGAGCACGGCCACGTCGACGGCCTGTTCCACCTCGTCGGCGGCTGGCGCGGCAGCAAGACCTTCTTCGACAGCCGGCTGGACGACTGGGACTTCCTGCACGACACCGTCGTGCGCACCCTCCAGCACACGTCGCTGGCCTTCCAGCCCGCGCTGGTCCGCAGCCCCGCAGGCCGCTACGCGATGATCTCCGCCGCGGCCGCGCACAAGCCGACCGCCGGCGGCGCCGCCTACGCGGCCGCCAAGGCCGCCACCGAAGCCTGGACCCTCGCGATGGCCGACTCCTTCAAGAAGGAGACCACCGCCCCCGACGGCGAGCCCACCGCGGCGGCTGCGATCCTGGTGATCAAGGCGCTGGTCAGCCCCGAAATGCGGGCCGAGAAGCCGGAGGCGAAGTTCGCCGGCTTCACCGACACCGCCGACCTCGCCGACCACCTGGCGGGCCTCTGGGACCGCCCCGCAGCAGAACTGAACGGACAGCACCTGTGGCTGACAGCCCAATGACCGACCTCACCCGTACGGACGCGGTACGGCGGCACGACCCCGCCGTCCGCGGCTTCGCCAGCGACAACTACGCCGGCGTGCACCCGGAGGTCCTCGCCGCGATAGCCCTCGCCAACGGCGGCCACCAGGTCGCCTACGGCGAGGACGACTACACGGCCCACCTCCAGGACGTCTTCCGCCGCCACTTCGGCGACAAGGCGGAGGCCTACCCCGTCTTCAACGGCACCGGCGCCAACGTGGTCGCCCTCCAGTCGCTGCTCCCGCGCTGGGGCGCCGTGGTCTGCGCCGAAACCGCCCACATCCACGTGGACGAGGGCGGCGCCCCGGAGAAGATGGGCGGCATCAAGCTGCTCACCATCCCGACCCCGGACGGCAAGCTCACCCCCGAACTGCTCGACCAGCAGGCCTGGGGCTACGGGGACGAGCACCGCGCGCAGCCGCTCGCGGTCTCCATCACCCAGAGCACCGAGCTCGGCACCCTCTACACCGCCGAGGAGATCCGCGCGATCACCGAGCACGCCCACCAGCTGGGCATGCTCGTCCACGTGGACGGCTCCCGCCTGGCCAACGCCGCCGCCTCCCTCGGCGAGCCGCTGCGCGCCTTCACCACGGACGTGGGCGTCGACGTGCTGTCCTTCGGCGGGACGAAGAACGGCCTGCTGTTCGGCGAGGTCGTGGTGGTGCTCAACCCGGAGCGGGTGCGCAACATCAAGTACCTGCGCAAGACCTCGATGCAGCTGGCCTCGAAGATGCGCTTCGTGTCGGTCCAGTTCGAGGCGCTGCTTTCCGGCGACCTCTACCTGCGCAACGCCGGCCACGCCAACGCCATGGCCGGCCGCCTGGAAGCCGCGGTCCGGAAGATCGACGGCGTCGAGGTGGTCCGGCCTGCCCAGGCGAACGCCGTCTTCGCGATCCTCCCGCGTGAGGTGAGCGAGCGACTGCAGAAGCGTTACCGCTTCTACTTCTGGAACGAGCACACCGGTGAAGTGCGCTGGATGTGTGCCTTCGACACCACGGAGGCCGACATCGACGCCTTCGCGGCCGCCATCGCCGAGGAGATGGGCCGCGCCTGACGGTGCTCGAACAGCCAATCGCCCCTGCCCGGAAGCCCGGGCAGGGGCGATTTGCATGTGGCGGGCCCGTCCCCGTACAGTTCCGGAGTCGCCGCGGGAGACCGGGGCGGCAAAGCGGAAAGCAAATCCGATGAATGAAACTCCGGAAAACGGAGCGGAAAACATCTGATAAGCTGGGAACACGAAAGAACGAAGCCCGGAGGTTCCGCTGGAAGGCGGTCCGAAGGAAGCGTCCGTTCCTTGAGAACTCAACAGCGTGCCAAAAGTCAACGCCAGATATGTTGACATCCCCGGCCTCGATCGTCTGATCGGGGTTGGAGATTCCTTTTGAAGTAAAACACTAGCGAGGACGCAGTGCGCGGGGCCGCCTTATTCCGGGGGTTGCCGTGCCGCTCGACGCGGGTGTCTCCGGATTACCGGATAACATTCACGGAGAGTTTGATCCTGGCTCAGGACGAACGCTGGCGGCGTGCTTAACACATGCAAGTCGAACGATGAAGCCTTCGGGTGGATTAGTG